>CAWFSX010000071.1:0-122002 GCA_963818595.1 uncultured delta proteobacterium
AACAAGAAATACAGGAGGTGCAATGATGTCTACAGAAAAGGATAGTATGCTACGGGTAAGGCTTACACAAAGGCAGTCGGATGAATTGGATGCCATCATTGATGAACTGCAAGCGCAAATGCCGGAAGCAAGTGTTACCACATCAAGCATAGCAAGATACGCTCTGGAGAAGTATGTGAGCGACCATATCGCCAAGCGTGACGGTACAAAGATTTTCATTGAAGTCACTACCGCAAATGCAACAGACGAGGAAATAAAGAATCTATATGGCCTTCTTTCGAAGCTGTTTGACGAAACAAAGGAGAATTACTCACCAACGGTTCATTACATGGTTGGAGAGATATTAGAGCCAGTGATGATGAAGATGGCAAGACTCATGAAGCTAAAGAAGCCGGAGGTGAAGGCAGGTGAGTAAGAAAAAGTACATTGTACGCTGTCCTCATTGCAATCACAGAGTATTTGATGCCGATTACGCTGATGTTGAAATCAAATGCCCGGTATGCAGAAAGGTTTTTGAAGTAAAGCTGGAGAAAAAGGCGGGGTAAAAAGTGAATAAATCTGGCACAGAGCCGCAAAGGGAGCAAATGACTCACCTATAGAGCCTGGCAGATAGTCTTAAAAACTATTTGTCAGGCTCTATTTATTTTCAGCACGACAGGAGGTGAGAATTTGAAAGTGACAATGATGGACGCAGCATTAAAATATGCAGAAGCCAATATCCCAGTTATGCCTTTGCACTGGATTTGTGAGGATGGCTCCTGCTCCTGCAAGAAGGGCAACAATTGCGACAGCAAGGGAAAGCATCCGCTATATACCGGCTGGTACAAGAATTCCACTGCTGATGTTGAGCAAATAAGGAAATGGTGGACGAAAACCCCCAATGCCAATATAGGCATTCCTACAGGTGAGAAATCCGGCTGGCTGGTGCTTGATGTGGACGATGGTGGTGATGAAACCCTATCGGCACTTGAAGCAACACATGGAAAACTTCCGGATACGGTTACTGCTGTTACCGGAAGTGGAGGTCGGCACTATGTCTTTAAATACCCTAAAGGCAGGAGCATTCCTAATAAAACAAAGTTTGCACCGGGTCTTGATACCCGTTCAACAGGTGGATTGATTGTCGTGGCTCCAAGCATTCATGTAAGCGGTAATCGGTATGAATGGATAAAGGATCATTCTCCCTTTGACAGAACCCCGGCAGAAGCTCCGGAGTGGTTATTAAAGCTCATGGAAAGGGTGGAAGTATTGCTTACACCCTTTGAAGGTAGCAGTATTATAGCCGAGATTAAGGAAGGCAGCCGAAACAGTACCCTGACGAGCCTTGCCGGAAGTATGAGAGCAAGAGGAATGACAGAAGAGGGCATCTATGCGGCATTGCTTGCCGAAAACAACGCAAGGTGCAATCCTCCGCTTGATGAAGCGGAAGTTAGAAAGATAGCGCACAGTGTCAGCCGATACCAGCCAAATCCTCCGGTGAAGAAGCATTACCACAGGACAGACAGCGGGAATGCAGAAAGGCTGCGTGACAGGTTTGGTTCAATCATTAAGGTATTGTCCGGCTTTCAAGTACTGGCTGGTATATGACGGCTGCTGCTGGAGGAAAGAAACCGGAGAACTTATGCAATTTGCTATAAAAACAGCAAGAGATATGCTCACAGAAGCAAGTCGGATAGAGGATGAAGCTACAAGAAAAGAACTGGTGCGCCATGCCATGCAGTCTGAAAACGCAGGCAGGCTTAAAGCCATGATCGATGTGGCTTCAAACCTTGAAGGCTTGATAATCATGCCAGATGAGCTTGATGCAGATATATGGAAGCTGAACTGCAAGAATGGTGTGGTAGACCTAAAGACAGGCGAACTTCTTCCTCATAAGCGGGAGTACTATATGAGCAAAATCTGTCCTGTTGAATATAAACCAGACAGCAAGGCTCCCAGATGGATGGAATTTCTGAATACCATTACGGGAGGAAGCAACGAGCTTGTAAGGTACCTTCAAAAGGCTGTAGGCTCGTCATTAAGCGGAGATATTTCAGAGCAGGCCTTATTCGTCCTTTATGGAACAGGAGCAAACGGAAAAAGCACATTTCTAAACACCATCTCTGACCTGTTGGGAGATTATGCAAGAAATACTCCGTCCGAAACCTTTATGGCTAAAAGAATAGAAGCGATAGGAAATGATATCGCAAGGCTTCAGGGAGCAAGGCTCGTTACTGCCATAGAAATAAATGAGGGACAAAGGCTCTCTGAGGCATTGATTAAGAGCTTTACAGGCGGAGACAGAATTACAGCAAGGTTCCTTTATGGAGAATACTTTGATTTCCAGCCACAGTTCACCCCATTTCTCGTAGTAAACCACAGACCTGTCATAAGAGATACCAGTCACAGCATTTGGAGGCGCATTAAGCTGATTCCTTTCACCGTTACCATACCCGAGGATAAAAAGGATAAGCAGTTACCGGCAAAGCTGAGAGAGGAGCTGCCCGGCATATTGTCATGGGCAGTAGAGGGCTGCCTTTTATGGCAGAAGGAAGGACTTAAATATGCCTGATGAAGTCAAAACAGCTACAGAAGGCTACCGGGAGGAAATGGATACCTTCTCATCATTCATTGAGGAATGCTGCATTGTGGAGGAGGGCAGGAAAGTCTCCAATAGAAGCATCAGGTACGCTTACGAAACATGGTGCCGGGAGAATGGAGATTATCCTCTTGGTCAAAAGCTGTTCAATGCAAAAATGACGGAGCGCGGCTTTGCTGTCAAACGCAGCGGAGCCAATGGCAGCAGGGACTGGCATGGCATTGGTCTTGCGGATGAGGGGATACTTTTGTGATTACTGACGACTGACGGCTTCTGACGTCAATTCCGTAAATTTTTATATATATTTTTTCTTATGTGAAATTTATGAAAAAAGAGTCAGTAAGAGTCAGTACGTCAGTAAAATCTCAGTACCCTGATGCAGAGGGGAGGGGGAGGTCATATCTCTACAGCAAAGCATAAAGACAACGGGCTGGCAGCACCGCGTAAAAAAATGCAGATTCAAACGGGGTATTAACCCCAGACCATATTAACAAAAAAATAATTAAGAAAATGGAGGATTTAAGCATGAGATTTATAGCAGATTTGGTACATGAGAAAAAGCAATTGGTGGAAAAAGCAGAAGCAATTCTACACGAAGCGGAAAAAGCAGGTGGAAGTTTGACAAAGGAACAGGAGAGACAGTTTAATCGCTACACAGACAAAATAAAGAGCATTAATGAAAGCATTGACGAGGAATTATTAAATATCAGAACCTCTGAGCCAATTCTAATTACACCACAAAAAGCTGTATTTCCTATTGAAGAATCAAAAACTCCTGTAACAAAAGCCGTATCAAAATCATTCAGAGGGATGTTCTATGGCAATGAAACAGTAAAACTCAGCAACAATGGTTTTCATTCCATGGATGAATTCCTGAGAACACTTCACTCAGGAAGAGCCGACAACAGGCTGATAAATGCCAGTATGGTGGAAGGAATACCTGAATTCGGCGGATATTCTGTTCCGGAGGAATACGGAGCCTTCCTGATGGATAAATCCCTGGAGAATGAAATCATCCGTCCAAGAGCAACGGTATGGGCAATGGGAAGTGAAACAAAGAAAGTACCAGCCTTTGATGGAGCAGACAGAACCAATCACCTATTCGGCGGTATCTCAGGAGAATGGCTGGAGGAAGGTCAGACAGGCACACGAAAGACAGCCAAGCTAAGGCTGATCCAGCTAAAAGCCAAGAAGCTGGCTTGCTTCTCACAGGCATCCAATGAACTCATTGCAGATGGTATGTCCTTTGAAGAAATGCTTGCAGGAGCACTTATTAAAGGCTTGGGCTGGTACATGGACTATGCCTTTATCAATGGAACCGGTGAAGGTCAGCCT
This sequence comes from uncultured delta proteobacterium, assembly GCA_963818595.1. Taxonomy (GTDB): domain Bacteria; phylum Desulfobacterota; class BSN033; order BSN033; family UBA1163; genus UBA1163. Next base: position 3,914 of record CAWFSX010000071.1, read on the forward strand.
CTTGGTATTATAAATGACCCGGCACTGATTACTGTAAATAAAGAGGACTCTCAAGCAGCAGCCACAATTACCTATCAGAATGTGGTCAATATGTTCTCAAGGCTTGCTCCGTCCTGCTTTACCAATGCGGTATGGCTTGCCAATCCATCGGTAATACCACAATTACTTACCATGACTATCACCATTGGTACCGGTGGCGCTCAGATACCGGTATTCAGGGAAGAGAGCGGGAAATTCACACTTCTGGGTAAGGAGGTCTTATTCACTGAGAAATGCCCCGCATTGGGTGCTAAGGGAGATTTAATCCTTGCAGATCTTAGCCAGTATGCCATAGGCATGAGGAAAGAGATTGCTCTTGACCGCTCCAATGTTCCCGGCTGGATGGAGGATATGACCGACTACAGGGTGATAGTGCGTGTAGATGGTCAGGGAACCTGGGATAAACCTATAACACCGAAAAACGGAGCAACACTCTCATGGGCAGTAGCTTTGGAAGCAAGATAGTCTGCTGAAATTTGAGCCAAAGCCACCATTGAATCCAGTTTTAGGGTAAATGAGTGAATGCTTATTTCATTGCCACAGAACCCAATTTGAGGCTAAGCAATACTTAGGGTGAACCAAAATGAGCAAATTGGAAGTGCTGCTCCTGCTTAACAGACTATTTAACAGTGGGTAGTGCTCCTACCCACTGGAATGCTTTAAACCCTCGAAACCTATGAAATACTGCATTCTAAAGCATAATTGACTTGCTATATCAGCGGTTCAGAGTGATGAATGTTACTGCGGAATAAAGGCTTTAACCGTAGGAAGGGGTGAAAGTGTGAGAGCAAAGATTACCACAACCATAGAGGAAGCCTTATTGAATAAAGCCAAGGCACTTGCCAAACAAGAGGGTTTGTCTGGTGCCAATGCCATTATTGAAAGGGCTCTGGAGTTGTATTTTACCAGTATTCAATGTGAAGTATGGGAAAAATCGTTGTCCAGCGGCTGGATAAAGAAGCTGGTTCTCAAAGGGGATTCTATTCTGTACGAAAACATCAAGTGCAGAAAAACCTTGGAGAACTACAGGCCGGATGATTACACACAGGAAAGCCTAAAAGCAAAAGGCTGGAAGAAGGTTTAGCAGCCAGTAAAAAGGCCTCTGTATTGCTCCCTGAAACGTAAAAGCGTAGGTTGCAGCCGTAAGCTTTGTTGAAACAGAAGGGGCAAGTAAAGAGGATTTTGTAAAGGTTGCAGCAGTTATCAATACAGAAATTTATTGGTCAGAAGCATTAAGAAATTAGTGTCCAAGCGAAGCAGTAAAAGAACATTAAGAAATTTGAACTAAGGCTCGTGATGCCTGAAATCACGTAATTTGTCACATCAGGAATAGATAGGTTGGCGTTCCCTTGCGAGGATTAAGGTTAAGGGACACTTCTTTACAAGAAATGTCCCTAATCGAATCTAACGCTCTTAAATTGAGGTTGCCGGTATGAGTGGTGGAGACATTGGAAAAAGGAGAGGATAAATATTTATCATAAACGAAACACCTGCTTTGTTGGAATTGATATGCACAAGGACACCCACTGTGCAGTTGTTATTGATTGCTGGATGAATAAACTGGGTGAGATTAACTTTGAAAACAGACCATCCAGATTTCCTGCATTCGTTGAGGATGTAAGGAAGATTTGCGGGACAAAGGAAATTGTATTCGGACTTGAAGATACCAGAGGCTTTGGCAGAAACCTTGCTGCCTATCTGGTGGGCAGGAAGTTTGAAGTCAAGCACGTTAACCCTGCCTATACAAGCGCTGTAAGGCTTGCAAACCCCATTATTTACAAGGATGACTCCTATGATGCCTATTGTGTGGCAAGGGTACTCAGGGATATGGTAGACACTTTGCAGGATGCCAAGCATGAGGATATATTCTGGACAATCCGGCAAATGGTGAAAAGACGGGATTTGATTGTAAAGAGCAATGTGATGAACAAGAACCAGCTCCACAGCCAGCTTTCTTACAGTTACCCATCTTACAGGAAATTCTTTGCCATGATTGATTCCAAGAGTGCCTTATGTTTCTGGGAGAACTACCCGTCACCGGAGTATATATGGAACACAACACCGGAAGAAATATATCAGACAATAAAGCCGGTGCATCAGGCACTTAAAATACAGCGTATTCATGAGATTATATCCATGATTGAAAGGGATGGAGACACAAGAAAGGACTATCAGCCCGAAAGGGATTTTATTGTCAGAAACATTGTAAAGGATATCAGGCACAACAAGGAGTTGATTGCCGAAATTGACGATGAACTAAGAAAGCTGATACCTTTGACAGGCTATAAGCTACATACAATGCCGGGAATTGACCTTGTTACAGAAGCACAGATAATATCTGAAATCGGGGATATTAACCGCTTCCCTGACTCAGACAAGCTGGCTCGGTTTATGGGCTTGGCACCGGTGCAATTCAGCTCTGCCGGAAAGGGTAAAGACCAAAGATGCAGGAATGGCAACAGGGCATTAAATGCGATATTTCACTTTCTCGCAATCCAGATGGTAGCAGTATCGGCGTCAGGAAAGCCAAGACACCCGGTATTCAGGGAGTATTTTGAGCAGAAGGTTAAAGAGGGCAAGAACAAGCCACAGGCGCTTGTGTGCGTGGCAAGGCGGCTTGTGAGGATTATTTACGGCATGATGAAAACCAAGACGGAATACAGGCCATATGAAAAGGTTGACGACAAGAACTGATTTCATATTCTGGAAGCAAAGCGATGGAAGATAATTCTCTTAGATTTTAGAGTAAAATTAAAGTATGCAATTTTTCAAAAAAATATGGGAAGAAGTTAAAAAACCCCTTCCCATAATCACGTCTTTCCTGTATATTGATTAGTTGAAAATACCATCAAATGAGGTGACGTGATATGAATATTTTAAATCAAAAAGAAATAACATTCAAGGATTTAGAAAGATTTTTTTTTGAAATGGGTTGTAAAATAGCCAAAGGCTTTCTACAAGAGTTTCTTGAGCAAACAGACAAACAGCTTGCCGAGAATAGAAACAAAAAGGAATTACGGCATGGAGGTAAAAAAATAACTACTTTGAAAACTTTAATGGGTGAAGTTACTGTAAAAAGAAATGTTTATAGAAAAACAGATGAAAATGGTCAAGTTCAGCATATGTATTTACTTGACCAATTCCTTGGTTTTGAAACAATAGGGTTGATATCTCCTAATTTAGCAGAAAAAATATTAGAACTTAGCTGCCAAAAATCTTACCGTCAGGTGGCTCAAACTATTTCGGAGTTAACAAACCAAACAATAAGCCATCAGGGGGTCTGGGATGTAATTCAAACTGCGGGGCAAAGGCAAAAGAAAGCTGAATATGAAGAAATTAAGGCTTATAAAAATCACCAGTTAAATGGCACTAAAGAGGTACCTGTTCTTTTTGAAGAAGCAGATGGTGTTTGGTTATCCATGCAAGGTAGAAGTAGAAAGAAGAGGGGAAATGGTCGTAAAGAACTAAAAATAGGCATAGCTTATGAAGGATGGGCTCCAAGGTACCCATCTTCGCAAGAATATAAAACAATTGGCAAGATGGTTTATGCTGGATATCATAAACCTAGTGAATTTCAAGAGCTAAGAGAGGCTAAGGTTGCAACTAAATATAATGTGGATGAAATAAAATATCGTATTTTAAATGGGGATGGGGCCGCATGGATTAAGCATGCTCATGACCCAGAAACAGGGGTTTTTCAGCTTGACCCATATCATCTTTCTCAAAGCATAGTAAGAAATGTATCTGATAAAAAAGCAAGATATCATATCAAAAGGTGGCTTAAAACTGGTCAATTTGATAGGGTGTACGAGAAAATAGAGAAATTGAGATATGAATGTGGTGGGCTTATTAGTGAGATTAAAAAACTAAACAACCTTGAAACCTATATCAGAAATAACGAAGATGGCATCATCAGTTACAAAGATAAAAAAGAACTAGATATACCCACACCACCCCAAGGGTTAGAATACAGAAATCTAGGTACTATGGAAAAGAATGTGGATCTATTTGCAAAGCGAATGAAGGGAGCAAAAAGTTGGAGCGAAGAGGGTGCTAGTAATCTTGCAAGAATTATAGCTTTAAAAATGAGTGGAGATTTTAAATATAAGATAGCTGCACTAGTATCAGGTAGGTTATCAGAACGGTTTGCAGAGTGTTTTAAAGAAACAATAACAAACACAAAAGGGATTATAGATAAATCAATTAAGAATAATATATATCCATTACAACGGGGTACTATTCCCTTCACTGGTTGCAAAATGACAAATGGTAGACGAGCCATCCGTAATATTTTTAATATACAGGATTTTAATAGTTTAACTTATCGCTAAAATGAATTTGCTTGAGCTTGTTAGAAAAAGAAAACTGTGTGAGGGCTTTTGTAGGGTTAAATTGGCTATTAGAAGCCTATATAAGGAGTTTGTTGGACCTTGCCACTTTAAATTGGTGTGGTTTTGAAGCAAAGAAAAAAGTAATTATATTTTTGATGTATTACTAAATAAATTTTAACGGAGCAAAGCCTGTTTAGCCTGTTTAAAAAGTCAAATTAAATTGTTTTCAGGAAAGATAGAAAAGTTGCACACTTTTACTTGACACAAACAAAACCCTTTAAAAGCTGGTAATATAAAGGGTTTTGTGATATAATATAGTTATAAAAAATAAGAGATTAGAGGTTATTATAAGTGCAAAAAATTTACGATGAAATCCAGCTTGATGAAAATACAAGAAAATTAATTTTTGATATAAATAAAGAATTAGAATCGAAAGACAAAGAATTAAAATCGAAAGATAGTCAGACTTTATTTCTCGCTGTTTTCCTGAAGCTGTCGGCAGTCTCTTAGGTGATAAAGGGGTAAGTGCAGTTTTTAGAATTCAAAAATCAAAAAATTTGTTCCAGATTTCTTGCCCTCTATACCTTTTGCTTCAGGTATTAAAGAAACTGTCAGGTGGTTTGAACAAAACTGACGGGCATCGTGCCGCCCAACCGCCTGGAGCCGAGGGGCCCGCTCCTCGAGGTCGTCCCCCCAACGCGGCCGATCGAAGAGGAGGCTGACCGTGTCCGGTGAGCCCGGGATCGCCGGCCCCCGGCCCACCTGCAGCGTCGGGATCATGGCCTTCAACGAGGAGGCCAACGTCGGCTACCTGCTGGAGGCCCTGGGCCGACAGAGCTCCCGGGCTTCACCCTCCTCGAGGTGATCGTGGTCGGCCAGCGGCTGCACCGACCGCACCGAGGCCATCGTGCGGGAGTCCTCGGCCTCCGATCCCCGGATCCGGCTGGTCGTCCAGGAGCGGCGGGAGGGGAAGGCCTCGGCCGTCAACCTGTTCCTGGCCGAGGCCCGTGGCGAGCTGCTCGTTCTCGAGAGCGCGGACACCCTGCCGAGGCGCGACACCCTGCAGCGGCTCCTCGAGCCGTTCGCCGACCCCAGGGTGGGCATGACCGGCGCCCGCCCGTACCCGGTCAATCGCGGTCGGTACTTCATGGGCTACGCCGCGCACGTCTTCTGGTGGATGCACCACAACCTGGCCCTCGGCCAGCCGAAGACTGGGCGAGATGGTGGCTTTCCGGCGGGCTCGTCCGGTCGATACCGACCGACACCGCGGTCGACGAGGCCTCGATCGAGGCGATCGTCCACCGGGCCGGCTATGCTCATCCACTACGCCGGCGACGCGATCGTCTTCAACCGCGGGCCCGAGAGCCTGCGCGACTACCTCACGCAGCGGCGGCGCATCGTCGCCGGGCACCTGCATCTGCGGCGGACGCAGGGCTACTCGGTGGCCTCGCACCGGTACGACGTCATCCTGCTCGAACCTCGCCGACAAGCTCCGCAACAACCTCCGCCGGCTGCGGCGCCTCGCCCGGCGGCGGCAGAAGCGCTTCCTGAAGCTGTACGTCCGGCACCATCTCGTGCGCGCGCTCTTCGTGCCCGTGGCCGTCCTGATGGAGATCCTGGCGCAGGCGCTCGGGACCTGGGACTACTACGTGCGCGGCCGGAACCCCTACATCTGGCCTGTGGCGCCCACCACCAAGAAGCTGCGGTGAGCGTGCCCGCGCCCCTCGATCGCGTGGTCGTGACGGGAGGCACCGGCTTCATCGGGCAGCACGTCGCGCGGGCACCGATGACACAAACATTTCTCACCTTGTAACCCATAAATGAACTCCTGATAAAAACACTTGTAACAGTGTGATCTGAGCCAGTCGGCCATGCTTTTGATAGAGGTGACCGACTGGCTTTCAAACTCCGAAAATATGGTTCGGTTTTTCCCCTGTCTATTTAAAGACGAAGGGTTTACATCTCGCCAGCTTTCCGTTAGAGCCAGTTTCAGACAGGGGGACTGAGGACTGATCAATGGGGATCATTTTTAGGAACTTGCTGCGGGATAGGAGCATCCAGTTGTTTTCACTTTTGGGTATAATTTCAACGACTGGAACTGGGCTTACAGTTGACCTGGTCTCCAGCCGCATGACAACCTCGCCGGTCATGCCAGTGTAGTTCGTCCTTCCCAGCCTTGATAATCTGATTGGTATCAAAGGTCCTGGTTTTTTAATCTTGTCCAACACATTCGAATATAGGTAAGAGTGAAAAGGCAGCCGCGCTGCGGCCATTGGTATATGTAATTTTATTGGATTTAATCATCGTTTGTAATTTTTGTGCTCAATTCTTAGGCAACTCCTGGTTGTTCTCGACGACGGGTTGGCCATACTGCCTATATCCGCCTGTACATGACCGACTGCCGTCTTGCTGCACATCTCTCAACAGAAATGGTTCTTCAACTAGTATGTTAATAATCTGCCTTGGAGTCCCAGGTTCTCCGCCCTGTTTCAGTAGGTAAGTCAGATCGGGATCGAAAGTTAGACGAAAATATCGAGGGAACATTAGCGTGCATTAAGCTTGGTTTATAAGGGGTAGAATCTTTGGTCATCAGGGGATGATAAATTTCATGACCGCTATTTCTACGTCGGGACCAGAAATACTTTCAGAGCGTTCTTGAAATTCAGGCCGAGCCTCCCTCCCAAAATTATAGTCCTGTGTATACGGTTGATTCTTTGATGTCGGATAAGAAGCAACCAGAAACGCTGCCAGTGCCTGGCAATGGGAGCTTGTATTGAGCGAAACACGAAAATGGTAAGGATTACAATCCGCGCCGGTCAAACTGGCCGCCTCTGCACCGCAATTAACGTATATCACCTTATGTTTTCTTGCGAGTTGGCTTAAAGCCTGGGCGATATGGGAGCCGATCTGCGAGCAGAGAATATTCACTTTATCCTCCAGGAGTGCTTTGGTCGCCATCTTTACCGCAACGTCCGGTTTCATCTGGCTATCGTAAGGGACAATCTCGATTTTCTTCCCCAGCAATCCTCCTTCTTCATTGTATTTACTGGCATGGAACTCTACAGAGGAAACGCCAAGGTCTCCCAGGTACTTAAAAGGTCCGGACATGGGTTCGAATGTGGCGATTTTAAAGGTGTCGGCGGCCTTTAACGGTGATCCGATCAGTCCGATACCTACAATCAGCGTGATCAGGATCATTACCCTTTTAAACATTCTGTTTTCCATTTTGTTCTCCTTTCCTTGAAACGTTGAATTGAGGGTTGATCATACTTCCAGGTACTTACGTCTTACTTCCTCATTTTCGCGTATCTCCTCGCTGCTGCCTGAATAAACGATGCATCCTTTACTCATTAAATAACCCCGTTGCGCCAGGGAAGAGCAACTTGCATATTCTGTTCAACCAATAAAATCGAAACACTGTGTTGATGAATCTCCCTCAAAATGTCTACAACACTTTTCCGTGCCAGTGGAGCCAGACCTTCCGTAGGTTCATCCACCAGCATCATTGCGGGATTTCCCATCAGTGTTCGCGCTATGGTCAGCATTTGCTGCTCACCGCCTGAAAGGGCGATGCCCCTGAGATGACTTCTAGTCCGAAGCGCCGGAAACACATTATAGATGCGGTCCAGATTCCAATAGTCATCCGATCTGGCGCGCCCCTTCATGGCACGCTTGCCCATTAAAAGGTTCTCCCTAGTGGTCAGGCGGGGAAATATGGCCCTCTCTTCAGGAACATAACCAATTCCCAAACGTGCTATCTGGTGTGGCTTGAAGCCGGTTATGTCATTTTCATTCAAGATTAAGCTGCCTTTGCCGGGAGGGATAATCCCTATAATCGTGCGCAGGGTCGTCGTCTTTCCAACGCCATTACGACCCATTAGGGCAACAACCTCACCCTCATCAACCTGCAGACTTACATCGCTCAGTATCTTGCTTTTACCGTAGTAGGCATCTATTCCCTCAACCAATAGGCTCATGACTCAATCTCCTCACCCAAATAGGCCTCCTGAACGCTGGGATTGCCTCTGACCTCCTGTTGGGTTCCGCAGATTAAGACGCGGCCGAAGTGTAAAACCGAGATTCTGTCCGCCAGCATAAAAACCACGTTCATATCGTGCTCAATAATTACCAATGTAATATTTTGCGTAGCTCTTATGATAAGCTCCACCATCTTTTCGGTTTCATCCTTTGTCATTCCGGCGGTCGGTTCGTCCAGAAGAAGAACCTTGGGGGAAAGGGCCAGCGCCAGACCAACCTCCAGGGCACGCTGTTGCCCGTAAGCCAGTTCTCCCGCAGGAACGTCTCTCTCTGATCCTGCAATCCCAATCGTTCAAGAAGGCTCTCCACCTCTTCTTTCACCGCAGACATTCTGTTCACATGGCGAAGAAAATTCAGCCGGACATTGCGACGTGACAGAACGGAGGCGCGAAGGGTCTCAAAAGCGGTCAGTTTGGGGAAAATGTTGGTGATTTGAAAAGAACGCACTAGGCCTTCACGTGCCCTCTCGTGGATTGACTTCTTGGTTACGTTCATTTTTTCAAAAAATATTTCACCGGAGCTCGGGTTATACCCGCCAGTAATGAGATTGAACAGGGTGGTTTTACCCGCCCCGTTAGGACCTAGAATGGCGTGACGTTCACCTCTTTCAACCGATAAATTCACACCCATAAGTACATGTAAGCCACTGAAACTGTGCGTTATGTTTCTGGCTTCCAGGACCACGTTCACGACTTTACCTCTTCCTGGTTTCTCACATTTCTTACACGGATAGTCTTCAGATTGTTCACAAGACCCTGTATGATTGATACAAGCCCGCCTCGAAAAAACAGCATCATGGCAATGAACACTATGCCGATATAAAACTCCCAGGCAACCGTCAGGTCCGATAACCAGTCACCGACAAACACAATAAACAAACTGCCCGCCAACGGTCCTAACAGATGGTTCATTCCTCCGATCATCAGCATTATAACGCAGTCCAAAGATTTAACGATATCCAAGGAACCTGTGGATACGAATTCCTGAAACAGGGCAAAAAGACCGCCGGAAACACCTGCCACAACGCTTGAAATCGTAAACAGCATAAATCGTGTCGAGCTTGTATTATGGCCGATAAATTTGGCCCGCTCCTCGTTTTCACGCAGTAGTATTATGGAGACTCCCAGAGATGTACGTGTAACATGCCAGACCACCAGATAAAGAAGCCCGACAACAGCCATGGTGAACCAGTATAAATTGGAGGGTTCAATAAGGTCGATGCTGCCCAGAAAGGGAATGTCAATAGGCGGAACAGTAAAACCTCCAAGTCCGTCATCCCCCTTCGTTACGCTGCGCCATTTCAAGGCGACACCATAAACCAGTTGTCCGAACGCCATGGTCAGCATGGCATAGTAGGTCCCGGAAACTCTGACCAAAAAAATACTGAAAAAGGCGCCTAATATTCCCGCGACCAATCCGCTCAAAATCAGAGTGGATATAACCCCCATATTCTGAATATGCAGTAAGGCAAGGGCTGTGGTATAAGCCCCTACGCCAAAATAGGCCGCATGACCGAAACTGACCTTGCCCCCGTAACCGGTGACCAGGCCGAGGCTCACTGAAAAAAGGCCATAGTACAAGACTTCCGTCATCAGCCGCATCTTAATGATTCCCATGTACCAGGGAACACAGAAAATGAGGGCGATTATAATCAATAGAAAAGTCATCCCTGATTTTTTCATAAGTTATCCCTTTTCGCCGAATAAACCCTGCGGCCTGATAGAAAGGACGACTGCCATAAGCAAAAATATTAAAATGATGCTGAACTCGGGGAAAAAGAAAACTCCAAAGGATTGCAGTTCACCGATAATGAAAGACGCAATTATGGCACCGAGCAGGCTTCCCAGACCGCCAACCACGACGACCACAAAAACATCCATCCCCACAGATAATGCCATTCCGGGATAAATTCCCAGTATGGGGCCGGCGATTACTCCGGCGATGCCTGCCAATCCACACCCCAGAGCAAAAACCATGTTAAATAGTAGTGGAGTATTGGTTCCCAGCGCACTGACCATTACCGGGTGCGTTATCGCGGCGCGCACAATCATGCCGAGGCTGGTTTTATAAAGTATGAGGGCCAGAGCAGCAAGTATCGCCAATCCGAAGAAAAAAACAAAAAGACGGTAAACAGGGTAGGTGAAACCCAGGATTTGCACGGCACCGTTCAAGGCTTCCGGGACCGACACCGCAAGCGGTTCTGTCCCCCATACCCATTTAACAATTTCCAGGATCACGAAACTCAGTCCGACCGTAATGATCAACTCAAAAAGATGCCCGGCATGACGAAGCGGTTTAAGGAAAAAATGCTGTGTCAGAGACCCTGCGCCGGCAGACAGAATCGGCGCGATCACCAAAGACAGCCAGAAATTGCCTGTAAGCTGAAATACACTGATACCGATATAAGCGCCTAACATATAAAACGAAGCATGGGCCAGATTCAGGACTCCCATCATGCCGAATACAATACTCAATCCTGAAGCCACCAGGAAGATCAATACCCCGTATACCAGTCCGTGAAGGCATATTATCAATAAAGTCGCAAAATCGAGCTGCATCTAAACCTCTGCATTTTCCGTCACCAAGTCCTCATTCAACGAGGAGCTCACTAATCTCTTAGCATTTTCCAGGAATCATGCCTGTCTTTTCTCGAGGTCTTTTACCAGCCGTATCAGGGCGTAAAGCCCCGCGTCACGAAACCGGGTCCTCTGAGCGGCTTTTTCACCCGGCCAATCATAGAATCCCTTTCCGGTCTTCACTCCCAGATCCCCCCGTTCAACCATTCTTTTCATAATGTCCGGTGCTGATTTTCCACAGGACAGTTCGGGAAACATTATGTTTTGCACCCGGCATCCGAGATCAATACTGGCCAAGTCCATGAGCTCAAGAGGTCCTGCAAAGGGCAGGCGCATGCCGAAACCATTTCTTACCACCGCGTCGATATCTTCGGGTGCCGCAATGCCCTCTTCAACCATAAATAGGGCCTCTCGCTGTAGGGCCAGTTGCAGACGATTCCCCAGGAAACCGGGTACATCCTTGGGTACCTTGACAGGTTTTTTACCGACTTTACCCAACAGGGATACCGCCGTTTCGAAGACCTGGTCGTCCGTATACTGGCTTTTAATTACCTCCACGCAAGGCATTACATTTGATGGATTCCAGAAGTGGGTCCCGAGTACACGGTACTATGCCTTAATTCACGGCTGATATTTCCAATGGGGATACTGGAAGTATTGCTGCATAAAATAGTCTCGGGTGAGCAGACGTTTTCAAGCAGGGAGAAGACAACTCTTTTCAGTTCAAGATCCTCGTCAACCGCTTCAATAACAACCTGGCACGATTTGAAGCAAGGCTCCAGATCCTCTTCCGGATAGATGCGGCTGAGACAGACCGGAATATCCTTTTCCTCAATCATCTCCAGATTCAAAAGATCCTTCAGATTGTTTTCAATTCTACCGAGGCTTCCAGAGAGGATCTCTTTATTTTTGTCGTACATGTGAACATCATATCCGGAGACAGCAAATACCTGGGCAATACCATGCCCCATGAGTCCGGCACCGACAATCCCGACGCTTTTTATCTCATCCAGCAAAGCCATCTTTATCTCCGTCTGTTTTCGGCAATTCTTGCCTAATTTTTTAACTGTACGATTTCCCTGCAATTCAGTCCGTGCCGGCGCTTAGAGATGAAGCAGTTTTCTGCTTTCTCCGGAGTGGCTGTTTTCCGTCCCATCTCCTCGGCAAATCGCACTATTTTAGCCACGATCTGGGCATTGCTCTTCGCGAGATGGTCTTTGAATCCATTTATTTCTCCCTTTTGTGCTGTTTAGCGCCAAATGACTGTGACAATTTATCGACCAATCTTCAGCGTTTTGTATTTGACAATGTTACTCTAATGAGGTACCAGGTCCTGTTTTCTGCGCTCGAAGGGCTTCCGTCGACGAAACGCAGGAAACAGGACCTGGCCCAATCCCTATCTCACTACTGCCTGCTCGGCAAGCACCTCAATCTTCTTCAATAGATCCGCTGCAATCGTCCTGGGAAAGAGCTGGGTAAGGAGGACGACCGTGAGATTGCGGACAGGATCGACAAAGAACAGCGTGTTATAGGTGCCACCCCATTGGTAGGAGCCCTTTGACACAGGGCTGCCCAAGGCAACAGGGTCAGCGTAGATCCCCAGACCAAGACCGTATTTCATTCCCTTTCCCAAAAATCCGATAGCGAAATCGCCTATCTGGTTCTGAACCATAAGATCGATAGTGGCAGGACTCAGGAGACGTGCACCTTCGAAAGCCCCTCCGCTTGCGAGCATCTGGGCGAATCGCACGTAGTCGGCAGCAGTCGTATGAAGACCGGCACCGCCCGAGAAGTAGGTTCTTGGTCCCTCATAACTGTAAAGGGAATCGTAGATAAGGGATTGAGTTTCGGTGATGACGCCGCGGGTGGCCCTTTTGTCGACCTTGCTGAGGCTGCCTTTCATCGACGGTTCATACAAGGCAGCGAGGCGTCCAACCTTCTCCGATGGCACAAAGAAACTGGTATCCTTCATCTTAAGGGGATCGAAGATATTCTTCTGAAGGAACCTGTCGAACGGCATGCCCGATACCACTTCGACAAAGCGGCCCAGTACGTCAAAGCTAAGACCGTATTCAAAGCCTTCGCCCGGCTGAAAGACGAGGGGGCATTTTGCCAGGCGCTTCACGCCGTCGCCGATGGTCCCGTTGGTCATTCTGAAACCATCGGACACATCGTTTTCCAGGTAGCACTGACCTATTACGGGCCGGGCGTAAAAACCGTAGGTAAGGCCCGAGGTGTGAGACAGGAGCTGGCGGATGGTGATGGGCTTCTTGGCCGGGTCGAGCCTGAATCCCTTCTCCTCGTTCTTATCCATGACCAGGACCTTCATGTCCTTGAATTCGGGGATGTAGTTTGCAATGGGGTCGTCGAGGGTGAAAAGGCCCCTCTCCCACAGCATCATCACCGCGGCAGCCGTAACCGGCTTGGTCATGGAACAGATCCGGAAGATGGCGTCGTTCCTCATGGGTTTCCCCTCATCCATTTCTCCGAAGGCCTTTTGATAGGCGACCCTGCCGTTTCTTGCTACCAGAGCCACGGCCCCTTTTATCCGCTGTTCCTTGATTGCACTACTCAGGACCGAATCGATCCTGTTGAGGCGCTCCGTCGACATGCCAAGCGCTTCGGGACCCGTCCTTCCGGTATCTTTGGAGAAGGCTGACGGGGTGCAGAGGAAGAGGAGCAGAATAACGACGACAAGTGACTTAAACCTGGTATTCTATTCATATGGTCCCTCCTTTGGCCGGTCTCTGTTACCGCTGGGACTATGGCCGGGCAATCGATTTTGTCACAGCGGTTCGGCAAATGTGGTACTGTCAACTGAATTGGCCAGTGAAAGCCGCGCCGTCCTCGTCCTCACTTCCTTTCTGTCATTTGGCAAATGCACGTCCCAAGGCATCGGTGATTTCCGCATCGAAACGAATACTGATTTCCGTAGTGGAACACCATCATGATGAATGCGAAGCAGACCGTTAGCCATAGCCGCGTCCATCAACATTGGTTAGCCTGAAACCCTTCGATGCGTGCTGACCATGTGTCCATCATTCCTCCCCAAACTACGAAGTTCCTTTATTTTGTTTCCGATATCTTTTTCTGAAATCACTCTTAAGTTTCCACATATGGAAGTTGCCTATTAAGAAAACAATATGTAAACATTAAAATATCTTTTTTATAATTGTTTATCGGTAATTCGGATAAGATGCTTAATTATTACATAGTTATCTACAGCCCCATCCATTTCCAAGGACTAAAAAAGTTTCTTTTTAGGTAATAAAGTATATCAACAGTAAATAAATGTCAAGTATTTTTTTACCAGTATTTTTTTACCAGTTTGGGACGAAGGAAAGGTAGGTTCAGAGAGCTCACCGGAAATACGTGGCAGAGAAGCCGAACAGGGATGCATCCAATCACAATCATTCGCAGGGGTGAAGGGTCCGTAGAGGAAAAGTGAGCAACAAAATGCCCTGATGCATTGGGTGCTTTGCCCCCCTCAGATGCGAGGATTTCTTGCCACTATGCGCACCTCCTTGAAGGGTGCGATATGGAAGATATATTATAATCTCGAATTAAAACAGTAGATTTCCATTTGAATTGTATATCGAGGGAGGAGTGGAACATCAACTTTTACAGTTTATAGGTAGGCATAAAAATTCTGTCGTATGAATTCGAAGTTCTGAAGCACCTTCTCCTTCCCCATCACCAACTCTCCATGGCCTGGAAGCAAGACCTCCGTATCCAAATGGGACATCCTCTCAATACTTTCCTTTATTAATTTGGAATTTCCTTCCAGAAAGTCTGTTCTTCCAATGCCGCCATAAAAAACGAGATCACCGGTGAAGAGGATCTTCCTCTCCGGCCAATGGATTGTAAGGGAACCAGGGGAATGGCCTGGGGTCTGGTAGATATGAAAGAGTTCTTTACCCAAATGGAGTTCTCCTTCCTTCAGATAGAAGTCGATTCGAAATTCTGGCAGGGGTTGTCTCATCATCTCAAAGAGGAGTTTCCCACTCTCCAGAAGGTAGCGTTCTTCCTCTCGGTTCATCGCGATCTTGACCGGTTTATTCATAAAGGCTTCGAGACCTTCAAAATGGTCTGGATGAGAATGGGTCAGGATGACGAGATTGATTTCTTCCGGAGAAATCCCATCTCCTTCCATCTGGTGAAAGAGATTGGGAACATGACGGGAATGACCCGGATCGATGAGAACCGTTACTTCTCCACGAATCAAATAAGTGTTGCAATTGTTCTCGTAAGGATTCTGCCACAGATAGGCATAGAGGTTTTTTTCGATTTTCATCCTTATTTCAGCCGCTTTTGCAGATCTACATTTTTCAACAGCTTTCTTTATGTATCGATCTCCTTCCTGAAAAACCCTCCCTGACCTCATCAGCCGTTCCAAGTGTTTTTTCATCAATCCCCGCTCGCCCAACTCGAAAAAAGCTTTCGGTTCCCGTGAACGGCCATAAATGATCCACGCTTCCACAATCTCTTCCATTGTCCTTGGTTCATTCAAAAATTCGAGTAATCGATTCTCCCGGTCAAAGATGACGTTTAAGTAATCATCCCAAAGTTTTCCCGGATTTCCTAAAAATACTCCGGTTTCATGACTTGTAAGAAAAACTTTTGCCGGTATTTTTCGAAGAAGGTTAACAGAATCGATCGTCTCTTCGATGCTACTGTACAGATCACCATACCAAGGACCGAATTTAGCCAGATCGTAGTCTCCCATAAAAAGCACTTTCGGCTCTCGAAAAAAGAAAGCGAGATTTCCAGGAGTATGTCCGGGTGTGGAGATGACTTCGACTGTGACGATCCCTAAATCGATGACCTGTCCGCCCTGGAGAAATTGCGTTGGTTTTCTGGACTTGAAGTGAAACTCCTCCTTAAGTAATTGTCTCCAATACTCGCGGTAATCATGATAATCGATTCCATAACAATCAAGAAACATTTCTAAACTGGAGAGTGCAGAGGAGTCCTTCTCTGAGATCCACAATGGCAGGTCATCGAACAGGTCAAGGTGCATCAAGTGATCTTCGTGCCAATGGCTGAGCCAGACCATTTTGACCCCTTGAGTCTCACGCAGTTGAATAAGCCTTTCTCGATCTGAAGCGGGATCGATGAGAATACCCGCACCTTCGATATACAAAGAATGGCAAAAAGGATACTTCCCTCGATTCTCTCCGGGAATAAACCAGACCGGACCAAAATGCTTCTCTTCCATAATTCTTATCTCGGTGCTGACAAAAGAAAGAAGATCCTTTATATCCTCCCGAGAATCTCTCGGGCGATGATCAACTTCTCAATCTCCTTCGTTCCTTCGACGATCTCCGCGAGTTTGACGTCTCTGTAAAGTCGCTCAATTCCATATTCGCCTAAATAGCCATACCCACCATGGATCTGCACCACTTCATCGATGACTTTGACCCCCACCTCTCCTGCAAACCACTTGGCCATGGAGATGAGTTTTGGATCGATCTTCCCGCGGTCTACCATCGAGGCCGCCTTATAACAAAGAGTCCTCGCGGCTTCGATCCAGCTTGCCATTTCTGCTAATTTAAACTGAATCCCTTGAAAACTGCCAATGGGAACCCCAAACTGCTTTCTCTGCTTGGCATATTGAATAGCCTTCTCCAATCCGCCTTGGGCGACCCCAACATTGATGACGGCCACCGTGACCCGTGTCCGATTAAACACAGCCATGAGCTGATAAAACCCCTCTCCTTCCGCTTCACCTATTAAATTCTCTAAAGGAACCTCCACCTCAGAAAAATGGAGCTCCGATGTATCGGAAGCCCTCATTCCTAATTTTCGCTTTAGTTGATTGGCTTCAAATCCCTTCCGGTTGGTCTCGACGAGTATGGCGCTCTGACGTTTGGACTTCACCCTCTCATTTTCATTGGTGAGGCAGAGGACGACGATGAAATCGGCAATGCTGCCATTCGTAATAAACATTTTATTCCCATTGATCACATAATGATCCTTCACCCTCCGGGCTGTGGTGGTGATGGAGGCCGCATCGCTTCCAGCATCCGGTTCGGTAATCGCCATCCCCATGATGGCTTCTCCCTTAGTTAAGCCAGGGAGATATTTTTTCTTTTGCTCTTCTCTCCCATATAAAAGGATGAACTCTGAGCCCAAGGTCGTAAGGGTCACCCCTGCGCATCCCGCATCCACTCTGCAGAACTCCTCCATGATGAGGACATTCTCCAGAAGACCCAGACCTGAGCCTCCATAGGCTTCGTCAATAAAGACCCCTACAAATCCAAGATCGCAGGCTTTCTTCCATAACTTTCTTGGAAAAGTTTCGTTGATGTCGCATTCCTCAGCGACCTCCGGAAACATCCCCTCCGCGAACTCCCGTGCGGCCTTTTTGATATCTTTTTGTTCATCCGTAAGTTCAAAATCCATTTTCTCTCCTCACTTTTCTATGGGATTTCTGAAAAAGTCCAGAAATCTTAAGAGAGCGAAAAAGGGGGGTTCAAAGCTCTCTTATGGGATTCCTTAGAATGCCTATCTTTTCGATCTCTGCCTCCATGATGTCCCCGGGGTAGATGGGCGCAATCCCCTCCGGTGTCCCTGTCGAGATGATGTCTCCTGGCTCCAGGGTGATGAGTTCCGAGATCCTGCAGAGGAGAGCTGGCACATTGAAAACAAGATATCGGGTCGATGAGTTTTGTCTCACTTGCCCATTGACACGCAGCTGAATCATCAGGGCCTCCTGCGGATCGACCTCATCCGCTGTAACCATCCAAGGGCCGATGGGACAAAAGGTATCGATGCTTTTTGAACGGTACCAGGGGTGACGGTTTCCGATGTCCTTTCGTTGAAGATCCCTTGCCGTCATATCGTTGAGAATCGTGTAACCAGCGATGTAGGCCTCTGCCTCAATTTCCTTCACACCACGGGCATGCTTGCCTATGACAAAGGCCAGCTCGACTTCCGGATCAATCCTTCCCAGATGGGGTGGGTAGATGACAGGCTGATTATGGGCGATGATCGAGGTCACCGCTTTCTCAAAGTAAATGGGTTCTTCAGGGATGGGGACATTTCCCTCGCGGGCATGTTCCACATAGTTAAGGCCAAGGCAGATGATTTTGCCGGGCCGGAGAAGCGGAAGAAAAGAAAGGTTCTCAAGGCGATGCCAGCATTCCTCACGATTCCTTTCCTGATCGTAAAGCTCCGTAAAGAGAGTGACATTGAAACGCTCCTGCCTGAGAAGCAACGTGAGGTCTGAGAACACTTGTTTCCCGACCCGTGATGCCGCTTCAGAAAGATTAAAAACTCTCTCTCCGAAAACAGCCCCGACAAAACCCGCTCCTTTACTTGAGAAGTAACCGATTTTCATTGTGCACCTCTGTATGGTAAAAGAGTGCTCGCTTTAGCGCAGTTTTGCCAAAAACTCTTTACGCCTTCTTCCCCCACCGTATCATCCACTTCGTTTTCACGTCGGTGTTGACTGTGTAGGCAGGGTATTCCCCTCTAAGGGCCTGGACTACCTGGGTCATAGGCCTTCGGTTCAGGTCCACTTCTGATGTGACCGAATACCAGGCACTGTGTCCGGTGAGTATGACATTTGTCATGGTGAGAAGTGGGTTCTCCGGAGCGATGGGCTCGTCAACCGTTACATCAATCCCTGCACCGGCGATGAGCCCCTCCTTCAGAGCCTGTATCAATCCTGCTTGGTCCACACATCCTCCCCTTGCAGTATTGATAAAGTAAGCGGTACGCTTCATCATCTTGAATTGTTCGTAGCCGAACATGTCTCTTGTTTCGGAAGTAAGAGGGGTGTGGAGGGTGATGAAATCGGACTCCCTTAGCAGTGTGTCAAAGTCAACCGGTTTTACTCCTCGACTCTCCATGACAGGACGGAGGACGTAGGGATCGTAAGCGATAGCGGACATCCCCAGTCCCCGGGCCTTCAGGGCAGTCACCGTCCCTATTTTGCCAAAACCAACAATGCCGAGGGTCTGATCCCGCATCCGGAACATGGGACAGGCTATTTCATCCAACGCCTTTTTGTCCAACGTAAAAACTATTCGCCGTTCTCTTACAGCCCTATCTATCTGGAGTAATCGGTGGCCCAGGGCCAGCATATACGTTATCGCAAGACCAGAGACCTCGTCCAAGCAGTAATCGGGTACATTGGTCACAGCGATCCCCAGTTCGGTCGCTGCCTCCAGGTCGGTCCTGTCGTAACCTATGCCGATGCCTGCAATCACCCGGCACTTGGAAAGGGAAGTAAGCAGGCGCCGGTTGAAGGGCTGGATCGAAACCACACCGATGATAGCATCAGCGTCATGTGCATGAGCGATGATTTCCTCCTCCTTCATCCACATCCCCTTGACGAGTGTGGCGCCCAAGGGGTCGAGCAGTTCATCTCCAAAATCCGCTTCCGGCAGAGCGAAAACATTTACGACTTTGAAGCCCATAGTCAACCTCCCTTCGAGATCTCCGACAGACCCTGCGCTCGACTTTTGGCCATCTTTGCTGGCCCTCCACTTTTCCTCTGGCGGTTACTTCGGTGTCAGGATATCCCGAACATGCTCGCCCGCGAGCGCGTGAACGCCATTACTTCATCACCAGATTGGGCAGGAACGTGGCAATCCCCGGGAAGAAAAAGAGAAGCGTGGCGCAAGCAATAAGGCTCAGGAGAAATGGAGTGACGCCCTTATAGATCACGTTGAATGGTTCTCCCGTTATGTTCTTGACAATAAAGACGGAAATGGCCACAGGCGGTATGATAACGCCGATCATGATGGTAACGCCGATCATGATACCGAACCATATGGGGTCGAACCCCAGCTTGACGATGACTGGATAAAAAATGGGGGTGGCCAGGATCATGAATGCCAGATCGTCTATGAAGGAGCCTCCGATCAGGTAGATGAAGATAATAAGAATCATAACGATGTTTTTGTTAAGGGATAAACCGATGATCCAGTCGGCAGTGATAAAAGGGATCGACGTAACAGCCAGAAAATGACCGAAGACCACAGAACCTGCAATGAGAACGAGCACCATACAAGCAGTGCGGAGGGATTCCTCGAAGGACGAAACCAGTCTCCGAAAGGGAAATTCCCTCTTGGCATAGGCCAGTATCAGCACTGCTGCAGTACCGATACTTCCCGCCTCGGTCGGTGAGAAATACCCCTTCATGAGTCCCCCGATGACGACGAAGAAGATGATCACAACCCACAGGAACTCAGGGGCCGAATTGATTCTCTCTTTCCACGTCGACTTCTGTGCTGGCCGGGCGATGGATGGATCGATCTTCACCCAGCCGTAGATAACGAATATGAAGAAAAGGGAAATGAGCAATCCAGGGATAATACCAGCGAGAAAGAGCTTGCCGATCGACTGTTCCGTAATAATTCCGAAGATGATAAGGGGGACACTGGGAGGAATCAGCATCCCGAGGGTACCCACGGAGGCGACGACGCCCGTGGAGAGCTTCTTGCTATAGCCCAGTCGTGTCATTTCAGGAATTGCGATACTTGCAAACGTGGCACACGTCGCAAGGGTAGAGCCGCACATGGCCTTGAAAAGCGTTGCCCCGACAACAGTGGTCATGGCCAGACCACCGGGGATATGGCCCACGAACTTCTCGGCTGAATTGTAGAGTTTCTTGGCAATACCCGAGTTCGATGCGACCTGACCCATGAGGACAAAAAGAGGGATCACGGTAAACCCATAGGAGGTGAAGGTCTCGAAGAAATCTTTGACGACCTGGTTAGAGGCTGCGCTCCATGTACCAAGATAACCAAGTCCGATGAAACCAATCACCGCCATTGCGTATGCCAGTTCGATACCGGTCAAGAACATGACCACCAGAATACATATGCCAACAATTCCCGCTGTTATTTCATCTATCATGTCGGCCTCCAACAATCTCCATAATCTGTGAAAGGAGAGGAAAACACTGGATAATGCAGGTGAAGGCCAGCCCAAACGAAATGGGGTAATAGGGCAGCCTGAACACTGGGGTGACCTCTCTTGACTTGATAAGGTCAAGGCTCATGACGACGAAGTTCCAGCTTATCCAGAGGAAGAGCGCTATTCCTATGATCCGCGTGGCGACTTGCATCCCATCCCTTACATTCCTCGACAGTTTCTCTATAAAGAAATCGACGACGATGTGTCCCTTGAGCAGGGTTGTGTAGGGAATGGCAAACCCGATCACCACCGCACCCAAAAAAGAGATAATCTCAAAGTCTCCTACGATCGGTTTCCCGAAAGCCCTCATCAACACATCCGTAAGGGTAAAAAGTAGCATGAACGCAAGGGTTAATCCTGATATCAGCAGAAGAAATCTGCACAAGGCACGTTCAAAGGCAGACCAGACCTTCATTGTCTCCTCCCGTACTGATTAAACGTTTTGGGGGCGGCCAACCCACTGCCCCCAAAACCATTGTTGATCGTCTTAATTAACAGGCGCCGTTTTCAGGTAATCCTGGCACCATTTGAGGGCTTCTTCCCCCGGGAAACCCTTCTCTTTCATGCTCTTCACATAGGCATCGAGTATGGGTTTCATTCTTTCCTTCATTTTTGCTTCTTCCTCCGGCGTTGCCTTTGTGACTTTATGCCCGGTCTTCGCGACAAAGTCACGTCCCTCCTCATCCACAGCGGTCCACAGTTTCGCCTGTTTCTCAAACCACTCTTCATTGAGCTTATCGATGATCTGCTGAACATCTTTCGGGAGGGAGTTCCATTTCTCCTTGTTCATGGCAATGAAGAAACCGTTTGAGTAAGCGTTGCCATGGTTCTCATAGGTGTAATTGCATACCTCTCCGAACTTCCAACCCTTCAATGTCTCTATGGGAAGGAGCACGCCATCGGCGAGTCCCCGCTTCAGGGCATCATATGTCTCTAACATGGGCATCGTGGTGGGCGTCGCTCCGGCAGCCGCCACAACCTTCGACGTATTTGCATCGCTCTTGATCCGGAGGCCCTTTAGTTCCTCAATCTTGTTGACCGGCGTCTTGGTATGGAAAAAGCCCGGACCGTGGCCGTGGAGATAGAAGATTTTTGTGTCATCATATTCCTTCGGTTTGAATTTCTGATAGAATGCATTTGCCATTCGCGTTGCCTGTCCGCCGGTCTTGAAGCCGAGAGGAAGACAGAGTACCTCTGAGAGGGGCATCCTGCCGGGTGTGTAAGACATGATGCTCAAACCGATATCGACGATCCCTTTCACGACACCGTCATAGGTTGCATTTGCCGATACCAGCGTGCCGGCAGGGAAAAAGGCAACCTTCACCTGGCCGTTCGTTCTCTTCTCAAGCTCTTTGCACCATTGATCGGACAAGATTGCGAAGGCATGGGCGGGTGGAAAGAAACTGGCATACTTCAGCCTGATTTCTGCAGCGGAACCTGGCCTTGGAAGAAAGCAGACAACCAATGAAATCATGCAGGCAGCGAGAAAAATTCTCATGATGTAATTCTTCATAACAGAATACCTCCTTTTAGATTTAATGTTTCCTCGTATGGTTATAGGTTCTCTGCACCTCCTTTCTCCTTAAAGATTGATTTAATCCTCCTGGACAAAGCTTCATCTGGCGGACACCATTTATTTATCTATCCCACGAACGGGCACATCAACATCTTTTAAGAGGATCGAGCTTAAAAGGCCGAGCATGGGGTCACTTGACTCACCGCGCGGACGCATCGACCCCAAGATAGGCAGTTGAAGGTTGAACTCTCCACCATCTCTTTCATTTCAGGAATCCGATGATCTCCCTTGAGAATAGTTCGGGTGCTGTGTCCATCGCCGCATGCCGTTGTTCAGGCATAATGGCGATTCTACTTTTAGGAATAGATCTTTTTAAAATTTCGATCGCCGCCCTAAAAAATGAAGGACTGTCACTCCCGAGAAGAAGCAACGTAGGTGTCTCCAGTTTGGAAAACCGCTCTGGGTCAAGAGTGTAGGAGCCGACACTGGCTTCCTCGCGGGGAATCGTATGCGCCGAAGCGACCCTAGAAGACCAACTGGGTAAGGATTGTAGCTTATTCATTTCATCGGGTTGGATTCCGACGATCTCTCGGAGAAAAATGAGCAAGGCTTTCTCGCGTTCTCCAATGTGGAGATAGGAATTCATCCTGTCTATTGCATCGGGAGAACTATTTTTTATAACATCTGTGTGGATCGGAGGTTCATATAAAATGAGCTTTCGAAGGTTCAGCGTCATAAGAGAAGCTTCCAAAGAGCATAGGGCACCATAGGAATGCCCAAGGAGGTTCACTGGACCTGGAATCGAATCAACGATGGCAACCACATCTTCGTATTCACGCTCTATGGTATAGGGCTCGAGATCCCCGCTCTGACCGCGACCTCTACGGTCGACCGCATAAACGGTGAAATGTTTTTCTAGTTCCGGAAGAATTGGCGTCCAACGAGTATGATCAGCCGCTGCACCATGGATCAAGACGAGTGGTAGTCCTTTACCCCTTCGCTCATAGGCAATCGGGACGCCATCTTTTGATAAGACATGTTTCATATTAAAATTTTCTCTTTTAAAATAGTATCTTTCCACTATTTGTTAAGGAAAGAAAGCACCCCCTGAATGGACAGGATACCTCATTTCAACTCTTGATCTTTACACCCTTACTTGATTTCCAACAGTTCCTTTACATAGTCGACGCATTTCTTCACGTTAAATTCTCTCGAAATGGAAAGCCTCTGTGCCTGAAGTGAGCCTTCACCATGCAGGGTTCCTACCCACCATTCGCCGGCACCCTCGGTAGAACCCATATCCCGAATCAGTTTCATCACCTTGAGCCGACTGATGGCGTCCGCCCCTTTTCTTCCTCCAAGATACTTCTCGATGAATCCCCCCGTGACCGGGTTTCTGCAATCGGCTTCGGTGGGGCCTGTGACAACGAGACCTCCTGCCACTTCCTGGAGTGCTTTCATGGAAGCATGATAGTTGGCGGCAAAAACGTACTTTCCAATATTGCAGAGCAGAGGGTTTGGATAGGCAACTCCATTTTCAGTGATCACGCATTCCAGCGCGGCAGCTCGACCAAAGGTCTTAATCGATTGTGCATAAATCACCAGCTCCGTGATTCTATCCTGGATGTGTGAAGCCTGGGGGACACCATTGTAATCGCTGATCAAACTGGCAGCTCCGATCATCAACTCCGCAAAAGGATACTTGTACGAAATGCCTGTGAACCGGTGCCATGTGGCAAAGCAGTTGGCCAGGGCTCCCGCGAACTCCCATTCGCCGTCCATGAAGATGCGCTCCTTCGGCACGAAGACGTCATCGAATATCGTCATGGCTTCCAGGGTCACGTGGCGGGAGCTCAAAGGATAGTCAAACACGCCTAGATCCCCCCGCTCCGGCCGGGAAATGATCTTAATGCCCTTTGTATGAACAGGGACGCCGAAGGCGATACAGTAATCTTTATCGCTTTCTGTCATTGCTCTCGTCGGCAGGACAATCAGCTCGTTGGTGATCGGTGCAGAGGTCGTATGCACCTTTGCTCCCCGGACAACAACCCCATCCGGGAGCCGCTCAACCACTTTCAAATAATAGTAGGGCATCTCCTGCTGCGATGGTCTGAGCTTCCGGTCTCCCTTCACATCCGTCACGGCGCCCGACATACTCAGATCGTTCTCCTCGAGATACTGCCTATAGTGGCCAACTCGCTCCGAGTAGTCGGTTCCGTGCTTCTTATCCATTTCATAGCAGACCATGTTAAGGGCGTTGAGGGCGTCTGTGCCAATCTCTTTCATAAAGATGACAACGGAACCACCGTTTCTTGTCGTCGCTTCTATGAGCTCCTGTCTCCTCAACAGGTCCTCTCCTGTTCGCGGAAGCTCAAAATAACGTCTGATCTCATTACCGGTTTTTGGGGATCGGGTCACAAGAAGGCCACGGAGCTCCGGTCGCTTGTCCAGTTCATAATCGATCGCTCCATGATCGATGGCCTTTCTTAAAGAAGGATGTCTGGTGATATCTTCGACGCGCTCGCCATGGATGTAGACTTCCCGCCCATCTCGAAGACTTTCAATATACTGCTCTGCGTCTCTAAGCGCCATGTCTGTCCCTCCTTAAACCCTGTTATCACGAAAACGCATTCATTACCGGGAAGTTCCCATGATCGCCTTGCTCATTTAGTGACCTTATCTGGGACATACCGCAGTTCCGGCTTGCTCACCTTACCTGCAGGGTTCCTTGGGAGGCCCTCCATGAATTCCACAAACTTCGGAACCTTGTAGTCTGCGAGGCGCTCCGCACAGAGTTTCTTAATCTCTTCTTCCGTCGCCTTCTCGCCGGGTTTCAATGCCACGCAGGCCTTGACGACTTCACCCATCACTGGATCAGGGACTCCCACCACTGCCACCTCCAATACCTTTGGGTTGTCGCCTATTACATTTTCCACCTCCAAGGAGTATATCTTTTCTCCACCCCGGTTAATCATGTCTTTCTTGCGGTCCAGAATGTAAATAAAACCTTCCTCATCCATTTTGCCGATATCGCCTGTATGAACCCAACCATCGACGATCGTCGCACTCGTGGCCTCTGGGTTCTTCCAGTAACCCTTAAAGACTTTTACCCCCTTCAACACGATCTCACCAATGGTTCCTATGGGTACTTCGTTCCCTTCATCATCCACGATCTTTGCCTCCATGGTGGGAAGGCATTGACCGACAGCCTTTATTTTACGAAGGGCATCCTCAAAGGGTGTTGACGTTGTAATGGCAAAGCATTCCGTCAACCCGTATCCCACGCTGATTTGAATGTGGGGCAGTTTATTGAAAATACCCCTGACCATCTCCTCTGTGGCAGGAGAGCCACCGAAGAGTGCTGTCTTAAAAGAAGAAAAATCATATTGGTCGAAATCAGGGTGATTGACCATGAGCCAAATAACGTTCACCACACCCATGTATTGCGTCACCTTTTCCTTGGCCATGATCTCCAGGAAATCCTTCGTTTTAAATTGCCTCATGTAGATGCATGCGACACCGCTGAAAATGGGGGGAAGCATTAAACAGGAGAGGCCTGTGATATGAAAAAGGGGAACGCAGCATATCATCTTGTCTTCTGGTTCAAATTGAATAAAGTCGCTTACCAGCATTGCCGTGATCACGAAGCCCCGGTGATGAAGGATGGCCCCTTTAGGTCTGCCCGTGGTACCCGAGGTATACATGATCGCAGCGTCATCCGATTCTGATAGGGTTGCCTTTGTAAAGACATCTTCTCTATTTTCCTTTAACAACGAAAAAGGAAGGGTTCCCTCGGGGCACACGAGGTCCATTGAAAAAGATCTTCTCAATCGTTTTCAGTTGATCCCTTACAGAATCAATAAAGGGCCAGTACTCCTCATCCACGATCAATACCTTGCTCTCAGAATCGTTTATCTCATAGGCCAGTTCCTTTCCCTTGAATCTGGTATTGAGGGGCACCACAATGGCCCCCAGTTTCATCAATGCAAAAAAACTTAACGGAAATTCCATTTGTATCCCTAAGAGTAGGGCCACATGGTCTCCCTGGTTTGACTCCATGTTTTTCCAGTCCGGCTGCAATCCTGTTCACGATCCCGTCAAATTCCTTGAACGTTAAACGCCAGTCGCCGGCAATAAAGCCAACTTTATCCGGATATTTTCTGACGGTATTCTCCAGCATCTGTACGACATGTTTCGGCCTGTCTTTAAAAATCTCACCTTTAAAATCCGGCCGTTCTTCCTCTACGATTTCCCAACCCATCTTGCTGCCCAGGCGTTTCATCTCTTCTCCACCTTTACCCCGTTAGAAATAATGCCCCGCTGGAACTTCTAATGGGGTTCACTCCCTCTCGATCACCATGGCGAACCCCAAACCACCTCCGACGCAAAGGGTTGCAAGCCCCAGGGTTAGATCTCTCTTTGCCATCTCATGAATGAGCGTCACGACCAGACGGCATCCTGTCGCCCCCACAGGATGGCCCAAGGCAATGCCACTGCCATTGACATTGACAATATCCCGATTTAATCCTAACTCTTTCTCGCAGGATAAATACTGAGCGGCAAAAGCCTCGTTGATCTCAATGAGCTGGATATCCCTGAGACTGAGGCGTACTTTCTTTAATACTTTTTGGGTGGCAGGAACAGGTCCGATACCCATATAGGATGGATCCACCCCGACGATCGCGTAACCCAATATTTTAGCCAGTGGCTTTAGTCCCATCTCTTTCGCTTTTTCTTTAGACATTAAAACAGTCACCGCTGCGGCATCATTGAGTCCTGATGAATTTCCTGCTGTCACCGTTCCACCTTTTTTAAAGGCCGGAGACAACTTAGCCAGCTTCTCCAGGGTCACATCAGGTCTTGGATGTTCATCGGTATCCACAATCTTTGCTTCTCCTTTTCTCTGGGGAATGGAGACAGGAGTGATTTCCTCCTTAAATTTTCCTTCCCGAATCGCCTTACAAGCTCTCTGCTGACTGATCAATGAAAACTGATCCTGTTCTTCCCTCGAAATCCCATACTTCTCTGCCAGATTCTCCGCTGTCAATCCCATCCCAACTCCAATAGGGTACTCCTGCATGGCTCTCCATAGCATATCGATCAACTGCCCATGCTGAAGACGCTGGCCCCAACGGGTCGTCGTTAATATATAAGGAGCGGTGCTCATGCTCTCGACTCCTCCGGCAATGACCACATCCACATCACCATCTCGAATAGCCTGAGTCCCACAGATGATTGCCTGCATTCCGGACGCACAGTTGACAACAATGGTGAAGCCGGGTGTTTCAAGGGGAAGACCGCACTTGACTGCTGCAATTCGGGCGACATTCTGATCTAACGGTTCAAAACAATTTCCCATGATCACCTGCTCCACGGACTTCTTTTCAATACCCACCCGCTGGAGAGAGGAGTCAATGATCGTCATCGCTAAAGAAGTGGCAGAGACATCCTTTAATGACCCGCCGAAATCTCCGATGGGTGTCCTCGTCGCACTCACCATCACAACATCTTTCATCGTTTCTCCTTTATCGATCCTTAAAAATAGGTTTTCGTTTCTCCCAAAAAAGCCTCTGTTATATCTTTCCCAATAGTTCTCGGGCGATGGTATTTTTTTCTATCTCTTTGGTTCCTTCATAGATCTCGACGATCTTGGCATCTCTGTAGAAACGCTCAATATCATAATCCGCCATATAACCATAACCCCCATGGAGCTGAAGGGCATCATTGGCAACCTTCACACCCACTTCTCCGGCAAGATATTTGGCAATGGAGATGAGTTTGGGGTCCACCTTCCCATGATCGAGCATCCATCCTGCTTGATAGCAGAGATTGCGGGCAGCTTCGACCCAGGTGGCCATCTCTGCAATTTTGAATTGAGTGGCTTGAAAGGTGGCGAGAGGTTGTCCGAACTGCTTCCTTTTCTTCACATATTGGATGGCCTTATCCAGCGCCCCCTGGGCCACCCCCACGCCCTGCGAGGCAGCAACGACACGGTTGATGTTAAAGAGCTGCATAATCTGAGGAAAACCTTCTCCCTCCTTCTCACCGATCAGGTTCTCTTTCGGAACCCTCACATCGCTCAACCTGATCTCTGCGGTATCGGAGGCCCTGATCCCCAGCTTTCCGGTCAACTTGATCGCCCCGAATCCCGGACGATCCGTTTCCACAATGATCGTTCCGAACCTCTTGAGTCTCGACTCCGCTTCGGGATGCGTTAAGCAGAAGACGACGATATAGTTGGCAATGCTTCCGTTTGTAATGAATTGCTTCGATCCGTTGATCACATACTCATTCCCGTCTTTTCTTGCCGCGGTCAAAATGGAGAGGATATCGCTTCCCGCATCAGGCTCTGTAATGGCGGTCCCCATGATCGCCTTTCCCCTGGTGACAGGAGGAAGGTACTTCTTCTTCTGTTCCTCGGTGCCATAAAGCTGAATCAGCTCAGAACCAAATGCGGTGAGGAGAATGTTCCCGCATCCAGGATCCACCCTCCAGAATTCTTCCATCACCATGGCAAATTCAAGGAAGCCCAATCCAAGGCCTCCATATTCTTTCTTGATAAAGAGGCCGATAAAACCCAGTTCGCAGGCCTTTTTCCAAAGATCTCTTGGAAATTCTTCTTTACGATCGCATTCGCGGGCGATCCCTGGAAATTCCCCTTCAGCAAACTCTCGCGCGGACAACCGGATCTGTTTTTGTCGATTGGTCAGCTCAAAATTCATTCCTTCTCCTTCAGTTCAAATCATCAAGCCCTTGAGCATGATTTTTTTGAACGCATTCACATAGGCCTTCCCGTCAATCTCATCCTTATTCATAGACCATTGGAGCAATATCCCAACATGGAATGCGATAATGACGAGTGCAGTAAGATCCTCATCCATCTCCTTCTCAAAAACTTTTTCTTTTTTCCCTTGAACAATTAAGTTTGATAAAAATTTTTGATATTTCTTGTAAATCCTCCTAAATTCCGTCTCCACTCCATGATGAGCTCCAACGAGTTCTGCAGCCAATGTGTCAAAGGAAACGCACAATTCTCGATTGTAATAAGCAAAAACCGCATTATATCGAAAGTATTTCTCAATCTTATCAAGAATACTTCCTCTCACTCCATTCACGGCTTGAATCATCCCATCTAAAAAATGCTTTTCATATTCTTCTATAATTCTTTTGAGCAGATCCTCTTTGTTTTTAAAATGCCAATAAAGAGCTCCTTTGGTCAACTTAGCTGCTCGAGTAATATCATCGATCGAAGTCCCATGATAGCCCTTCTCTAAAAATATTCTTATGGCCTGATTGAGAATCCGGTTTGCGGTCTCTTGGGACTGGAGATTTTTGTGGTTAAGTCTTTTCTTTATTTTTTCCATACTAAACACTTAGTATATATGGAACGGTCAGCATATTATGAAGTTCAAAAACAATTGTCAAGAAAAAAGTTGAAGATCAGAAGTCCATGAATTATAGTAATAAGAGACCGGTGGAGGCGGAGGGTAAAATGATTGTCAAACAGTATGAGGTTGGAAATTTTGCGGTCTTCTGTTATCTGATCGGAGATGAGGAAACCCAGGAGGGACTGTTCATTGATCCTGCGGATGATGCCAGGAGGCTTCTCTCGGAAGCGAAATCTCATGGCTTAAATAAAATTAAATATATCGTCAATACCCATTCTCATGTGGACCATATCATGGGGAACGCAGAAATGGTGAAGAAGACCGGAGCCAAGATCATTATTCATGAAGAGGATGCGGTGGCACTGGGTCAAACTCCTTCTTATCTTCTGGAAATGTTTGGGGCCACGGCCTCTCCTCCTGCCGACACGACCGTCAAAGAAGGAGATGTCATTCAGGTGGGCAGTGTCAAACTGAAAGCGATCCACACACCGGGTCACTCCCCCGGAGGCATGTCCCTTTATCTCGATGGGATGGTGTTTACGGGGGATACCCTTTTTGTGGGATCGGTGGGGAGGACCGATTTTCCGGGGAGTTCATGGGATGTATTGGAAGCATCGATTCGGAAAAAGCTCTATGTCTTACCTGGAGAGACGGTCGTCTTCCCCGGTCATAATTATGGTTCCACACCCACGTCAACCATTCAATACGAGAGGCGACACAATCCCTTTGTCCGAGGGTAACGTTTCAAAAAATCATTGAAAATTATAAATTGCAAAATGAAAAGTACAAAATGAAAAGAAGGAAGCATCTCAGATGGCTCCTTCCTATCATTATCTTAGTCCCCCTTTTTTCTCTCCTCTATTTCTTTTGGATGCCTGATCTTTCGAAACTGAAAAAGGGAAACCCAAAAAAAACCGCCTTCATGGAATATCGGGAAAAGGAAGCAAGAGAGAAGGGGAAAAAATACAGAGTCCATCAGATCTGGGTCCCTTTTTCGAAGATCTCTCCTTACCTCGTCAAGGCTGTTCTCATCGCTGAGGATGATAAGTTCTGGAAACACGAGGGCTTCGATTTCGAGGCGATCCAGAAAGCCATCGAAAAGGATATCCAAGCGAAGAAATTTAAGTTTGGTGGAAGCACCGTCACGCAACAACTTGCAAAGAATCTCTATTTTTCTCCTGAAAAATCCTTTATAAGAAAGATCGGAGAGGCCCTGATCACATGGAGAATGGAAAAGGTCCTTTCGAAGAGACGGATTTTAGAACTCTACCTCAATGTGGTGGAGTGGGGGGATGGGATATTTGGTGTGGAGGCTGCCTCACGACATTATTTTGGGAAACCTTCCTCCGAATTGGCCCCGGGGGAGGCAGCCAGGCTTGCCTCTGTCCTTCCGAATCCAAAAAAATATAACCCTGTTGGAGATCAGCGATATGTGATCAACCGCTCCAATCTTATTTACAGCATCATGGTTCAGAGGGGAATGGTCATCCCCGATTATAAAGAGGTCACGGAAAGTACGGAATCTTCTCCCATTGATGAAAAGAGTCTTTCCCCACCGTTTTCAAAGGGTGTTCCCTCTTTCTAACAGGTTGCTGAAAAATGGCCATCTG
Source organism: uncultured delta proteobacterium (assembly GCA_963818595.1). Classification (GTDB taxonomy): domain Bacteria; phylum Desulfobacterota; class BSN033; order BSN033; family UBA1163; genus UBA1163. Next base: position 35,342 of record CAWFSX010000071.1, read on the forward strand.
TTGCGTTTCCCTCATCCTTTTTCGTTGCGGCGTACAGCCAAGTACGCCTCACTCCTTCGGATTTCGGGGGCCTTGCATCTGGCCCTTTTTGAGCAACCTGGAAAAGATGACTTTTTCAGCAGCCTGCTAATATTTAAGAAACCCGTTCAAGGTTAAAAAGTTTTTATTGTTCCTTCTCTCCCACTCTGATAAACTTTCTTTCTACCCCGATGCTTTTTTAAAATAGAGGGTCAAGAATGGCTCTTGTGAAACGCTTTCTCGTTAGTGGTTTTGGGCTGATGCTTCTGGCAGCCTTTGTTTTTTCATTTGCTGACATTCTCACCAAATACCTTACTTCTCAGCTCTCGATCATGCAGATTGCTTTTATCCGATTTTTGTTAGGAGGAATCATCCTCTGGCCCATTCTCTCTTCAAGACGAATCTCTCTCAAGGGAAACCAAACAGGGATTCTCATCTTGAGAGGGCTTTTTGGAACCTTCTCCTTTTTTTGTCTGCTCAAATCGATTACCGTGCTTCCTTTGTCCAATGCTATCGTCCTTTTCTATACTTTCCCCCTCTTCGTCGCTCTCTTTTCCTTCCTCCTCTTCAAAACTCCCATTGAAAAGGGAGAACTTCTACTTATTGGAGTGGGTCTCGCAGGAATTTATGCCCTCATCAATCCAGATTTCCATTCTTTTAACACAGGATATATTTTTGGAATTTTGAGCAGTGGTATGGGGGGTATAGCCATGGTCCTGATACACAAGGCAAGGCAGACCAACGGTCCCTTGATCATCTATTTTTACTTCTGCCTGATGGGAGGAATGCTTTCGTTCCCTTTTTTTGTCAAGGAATTCAGGGCCCCCAGTTTCCACCTTGGAATTTTATTGGTCTTCCTCGGCCTGATGCTTCTCGTCGGACAAGTTCTCATGAACCAGGCCTTTAAATTCTGCAAAGCCTCGGAAGGTTCCCTGATCATGATGTCCGAAATCGTCTTCGCAGGCATTGGAGGATTCCTCATTTTTAAAGACCCCCTCACCTTCCACTTTTTAATAGGGGCATTCCTGATTATAGGAAGTGGTGTCGGATTGAATTTGATGAGTCGGAGGTCCAGGCATTCTCCGGTCTCATTCAATCCTGAGGGGCAAACCCCGTTAGAAAGGATAGGGCTTTAAACCCCAACCTTTCTAATATGAATATTATCCATTTCTATCATCCCCACTATAAATGGCGGAGTTTTCTAACGGGGTAAAGGAAAGAATGACGTCAATAGGTCTGATAAAAAAGAATCTCCTGATTACAGGACTTCCCGGTGTAGGTAAGACGACCCTGATTAAAAAACTTTCTGAAGCCTTGAAGGGCTTTCATCCAATTGGTTTTTATACGGAAGAGATAAGAGAGGAAGGCATGAGAAAGGGATTTGGGCTCATCGATCTGGAGGGGAGGAGAGGTCTTCTCTCCCATCAGGACATAAGAAGCACCTACAAGGTTGGGCGATATCAGGTGGATATCAAGGGATTTGAGGATTTTCTTGACTCGATTTCATTTTTCAATCCCTCCACCCGTCTTATTATCATTGATGAGATTGGAAAGATGGAATGTCTCTCCGATCGATTTAAAAAACTTATAAAAGAAATTCTGAATTCTGAAAAGTGGGTGATCGCCACCATTTCCATGAAAGGGAGCGGATTGATCTCAGAGATAAAGAGAAGGAGGGATGTTAGGCTCTTTGAGGTGACGAAAAAGAATAGGGATTCTCTATTCTTAGAAATCTTGAAAGAGGTGGAAATCGGGATTTGAAGGGAAGGTCTGAAGAAAAGATTGAGGTGATCGCTTACTCTGGGTATCGCGGAGAGGAAATCCCGAGGACGATCTTCCTCCATGAGAAAAAGATTGAGGTCCTGGAAATTCTAAAGATGTGGACCGAAGAAGGGGTAAAAAACAGGAGGAGAAAGAGGCTCTTTAAAGTGAAAGGAAGCGATGGGTTTATCTATACAATACACTATGATGAAAAATTCATGGAATGGTTCTGTAAGGTTGACTTTCCACAACCCTAATTATTAGATTATAATTGGGTGATTAAATTCTAATTAGACGTATTCGAATTTTTCCACTCCCTCTCCGTGGTGCCTGCCCCGCTCTCAGTCGGGACCGCCTGCCTGCCGGTAGGCAAGGGTGAGGGACAGAAAGGAGAAAAAAAGATGAAACGAAGTCGGTATTTAATTTATTTAATGGGTGCCATCCTCTTGGGAGGCTTATTTTTAGGATGCCGACCCCAAATGGATACGATGGCAAAGGCTGAAAAGATCTTCATCAAAATGGTGGATAAGACGGCAGGGAAACTTGATTTAAACGAAAATCAGAAGATTCAGTTGGAGCGACTTAAGATGGACATCCGGAAGAACTTCCAGGAGGGTCAAAAAGATAAGAAGGAAGCCCTCTTGAAGATCAAGGAAGAGGGAATAAAAGAAAATTCAAATCTTCGAAAAATGACCTCCCTCCTTCAAGGGTCACTTCAGGAGGAGGCCAAAAGGATCAATCAGGCCTTCGATCTCATGCTTGCTTTCCAGGACAATCTGAACGAAGGCCAGAAGAAAAGACTCACCCAAATGATTTCGGATTGGGTGAAAAAATGGGATTAACTTAAACTATTCTCCGGTCATCAGGGACCCTATCTCCAGTAACCGGGAACCCATATCCTTTCCCAACCATAGGGAGTCTGCCTCTCCTCCCAGTGGCCCGGAACCCAGGCTCGATAAGGTTCGTAGTAGGGTCCGTAATAAGCCGGGGGCGGGTAGTATCCCCTGTAATAAATAGCGGGGGGCGGCGGTATCCATAACGGGGGTGGAGCAATAAAAATCCCGAAATGGCCATATCCATGGAAATGTCTATGCCAGGCTAAGGCCGACCCGCTCGATAAAAAAATTGCCAATAAAATCAAGCTGATCATTATTAATTTTTTCATCCTTAACCACCTCCCTTAATCTTCTCGAAATAAATATAATTCTCTATATAACATTTTACCACAATTTAGCTTTTTTACCCACATCTTAGGACAATCTGACGACACATATTTTCGATATCTCCCTCATTTTATTTAGACGTATCCATTTGGAAAATTATTCATTTTTCTTTTTTCAATCTGTCAGTTTCGCCACCGTATTCGCATCAAGCTTTTTGACCACAGCAGTGACAAGCTTGACAGCATTATCAAAGTCTTTTCGGTAAATGATACCTGCGTGGCTGTGAATGTGCCGGGTGGGAACAGCAATAACAAGATTAGGGACTCCATGACGGTGAAGATGAATCGCTCCAGAGTCAGTCCCTCCGCGTTCCAACATATCGAATTGATAAGGAATTTTTAGTTTCTCTGCCGTATCCACAAAAAGATCGCGGAGCTTTAAATTAGGGACCATGCTTCCGTCGCGGATTACAATGACAGGACCTCTTCCAAGTTTTCCCTGGGCGTCATCTTTTTTAACATCTGGGACATCGCCGGCAACACCAACCTCCATCGTAAGCCCCACATCTGGTTCAACCACCCACGAGCTTGTTCTCGCCCCACGAAGTCCCACCTCCTCTTGCACTGTGCCTACACCATAAACGGTGTTCGGATGTTTTTCCTTTGCGAGTTTCTTGATCACCTCAATGAAAAGGGCACACCCGACCCGATCGTCGAATGCCTTGGCCAGGTAAGTCTTGCCAGTACCCAAGATAGTAAAAGGACAGATAGGCACAATGGGATCACCTGGGCAGATACCTAGTTTTTTAGCTTCAGCCAAAGAAGTAGCACCTACGTCAACATACATGTCCTTTGGCTCTTGAAGTTTCTTCCGCTCCTCTTCTGACAAAATATGGGGAGGCTTCGAACCAATCAGGCCGATCACATCGCCCTTGCGGGTCTTGATCACCACACGCTGGGCCAGCATCACATGGCCCCACCATCCTCCAAGGGGGCTGAATTTGATAAAACCTTCATCCGTGATCAGCTTGACGATAAATCCGATCTCATCCATGTGTCCTGCGAGCATAATCCTTGGTTTTTCAGCTCGGCCATTCTTTCGACACACGATACTGCCCAGCCGGTCTTGTTCGATGACCGTAAGGTCTTGAAGATGCTTACGGATGATTTCTCGAACCTCTTGCTCATAGCCTGAGATGCCAGGCGCTTCGGTCAACTCACGGAGCAGTTCCAAAGTCGCATCTGCCATAAATAAACCTCCTCTCTCGTCATTTCCCTTTTCTCTTCTCGATCTCCCGATTCTTCAGTTCCGACCTTCTGATCTTTCCTGTAGTGGTCTTGGGTAATTCTCTGACGAACTCCAGTTCCCTGGGAACTTTATTGGTTGCTAAATATCTGCCCAGATATTCTAAAATCTCCCGAGAAAGTTTTTCTGAAGGGGAATAGGTCGATCTCAACTGAACGAATGCCTTGATGATTTCCAAAGGTATGTCTAATGGCATGAATTCCTGTATCGTCCACCGAGATGAGGGCTAATTTCGTCCGGTCTTCCGCCCATCGATCAATCCCATCAAAGCCGAAATTATAATATTCTGGAATCTCCCACTTAAACTCACGATAGGTCTTTTCGTAATCCGTCAGGTTGGGAGTCTTATCTCTCATGGAATCACCTTCTCTATCGAAACGGAAAGGGATATAATAATGTTTGTATTATAGGATGAATTCCCTCTAACGTTCAACTATTACAAACTTATCTTAAAGGGGATGGCCATGAAAAAATTAATTGAATTGAATCATTTTCTGGAAGATGGGATGATGGCTTACCCAGGTCTTCCTCGCCCTAAGATCGGCGCTTTTCTCGACCATCAAGCATCTCGCGCTCGTTATAATGATCAAGCGGAATTCTATCTCGGGAAAGTAGAGATGGTCTGCAATCTGGGCACTTATTTAGATAGTCCATTTCATCGCTATCGGGATGGCAACGATTTAAGTCAGGTTCTCCTCGAAAGCGTAGCAAGAATTCCGGGAATCGTTCTTGATGCACACGTTCCACCAGACCGTTCAATCACCATCGATGCAAGGGACTCAGAATTGGAAGGACGGGCAGTGCTCATCAGAACGGAGTGGGATAAGCGATGGGGAACGGAAAGCTATTGGGAACCTGGACCCTACCTTTCCGAAAAATCGATTGATCTTTTGATCCGTTCAAGGGCGACACTTGTCGGAGTGGATTTCTGGAATGTGGATAACACAGCAGACTTTGTCCGACCTGCCCACACCCGGCTTCTTGCTTCAGATATTCTCATTGTTGAGCACCTCTGCAACCTCTCAGACCTTCCTCGAACCGGTTTTCGATTTTATGCGGTGCCTCTGCGAATTGTACGGGGGGCTTCGTTTCCTGTGCGAGCTTTCGCAGAAATGGAGGAATAGAACTCGATCAAGAGGCCTCTCTCAGAATTGACACGGCCCATCATTTAACGATATGCTGAATACATGGAGCTTAAGAGAAAGGCTTTGATATTTTCGGTTCTCCTATTGGCAGGAGAGTTGGCAATAGGAGGAGCTGTCTTTTCTGCAGATAAGGATGGAAAGAAGATGGAAATGAAGAGATTGTTTCCCATGAAAATTGGGAAGTTATCAATCCGATGGAAAAGACGAATTTTACGATCGACAAACAACCTTCCGCTACATGGATGGTGCAGCGGAACTCTATCGCTCCTATGGATTCAAACTTTTAATGGTGCGCCGTTATATAAAAGCGGATCATCCTCCTATTATCGTCGAAACCTTCGATATGGGTTCTTCGGAAGATGCCTTCGGCGTCTTCTCTTACGCGACAGGAGACGAGGAGGTAGGTATTGGTCAGGGATCTGATTTTGGAGGAGGGCTTCTGAGATTCTGGAAGGGGAAGTTCTTCATCAATGTCTATGCAGAGCAAGAGGCACCTTCGACGAACAAAGATGTTTTAGATTTGGGACGAACCGTTGCTGATTCCATCAAACAGGAAGGGAAAAAGCCCAAACTGATAAACCTTCTACCGAATGAAAATCTCATCGAGAGGAGCATTCGTTATTTCCATCATCACCAGAGCTTAAACTATCATTACTTTGTCTCCCATCAGAATATCCTGCGCCTGGGAGAACGAACCCATGCTTTGCTTTCCGCCTATGCTTCCCAAACGGAAGGAAAGGCCTTTCTTCTTGTGATCCAATATCCTTCCCAGACATTAGCAAAAGAAGCCCTTCAAAGTTTCGTTAAAGCCTACATGCCTGAGTCTTCCTCTTCAAAAGCGATCAAGACTAGAAAATGGGAGATGGACAACTGCTCAGTTTTATAAAAATTATGTGATGGTCATATTTGATTCGCCCTCTAAGGAAAAAGGAGAAGCACTGATCCAGGCGACACAAAGGAATTTAGAAAAGAGGACACCATGAAAAAAAACAGAGTCATCACGCGCAGGGACTTCCTTCGAGGAACGGCTTATACGGCTTTTGCCACCTCAATGGGGTTAGGTTTATCCAACGAGAAGGAAGTCAGAGCAGAAGAGAAAGTGAAGGTCGTGCTTGTGCGCGATGAAAAGGTCATCGATCAACAGGGTCGTATCAATCCGGATATCCTTCAAAAAATGCTTGATCAAGGGGTGAGCTCATTGATGGAAGAAGAAAGCCCTCTCCAGGCCTGGAAAAAATTGATCAGACCTACTGATATCGTGGGCATCAAAAGCAATGCCTGGAATCCCCTGCCTACTCCTAAAGAATTGGAAGCCGCTATTGAGAAGCGGGTTCTGGAGGTAGGAGTTCCAAAGAAAAACGTCAGCATTGATGACCGAGGGGTGCTGGATAATAAAGTCTTTCTTTCCTCAACCGCTCTTATTAATGCCAGACCCTTGAGAACTCATCATTGGTCTGGCATCGGGGGCTGTATCAAGAACTATATTATGTTCGTCTCGACCCCTTGGCTCTATCATACCGATGCCTGTTCACCTTTGGCGTCGATATGGAACAAACCAGCGGTGAAAGGGAAGACCCGTCTCAATATATTAAGTGTGATTCGGACCCAATTCTATGGTCGAGGAGCCCACTTTTTCGACCGAAGATATGTCTCCGATTACAAGGGCCTTCTCATCGGCAAGGACCCTGTGGCACTGGATGCAGTCGGTGCCCGCCTTCTACAGCTTCAGCGGGTCGCTCATTTTGGTGAGGACCGACCCTTGGACACCACACCGAATCATATCTTTGCGGCCGATGAGAAATATAAACTCGGAGTGAGCGACCTTCGCCGTATCGAAGTCGTTAAATTAGGATGGTTAGAAGGGACATTGATTTAAGCTAAAATGGAAGGATCGCAGTAAAGTCTTACCTTCGATCAATCTCCTCTTAAGGTACTGGCCAGGGTTTTCCATGAAGTTTTTATAAACCTGGTAGTGCTCTGTCTCCTCATATTGAATCGTTTTCACTGGGGTGTGATCAAAGCTGTAAATCACAGACCCAGAACATGCCAGAAGAATTGGAGAATGGGTGGCAATGATGAACTGGGCATGTCCGAGAGCACTCATCTTCTGGAGAAGTCTCAAAAGCTCCACCTGGCTTCTGGGTGAAAGGGCGGTCTCAGGTTCATCTAATAGATAGAGCCCTTTGATCTTGTAACGAGCTTTGAAAAAGGACATGATGGACTGACCATGAGATTGAGTCAATAAGGATTTGCCGCCAAAGTAATCGATCTGTCCTGGATTGTCTGCTTCCCACATATCAACCAGTTGAGCAAAATTACGAAAGATCTGAGACGAGAAAAAGGAGCCCGGAACAATACCATCGGTCCATTCGACCTGAAGGTAGAGGAACAACCTCTCTTCATAGGGGTTGGGCTCACTCCGGGTACAATCCATTCCACTCCAGATATGGATCTGACACCTTCTTGCGAGAGCTTCTAATAAAGTCGTTTTCCCTGATCCATTCTCTCCAATAAAAAAGGTGACAGGCGAAGAAAATGAGATGCTTCGAGTTTGTTGAAGGACATCCAGTGTGAAAGGGATAATGATCCCGGGTCGGATATTCCTCAGATAACAACCTCACTTCTTTCAAATGTAACAAGAGAACCCTCCTTATTCACGCAAAGACCTACCATATCTCAAACCGCTTTTCAAGTCCCCTGCATATCAAACCGAAGGAAAAAGTCTCAGGTGAGAAATAGATCCCTCTTTGCAATGACCCTCTTCCTTATCTCTGGGCCACTGTCATGGGGTTTCCTGAAAGAGAGGAAGCCTGAAGAAGGTAGCGCGGGAAAAGATTTTGCATGATCGATCCTACTCTCTTTTTTATTTCCTGATCCATTTAAAGTGGGTGACCTTCAAAAATTCTCTTCGCAATAATCTCATCCCCGTGCAAATAATCAAAAAAATCACTGCTCACGAAATTGTACTTTTTAGGATCGTAGGACCCAAGCAGTTGGATGTTCTGTTTGGACGCAAAATGACGCAGATAATTTTCAATCTCCATAATAATGGAATACTTCTCCTTAATTCTCTCATAAGCGATCGGTTCGATTGGGGGGAGATAGAGGATGACCTCTGAGCCCTGTTTTCTCAGATAAATCACAAAATCCTCAAAAAGTCTTTGATTCAATATGGCATAAAAATCCTTAGAGTAATGTTCCAGCCCTCTCACCCCCAACTGGGCGAGGGGTTGTGTCCCCTCACTTCTTTCACGCCTTGTCCCACGAGAAAAATGGATGCTTCCATCGGGTTCCCTTACAAAATCATTCACTTCCATGGTTTCTGTAATATAAAGTTTTTTGCTTTTTTCTTCTTCACCCCCTTTATGTTTGCCAGGGTGTATTCAAGATTGATGAGTTCCTGATATTTGCTGCGGCGGTTCAAATTGATCTCAATATCCTTACCATAAATCTCAACAAGTATTTTTTTGTAGTAAGGTACAATGGATTGCCATTTTGTAAGATTATTTTTTTCTTTGAACATCCATGGGTCAAGGCAAAGAATGATTGTCCTCGGTAATCTCCCCTTGGCCAGGTAGAGGCCCATAATGGCCATCAAATCCTCCAGGGTCGCTGCTGTCATAGAATGGTTGAAAAATGTTTTCTCCGTTCGGATGAACCGCTTTCTCACTCCCATGCCCCTCGAAGAACCCACCACCACCATATCGATAGGACTGGGACTATTCTCAACGATAATCCTTTGGAACTCCCCTTCATTATAGTTGATCGGCCCAGCCACCATCTTCCCTTTAAAGAGACTGCTCGCAATGAAAAAAATTCCTTTATCTGTATGAAATATTCCTATACTATCCACCTTATAATTGAAAACAGCGACCATCGCCAGAACGGTGAACACGATGAGCAGGCCATAGGTAATCCACCATTTATATTTTATTCTATCATCTCTTCCCATATCAGAACCTAAAATAGAGATACTCCGAGTAAGGTGACAGATAGAGAATTGAGGAAAGGATCACCGTACAAAAAATAACGAGGTTTAAAAAATTTGGTCTCACTCCTGCCACCCACTCATCAGAGTTCTTGTATAGAAAGGACAGAAGCAGGAAAACGATGATCATCAAAGGAGTCTTTATATCGCCTTCTATATTCCTAAGCGATAAGCCAAACTCCAACCCCCACTCCCTGAGCCCAGAGAGAGTCTGTGAAAGTCTCTCTGGCAAAACAATACCATTCATCCCACACATGCCCGTTAAGACCTTGGTCGCATCCGTGAAGGTTTTTGCTCTAAAGAAAACCCAAGCTGCATTCACGAAGTTGAAAGTGAGAAACCAGGAGAGCGGTCTCGGGAAGTTGACATGGGTTTTCTTCCAGAGCCTTCCGAGGATGAGGGCCCACCCATGGAGAAGTCCCCAGACCACAAAAGTCCAACCCGCCCCGTGCCAGAGTCCAATGAGTAAAAAGGTGAGGAGAAGGTTGAAGAGGATGTGGGGTTCGGAAACCCTGTTTCCCCCCAGAGGGATGTAGACATAGTCCCGCATAAAGCGGCTGAGTGTCATGTGCCACCGTCTCCAGAAATCCTGAACCGAAAGGGCCTTGTAGGGACTATTGAAGTTGATAGGGAGCTTAATGTTAAAGAGAAGGGAGGAGCCCAGCGCCATATCTGTATAACCCGAGAAGTCGAAGTAGAGCTGCAAGGTGAAGGAAAGTGAAGTGGCCCAGGCCTCTAAAAAGGTTAAGGTCGTGGCATAGTCAAAACCATTATTGGCCCAGGTGGCGAGCGTATCGGCGATGATGACTTTCTTAAAGAGACCCAGAGAGAAGAGAGAAAGTCCCTGGGCGATGTGCCTGTAGTTGAGAACTTTGTTCCTCCTGTAATCGAACTGGGGCATTATCTCTTTGTGGTGGATGATAGGCCCTGCGAGCAGGTGCGGGAAGAAGGTGACGAAGAGGGCGTAGTTGATGAGACTATATTCCTGAGCGCTCCCTTTATAGGTATCGACGAGGTAGGCAATCTGGGTGAAAGTAAAAAAGCTGATGCCAATGGGAAGAACAATATGCAGCAGCGAAAGGTTCAAATCAGTGAGCGTATTGAGGTTTGAGATGAAGAAGTTCATATACTTGAAGTAAATGAGGAGACCCAGGTTACCGATGATCCCGATGATGAGGAGGGGACTGTTTTTTCGGAATTTCATTAAGGCTGAGCCTATGCCGTAGTTGAACAGAATACTCCCTGCAACGAGGGGGAGGTAAATAGGGTTCCAGTAGCCGTAGAAGAAAAAGGAGGAAAGAGTGAGCCAGATCTTAGCAGCGAGGGTAAGTTTCTTCCTATTGAGTAGGAAGTAGATGATAAAGGTGAGAGGAAGAAAACAGAAAATATAAATGTAGGAGTTGAAGAGCATGAAAACAGCTCAATTCTATATTTCCCAGAAGTATAAGATTGGTTCCAGACTATTTTACTATAAACATCATCATAATAATACGGAAAATAGTCGTCCTGTCAAACAAATTTGAATGCAAAATTTCAGGCACTCTCAGAATCCGAGAGATGTTACTCCAACAAGACTCCCCTAAAGATTGTATCCCTATTTTCATTGTGTTAAAATTTCTACAAACTTTTTTAGGGGTGGGATGCCATGACAGAAATCAAGTTCAGCGACAACTATAACGACTTATCTCAACAGTCTGGAGTGAACGCCGGTTTCCAGTTCGAATTTTCCTGCGAACGTTGCAATGATACCTGGCGGACCGATTTTGTCCCTTTTAGAAGTGGACAGGCTTCCGGGTGGTTTGGGAAGGCGGCAGGAATTTTTGGGGGTGCCATTGGAGGAGCTTCCGAGGCCTTGGAAGGACTGGCTCAGTCTGGTTGGGGAAAAGCCCATGACGAAGCCTTCAAACAGGCCGTGGAACAGGCAAAGAGACATTTCCATCGCTGTGCCCGCTGCTTTCAATACGTGTGCGATACGTGCTGGAATAAGGATAAAGGACTTTGTCTAAATTGCGCTCCCAGCGCAGAGGTAGAGATTGAAGCAGCCCGCGCACAAGGAGAGGTATATGGCGCGGGAGAGAAGGCGGCATTAGAAGGCACCCGGCGTGGTAAACGCCTGGACGTGAAACGGGACCGTCAACTTGTTTGCCCTCAATGCGGCGCCGAGACCAAAGGGGCTAAATTCTGTCCTGAATGCGGGCATCAATTAGCCACAAAAGGGAAATGCCCCGCCTGCTCCGCCGAGGTTTCCCTGACCGCAAAATTTTGCCCGGAGTGCGGCAAGAAGTTAGCTTAAAATCTTCTGAATGAGGAGTTCATCCCTGACGGGTTACGGAGGCAATCTCTTCCGTAATGAGACAGCTAAATCTGGTTTATCTGTGATCATGGCATAAACTCTTCTATCCTTAAACAATCTTACCATCATTTTTTCATCATTCACTGTCCAAACGATGACGGATTTATGACTCCTTTGGGCTCTTTCTAAAAAACCAGCCCTTAACAATCTCCAATGGGCGACCAGGAAATCGGCTTTGGCTTTATTATATCTTTTCATGGAAAAAAACTCCGAAATTCTCGTCAAGAGAGGGGCTTTGAATTTTCCCAACAGTAAACCAACCTTTATTTCGGGATAATTGTCTTTGATGATCTTTAGAGAAGAGTCATTGAAGGAAGTGATAACATATTGATCTTCTTTAAAATACTTAGATAGTAATTCTACGATTTCTCTCTCATAGCTTTCTTCCTTTAATTCGACATCAAGTTTTATCTTTCCCCTTGTATATCTCAAGACCTCTTCAACCGTGGGAATAGTAAATCCTTGCTTTCTGGCCATTTTACTGATCTTTTCGTAGGTTAACTCTCTAATGGGTTTGCCTTGGATGGATTCATCGTGGTGGACAATAAAAACATTGTCTTTTGTTCTCCTCACATCGAATTCGATCATATCGGCCCCAAGAGCCATTGCTTTCTTAAACGACTCAATGGTATTTTCTTTTGCGTAGCTTGGAGCACCTCGGTGAGCAATGATCAATTTTTTTGGTATATCGGTTCCTCCTTTAACGATCGTTGCCTATCTCTCAGGTTTTATTTTTTTCGAAGATGACGATCAATTGTTGATCACCGATTGAAAAAGCTTCCTTCACAGTTCCTTTCACCTTCATTTTCGTACCGATCTTTGGCAGGGGTTTTTCTGTCACAATAGTAATCTCCCCTGTGTTGTCTCTCAATGACAAAGTATTTGACGATAAAAAGACTGAATACTCGTGTGACTTCTCCGGACACTGTCACCGTCTTTCCAGTATAATTTCTCGGATCTTCCAATATCTTGTTGATGGGAGTGGTGAATAGGCTGCTGCAATTGCAGAGGAGCAGAGAAAATAATAAAATGATTAAGATAGTTTTTGAAATCTTGTTTTTAACCATAGATCCCCCTTCAACTCTCTTATCCTCTTCATAATTCATACTTTTTAAATTCTTTTGCAAGTTCGACATAGAAGTTGCTGCCGGATAATATCCGCTCCAATTCTTGATCATTGAGAGCCCTTACAATTCTCGCTGGAATTCCTACAACGAGAGATTTGGCAGGGACTTTAAAATGATCCTTTACCATGGAATGGGCGCCGATCATACAGAAATCCTCAATTTCTGATTGATTGTTCAGAACGGCATGCATTCCGATAAACACATTGTTTCCGATTCTGGCACAATGAATCATTGAGCCATGAGCGATCGTCACATTATTTCCTATGGTGACGTCCGAAAACCCTGCATGAACGACACAGTTGTCCTGAATATTGGAATTGGACCCTATGCGGATCCGGAATCGATCAGCTCTTAAAACCGCTCCAGGCCAGATGCTTGAGTTCTCCCCAATTTCTACATCTCCAACCACATAGGCCGCCTCACTCACAAAAGCAGACTCAGCAATCTCCGGCTTCTTCTCTCCCAGCTCTCTAATCATAGCAAGGACCCCTCCGATCAGTGTGCCCAAAAGAAACAAGGGGAAAGGTTGCCCTATCCTTCTCCTTTAACCAACTTTTGTATAATACACAAAAAATTCTATTAATCAAAGTGGGGGTAACAAATTGATGAATCTTAACCCCGTTGTTGCATAAAGATGCGATCGAATCAAATGTATGCTCCCATAAAAAGGTGGTTTCCAACCTTTTTGGGATACTTTCTAAAGGCAACGCTTGGATTGATCCGGGGGATGACATTGATTTCACGGCCGTCATCTCTGGGTAAGGGTTTGATTCACCCCGTTAGAAATTCCAGCGGGGCATTAACCCCCGCTGGAATTATTCTAAAATCTAACCCCGTTGCAGAGCATCGGTGCATTGTTTCTAACGGGGTAAATCCAGGCGCCGAATTTAATGCAACAACGGGGTTAATCTTCAGGGGGGATCAATAGCAGTTTAATTATTTATGCCTGATGACCCCAAGTTTTGTACTGGGATAGAGAGAAAGGTAAAAGGAAACGCGGTGATTAGACTCGGACGGGAAATAGTTTAAGCTTTTATTCTCCTCCTGTTTGGTTTTTAAGAAATACTCTCTTTGTACAATTCGGCGAAGGCATTCAAGGTAGAAAGGATCCCTTTTACATTGACCAGGTAGGCTTTGCATTGAATGCCGTTGCCCCGATGGTATTTTCCAAAATCCTGTCCGAAAAATTTATAGACGTGGCAGGTCAAAAAAATGTTGATGGATGGATCCAGAAGTTCGTGGGGTGTGTATCCGTAATCTTTGCCCCAGTGTTCCCAATTGATCTGCCCTAACCCATAATCACCCGTCTCCTTATTGATGCTATTCTCCTTGAAACCACTCTCGGCCATGATGAGGGCGATGATTTCGAGAGGGTTCACTCCACATTTCTGGGAAGCATGGAAGACAAAACTGGCATACCTTAACATTTTACCCTCGGGGAGCTGATCCTCGGTAATCAATCGGATCAGCGTGGCTAAATTCAAGACTTCTTTTACGCTGGAGTCACGACCTGATTTTGTGAAAGAGAGAAATTCCTCCATTTTAACCGGAAAGCCAATCCTCAAACTCCTTTGGGCAATAGGCGCCACATATTCCAGCAGAAAAAAAATGGCAATGGCAACGATGAAGACCAGTTTGATTCCTTCCAGGATGGTGTGGAGTAACATCTTCTTTTTGAATTTTGAGTAAAAGTCACTGGCCGAATTGCATGGTATCACATGGATGTTGAAAAGCTTCATGTCCCCTCCTCCTCTCACTAAATTTCCCCCCTCCATCAAAAGACTATAACAGGCGGAATGGTTTAAAATAATTGGATAGGTGCTCCAGGCTGTAGAAAATTTATTTTATGATTAAATGGTTATTGATTAGGATGAGATAATACAAAGTATAACATGAAACTTACGAATATAAAATCTTAAAAACCACTACCGATACAACAGTCCTCTAATTCTTTCAATACGAAGAAAATCTCAGATGGGAAATAGGTGAGTCTTCAGATGCAATGATAGAGGGCCAATCATCCAAAAATGGGGCGCGCTCTTATTTTTTTTCGTCCTTATTGATTTCTGTCGCCTCTATCATATCAAGAAAAGGGTAATTTCCCACTTTCATGTTCTTCCTATAGATGCCCTTTACGCTGATCTTTTTCCCCGGTTTAAGTTTCATATCTCCCCAGAAAAGAATATTGATTCGGCCTCCAGAATCACCAAGCATCGGAAAGGTCATATAGAGTTTTCCATGCCTGGATGATTTAAACTTAGGACTTGAAACCGTTCCAGAAACTGAGACCTCTTTTTCATCATAGGAATCTTTATTGGCCATGATTTCTTCAACCGTAGTCTCCATGCCAGCCTGAACAATACTTCCTAAAAAGACCATGGCTAAAAACAAAATAACCGATAACGAAGCCTTTAGAAAATGTTTATTCATAAGAGTCCCCTCCAAATTCTGATGACCCCATTTCTTCAATACCCTGAAAATGCACCTTCAGATTTCCAGACCATCATCAACCAAAAGAAAAATCTAATGTTGTTTATACAATTTTAAGAAAATATTTCGTAAGGGTCAATCTAATCTTTCGCCGTGCCTTCAACCTACCCATTCAAGGCGAGGAAGAAGAGAGGCATAGAAATGATTAAAGGTCGTTGGAAAATTGATAGGTCAAAGGCAGTAAAAAATCATGACTACAAAATTTAGTCAGCTACTACTCAACGGCTCAATGATTCTACGACTTGACAATTTACCCAATCACCCATTCATTCTTTTTCTATAAATTTCGAATTCCCTGCCTACCGCTAAAGGAGATTTCTGATTGACAGTTGTCAGACAATATGCTAATTTGTTGATTGACAGATATTGAGGAGGTTGAAGATGCGCTTCATATCAGTGAGAGATCTAAATACCAAGCCCAAGGAAATCTGGAGCAAAATTAAGGATGAGGAAGTGGTCATTACTTCCAATGGCAAACCCATCGCTCTCCTTTCAGGGGTTACTGAAGAGACATTGGAAAAGACCGTCCGGTCAATCCGTCGTAGCCGCGCTCTCATCGCCCTGGAGGAAATGCAGAAAAAGTCAATTGAGCTGGGGTTGGACAAATGGACAGATTCTCAAATTGAATCTGAGATTAAGGCTGTTCGGAAGAGCCGAAAACGATGATCATTGTCCTCGATACTAATGTCCTTGTCTCTGGCATCCTTAAGCCTTATAGTAAGGCAGCCACCATCCTCCGCCTTGTGACAGACGGAACCATTCAGTTGGCTTACGATCTTCGCCTTCTTTCGGAATATCGAGATGTCTTGAACCGCTCAAAATTTAGCTTTGCCAAAGAGAATGTGGAAGGGTTTTTGGAACAGATCGAAGAGGAAGGGCTTCTCGTTTCAGTGAAGCCTTTGAAGTTTCATCTCCCTGACCCTGACGATGAACCCTTCTTGGAGGCCGCTTTATCGGGGGGAGTCAAAGCGATCGTAACGGGTAATAAACGCCATTTCCCAAAGAAAGAATACGAAGGGGTAAAAATATTATCTCCAGCAGAATTCCTCGAGGCGGTGAAGGAAAAGATTTGAGGAGTTCGCTGCAAAAAAGACTTTAGTCTGATCTCAAATTCTTACAAATGTCTGCTGATTGCTGGGAGCTGAACCTTGAGGATCTGGGAGCAGGTAATGGGGGTTAAGTCTATTTTCTTAGCGTTCACCTTTTTCAACAAATTCTGCTAACATTGAAACCTGATCACCAGATTCGCTCCACACTTCAACAAAATCATTTGTCAAATTTCAAGGCCAGGCTCCAGGGCTATCTTCCCATGGGTGAAGGGGCTAACAACCCTGCCAAGGCCCCAACTGCCGCTGATCCTAAAGCAATCAACCCTTCGGGGATGGTCGCTGCTGTCTTGATGCTTAAGTAGAAACCTAAAATGATGGTCAAAAGAACAGCAACACCGAGGAAGGCAACTACCAAACGAAAGATCCAACGATCAGATTGAAGCGGAGTTGAAAGTTTCTGGAGGCTCTCAAGAAGCTTGACCTTCTGGTCTGAGGGCAATGAATTATCACTGGTTACCTGCTGAACCAGGTCCTGTAATGTGTCCTTAATGTTGTTAGCCATTTTCTCTCCCCTCCTTATCGTCAGGCGTTAGGCGTAAGGTGCAAGGTGTTTTTAGGGAACAAACCTAATCACTATTTCGGGACGGAAAGCTTCTTGTCCGGAGTCGGATTTGCGGACAGGTTTTTTGTTGGCATCCAGTACCGACACATACCAACGTCCTTCTTTAAAATTACGTTTAAAGCTCTGCATTCGCCATGTAAAAAAGCCCTGCTGCCTGAATTGACTTCTTATCGCACTGGCGAGTTCCATCCACCTCTCCTTCGTAATACCGACGTCGATAATATCAGCCACTCTTTTCTCTGAAGCCCAGGCATGATAAATGGGCATCTGCCCTTTGGCTTCGAGCATGGTCAAGGCCCGTTCTCCTACCTTGATCTCCATCCAAAGAAATATCCCTTCTCCCTTCTTGATCTCGGCAATACCCGTAAAAGGATCTACTGGTTCACGTTCACGAATGACTTTACAAAAGGATTCTCTTTCCACTTCAAACAAAGGTTGGGCATTTCCATGAGGGATGGCGATTAAAAACACTATCAAGATTAATACAGAGCGAATTAAGATTTTCACCTCGATGATGATTCACCCCCGCCTTAAAATGTTGGGTTTAAAATCCACTGAAATGACTATATAAAAAATAGAGTCAATCGTCAAGGAAAGTAAGCTGGTAGCAGGTAGATATATTGTTGACATTTGACAATAGGAGTGTTAGGGGAAATAAAAAGGAGGAGATATGTTTTTTTCTATTCAGAAGGAATTGTTTGATATCCTGCCTGATCTCACCATCGGGATGGTGGTGGCAAAGGGCGTGGACAATACCCTCCCCTCCCAAGAAATTGATGACCTTCTTACCCAAGCGGTCGAAGAGGTGAAGAAAAATTTCACCGGTGACAAAGCCCAGGAACATCCAAGAATCAAACCCTGGAGAACGGCCTTTACCAAATTGGGTATTTCAGGAAGTAAGTTCCCTAGTTCCATCGAATCTATGGCGAGGAGGATTCTGAAAGGAGATCCTTTCCCAAAGATCAACCCTCTCGTTGACCTTTACAACAGTGTTTCGTTGAGATTTTTAGTCCCCATGGGAGGCCATGACCTGGATACCCTTGAGGGGAATATACATCTCCGATTTACTGAAGGATGGGAGCCCTTCACTCCCATGGGCGGCGGAGAAACGGTCACTGTGCCAAAAGGAGAACTGGTCTATCGTGATGATCGAGAGGTGTTGACCCGAAATTGGGTATGGCGTCAGTGCGAGAAGGATAAAACCGCTGAGAAAACAAAAAATATCTTCATTCCCATCGACGTCTTGGGTGAAGTGGGAAGAGAGCGAGCGGATGAAATCATTCTGGAGCTCTCTCAACTGATCCCGAGATATTTAAGGGGGACCCTCTTTTCATCCATTCTCACCAGCGATAAACCTGCGATTGAATTTCAGATTTAAAATCAGGAGGGCGAAATTAAAGTACAATAAAAAAATAAAAGGGGAAGTGTATACATCTTCCCCTTTTAAAATCTTTCTCTTTCCTCCAGAGGATAGTTAAGTTTCTTTAACGAGGGGTGGAATTAGTAACCTTTCTT
This sequence comes from uncultured delta proteobacterium, assembly GCA_963818595.1. Taxonomy (GTDB): domain Bacteria; phylum Desulfobacterota; class BSN033; order BSN033; family UBA1163; genus UBA1163. Next base: position 53,878 of record CAWFSX010000071.1, read on the forward strand.
CTGAATCTCGGCTAAGCCTTCATCCACTGTGAAGACAGCACCGCATTTTGGACATTTAATCTTTGCGTCCTTTTGAATTGCATGCACACCCGAAAGAAAAAACTGCTAACATCGCCAATGCCAAAAAGATGCTCACCCACTTCCTCATTAACCCTCACCTCCTTTCATGATATTTCAGAGAAATCGCAAGGTAAAATATAGTATAGGTGAAACGGATAACAAAAATCCGTTTCTATGTCAAGTAAAAAATAAAGATTTCCTTCTTTTTCCTTGGACACCCCCCCTTTACTTCTTTTTCTTCGGTTTTGCCTTCTTCGTTGCCTTTTTCGCCTTAGGATGTTTCATCCCACATGACATATCTTAGCCACCTCCTTTATCCTTTTATTCTATTGATTTATTTATCCCTTTTAAATTAATATTTGTCAAGAGTTTTCTTGTTTTACTCATTGTTCATATTTGTATTAGAATGTATTTCATCGATTAGATTTTAATTTAGACTTCAGAGGGATGGAAAATGGTTTCAAGATGGACGAAGACCCCTTTTCCAAAAGGGACGCATTATTTCTCAGGAAATGAAGCGGCTGCAGAAGGGGCGATTGCAGCAGGATGTCGATTTTACGCGGGCTATCCCATCACTCCTTCGAGTGAGATCATGGAGCGAATGGCCTTTCGATTGAGAGAGGTGGGAGGGGTTTTCATTCAGATGGAGGATGAGATCGCCTCCATCTCAGCCGTGATTGGAGCTTCCTGGGCGGGTGCCAAGGCCATGACCGCCACCTCAGGGCCCGGATTCAGTTTGATGCAGGAGTCGATCGGATATGCGGCTTTTACCGAGACCCCCTGTGTGATCATTGATGTGCAGAGGGCAGGTCCTTGTACGGGACAGGCGACCCGGGTTGGAAGCGGAGACATCATGCAGGCCAAATGGGGTTCCCATGGTGACTATCAGGTGATTGCCCTCTCTCCTTGGTCTGTTCAGGAGATGTATGAACTCACCCTCCACGGCCTTCAATTTGAGTGAGCGTTATCGAGTCCCCACGCTGGTGATGGCTGACGAGGCCGTTGGACATCTGAGAGAAAATATCTCCATCCACGCAAAGGTGGAGGTTTGGGATAGAAAGAAGAAGAAAGGGGCTCCCCTTTTGGAACAGAAGAGGAAGAGGGTGTTCCTCCGATGCCTGCCTTTGGAGAGGGGGAACGGCTTCTGGTCACGGGCTCCACTCATGATGCCTTTGGATTTCGAAAGACGGATGATCCCGAGGCTCATGCCAGATTGGTGGATCGGATCAATCAAAAAATTTTGAAAAACAGAAGCAAGATGATCGAGACAGAGGATTATTTTTTAGAGGACTCTGAGATAGCTGTCATCGCCTATGGATTCACGGCGCGAACCAGCCTCTATGTTGTCAAACGATTGAGAAAAGAAGGGATGAAGGTAGGGATGTTGAGGTTCAAGACCCTCTGGCCATTTCCGGAAGAGGCGGTCACAGAGTTGGGGAAAAGGGTTAAAAAAGTGATCGTCCCAGAAATGAATCAGGGACAGGTGGCCGGTGAGGTGAAAAAATTCTGCTCCTGTGATGTTATTTCTCTTAGCCAGACCAATGGAGAGGTCATCCGGCCTGAAACGATTATTGAGATGTTAAAAAAGATTTAGTGGTAAGTCGTGAGGGTTCAGGCGCAAGGGGTAAATCGGTTTACGTCTCACACCTTATATTTAACGAGTGACGAGGTTAAGCAATGGTTAGGGCAATGGAGAAATATATTCGACCAGGGGTGAAGGCGACACCCTTCTGCCCGGGATGTGGCCATGGTATTTTGATGCACTCCATTTTAAGGGCGATTGATGAATTAAAAATGGATATGAAGAAGATGCTCTTTGTCTCTGGCATCGGTTGTGCGGCCTGGATTCCGAGCCCCCACTTCAATGGAGATACGCTTCACACCCTTCATGGAAGGGCATTGGCCTTTGCCACAGGAGCTAAACTTTATAATCCTGATCTCTGTGTGATGGTGATCAGCGGAGATGGCGACCTCTCTTCGATCGGTGGAAACCATCTGATCCATGCGGCAAGGAGAAATATCGACCTCAAAGTCATCTGTGCCAATAATATGATTTATGGCATGACCGGAGGCCAGGTTGCGTCCACGACACCCAAAGGATCTAAGACCTCTACCACCGGTGAGGGAAATCCTTATCGTCCTTTTGATCTGTGTAAGTTGGTGGAGGCCGCAGGAGCAACTTATGTGGCCCGATACTCTGTGACCCAGCCTGTTTCTCTTATCCACTCTATCAAGAAGGCACTCCTTCATGTGGGATTCTCTTTCATCGAAGTCCTCTCTCCCTGTCCGACACAATTTGGAAGGAGGAATCGTCTGATCGGCCAGAGGAGATGATTCAAGACCTCATCCGACGATGTATTTTGGAAGAAGAGGCAGAAGGATTGACCGAGGAAGAACTGGCAGAAAGAATCATCACCGGAGAATTTTTATCATGACAGAAATCAGACAGGTTCGTCTGAGCGGTTTGGGAGGTCAGGGGATTGTCTTGGCAGGCCTGCTTCTCGGGCCAGGCAGGAGTGATCGAAGGGAAATATATCGCCGGGTCGAATTCCTATGGGGCCCAGGCGAGAGGTTCTGGATGCAAATCGGAAATTGTCTTTTCGGATGGCCCGATCGATTTTCCTCATCTGACCACTGCAGACATTCTGGTTGCCATGTCCCAGGGGGCCTACAATATCTATTGTGAAGATGTGAAGGAATCTGGGCTCATTCTTTATGACCAAGGGCTGGTGACCCCTAAAGAGGAATTAAACGTTAAACAGATAGGTGTTCCTGCCACAGAAATTTCGGTAAAGAAATTGAAAAACAAGCAGGTGGCCAATATCGTTCTCCTGGGTGCCCTCGTTGAGACCACCAAGATTGTCTCACCCAAGGCCATCCAAAAAGCCATCGCCTTGCATATTCAGCGAAAGGTTCCGAGCACTCAATCTCAAAGCCCTTCGGATAGGAATGGAATTAGGGAAGACAGATCAATGGTTGAAGGAAGAACACACAAACCCGTCATCCAATCGGATCGGTGTCACTCTTGCGATGTCTGTATCAGGGGATGTCCTGCTGAGTTTATTCCGGAATATCGAGAGGAAGAGAAAAGCCTCCGCGGGACTCTCTACCGAGGGAAGCTTCATGAAAAACCGTCGACAGATAAAGTCCCTCTTCCTCCCTGTCAGGAGGCCTGTCCCATTCATCAGGATACAAGAGGCTATGTGTCTTTGATTGCCGAGGGGAAATTCAAAGAGGCATTGGAGATTGATCCGAGAGGTCAATCCCCTGCCTGCGGTCTGTGGATTTATCTGTCATCATCCCTGTGAAGAGGCTTGTTTGAGAGAAGGAGTGGATCATCCGATTCCCATTCGACTCCTGAAACGGTTTGTTGCAGAATATGAGCGAAAGGGAGAGGAAGACCAGAAGATCACTGAAAAAGAAGCGTGAGAAGGTTTTGGTGATCGGTTCTGGACCGGCAGGACTGGCCGCGGCCAATGATTTAAGCCTTCTTGGTTTTGAGGTGACGATCTTTGAAGCCCTTCCTGTTCTGGGAGGGATGTTGGCGGTTGGGATACCAGAATTTCGATTGCCCAGAGATATCCTTAAGATGGAGATCGATGGGATCAGAGCAATGGGCGTTGAGATGAAGACTAATCATCCCTTTCATTTCAATGGGAATGGAAAAACTTTTCAGAAACTTGGTTTTCAGGCCGCCTTTCTCTCGATCGGGGCCCATCGCAGTGAAAGATTAAATATTCCTGGGGAGCGACTTCAAGGAGTTTTTCATGGGGTGGAGTTCTTGAGGGATATCAATTTGGGAAAGAGTCTAAAGATTGGGAAAAAGATAGCTGTCATCGGTGGTGGAAATGTGGCCATCGATGCGGCTCGATCAGCGATTCGATTGGGTGCAGAATCCGTGAGGGTCTATTATCGAAGATCGATCAAAGAGATGCCCGCCATCCCTGAAGAGGTGGAGGAGGCGATCCGTGAAGGAGTGAAAATCCATTTTCTTTCCTCCCCTGTTAAAATCAATGAGAGAGGTAAGAAAGCGGTTGGTATTGAGTGCGTGAGGATGAGGTTAGCTGAACCTGATGAAAAGGGAAGAAGGAAACCGGTTCCGATCGAAGGTTCAACTTTTAAAGTGGCTGCGGATACCATCATCGCAGCCATTGGTCAAAGGGTGGATCGAAAAATTTTAAAGGGATTGGATGTCAATCAGGACGGAACGATTCGAGTCGATCCGAAAACAAGTGAGACCAGTATGAAAGGCGTGTTTGCAGGTGGAGATGTGGTGACAGGGCCAGGATGGGCCATCGATGCCATCGCTGCTGGAAAGAAAGGAGCGGAATCGATCTCTCGATATCTCTCGTAAAAGTTCGGAGTAATGAGTTCGTAGTTCGGAGTGCTTCGGAGTATTAAGGTCTTTGCCTCCGAACTCCCAACTCCGAACTCCTAACTATAAATATGGCTAAGGAATGTAAGAAAGAAGTAGCCCTAAAAGCAAAACGGAAGACCCTTTCAGTCAAAAAACGAAGGAAGGGATTTTCTCCGGTTGAATCGGGTCTCAGCAAGAAAGAGGCTCGCAAAGAGGCCCGGCGTTGCCTAAGTTTTAGGGAATGCGAATCGTGTGAGGTCTGTAGTCTCTTCTGCCCAGACCTCTGTATCACTCGAGACCCAAAGACTGGAGAGGTTCTGATCGATTTAGATTATTGTAAGGGGTGTGGCATCTGTGCATCGGTCTGCCCCAAAGGGGCGATTCAAATGGTATTGGAGGAAGGAAGATGACGAAGAAGATTCAGATCGATATGAACTCAGATGTCGGAGAAAGTTTTGGTGTCTATAAACTGGGACTCGATGAAGAGGTGATTCCAAACATCACTTCAGCCAACATTGCCTGTGGGTTCCATGCTGGAGATCCCGCCGTGATGAGGAAGACCGTCTCCTTGGCTAAAAAGTATGGCGTAGAGGTGGGAGCCCATCCCGGATTTCCAGACCTTATGGGATTTGGACGAAGAAATGTCGATGCCACCCTGGAGGAGATTCAGGACTATGTCCTCTATCAAACTGGGGCTCTACAGGCCTTTACCCAATCGCAAGGAATGAAACTTCAGCATGTGAAACCTCATGGAAGTCTTTACAATATGGCTGTGGCGAATCCTAAGATTTGGGAGGCCATCGCAGAGGCAGTGGCTAAAGTGGATCGAGAGATCATTCTGGTCGTCCTCGCTTCTTCGGAAAGGGAGTCTCTCCTGGAGATTGGAAAACGCCATGGCATCCGCATCGCCTTTGAAGCCTTTCCAGATCGAGCCTACAACAAAGATGGCTCTTTGGTTTCTCGAAGAGAAAAGGGAGCCGTCATTCATGATCATGAGGTGGTTGCAAAAAGGGCCCTCAAGATGGCTCTGGAAGGAAAGGTCATTGCCATGGATGGGACAGAGATCGAGCTGAAGGCCGATACGCTCTGTGTCCATGGCGATAATCCCGCTGCCGTCGAAATGGTAAAGAAGATACGACAGGAATTGAAGGACGCCAACGTAACCGTTCTCTCGATGAAATGGTTTGTGTGACAGGACAATTAAAGGGTTCAAGGGGCCCAGGATTCTAGGGGTCTAGTTAAATCAATTCCCAAAATACTTGAACCCTTGACCCCTTGAATCCTTGAACCCTTTTATAAAGGGTGTGAGAAGGGAACTTATTGGCTAACGAACCATGGGCCTCTATTCGAAAACTCTCTACTTCTTGATGGGCGATCGTGGTCTTCTCCTTGAATTTGGAGACGAAATCAGCCGTGAGATCAATGAGAAGGTGAGGAGGATGGCCTTGGCCATCCAAGCCGAGGCAATAGAAGGCATCATTGAAACAGTCCCGACCTATCGGTCTCTACTCATCATTTACAATCCAACCGCTCTTCCCATCGAGGACTTTAAGAAAAGATTGGAACTTATAGAGGAGGGGCTTCAACAAACTCCCCTGCCGGAGCCCAAGTTAACACATATCCCTGTTGTTTATGGTGGTATCTATGGCCCTGATTTAGAGGGGGTGGCCAAATATCTTCAGAGCTCTCCCGAAGAAGTGATTCGACTCCATTGCAGCCAACCTTATCTCATCTATATGATCGGCTTCATGCCTGGATTTCCTTACATGGGAGAACTTCCGCAAGCATTGGTCATCCCTCGGCTCAAAACACCGAGGCTCATCGTTCCTAAGGGCTCTGTGGCGATTGCGCAGAGACAGACAGGAATCTATTCCATGGAGAGCCCAGGAGGCTGGCAGATTCTTGGCCGAACCCCAGTTGAACTCTTCGACCCTGAGAAACACCCTCCTGCTCTACTTCAAATGGGAGACTTCGTTCAATTCTACCCTGTGACAGAAAAGGAGTTTGAGAATTGGAGCGAATAGAGGCTTTTGAAGTCATAGAACCTGGTATTCTGACCACGATTCAAGACTTAGGTCGTTATGGTTTCAGTCAGTTTGGTGTCCCTCCTTCTGGCTCCTCGGACACCTTTTCCCTCAGAGTCGGTAATCTATTGGTTGGAAACAGAGAAGAAGAGGCCTGCCTCGAGATCACAATCATGGGTTTAAAAATAAAGGCTTTAAGAGAAGTCGTCATTGCCATCACGGGCGGAGATCTCTCTCCATTATTGAATGAGGAGCCTTTGGAGATGTGGAGAACCCACCTTCTAGTGGAAGGCGATATCATCAGTTTCAAAAAAGTCCGGACCGGTTGCCGCGCTTACCTGTGTGTGAGTGGAGGACTCGTCGTTCCAAAAATCATGGGAAGCTCTTCAACCTATCTTTCAGGGAAGTTTGGTGGATTCGAAGGAAGGGCATTGAGACGAAGGGATATTCTTTATACTCTCGATATCCCATCTTCCTTGGATAAATTGGGTCTTCGATTTCCAAGCGATTCCATTCCTTCTCTGGAGAAGGGGGTGCTTCTCAGGGTGATCCCTGGGCCACAGGATCACCATTTTACAGAGAAGGGATTTAATACGTTCTCCTCTGAATATTACCAGGTCACTCCCCAATGCGACCGAATGGGAGTTCGATTGGAAGGGCCCAAGATCGAAAGACGATCCGATGTGGAGGAATCGATCATTTCAGAGGGTTTGATATCAGGGGCAATTCAGGTCCCAGGTGATGGGAAACCTATCATCATTTTGACGGAGCTGGTCACCGGTGGATATACGAAGATCGCCACGATCATCTCTACGGATTTACCCAAGGTGGCACAATTCAAGCCTGGGAATCAAGTGCGGTTTAAACCTGTCTCCATTGAAGAGGCCCACTATTTACTTAAGGAACAGGAAGACAGGCTAAGGGGTTTTAAAGATTCACTCCAGCGTTAACGAAGGGGAACCAACCTTACTCGACTGGTTTACTGGGTATCACGGGAATTTCAAACTCATAGAGATTTGCACCGGAGCCAAAATAAATCTTTTGACCTAATATCGCCATGCCTGAACTGATCGGAACAGAGGGGTGAGCAACAAGTGAAACCTGGTCGTTTCTTGGATCGATGAAAAAGATCGCCTCCCTGGCAAGTCCATAAAGTCTTAAGTCGGGCCCAAGCTGGAGGGAGATTTCTCTCGGTTCTTTAAATCCAAGATCAAAAACCTTTTTGACTTCTCTTCGCTCTGAATCGAAGACAAAAACCTTTTCATTATCCGTGATTCCATAAAGCATTCCATCCACGGTCACGGCAAGGGAGAGAATGGTTTTGGCTTCTGGAATTGGAATCATTTCAAACACCTTCTTTTCCTCTTTGGGGTCCCAAAGGATGAGCTTTGCATTTTTTTCGATAGCATGTGTTCCAGTTCCACCCCGTATCGAACTTCCTCCTGCAATGAGATCGAATTTTTCAATATAAGCGAGGGAAGCGATGCTCTGATTCTGGACAATGTGGCGATAGACCCTCCTCTGATTCTTCTCCGGATCGTAGACACTGATCGCACCCCCCAGATGTCCATAATCAGGATAACTTCCAATATAGACTCTTCCATGGGGTCCGGCAATCATGGTCCTCGGTCGATACTGCCTATCCCCGATGGGTCCCAGGTCTTTTGGATTTGAATCTTCCTGATCGCCAAATTTTAAAGGTTTCTTTGGATCGTAAACGGAAAGCCTGGCCTCCGGATAGGAACACGCATAGAGTTTACCCTCATAAGAGTCCATCGAATAAATCTCTCCATTCGCATAGGAGGCCCTGCCGAGGTTATTGTGAGTTTGAGTGAATGGATCATAGACAAAGAGGCGGAGTGGAAGCATACTGCTTCCATAGATTTTGCCCTCTGGACCCGTGCTGACGACAAAGATATAGGAACCTGCGGCTTCATACTGAAGAGGAATCTTTTTCTCCTCCTTTGTCACGGGATTTTCAATTCGAAGAATGCTGTGATTTGAGACACTGAATTGTCGGCCATCGGGAAGTGCCCTTTGAGGAAAAGGGACATCGGAATTGGGGACCTCAACCAGTTTTTCTCCTCTCTCGATACGAAACCATTGTTCTGAAGTGGAAAACTTGGTGTAAATCTTTTCGTCTTTTCCTTTGACTAAACTCACCTGCCCGGGTTTCCGGCTCTCTGAAGGAATCAAAGAAGTTTTGGTCTGTATTTCTGGATGGAAGACAACAATATCCATCTTTTCGAATTGAATCGCACAATAAATCAAACCATCCTCTCCTGCAGTGGGATAACAGTAAAATTGATCGGAGTCCATGCGGCCATAATTTTGAGTCACCCCTGTCTTGGGATCATAAGAGAAAAGCTTTGCCGAAGGAAAAGTTCCCCCCCAGATCTTTCCATCTTTCGCTGTTGTAATTTTACAGATGAAGGATTCAGATTCTCCTCCAGGCCGTCCGAGGTCATCCCACTCTTCGGTCTTCGGATCGAAGCGCAGGAGGTGGGCATTGTAATAACTTCCCAGATAGATCCGATTCTCGTGATCTATTGTAAATCCCCAGGAACCCATCTCAGAGGACAAGGGTCCGTTAAATTGTTTTATTTTGCCGGTATCAGGGTGAACCGCGAGGAGAAAAAGAGGGGCTTTATATTGCCCAAAGGAGAGGTAAATCGTATCCATCTTTCCAGTTTTTCCTGGACCCACATAGGTTCCCCAGACGATGGCTTCTCTTACAGGAATGCCAAGATCTCGTTGAGCGAATGAAATGTTTTGAAGAGGGATCGAGAGGAGAACGACAAGGATGAAAATGAGAAATCGAAGTTTAGACCGAAAACCCATAGATTATGTGATCGGTCCCGGTTCCGTAGTGTTCGGAACAATAGGAACATCAGGAACATCAGGTGCGGGTGCTGTCGCCTTCGGTTTTGGTTTCCGTTGGCGAGAACGCCAACGAGGTTTTTGGGTCTTTCGTTCCTTCAGCTCGTTGGCTTCTTTCAATTCCTTCGCTTCACTTATTTTTTGCTCTTTGCCAAAACCAATGATGACATAGGTTCCGCTTCGGGTGTCGGTTCTGAGCTGGATGATCCCTTCTTTTTCAGCATCTTCAAGAAGGTCACTGAAGGTGCGGTAGCCATGGTAGGATTCATTGAAAGAAGGCTTCTTTCGCTTCATCGTCTCTTTCACCATGGAGGACCAGAGCACCTCCTTATTCTCACGGACGAGAGCCACTACAGAATCCACCAGGAGCTGGAAAGCCTCTTTCTTCTTTTCAGGAAGATCCTGTTCGATCTTGGGAGGAATGCCTAAAGGACGTTCTAAGTCTTCATAATAAATAAACTCATCGCAGTTATCGACCAAAAGGTTGGAACTCGATTCTTTCATCCCAACGCCGATCACCCGCTTGCCATTCTCCTTCAACTTAGAGACGAGAGGGGAGAAGTCGCTGTCACCGGAAACGATGACAAAGGTGTCGATATGCTCTTTGGAGTAACAGAGGTCAAGGGCATCCACGCAGAGACGGATGTCTGCGGAATTCTTTCCAGTCATCGCACGCTTCGGGATTTCGATCAGCTCAATGGCCGCCTCATGAAGGGGTTTCTTATACTCGGCATAATCGGCCCAGTCCGCATAGGCCTTCTTCACAATGAGTTTTCCTTTCTCGACCAGTCGCTCCAAGACCTTCCGGATCTCGAATCGCTTATCCCTCTTGCCTTTGAAACCCAGGGCAAGGTTCTCAAAATCGATGAAGACCGCTAAGGTATGTTCCCCTTCAGCCATGCTTTATTCCTTTCTTCTCAATCTTGAAACCATCGTACAATGAAATGGGGAAATTGTAAACAGAACTTTTCAAATCAGCTTAATCCTTCGAGGGAATAACCCTTCTTTCTCAACCCTTTTTTGATCTCTCGGATGTGGCCTGAACCACGCGTTTCTAAGACCAAGATCACCTTTGAGAATCCAATGGGGATATCTTTGGCAGCTCTCTCATGGATGATGTGGTGGATGTTGGCGCGGTGTTGGGCAACCAGGCTTGTGAGTTTTGACAGAGCTCCTGGATCATCTTTTAAGAGGATACTCATACGGAAGAGTCTCCCTGTTTGTGCAAGACCTTTCTCGATGATCCGGTCGAGGAGATGAAAATCAATGTTTCCTCCGCTGATGACCAGGACGATCTTCTTCAATTTGGTTTTCAATCTGCTCGACAGAAGGGCTGCCAATGGAGTGGCTCCAGCACCCTCTGCCACCACCCGTTTTCTCTCCATCAGCAGGAGGATGGCAGAGGCGATCTCCTCCTCGTTCACTGTGACAATCTCATCCACTCCCTTTCGGATCAAAGGGAAAGTGATCTCTCCCACTCTTTGGATAGCAATCCCATCGGCTAATGTCGGCCTTACCTTACCTTCCACAATTTTTTTCCTCTTCAAAGAGTAGAAGGCAGAAGGTGCATGAATAGATTGAACACCGATGATCTTCACGTCAGGTTTTTTCTTTTTTACAATCGCAGCGATTCCTGAGATCAAACCACCTCCACCCACAGGGACGAGGATGACTTCTACTCCAGGAACCTCCTCTAAAATTTCAAGCCCGATCGTCCCCTGACCAGCGATGACTTGTTCATCATCAAAAGGATGAATAAAGCATCGTCCCCCCTCCGTTAACTCTTTTGCATGACGGAGGGCTTCATCTGTATTCTGGCCAAAGAGGAGGATTTCTCCCCCATAGGCTTGAGTGGCCATCTGTTTGGCAAGGGAGACCCCCTCAGGCATCACTAAGGTCGAATGAATTCCCAAGAGGGAAGAAGCCAGTGCAACACCCTGGGCATGGTTTCCTGCGGAGGCAGCCACCACTCCCCTTTTTTTCATCGAGGGAGTGAACCGGGACAGTTTATAGTAGGCCCCTCTGATTTTGAAAGAGCCGGTCTTCTGGAGATTCTCCAGTTTGAGGAAAACCTCTTTTCCAGTCAGGTTTGAGAAGGTATCTGAATAGATCATCGGGGTTCGAAGGATGGCTCTTCGGATCTTATTCCGTGCGTATTCAATTTCTTCCCAAAGCTTCATCTTTAACGAACTCCCTTTTTCAATAGACTGATTCGTGGCATTCCAGAGAAAGGATTTTGGTCTATCCAAACCTCGCAACCATAAACTTTTTCGATATTCTCTTGGGTGATGACTTCATCCGGAGTTCCTATCTTATAAACCCCTCCTCCCTGGAGAAGAATAAGCCGATCACAAAATTCAGAGGCGATGTTCATATCATGAGAAGCCATGACAATGGTCAAGCCTCTCTCCCGGTTGAGGGTGAGGATCAGATCGAGAAAGTCCATCTGGTGATGAATATCTAAGTTGGCAGTCGGTTCGTCCAGAAGAATGACTTCCGGCTCTTGAGCTAAAGCCCTGGCGATGAAGACCCTCTTTCTTTCTCCGCCGGAGAGTTCATCCATGGATCTCTCAGAAAACGGAAGCATCTTCGTCCACTCCATTGCTTTTTTTGTAATCTCCACATCCTTTTCGCTTTCGAACATGAGATGCCCGAGATGAGGAGACCTTCCCATCAGGACCGTTTCAAGGACACTGAAAGGGAAGAGGAGATGGGTCTCTTGGGCCACCACAGCAATTCTTTTGGCGATATCGGTTCGATCCATCTTCTTCATGGGAACGAGCTCAAAGAGAATCTCTCCTCTTTGAGGGGAGAGAAGGCGGTAGAGGATTTTTAATAGAGTGGTTTTCCCAGACCCATTCGGTCCGATCACGCCCACAAACTCTCCCTTCTCCACTCGAAAAGAGACATCCTGAAGGACCCAATCTTCGTGATAACGGAAGGAGACAGAATTGACTTCAATCATAATGTCTTGATCACCTTTCTCGTCCTTAAGAGATAGATGAAGAAAGGCCCTCCAAAGGCGGCTGTGATCACGCCCACGGGTAACTCCGTAGGCGCAAGAATCGTTCTTGCAAAGGTATCCGAGGCAATGAGGAAGGAAGCACCCACCAATGCCGATGAGGGAATGAGGAGGCGGTGGTCAGGACCGAAGATCAACCGCACAGAATGCGGGATGATTAGACCCACAAACCCGATCAGACCGCATACGGAGACCGATGCCGCGGTAATCAAAGAAGCACAGAGGTAGGAAATCAGTTTCAATCTCTCCACAGCCACCCCTAACTGGATCGCATTTTCTTCTCCTGAAAGGATGAGGTTTAAATGACGGGAGCGAAGGTAAAGAAGGAAGATGCCTAATAAAACATAAGGAAGGATGACCAAAATCGCTCGTGCACTGGAGAAACTGAAATCTCCCATTAACCAGAAGATGATCGTATGGAGTTCCTCTTTCTGGGAGACAGAGATGAAGAACATGATCAAAGCCGAAAGAAAGGAACCGATGATGACCCCTGCCAATAAAAGGGTATTGGGATGAATCTTTCCATCCTGCCTTCCGAAATAAAAGACAATCAGGATGGTCAGGAGCGCTCCTAAAAATGAAGCCAAAGGAAGACCCAACGAGGAGGTGCTCAACCCCAAGAGAATCGCAATAATCGCTCCCACGGCTGCCCCGCTCGAGACTCCGAGAATATAAGGATCGGCCAGAGGGTTTCTCAGAAGGGCCTGAAAGGTAACCCCTGCAACAGAGAGGCCTGCTCCCACAAAACCTGCCAGAATGGCTCTGGGAAGTCTGAGGGAGAGAATGATCGTCCGTTCTGTCTCACTACCGGCTCCCTTTAGACCCAGAATGGATTGGAAGAGAATGCGGATGGAACGCATGGGCGGAACCTTCACACTTCCCATGGTGATGGAGACGAGGATGACAAGAATGAGGAGAAGACCGAGAAGGATCGAAATGACAATAACTCTTTTGGGGGTGATGATCTTCATTTAAATACCAATATAAATTGTAAAGTTAGCAGTTAGCATTGTAAATTTTTTTTCACCCTTTAAATCTGATCATTTTCTCCTAACCAGAAAGACCAAAGAAAAATGTCACCTTGAACATGTTTCAGGTCCTCTGAGATGCTGAACAAAGAAGCATAAAATGTTTATGGACTTCGAGACACAAAAAATTCTAAATATTCTTAGTTAGTCTTTTATTTTATAATGCTAATTTTGCATTGTTTTTTTAAACCTTTCGGGATGTAGAACTCTTGCAATTTCCTCCAACCCATCGATGATGCGGGGTGATGGCCGATCGAGCAGGTCAGAGTCAATCAAGTGGATGCGACCATTTTTGACTGCAGGGATGGTCTTCCAACGAGTCCATTCGTGAAGGACCTTCTGATAATCTCCTTTGGGATTCATCGAACTGATGACGATCACCTCTGGAGATCTTTTCAAAATTTCCTCCATTCCAAATCGAGGATACAACTCTTTTTCTCTTCCTGCAATATTTTCACCCCCTGCGATGCGGATCAAGTCATCCGCAAAACTACCTTTCCCCACTGTCACCATTGGAGCATCGCCGATCTGGATAAAAACTTTGGGCCGGGAAAGACCCTGGGTAAGTTCAACCACTCTCTGCTTTCTTTTCCTCATTCCCTCGATGATGACCCTCGCCTTCGTGTCCCGATTCACAACCTGACCGATGTGACCAATACTTTGGAGAATATCATCAAAATTTTTTGGAAAGATCGTATAAGTTTTAAACCCTAATTTCTCCAAACGGTCCACCATGTCCCGTGTATTTCCAGCCCCTGTAGCGATGATCAAGTCAGGTTTAAGAGAGGTGATCTTTTCAAAATCAAGACTGATATAACTTCCCACTTGGACTCTGCTTTTGGCCTTTTCAGGGAAGTTGCAATGAATGGAGACCCCAACGATCTCTTCATCGAGTCCAAGACTGAAAAGAATTTCGGTGATATTGGGGGCCAGCGAAACGATCCTTTTCGGAGGAAAGGGGAGGGTCACTTCTCTTCCCACTTCGTCTTTAAACCTAAGGGTATTCGAGTAGGATACCGATGTCTCGAGCAAGATAACCAGGGGCAATAAGAAGAGTAATTTGATGAAATGATTTTTCATTGGAGTTGAAACTTGACAGGAATATTCACCCAAAGAGGAATGGCGATATCGTCTTTCATTGCAGGAATAAATCTCCACTGCTTCACGGTGGTGAGAGCTGAACGATCGAGCAACTCATAGCCAGAAGATTTTCTCACTTCGATCTGCCCAACCCGACCGTTCGAAAGAACTTCAACTCTTAAAATCACTTCCCCTTCGTATCCCTTTTCCCTGGCCTCCTGTGGATAGGTTGGTTTCGGGTTTTCAGCATATCTGGGCCGAGCACCATTACCCCCTCCATGGCCATAGAAAAATTTACCAAAAATCCCTGTCCCCTTTCCAGAACCTCTATTACCGGAACCTCCACTGCCAGACCCAGTTCCTGACCCTGAACCCGAGCCTGACCCTCCTCGTTCTCCAGGGCTTTTGTACGAAAAAACATTTCCAGATAATTCTCTGGAATGGAAGGAAGGTAAAGAGATGGAGAGATCTTCCCCTATGGAAGTGGCCCCTTTGGAAAAAACCGTATTCCCCTCAGAGTCCGTATCCGAGGCTGATCCCGGAGTCTCTGCTATGGTCATGGGGACATTTGATGTCTTCTCTCCTTCCTCATTCTTCGAAATGGGTTTCGGTTCTTCGGGAGAAATATTTTTTGCTATTGATTTGGGAGGAAGAAGGCTTTCCCGGCTTAGTCCCAGATGATCAAAAACCGGTTCCTCACCTTCTTGAGTTTGAACTTTCAGCGGAATAGGAGGAACAATTTTGGTATCAGTTTTCTCTTTCGTCACCAAGGGTAGAAGGGTAACCTGGACGTTACGGAGAGTGGTGGTTCGATGGGTCTTTGGGTGCCCGGATAAGCCAGAAACAATGACGATGATCAGGATATGGATGCCCAATGAAATAAAGGCAGTGATTTTCAGATTCGAATCCCCGATCATATTCCTAATCCCAATAAAAAAACCCAATCTTCGAATGAAAGACTGGGTTTTATTTCACTTCAACCTTCACCGTCCTCCATCGAAGACCTATTGTGAAGCGCATTCAGGCAGGTTTTCTGGCTTACGGATCATCCTACTGCGGCCTGAAGTCATCCTTGACCTTCAGGCCTTCCTGCCCCTTCCCATCCTTTGACCCTTCGACAAGCTCAGGGTTTCGGATAGTGGATCTGGCAGGTTTCGTCCCCGATTACAGCGGCGTGGCCGTCCCCGATTCTCACGGGGTTCCCTTTCCGGCTTCAGGCCACCTGAACACGGATCAATTTTTAATCCTTCATACCACAATTTCTAATGGGATGTCAACTCTCATTGGGATCCGTTCAAAATTGACAGGTAAACCATATTATAGTATTTTAAATCATCTAAAGGAGTTAGGTCATACAGGGGACTTCCCCTTTTCGTATTTTTAAATTTCCTTAAAAATCATCTTTTTGAATGGTGACGAATTGAAAGAGTTTCTCTCTCTCGTTTCAAAACCTGTCAGGTACCTTGGTCGGGAAATCCATTCAATTAGAAAGAGCCCGGCCGAGGTCAAATTAAAATTCTGCCTTGCCTTTCCGGATGTCTATGAAGTGGGAATGTCTCATCTCGGGATTCAGATTCTCTATCACATCCTGAATGAAAAAAAAGGGGTCGCTTGTGAGAGGGCTTTTGCTCCTTGGGGTGATATGGAGAAAGTCTTAAGGGAAAAGAGGATCCCTCTTTCCTCCCTCGAATCCTCTACCCCTCTCAATCAATTTGACATCGTGGGTTTCTCTCTCCAATATGAACTCTGCTATACCAATGCCCTCAACATGCTCGACCTCTCCAACATCCCTCTCTTCTCAAAAGACCGAGATGAACGATCCCCCCTCATCATCGCTGGAGGTCCTTTAGCCTTTAATCCAGCGCCCGTTGCTGATTTTTTTGATGCCATGGTCATCGGAGATGGTGAAGAAGTGGTCTCCGAGATCTGCGATCTTGCCCTTCAATGGAAAGAAGCTAAGGCGAAGAAGGAGGATATTTTGAAATCCCTCTCTCAACTGGAAGGAATCTATGTTCCCAGTTTGCACAGGGAGGGGCAAAAGATCCGTAAAAGAGTTGTCTACGATATCAATCAAACACCCTTCCCCACCTGCCCCATCGTCCCTTATATGAAGGTGGTTCATGACCGCCTCAATATCGAAATTGCAAGGGGCTGTAAAAGGGGATGCCGCTTCTGTGAAGCAGGTTTCATCCATCGGCCATACCGTGAGAGAAGTCCAAAGGTCATTCATGACATTCTCAATGCCTCCCTCAAGCAAACAGGTTATGAAGAGCTCTCCTTGCTCTCTCTTAGCGCCGGCGACTACTCTTCCATCGGGTCTCTTCTCACTGACCTGATGGATCGATATGAATCAAAGAAAGTGGCTGTCTCTTTCCCCTCTTTAAGGATTGAAAGTATTGTGGGACATCTGGCAGAAGAGGTGAAACGGGTCAGAAAGACAGGATTTACCATTGCCCCGGAGGCTGGAACAGAACGACTCCGAAGGGTGATCAATAAGGAACTGGATGAAACGGTTCTCTTTCAAGGCATTTCAGATCTCTTCTCAAAAGGTTGGAAGAACATCAAACTTTACTTTATGATGGGACTTCCAACAGAAAAAGATGAAGACTTAAGGGGGATCCTCGACCTGTCCAGAAAGATTGCTTCCTTGGGAGCGAAACAGAAAATCCATCCACACATCAATGTGAGTGTCTCCACCTTTGTTCCAAAACCCCACACTCCATTCCAATGGGAATCGCAAATCCCATTGGAGGAGATGAAGGAAAAAATTCATTTTCTAAGGGATGGGGTAAAGAGGAGCAACCTCCGTTTCAAATGGCAAGATCCACATCTCAGTTTTTTGGAGGGAATTTTTTCGGTGGGGGATCGAAAACTTTCCAGGGTTTTAGTGGAGGCCTATCGATTGGGATGCCGTTTCGATGGTTGGAGCGATCAATTTCACTTCCCCTTGTGGAAAGAAAGTTTTGAGAAGACAGGACTGGAAATGGATTCCCATACCAAAAAAAGAGAATTTAAAGATATCCTCCCATGGTCTTTTGTCGAAACAGGGTTGAATGCTCAATATCTTTGGGAGGAATATCAGCGGGGCCTCAAAGAGAAAATCAGTCCTCCCTGTGTGAAAGAGAACTGTCACCGGTGTGGGATTTGTAAAGGGGAGACCATCCTCATAAGAGAAAGTGATCCTGCAGAAATGAAAGCTCTGGAAAGGATGGAAAAGAAGGATGTCCGAAATAAAGGGATGAAGAAAAAGATTCGATTGAAATTCAGGAAGGTGGGTGAGATGCGATTTCTGAGCCATTTAGAACTGGTGCATCTTTTCTATCGTGCTTCCATGAGGGCTGAACTTCCCCTCTCCTACTCTGAAGGGTTTCACCCGATGCCCAGGATCATTTTCGCTACAGCCCTTCCAGTCGGAATGGAAAGTCTGGCCGAGTTCGTTGATATGGAGTGTAAGGGGAACATCACTCCTTCTGAAGTCATGGGGAGGCTCAATCAAATCCTGCCACCAGGAATTGAGATCATTGAAGCTGAAGAGGTACCGGTCTTTTTCCATCTATCTTCCTTGCCTCATCCCTCTGTCTACTGGATTCCATTGGATCACCTCCTTTCAAAAGAAGAAGCCATCTCAAAGGTTAAAAAAGTTTTGGATGGAAAAGAATTCTTCGTCCATCAGGAGAGAGACGGAAAGAAGAGAAGTGTGGACATCCGACCCTTGATCGAAAAGATGGAAATTAAAGAAAAATCAGAAGAAGAACCACAATGGGGAGTGGAGCTGGTCATTCGAAAGGCAATGGGGAGAACAGCAAAACCGATCGAGATCGTCGGAGCCATATTGGGTTTGGAAGAGGAACCTCTTACCCAATGCAAAGTCATCAAATTGGAATAATGGAATTTCCCCCATTCCACTATTCCAGTATTCCAAACTAACATTTTTACTTTTCAGGAGCAGGTTATGGCCAATGAGTTAATCATTAATGTGACGGAGCATGAGACAAGGGTCGCCCTTTTGGAAGACCGAGTCCTTGCCGAACTTTATATCGAACGCACCAAGGATCGAGGGATCATGGGGAATATCTATAAGGGGAAGGTGGTGAAGGTTTTGCCAGGGATGCAGGCTGCTTTTGTTGATATCGGGTTGGAAAAAGCTGCTTTCCTTTATGTCTCGGATGTCCATGGGGGAATAGAAGATTATGAGGAGATGGGTTTGCAAGGCGAAGAGATACCCGCCTATTTCAGCAGCCCTTCCTCACAGATTGAAGACCTTCTTTCCGAAGGTCAGGAGATATTAGTTCAGGTCTCCAAAGAACCTCTCGGCACAAAAGGAACTCGAATCACCTCCCACACCACTTTGCCTGGCCGATATCTTGTCTATATGCCCTTAGTAGATCATATCGGTGTTTCGAGAAGGATCAAGGATGAAAAAGAACGGAAAAGATTAAGAGAGATTGTCCAATCCATGAAACCTCCTGTCGGAGGCTTCATTGTGCGGACGGCCAGCGAAGGGGCTGAAGCCGATGAAATTAGAACCGATATGGAATTTCTCCTCCATCTCTGGAATAACATTCAGAAGAAGAAAGAAAATTCAACAGCCCCCTCTTTGATTCACAGCGACCTGACCATGGTCCTCCGAGTCATCCGGGATATCCTTTCTCCTCAGGTCAACCGAATCATCATCGACTCCAAAGAGGAATATGAGAATATTCTCTCCTTCATGAATACCTATATGCCAAAACAAAAATATGAAATGACCCTTTATGAGAAGAAAGAGCCCATCTTTGATGCTTACGGAATTGAGATGGAGATTGACAAAATCCTGGGCAGTAAGGTTTGGCTCAAATCCGGAGGATCCATCGTCATTGATATGAGCGAAGCCCTGGTGGCCATTGATGTGAACACAGGGAGGTACGTGGGAAAGAGAAACTTAGCCGATACGATCCTTAAAACTAACCTGGAGGCAGCCAAGGAGATTGCCTACCAATTGAGGTTGCGGAATATTGGGGGAATCATCATTATTGATTTTATTGACATGGAAAGGGAGGGAGATCGGGAAAAGGTGTATCAGGCTCTGGAGGAAGTTTTAAAGAAAGACCGCCAGAAGACAACGACCTTCAAAATCTCAGAATTGGGCTTGGTGGAGATGACCCGAAAGCGAACCCGGGAAAATATTTCAAGAATCCTGGGGGAGCCTTGCCCCTATTGTGAGGGGGCAGGGTTGATCAAATCGAAGACAACGGTCTGTTATGACATCTTTCGCGAGATCGAGAGAACGTCTTCCGAATTGGGAGGTCACAACATCCTGGTCGAAGCCAATCCGGAGATCGCCGATCTTCTCTACGAGGAGGAGAGGGTTGGAGTGGAGGAGTTAGAGAAAAAACTGCGGAAAAAGATCATCATTAAAGGCAAGGCCGGATTTCACCAGGAGCAATTCAACATCATCGAAAGTTGATCTTTCATTGCTGACTAAATGATGTAGCAGGAACTCCAACGCCTCTTACTGGCCGGTAATGGGCGCTGCCGAGCGCACAATATGAGATGATATTTACCCCGTTAGAAATAATGCCCCGCTGCTCCCTCCGGGCCAGAGGCCCTCTGGGCCGGCGGCTGCAGCGGAGTTAGGTTTTATGATAATTCCCGCGGGATCTAATGCCCCGCTCGGTTTCTAGTCGTAAGAACTGGAATTTCTAACGGGGTGAACCTTTCCGGGAAACATAATTTTTGAGGTGCTTCCATTTTTCAGTCAAGTGGTGAGAACCTAAGGGAAGACCAGGGGGCAAACTCAGAGGGGAGGATAGATTGTGAACCGGGAGAGGCTTGAAAAACTTGCTGCGGACGAACGATTCATCGCAGGAATTTATAATTATTGTGACCGGTGGTGCGAACGGTGTCCCCAAACCCTCCACTGTTTGAATTTCTCGCTTTTGGAGGAGGAATTTTCGGATCCCGAAACGAAAGATATCAGAAATGAGAAATTCTGGAGAAAGCTATCGGAGATCTTAGGGGAAACCCTGGAGCTGCTGAAAGAAGCGGGGAAGAAATGGGGGATAGAATTGGAGACTTTGGATTCGGCGAATGATACTGAAAGGTTGCGGGCGAATGAGGCGGCTGCGGAAAACCACTTGATTTGCCGCGCCGCTAAAAGTTACAGCAAAATGGTGGAGGATTGGTTCCGAGAGAAAGAAGAACTCTTTTTTGAAACGGCAACGGTAGTGAACGAGGCGGTGAACCCTGAGGAAGCTTTTGAGGTGATCCGGTGGTACCAACACTTTATTGCGGCTAAGGTTATGCGAGCTGTCCGGGGAAAAATGGAGGAGGATGAGGAGAGATGTGATGAATTTCCAAGCGATTCGGATGGTTCAGCCAAGATCGCACTGATCGCCATTGACCGTTCGATAAGCGCTTGGGCGGTGATTCCCCATTATAACCATCTCTATGCTGGGAGAGTTTTCGAAATCATCTCCTATCTCGACCGTCTGGGGCAGGCCGTCGAGGAAACATTCCCCAATGCAAGGTCATTTATTCGACCCGGATTTGACAGAATCGATCTAAACGAGTAACGGGGAGATACCTGGGGCCACATCTCCATATGTCATGAAATTTAAGCTCCGAAGTCACCCATCAAAAAGTTGGCCGTTCCAAACGCGGATTGCGCCTGCCTGCCCTGCACCATGCCATGAACCATGTAAGGTTCATGATTTAGTCCCGAACTCAACGTAGTTCGGGATTGGGTTCAGGGCCTACCACAGGCAGGGAGTTCGGAATTAAATAGTAATTGGGGTATTACGTCACTCCGAACTGGATGTCTGGTTTAAAGTCACGTCCTGCTGAGAAATTTGACAAGAGGCTAAAAATCTATTAATATTCGTTAATTATTTTATTCTGGAGGCGTCTGATGTATGCAGTGGTGAAAACCGGTGGAAAGGAATATCGAGTCTCAAAAGGAGACCTCATCCGGGTGGAAAAGTTAGTAGGAAAAGTAGGAGATCCGGTGGAATTGAAAGACGTTTTGATGGTTTCCAAAGAAGGGGAGACACTCCTTGGAACCCCCCATCTGACCAATGTCGTCATCAAGGGAGAAATCGTCCAAGAGACTAAGGGGAAAAAGGTCCTAACCTATAAGATGAAAAAGAGGAAAAATTATCGGCGATTCAAAGGACATCGCCAGACTTATACGTATCTGAAGGTAAACGACATCTCATTAAGCTAATGGACAGATGGAATAGTTGGAATAATGGGTTAAACCATCGTTCCAACATTCCATCATTTCAGTATTCCAACTTTATGGTGTGGAGGCAGTGATGGCACACAAGAAAGCAGGAGGAAGTTCTCGAAACGGTAGAGATAGTGCAGGACAACGATTGGGCGTCAAACGATTCAGTGGGCAATCGGTCCAGGCGGGAAGCATCTTGGTCCGTCAAAAAGGGACCCGCATTCATCCTGGAGAAAATGTAGGGTTGGGAAAGGATTACACCCTTTTTGCCAGAATTGATGGGGTCGTCAAATATGAGAAAAAAGGAAGAGATAAAAAACAGGTGAGTGTCTACGCCTCCTGAACCACGTTGGATTCAGGACGTTGCCCCTCCACAACGCTGGGTGCAGGATTTGTACTCTGTATTCCATGAGGTGAGGGGTAAAACCCTGAACCCAATGTGGTTCAGGGGCCCTCCATTTGGCCTGTGATCGAAAATGAGATTTGTGGATGAAGCAAAAATCCATGTGAAAGCAGGCGATGGTGGAAATGGATGTATCAGTTTTCGGAGAGAGCGTTTTATCCCCAGAGGAGGTCCGAACGGCGGTAATGGAGGAAAAGGCGGAGACGTGATCCTTCAGGCCGATGCGCAACTGACTACCCTTCTCGATTTAACCTACCCAAAACAACTTCGTGCCCAAAGGGGAAATCACGGCAAAGGAAAAGACCAAACCGGCAAGAGTGGAGAGGATCTCATCATTCGAATTCCGGTCGGAACTCTTGTACGAGATGATCAGACCGAGGAAGTGCTGCAAGACCTCCTCTTTGATGACCAACAATATATTGTGGCAGAAGGGGGTCGGGGTGGCCGTGGCAATGCACGTTTTGCCACACCCACGCTTCGAGCTCCCCGCCATGCTGAAAAGGGTAAAAAAGGACAGGAGCGTACCCTACGACTCGAATTGAAGCTTCTCGCCGATGTGGGCCTCATCGGTTATCCCAATGTCGGAAAATCAACTCTCCTCTCCAGAATATCATCGGCCAGACCGAAGATTGCAGACTACCCTTTTACCACGCTGGTTCCCCATCTGGGCGTGGTGAGCCGAGAAGATCACCGACCTTTTGTCGTGGCTGATATTCCCGGATTGATTGGAGGCGCCTCGAAAGGAGCTGGGCTTGGGTTGACTTTTCTTCGACATGTAGAACGGACACGCCTTCTCATTCACCTTTTGGATATCTCAGAAGAACCTTCTCGCGATGCGGTCAAGGACTTCCATGCCCTTAACCATGAATTGAAAGCCTACCACCGTTCGCTGCAAGAAAAAACTCAACTCCTTGCCCTTAACAAAATAGATCTCCCATTGGTGGAGGAAAGGGCAAGGGATATTGAAAATCAATTTGAGGAGATGGGGCTTCGACTCTATTTGATCTCAGGCCAAACAGGAGAAGGAGTGGAAGAATTGATGGAGGGGGTGTCTCGGGCACTCGAATCCATTTCGGATCAGGAACATGAGTCATAAGGATATTCGTAGAAAAATACTGGGAAAGACAAGAAGAATCGTTGTGAAGGTGGGCTCCAGTATTTTGGCCTCCGTCGAGAAGGGGCTCCATTATGAAGTCTTCTCTCGATTGACCAAAGAGATTTCGGATTTGAAGCGCCAAGGCTATGAGATCGTCTTAGTCTCCTCGGGTGCCATCGCTGCAGGAATGGAGAAATTGGGTTATAAGACCCGTCCACAAACCATCACTCAGAAACAGGCCACGGCAGCGGTGGGTCAGACTCGATTGATGAACATCTATGAAAACTACTTCTCCCGCTATCAACAGATGGTTGCCCAGGTTCTTCTGACCCATGACGATCTGAGCCATCGGCGGAGGTTTCTCAATGCCCGAAATACTTTGCTGACTCTTCTCGAACTCGGGATCATCCCCGTCATCAACGAAAACGATACCGTGGTGGTGGACGAGATCAAATTTGGTGATAATGACAACCTCTCCGCACTGATCACCAATCTGATCGGTGCGGACCTTCTCATTATTCTGACTGATATCGAAGGTCTTTGTGACTCGGACCCCAGGGTGAATCCAAATGCCAGATGTATTCCTCTGGTGGAGGATATTGATGCAGAGATGGCGGGGGTCGCCGGGGAGACGAAAAGCGAGATGAGTGTGGGAGGAATGGTCAGTAAGATCCAGGCTGCCAAAAAGACATCTCGCTTTGGAATTCCCATCGTTGTCGCACGGGGAACCAAGGAAGGAGTCCTCCATCAGATTTTAAAGGGGAAGGAGATCGGGACACTGATCCTCTCGAAAGGCGAAGCCTTGAGCAGTCGGAAACATTGGATTGCTTTTAATCCAAAACCAAAGGGGGAGGTCATCGTGGATGATGGGGCGAAGAAAGCCATCGTCCAGAAGGGAAAGAGTCTGCTCCCATCCGGTATCGTGAAAGTCAGAGGGAGCTTTCATCGAGGGGACCTGGTTACCTGTCTGGGACCTCGTGGCAAAGAGTTCGCCAGGGGGTTGGTCAATTACCATGCGACAGAACTTGAAAAAATAAAAGGTCTTCGAAGCAATCAGATTGAAACAACTTTGGGCTATAAATATTCTGACGAAGTGATTCATCGGGATGACTTGGTCGTTTTATGAAAAAGAAAAAAGACTTCAGAGTCGAAGTGAAAGAAATGGCCAGAAAGGCGAAGTGGGCTTCCCATCAACTGGCTCAGCTTTCCACCTCCATAAAGAATAAGGCTTTGCTTGAAATGGCAGACAATCTGAAGCACCATCAGGAATGGCTGATCAAAGAGAATCAAAAAGACCTTACCGTTGGGAAAAAGTCACGCCTCTCTTCAGCACTGATCGATCGTTTAAGATTGACTCCTTCGGTCATCCACGGGATGGCGGAGGGACTTCGGGAAGTGGCTCGCCTTCCGGATCCAGTGGGCGAAGTCATCAAGATGTGGAAAAGACCAAATGGCTTGATGGTGGGAAGGATGAGAATTCCCCTTGGCGTCATCGGAATCATTTATGAGTCAAGGCCCAATGTGACGGCCGATGCAGCAGGCCTCTGCCTCAAATCGGGAAATAGTGTCATCCTAAGGGGAGGCTCGGAAGCCTTCCATTCCAATCAGGCCATCGGACAAATTCTTCGAAAGATCCTCGCTCACATTGGGCTTCCACAAGAGGCCATCCAGATCTTCCCTCATACTGAAAGAGAGGCAATTCGGGAGATGCTTCGGTTGGAGGACGATATCGACCTCATCATTCCCAGAGGAGGAGAAGAAGCTTATTCGATTCGTGGCGAGCCATTCAAAGATTCCTGTGGTCAAACATTATAAAGGGGTTTGCCATATCTTCGTGGATGAAACCGCTGATCCGGAGATGGCGACCCGGATCTGCCTCAATGCGAAAGTCCAGAGACCCGGGGTGTGCAATGCCATGGAGACCCTGCTCATTCATGAAAAAGTGGCGAGTCGATTCCTTCCAAAAATCGGAAAAGCCCTTCAGAAGGAAGGCGTGGAACTGAGAGGATGTCCTCAGACAAAAAAAATTCTTTCTCATATTAAGGCGGCCCGGGAGAAAGATTGGTTCGAAGAATATTTAGACCTCATTCTCTCGATCAAGGTGGTGAAGGGAATCCAAGAAGCCATCGATCACATTGCGAGGTATGGTTCACTTCACACAGAAGCCATCATCACCTCTGATTACCAAAATGCACAGAAGTTTTTAAAAGAAGTCCACTCCTCTTGTGTCCTGGCCAATGCCTCGACAAGATTCAATGACGGATTCGAGCTGGGCCTCGGTGCAGAGATCGGGATCAGCACCTCCAAACTCCACGCCTTTGGCCCCATGGGATTGGAGGAGTTGACAACAACTAAATTTATCGTTTATGGAGAAGGACAAATCCGTAAATAAAAGCAATCCAATGGAATGTTGGAATACTGGATTAATGGAATATTGGAAACCAGAGAGAGAGATCGTATGGCCGGTTTACCCCGTATAATCCTGAAAGCCCCGGTCTTCAGACTGGGGATGAAGGCAATTTCAAATCTAAAGATAAAGAAAAGCCCAGTCCTTTAGGGCGGGGATATACGGGGTTTACTTCTTCTAACTCATCATTCCATTCTTCCATTATTCCAACAGGGTAAAGTCACACTCCTATCGATGGGAGGGGAGCAGAGATAAAAAAGAAAACTGAGGCATCAGAGAGAAAGATTGGCCTATTTGGGGGCACCTTCAACCCTATCCATCAAGGGCACCTCCGGGGGGCGGAAGAAATTCGAGAAGCATTTCACCTCGAGGAGGTCATCTTCATCCCTTCCTCCATTCCACCCCATAAGGTGACGGAGAAGATCATCGAGGCGAAGCACCGGCTTGAAATGGTGAGGTTAGCCACCTCAAACAACCCCCACTTTTCTACCAGTGACGTTGAACTCTCAAGACCTGGAAAATCCTACTCAATCGACACCATCCGATATTTCCTGGGAAGACAACAAAAGGCCCCTTACTTCATCCTGGGGAGGGATGCCTTTGTGGAGATAGAGACTTGGAAGGAATTTCAAAATCTCTTTTCTTTCTGCCATGTTATTGTGATGGCCCGATCGGGATTTCATAAAGATTCTTTGTCCTCACCACTCCCAAAAGCCTTGATTCCACACTTTCAATATGTCCCTCGAGAGAAGGTCTGGATCCACACCTCGGGTCACCACCTCTATTTTAAAGAAATCTCATTTCTCGATATCTCTTCAACAAAAGTTCGGGAATTGATCCAAAAAGGGGAGTCGGTGAGGTATCTGATCCCTGCCGAAGTGGAGGTTTATATTCAAAAACATGGCCTTTACCGGAAGAGCCCATGACTAAAAAATGCATTCTTTTATTATTTTTTATTTGTCATCTAAAATTTTTCTGGTATAATGCTACACTCAAAAATACTCCATAGGAGGATATGGTCACCGATTCGAAAACAAAATCCTTGCTTTGCCTGAAGGCAGCGCTTGAGAAGAAGGCCTTGGACCCGGTTCTTCTGGAGTTGAAGGGGGCAACCTCTTTCACTGACTATTTTCTCCTCTGCAGTGGTAAGTCCGATCGCCAGGTCCAGGCTATTGCCCAGGCGATTGAGGAGGCCCTCAAAAAGGATGGGATTCGACCTCTTGGCCAGGAGGGAATGACGGGGGGAAGATGGGTTTTGATGGATTATGAAGATGTGGTGGTCCATATCTTCCTGGAACCTGTAAGAAAATTCTATGATTTGGAAGGGCTTTGGATCGAAGCCCCACGAATTGATTTCCAAAAAGGAGGAAGTATTGGTTAAGAAACCGGTTAAGAAACAAAGGAAGAAACAAGTTAAAAAACAAGTGAAGACTCCGGTTAAAAGACAAGCGGATCAGAAAAAAGATCTGGATAAAAAAACGATTACAAGGTTTAAAAAAATCCTCCTCAAGGAACGGGAACAGATCGTCGGTGAGGTCAAACAGATCGTTGAATCCTCAAAGGAAATGGGGCAAGATGGCATTCAGGACATTGGAGACGAGGCCGCCAATATTTATAACAAACAAGTTTTGCTCAGCTTAAATGAAAATGAGCGAACGAGACTCCAAGAGGTCGATGAAGCATTAGATCATATAGGGAACGGAACGTACGGCATCTGTGAGGAATGCGGAGGTCCGATCAGTTTAAAACGACTCGAGGTTCGACCGGTAGCGAAATATTGTGTTCCTTGCTTAACCACGTTGGAAAAAGGAAAGTGATAGTCTATGTTAGTTAAACTTTTATTGAGCTTCCTTTTTATTATAATCGGTTTCTTCCTCTGGCTTTCCTACCTTAATCCTATGGATGTGGAATTCCATTTTTTTGGGAAGACGTTTGAAACAGACCTCTCCATTCTCATGATCTCCTCCTTTGTACTGGGTGCGATGTTAGTCTTCATTGGCACCCTGGCCCGAGATGCCAAACGGGCCTTCGAGGACTATCTGAAATCTCATCAAAAAAGGAAAGAGGAATCCCTCAAAGAGGAATTGAATAAGGGGATGGATGTTTTTCTTCGGGGAGATCTCGCGAAGGCCAAAACCCACTTCATTGAGGTATTAAAAAGAGATCCCACCCAGATCGATCTTTATCTCCGGCTTTCGGAGATTGCTCTCCAGGAAGGCAATGATCAGGACGCCCTTCATTGGTTGGGAAGAGCAGAGCTAATCGATTTGAAGAATATAGAAATCCTCCTCCATCAGGCAGGGGTGTACCAGCGCATGAAGCGATTCGATGAAGCCATCCGGACCCTGAACCACGCCATCAGTTTGGATGAGACGAATATCAAAGCGCTGAAAAGTTTGAGGCAGATCTATCTGACCAGCAGAAGGTGGGAGGAGGCGATTCGAATCCAAAGGTCTATTCTTAAACTGACTAAGGGAAAACAAGCAGAGGAGGAAGAGACCCTTTTCTATTTGGGATTGAAATACGAGCGTGCTCGAGATCTTCTAAACCGTGGGGGAGAACAAAATCTGGAGAATGCCCTGAAAGAGGTAAAAGAGATCGTTCGGGAACGGAAGACTTTTCAGCCTGGGTTTGTTTTGCTGGGCGATATCTACCTCCAGATGGGAAGATGGGCCTCTGCCGGGAATGTTTGGGGAAAGAGCTTCACCCGATTCAAATCCATCGTCTTCATCCTTCGCTTGGAAGAGCTCTATATCAGCCGAGAAGATCCAAGCACTCTCTTCCGCATCTATCAAAGGGTGCTCAAGCACAATCCCGAAAATTGGGTGCTCGCCTTCTTTTATGCTAAGTTTTGTTTAAGATTGGAAATGTTGGATGAAGCCCTCGAGGAAATCAACGAGATCAGTCTAAGGGTAAAGGATTTCCCGGCCCTTCACAGAATTCTTGCAGAAATCTACCTCCACAAAAAAGACTTCGGTCGTGCAGCTCAAGAATTTGAGAAGACGTTTGAATTAAGCGGAACATCCTATCTTTCCTTCTTTTGTTCCACCTGTGAAAGAGAATCGAAAGAATGGATTGCCTACTGCCCTCAATGTCATCAGTGGAGCACCTATACGATCAAGGAAGCCGAGAAAGCGATCTTCTTGCCTTCCCCCTCTTTTTCTGAAAGGGTCCACCCCCCATTGTAATTTTCTACATTCCATTCAACGATCCTGTCTGCCCTGACGACGCTGGCAGGCATAAACGATCATGAACCATGGAATTCCAATCCACCCTCTTCCAGTTTTTTCTCCCCCCGCAATGCCCCTGTTGTGAAAAATTTTTAGAAGAGGGACGACAAGGGTTCTGTTCGAGGTGTCTTTCGGAGATACACTGGATCGAACCTCCCTTTTGTTCCATCTGCGGAATTCCCTTCATCTCTAAAGAAGTCGAGAACCACCCCTGTGGTGCTTGTATGACCCACAGAAAATATTTTACAATGGCAAGGGCTTTGGGAGCCTACGAAGGGTCTCTCCAGGAGGCAATCCACCATTGGAAATATGAGGGGAAGACGAACCTCACCCCTTTTTTTGCCGAATGGATGGCAGAAGGGGTGAAACGGTATTGGGACCCTGACTCCCTCGATCTTCTAATCCCCGTCCCTTTACACACCCAGCGATTGAGGGAAAGGGGGTTCAATCAAGCTCTCCTCCTTGTGAAGGAGCTAAGCTGTCGGACAGGGATCCCCTACCGAAAGACGATCCTTCAAAAGAAAAAACCCACCGTACCTCAAGTGAATCTCAGCGGCGCGGAAAGGGAAAAAGGATTAAGAGGGGTTTTTCATGTGACCGGGAAGGAAGAATGGGTCGGGAAGTCGATCCTTTTAGTGGATGATGTTTATACCACTGGAGCAACGGTCAACGAATGTTCAAAGGTATTGTGGAGAGGGGGAGCAAAAAGGGTAGATGTCCTCACCTTAGCTCATGCCGTCAAACGCTAAGCGCTTAACCTGCCGACGTCAAGCAGACACTCTGCGCAAAGCGTAATGGAAAAAAGGGACTTAAAAAGGGATGAAACATCGTAGCAAGTGGTCCGTTCTCTGGATAGTCATTCCGATCATGATCGTCGTTGCTTTCATCTTGGTATCGATCCAATATCTTATCGACCCTAATATTTATCGGAATATCCTTCAGAAGTCCTTGGCGACCGCCTTGAACAGGGAGGTCTCCATCGGGAAGGCCAAAATATATTTATGGGGGGGAGTAGGAATTGCATTTGAAGATTTCCGGATCAAGGATCGCTCTCAGGCCTTTGATCTCCTTCAGTCCAAAAGACTGATCTTAAGGGTTAAGCTCTTTCCTCTTCTCAAAAGAGAGATCAAATGGAGACGAATCGTTGTGGATCAACCCATTTTTCATCTCGTCAGGGATAAAAACGGCCAATTCAATATTTTCTTCGATGGTCCTCTGACCGGTGAGAAATTGAAAGAAACGCAAAAGAAGATCCTGGAGGCGATCATCTCCCTTTTCGGAGGCTCTTTAGTCCTACGAGAGGGAAAGATTTTATTTTCAGATGAGAGCTTAGGCGACTCACCTCTGAAAACAGAGATACGGTCTTTCAATTTTGAACTCTCAAAGGTGACTTATCGTCAAGCCTTTCCTTTCCGGATCAATGGGAGAATGATTCATTCCAACAAAGAAGGCCCCTTTTCCATCGAGGGAACGATTCAGAATATTCCTGAGGACCTAGACTTCTCAAGGGGAGGAGTGGAAGCGGAGGTGAAGATCAAAGACTTCGACACATTTCACTTCTGGCCCTATCTCAAAACACTGCTTCCCATGGAAACCATTTCAGGGGTTCTCGACCTGAATGCTCACTACCAAGGAGACTTCCAGGGAAACTTCAAGACCTCTGCAAAAATCAAATTTAAGGATCTCCTTTTCGACTACCCTCAAGTCTTTTCATTTGTTTTTAAGCCGAAGTGGGTGAATCTTGATGTGGAGGCTCAATACGATTCAAAAGAGATTAAGATCCCCAGATTTTCTATCGAATTGCCTGAGTTATGGGTCAAAGCGAGGGGAAGGATTTATGGAATCGGATCGAAAGAAATGGGAATGGAAGCCGAAGCGCACAGCAGCCCCTTCGAAGTGGCAGAAGGAAAAAAATTCATTCCCTTCCGAATCATCACCCCGGATGTCTCTGATCATTTATACAGGTCAGAAGGAAAGGGTTCCTTCCAAATTGTATCTGTCAGGCTCGCAGGAAAGATGCACGAGATTGACCACTGCGATCAACTGCTGAATGCCCATGTCCTCTCCATTGAAGCAAAACTCCATGGAGCCCAGTTGAAACTTCCCTGGAACCTTCCAACCTTTGAAGACCTCCATGGCCAGCTTCTCTATCAGAAAGGCCATCTCTATCTTAAAGAAATCGAAGGAAGAATCTTTCATTCGACTTTGGAGAAAGTCAACGGCGCTTTTTATGAGCTCCTCCATATTCCTACGCTCCAAATGGACTGCCAGGGAAAATTCGATTTGACAGATCTCCCTTTACTCTTGAAGACGGAGGGATTTCCGGAAGAATTCAGCCGTGCCCTCTCATCCATCAACATCCTTTCAGGAAAGGCAACCTATTCTCTCTCTGCCAAAGGATTCCTGAAACCTCCGATCCGTTTCCAGCACCAGGGGACTTATCGTCTCTCAAAAACCCTTTTCACTCATCAACAAATTCCATTCCCTATCCAGATTGGAGAGGGACGAGTAGACCTGTCCCACAAAGATCTTCAATGGTCAGAGGCAAAGGTGGATTTTGGCAATTCTTCTTTAATGATGAATGGTCTGTGGAAACATGGAGAAAAGGACCCTCCCCTTGAGATATTGGCCAGGGGAAGAATGGATCTAAAAAATCTCTTTGCTCTCTTTCAATCCTCTCTCTCCCCCGATGAGATCCGATCGAAAGCAAATGGTTTCGAAGCCCTTTCAGGAACTATCCAAATCTCATTCAAGGGGAAGACCCTTCCTGGAACCTCCCGTTTCTCGTACGAAGGGGAGTTTTCCCCAAGAGACGCTTCGCTTCTGCAAAAGGGAAATCCTGTCCCCTTCGTTTTTAAGGAGGGGGGGATGTCCTTCTCCAACTTGGGAATAGGTTTTTCAAAGGCAAAATTTGTATTTGGAAAATCCTCCTTGACCATGGATGGATTCTTTAAAGAAGGGGACATCAATCTTTCTACATGGGGTTCGATCGATCTAAGGCCGCTCTATTCCTTTCTACAATCGCCACTTTTTTCAGATCAGATTCGAGAGCACACCGATGGCATTCAGGACCTCTCTGGGGAGGCAGAGGTCCGTTTGAAATGGCTCGGGAAGATTAACGAGGGGTTGATGACTTTAAGGGAGGGAGAGTTTCGTCTAAAAAAGATTTTTTTGCAACATCGAAAAGTTCCTGTCCCCTTATCTGATATCGAAGGTTCTTTGCATTTTCTACCCGAAGAGATCCGGGTTGAAGGGTTGAAGGGAAAGTTGGGCAATTCTCCTCTCAGCCTATCTGCAACCATTTCCAGAACGACACCTTCCGGTTCCGCTGTCCGACTCTCCAAGTCAGATTCAGAAAAAATTTCCACGGAATCCATCAAGCGACTCACCTTCAAGATCTCTTCCGCTCAACTGGATCTTGATGCAATCTTTCCAAAGAAAAAAGAAACCACTCCGACCTCTTTTGAAAAACTCAAAGAGTGGCTTTTAAATTGGTCATTCGAAGGGAAGGTGGAGATCGACCAAGGAAACTTCCGCAACCTCCATGTCCAAGAATTAAAGGCAGAGGTGAAGACAGCGGATGGAAAGCTCCACATCCATCCCTTTCATTTTAAGGCAGATGGAGGGGATTTCTGGGGGGAGGGATGGATTCAACCTACAGAGAGGGGAATAAGGTTTGAGATTAAACCTCGTCTCTCCAATATGGAAGCCAAGGCTTTTCTCCGAACTCTTTTTCAAAAAGAAGAGGAGGAGAAAACGGTCGTAACAGGGAGAATGCATATCCAAAAGGTGGAGTTACGAGGAGAGGGAGAGAACTTCCAGAAGATAAAAGAGTCTCTCAACGGAAAGTTAAATCTGGAAGTGGAGAACGGGGCAATTGAAAAGGCCAATATCCTCTCTAAAATATTTTCGATCCTCAATGTCTCTCAATGGTTTAAAGGAAGACTCCCAGATCTGAAAACAAAGGGGCTCCCTTACCGCAACATCACGGCGACGTTTCATGTCAAGGATGGCATTACTTCTACGGATGATTTCTTGATAGATAGCGATGCGATGAGGATTACTATTCTTGGAAAGGTCGATGTGGGAAAAAACTTGATGGATGCAAGGGTTGGCGTTCACCCTTTAGTCACGATCGATACGATATTAAGCAGTGTCCCGATTGCGGGCTATATTCTTACCGGCAAGGATAAGGCTTTCATCTCTTATTTCTATGAGGTGAAAGGAAATCTGGATGATCCAAAGATTGAGGCCATCCCTCTCAAAAGCATCGAAGAACCTTCTTGGGGAATCATCAAACGCCTACTCGAAACGCCACTGAGACCATTCCAAAAGGCCCCTTCCTGTAATAATCAAGGAAAAAGTAAACCCCGTTAGAAATTCCAAAGGCATTAAAGGGAAAATAGTTCGGAGTTGGGAGTCAGAGTTCGGAGTCAAAGGCTTAAAAACTTGATAAAATTTTTTTTCACAAATTAAGTTTTCTCTTGACAGATAACAACATGTTGTTGTAAACATCTTGGGTCATACTAAATATAGCCCTTCCAAAAATCTTTTTAACCTGTCTTGAATAATATAAGGTGAGATAAAATGGCAACCGTTATCGAGATGAAAGGGGATCATCAGGAATTTAAAGAAGAAGTTGAAACCACCGATATGGCTCTCTTCGTCCGCACTTCCGATGAAGCGATGTACGGCTGGGATCGGCAGAAAATCGTGGATGCCCTCATTCGTGAAACCTATGTGGATTTCGATACAGCGAAAGAGATCGCTCGGGAAGTAGAGGATTTAATTGCTACCTCCAAGATCAAAATGATCACTGCCCCTCTCATCCGCGAACTCGTGGATACCAAACTGATCGAAAGGGGACTTGAACAAGCCCGCAAGATGCACACCCGCTTAGGAATGCCTCTCTACGATGTCGATCAGCTCATCCTCCACCCCAATAAAGAGAATGCCAATGTCCCCCATGGACCTGAAGCCACCAATCTCACCTTAGCCGAGAGGATCAAGAAGGAATATGCCCTGCTCTCTGTCTTCTCACAGGAAGTGGCCGATGCGCATATGCGAGGGGATATTCATCTCCACGATTTGGGTTTTATCGATCGGCCTTACTGCAGCGGTCAATCCCTCGAATACATCAAACGCTTTGGCCTGAGCCTTCCCAACTCGATCGCCATGGCCAAACCCGCCAAACATCCTGAGGTGTTGCTCGCTCACATGGTGAAATTTGCCGCCGCCCTCCAGAGTCACTTTGCGGGAGCCATTGGTTGGGATTCCATCAATCTCTTTTTTGCACCTTATCTTGAAGGCCTATCTGACCCAGAGCTGGAACAACTGGCTCAGATGATGATCTTCGAATTCTCCCAACAGGCGGTAGCCAGGGGGGGGCAGGCCATCTTCACCGACCTCAATCTCTATTGGGAGATCCCCAAACACTTTGAAAATGTCCCTGCCATCGGACCGGGGGGGAAGTTTACAGGAAAGACCTATA
This sequence comes from uncultured delta proteobacterium, assembly GCA_963818595.1. Taxonomy (GTDB): domain Bacteria; phylum Desulfobacterota; class BSN033; order BSN033; family UBA1163; genus UBA1163. The sequence continues at coordinate 88,163 of CAWFSX010000071.1, forward strand.
GTGATTATCTGAAAGAATCCCAACGCTTCGCCAAAGCGCTCTTCGATGTCTATCAAGAAGGAGATGGATCTGGAAGGCCCTTCTTCTTCCCGAAACCCTTGGTTCATATTACAGAGAAATTCTTTCAAACCCCTGGCCATATGGATTTTCTCTACCATATCTGTGATGTCGCTTCAGAGAAGGGAAATACCTACTTCGTCTTCGACCGTGGGGAGACGGCCAAAATCTCTGAATGCTGCCGTCTCAGTTTTAAATTAGATCAAACGGACTTCGAAGACGCTAAACAGCCCTGGAGGATGCGATACTGTGCCCTTCAGAATGTGACGCTCAATCTTCCAAGGATCGCCTATTTGGCGAAGGGAGAAGACTCTAAACTCTTCTCTAAAATTGCCGAGTTTGTTGAGATGGCGGTGAAGGCCCATCTCGAGAAGAAACTCTTCATTGAAAAACTTCTCTCTTTAGGGGAGAAAGGTCCTTTGGCTTTGCTGGCCATGGATCGGGACGGATCTCCTTATTTGAGGATGCACCGTGCGAGCTTTTTAGTCGGCATGGTGGGGCTCAATGAACTGGTTCAAATTCATACCGGGCAAGAAATGCATCAATCCAAACCAGCTTTCAAATTTGGTCTCAAGGTGATTGCCCACATGAAATTACTGGTGGACAAGTTTAGCCAGCGCTATGGGATGCGTTTTGTTCTCGAACAGACACCTGCGGAATCCACCGCCTACCGATTTGCTAAATTAGATCTCAAGTATCACTCTCCCAAATCGGGACACATTGTGAAAGGGGATATCTCAAAAGGAGAAGTCTATTATACGAACTCCACCTACTTGAACAATTCGGCTGTCCTCAATCCAATTGAACGAGTCAGGCAAGAAGGTCTTTTCCACCCTCTGATCGAGGCCGGGGCATTGACTCATATCTGGCTGGGTGAGGCACGGCCTTCGAAGTCATCGCTGGCCAATTTTGTGATGAAAACGTTTCAGTGGACTCAAAACGACCAGATCGCCTTCTCTCCGAGTTTACGACTTGTAACAGCTGTAGTCGAACAAGCCGGAGCCTTCGATCATCTTGTGCTTACTGTGGGTCGGAGGATGTGGATGGCATCACACGGATCACAGGCTATTTTACGAAAGTCTCCAGTTGGAATAAAGGGAAGATTGGGGAACTACGGAACCGGTACCGGAATCAAGCCTTCTTAGAGGAGAGAGAAGGAGGGATGGCCCTGGAGGTCTAATCAATTAACAATGATCATTGCTCAATGATCATTGAACATTTCTCATTGATTATTTACCCCGTTAGAAATAATGCCCCACTGCTCCCTCCGGGCCAGAGGCCCTCCCTCCGGGGCAGAAGCCCCTCTTGGGCGGAGCCTGGGCCGGCGGCTGCAGCGGGGTTAGATTTTATAAAAATTCCCCGCCCGCCCGGGCGGGGTTTAATGCCTCACTGGAATTTCTAACGGGGTTTACGGAGGAGGGAATGGGATCAATAAAAATTTTTACAAAAGCGCATTGCCCAAAATGTCCTGCTGTTAAAGAAATTGGAGCGGCATTAAAAAAAGAAGGAGTGCCTGTATTGAACTTTGATCTGGACACGATCGATGGTCTCGCTGAGGCCTCCTTCTATAGCATTCTCTCCACGCCTTCCATTGTCATCGAAGATGAAAGGGAGAGGGAGGTGGTCAGCTGGAGAGGGGTTGTCCCGTCTCTCCAGGAAGTGAAGCAATATTTGTTTAAATGATGCCCATCGACCATGATCGAGATCAAGGGATTCTTAGAGACCTCCTTTTTGGATTGGCCAGGGAAACTTTGTTCGGTGCTTTTCCTCCCTGACTGTAATTTCCGCTGTCCTTACTGCCACAACCATCCCCTCGTCTTCCACCCTGAACAGTATTCTACCATTCCTTTGGAAGAGATTTTCAATCGCACTCATTCTTTAAAGAATTGGATCGATGGGGTTTGCCTCACGGGTGGAGAACCTACTCTCCATGCTGACCTACCTTTCCTGATCCGAGAGATAAAACGACATAAATTTTTAATCAAATTGGATACCAATGGCTCAAACCCTCTGATGTTAGAAAAATTAATTGAAGCAGAAGAGATTGATTTCGTCTCCATGGATGTGAAGGCCCCTTTAGATCCATTTCGCTATTCACGTGTCACGGGTCTTCCCATCAACTTAAAACCTATTTGGGAGTCAATCGACATCCTGAAGAGGGGAAGGGTGGAGTATGAATTCCGGATGACAGTGGTCCCAGGACTCCACAAAGAAGAAGACATTAAAAGCCTGGGAGGTCAATTGAGGGTTGGCCAAAGATTGATCTTACAGAACTTCAATCCAGAAAATCCATTGGACCCTTCTTTGAAAAATATCGCTCCTTATGATCCAAGGGTATTGAAGAAAATCGAAAAAGAAGTTCAGGAAATGGTGTGATCGCCTTTGTATCTCAGGAATGAATCTACTATACTTGTCCTAACCAAATGAATGCATAGCGCATAGCATAGGGCATAGCATATTTGGAATTTGAGATTTAGGATTTTAGACTCTACCTTATAGTTGCATTAAGCAGACCCGCCGGAACACTTACAGACCCTTGTCATGCGGGTTTTATTAGAATTGAATGGGTCATAGAGGACTTCACAAAAGTTAACTCCGGCAAAGTTGGTGGATCTTAGTGCTTGACATTCAAAAGGTTTCGCTACAAGGCTCTTACAGTGTCCCCGCTGGGTCTGCTTTGGGGTTTTATTGCAACGTTAAGGTCTATGCGCTTTGCTCTATGCTCTCTGCGATTCTTAGGACGGGGAAATGCAATCTCTCTCGCTAAAAGAAATCCGAACAAAGGTGGAAGCCCTGGAGAAGGAAATTCGTCTCCAACGGTCCATCCTGGAAGTTCTCCAAGAACCCTTTTTCATCCTCAACCGAAAAGGAGATTTTATAAAGGGGGGCCCAAGGGGGATGGAAATACTGGGTTATCCTCCGGAAGAACTTCAGCAGATGACCTTTATGGATGTCGTCCCCCTCGAAGACCTCAGCCGGGTCCTAGAGGGGTTTGAGGAGATGGAACAAGGGAAAGAAGTTCGATTTAGGACACACATCACCAGTCGGTTAAGAGGACAGATCCCTGTCGAGTTCTTCGGGACTTTCCGGGAGGATGCCTTTTTCATTACTCTGAGAGACTTGAGAGAGAGGATCGAGATCGAGGAGGAGTTTGAAAGGACGAAGAAGGTGTTCGCGGAAAAGATTCGAGAAAGAGATTTATATGCCAGAGAACTTCAGGTGATCAGGGACCTCTATAAGGGAAAATTGAAGGAGATCGAAATGATGAAAGAGGAAGCCATTCGTCTCTCTTATACCGATGACCTGACCGGAATCTATAACCACCGTTTTTTTATTGAACAGCTCACCCTCGAAGTGGAGCGTCAAAGACGTTACTCCACTCCTCTCTCACTTCTCATGATTGATATCGATTATTTTAAACGTTATAACGACACCAATGGTCATTTGGCTGGAGACCAAGTGTTAAAGGCGATTGCCATTCTCATTCAACGGGGCGTCCGGCAATCCGATATCGTCGCCCGTTACGGAGGGGAAGAGTTTTCTGCCATCTTAATCAATACAGGAAGAGAAAAGGCTTTGGAAATTGCGGAGAGGGTGAGAAGAAATGTGGCCGATACCCGTTTTCCCAACGAGAGTGCCCAACCCAATAAAGATTTAACGGTGAGCTTAGGAGTGGCGACTTTTTCCTCTCCTATCTCCAACCTTACCGATTTGATCCGTGAGGCTGACCAAGCCCTCTATCGGGCCAAGAAAAATGGCCGGAATCGCATCGAGGGATGAGATGAAGACCGTGATCGTCACCGCAGCCTTGATCACCGAACAGGGAAAAATCCTCGTCACCCAGAGAAAGCCAGGGGATTCCCATGGACTTCTCTGGGAATTTCCAGGAGGGAAGGTGAAGGAGGGGGAAGAACCGAGGGAGGCTCTGCGAAGAGAGTTAAAGGAAGAATTGGATGTAGAGGTGGATCCCGGAATGATTTTTGATGCAGCCTTCTACTCCTATCCAGAATATCCTATCCTTCTTTTGGTTTATGATTGTCGGATTGAGAAAGGCTCTCTCAAACCCATTGGATGCCATGACCTCCGATGGGTAAACCTCCAGGAGTTGGAAACACTGCCAATGCCGCCCGCGGATGAACCCATCCGTAAGCATTTAGGCTCCTCTGATACAAAATAAACCTGACCGTTGCACCACTTTCGCAGGGAGGTTAGCTTCTTTCGAATTCCACCATTTGAATACTCCAAAATCCAGATTTACTTTTTGGCGATACCCTCAGGGCCATTCCGGATCCCCTCTTCGGTCAATTTCATATTGCCAAAGGAGTTTCCAAATATTATGATGTTCCCGTAAACCCCGTTAGAAATTCCAGCGGGGCATTAAACCCCACCGGAATTATTCTGCAATGTAACCCCGCTGCAGCCGCCGGCCCAGGCTCCGCCGGGGCTTCTGCCCCGGAGGGAGGGCCTCTGGCCCGGAGGGAGCAGCGGGGCATTATTTCTAACGGGGTAAAAAAATTAATTCACGACAACGGATGAAACATTCTAAGGAGGCTGAAATGGCAGCAAAAAAAGGAAAGGCTTTGGTGACCGGGGCAAGCAGCGGAATTGGGAGAGAAACAGCCCGAAGACTAGCGCAAGAGGGCTTTCAAGTGATTGCTTCTGCGAGGAGACAGGAACGTCTCGATGAATTAGCAAAAGAAAACCAGAATATCATCTCCAGACCCGTTGATCTTTCAGACACCCAGGAGTTAGAAAAATTTTGTCAGGAAATCTCAGACCTTTCCGAACCCATTTCAGTTCTCATCAATAATGCAGGATTCGGTATTAGAGGGGCTATTGAAGATGTCTCTCTCGCTTCGATCAGGCGCCTCTTCGAGGTGAATGTTTTTGGACTCATTAAAGTGACTCAAGCTTGTTTACCGGCGATGCGTCGGGTCAGGAATGGAACGATCGTCAATCTCAGCTCTGTGGTTGGAAAATTTCCTTACCCCACGAGTGGGCCCTATGCAGCCACCAAGCATGCCGTGGAGGCCATCAGCGATGCATTAAGGATGGAGGTCCGTCCCTTTGGGATCCGGGTGGTGACGATCCGGCCAGGGGTCATCGGCACCGAATTTAATGATGTAGCCAACACGTTGACCGGTGATCTTCTCTCTCGAACCGATCCTGATTACAAACCTGTTTACCAAGCTTATGGCGCGGCCATGGGCAAGCTCTTTTCAAATATGGCTATTCCGGGACCGGAGATCATTGCTAACCTTATTTTGGAGGCTGTTCTCTCCGATTCTCCCAACGCAGCCTATTGCGCTGGACCGATGGTGGAGGAAATCCTTGGTCCGAGAATGAAATTGGATGATGATTCCTTTTTTCAGTTCATGTCTGAAAAGACAGGGCTGAAAGGCCTGAAAGTTTAGGGGAGCAAACTGTTTCGATCAGTTTTTAAGGGTTCGGTGAACGCCCAGCAAGATGAGGGCCGCCCGACCCAATAACTTGGCCGTCCCCAGGTCAGAACAACGACCACGAGGAAAAAGTGACCCATCCGGTAACTCCCGGCTTTCATTTTTCTTATCGAACCCTCTAAAACGGATTAAATGAAAGGCTCTAAGTCATGACTCCGCTTATGAGCCTAATTTTTTACAGAGCTCCGCCACCCGTCTTCCTAATTTGCGGGCGTTTTCGCTTGTTTTCTCGTCCGGAGCACCCACACAGGCCACACCATAATGACCCGTTGCATCCATCGGATCTCCCACAACAATCATTCCGTAAATGAGTAGACATTGAACGATAGAGATCATGGTGGTCTCTTTTCCACCTGATGCATCTCCTGAAGTGGAGAAAGCAGCTCCCACCTTGTTCTCCATTTTTTTACGGATCACCACATATTCATCGAAGATACGCTTTAAATCCCAAGCCATCGCACCAAAGTACACGGGTGAACCTGCAATAATACCAGCGGAATTTAAAAAATCTTCTTTGGTCACTTCTTGAGTGGATTTCAACAGGGCTTTGACTCCAGAAACCGATTCAATCCCTTCGCCAATTCGCTCTGCCAGCTTTCGCGTATTGCCCCCTTTGGAATAATAAAGTACTAACACCTGCATGGTTCTCCCTCCTTGAAATTGGATTTTATTTCCGTCGCCCTCTTTGGATTATGCTTTTAAAAACTCAATACCCCCACCTTTACGTTCCATTATACATTACCTTCAATTGATTCTGAACACAACGTCTTAATTTCTACAAACCCCGTTTCCTTCTTGGTACAACCACTTTAATTTATCCAATCATAAAAAGGACCATTCCCATCTCGACAACAAAGTCAGGACAGACCTCATTTCTATTCTGCTAACACAACCTCATTTTTTTTCTTGACACGTATTGATTTCTATTTATAGTTGGAGATATAGTAGCTGAGGAAGAGGGTGGCCTTATGGAAAAACCTGCCTCTCCCTGTTTAAATGGAGGCGATTCTGAAATCGGGAAATCTTCGCAGGTGTAAATTGAAGGTGGGGATCACCTTCCCCCAGAGGGAGAAGCATCTCACTCACTGAAAGGAGGTTGGATTATGCGGTCTTTTTCTACCAAGTTGTGTTGGGTGATCGGGATTACTTTCGCCATCACGGTTTTTGGCGTCTGCCAAGGATCGGCCCAGGAGATTAAAGGGCCTGTCAAGATCATTGTGCCGTATCCGGCTGGAGGGGGTTCGGATGTTGTGGCCCGTCTCATTGCGGACAAAATGAAGGACATCTTGGGGCAGACAGTGATTGTGGAGAACAAACCGGGTGCGGGTGGCCGAATCGGAACCGAATACGCAAAAGGCCAACCTGCCGATGGGAGCTCCATGCTGGTGATGAATCCTGCGCTTTTCGTTGTAAATCCTTTTGTCTTCTCTAAGTTGCCCTATGATCCTGACAAGGATTTCACACCGGTGTCCCAGATCATGGTCTATCAGTTTGTCCTCTCCGTCCCTGCTAGCTCACCTATCAAGGAGGTAAAAGGTTTGATAGAGTGGGTGAAGAAAAATCCAAGCCTGGCTAACTACGGTTCCCCTGCTGCGGGTAGTCTTCCCCACTTCTTCGGTATCATGATCGGCAAGTATGCAGGGGTCGAGATGGTGCATGCCTCTTACAGTGGGTCTGCCCCCCTTGTGACCGCATTGATCGGCGGGCAGATTCCGATCGGGATCGACACCTACGACGCCCAGTCTGCCTATCACCCGGACAAGATCCGCATTCTGGCCACCGCCGGCGCTACCCGTAAGCACCCTAATATTCCAACCTTCAAGGAATTGGGATATAAGGACATTGAGGGGGAGGGCTGGAACGGGATCGTGGTTCCCGCCAAGACACCCAAGCCGGTTGTCGCCAAGCTGAATCAGGCGATTATCAAAGCTGTCAAAATGCCGGATGTGAAGCAAAAGATCGAACAGCTTGGATCTGACATGACCGGCACACCAGCAGAAGAGTTCGCCAAGATTATTAAACAGGATCGGGAAAGATGGGAACCCATCATCAAGGCCTCTGGATTCAAGGCTGAATGATTTCATCTGCCCCTGGTGTTATCTAAATACATATTCTAAGCCAGGATGCTAACCCTCAGGCATCCTATTACGTCGATATACACTTAAGAACCCATGAAGTCTGCGATGCACATTAGAAATACAAGAGATTTCTATGCCGGTCTGGTATTTCTCCTCTTTGGCATACCAGCAATGGTTCTATCGAGGTGGTACCAGATCGGGACAGCCGCCAAGATGGGTTCAGGATACTTTCCTTTCCTCCTGGGGGGTTTGCTAACGGTGTTAGGTCTTGTGATTTTATTGAGGAGCATTTCCAGGGGTGAGGGCAGGGGGAAGCAAATTTCCTTTCGGGCAAAACAGACCGTTCTTGTGCTCTCCTCTGTTATTCTCTTTGGGCTCCTGCTTCGGCCATTGGGTCTCCTGCTTTCTACACTCATTCTGGTCCTTATCTCAAGCATGGCCAGTTTCGAGTTCAAGATGAAAGTGGCCATCTTAAACGCCTTCATTCTGCTTATCATCGTTCTGATCATTTTCGTTTATTTTCTCAAGTTCCAGATTCCTGTTTGGCCTTCTTTTCTGACTGGCCGAACCTAACCCCATACAAGGAGAGATGGGATGGAACTGCTTTCCAATCTGGCCCTTGGTTTTCAGACAGTGATATCTCCACAGAATCTCCTCTATTGCTTCCTCGGTACATTGATAGGGACACTCATTGGCGTGCTACCAGGAATTGGGCCTGTCCAGACAATCGCCATCCTGCTTCCCGCCACCTTTGCATTGCCTCCTGTCACGGCTTTGATCATGCTCGCTGGTATCTACTATGGGGCCCAGTATGGTGGGTCCACCACATCGATCTTGGTGAACGTGCCTGGAGAAGCATCCTCAGTGGTGACCTGCCTTGATGGATACCAAATGGCCCTCAAGGGCAGAGCTGGGGCTGCCCTCACGATCTCAGCGCTCGGTTCATTCGTTGCGGGTTGTTTCGCCACATTCCTTCTTGCCCTCTTAGCCGTCCCCTTGTCAGAGCTTGCTTTTAAGTTCGGACCGGCTGAGTATTTCTCTCTGATGGTTTTTGGATTGATCGGTTCCATTGTATTTGCGTCTGGATCGCTGATTAAAGCTGTAGGGGTGATCGTGCTTGGCCTGCTCCTTGGGGTGGTGGGTACAGATATTACGAGCGGCAGCCAGCGCTTCTCTTTCGGCATCTCCGAACTGGCAGACGGTATTGGATTTGTCCCTCTTGCCATGGGCCTTTTCGGGATATCCGAGATTATCAAGAGCCTCGAGCAGAGAGAAAAGAAAAAAATGCTAAGTAAAATTTCGGGATTCTGGATGACAAAGAAAGAGCTCAAGGCCTCTGCACCAGCGATAGTCCGTGGGACACTCACTGGGTCCCTGTTAGGGATTCTACCAGGCGGAGGTGCCATCCTTGCTTCGTTTATCTCTTACATGCTTGAAAAGAAAATCTCCCGTGATCCTGAGAGCTTCGGCAAGGGAAACATCCGTGGTGTTGCATCTCCGGAGTCGGCCAATAATGCCGCTGCGCAAACCTCTTTCGTGCCTCTGCTTACACTTGGCATACCGCCCAATGTCGTGATAGCAATGATGGCCGGCGCTATGATCATTCATGGCATTCAACCGGGACCCAGGGTCATCATCAGCAATCCCGAACTCTTCTGGGGTGTGATTGTATCCATGTGGGTGGGCAACTTGATGCTGCTCATCCTGAACTTGCCGTTGATCGGGATTTGGGTCAAACTCCTTTCCGTTCCATACCGTGTCCTCTACCCTGCCATCCTCCTGTTTTGCTGTATTGGCATCTATAGCGTAAACAATAATACCTTTGATATCGGGTTAACAGCGTTTTTCGGGTTTCTGGGTTACCTTTTCGCAAAGCTTGAATGCGAACCAGCACCGTTGATACTGGGTTTTGTTTTAGGACCCATGATGGAAGAGAACTTGCGACGAGCCATGCTGCTCTCGCGGGGAGATCCATCGGTTTTTTTCACTCGTCCTTTATCTCTTGCATTCCTGTTGATGGCCTTTGCCATGTTAATCATTGTTGCGGTTCCAGCCATCCGTCGGAGACGAAAGGATGCCTTTGGCGAGGGAGGAGAGGAATTGCCAAAAAAATGATGTATGTTTTTCAGTTCTGAAGAGTGGCAATGATGGATCATGGAAAAGTTTTCAGGTCTTAATATACAGCCAGGATTGAAGGGGAGGAAGGGATGGTAGAGGTCATTAGCCCAGGTTGTCAGAGGGGAATCCCAGGGAATGTGGAGATGCCTCTGGGGGTGGAACGATTACCCGATGGCCATACGCTCATCGCAGATGGAGGGGATGAGGCCGGATTTGGAAGTGAGATTGTGGAAGTGGATCCTTTGGGAAACGTTGTTTGGAACTACCATGAAGGCCTTCAATTTGCCCACAGTGGGAGGCGATTAAGAAATGGGAACACCTTAATTACAGATACCACAAACAACCGATTGGTTGAGCTAACACCTGACAAAAAAATGGTGATGAGCTCTGACCATTGGAGCGGAGGGACAGGGGAACTCTCAGACGGATCTCATCTTCACTATCCTAATGAAGCCTTTGAAATGGAAGATGGGACGTTCCTGCTCACTGACCGAAATAATGACCGCTGTATTCAGGTAAATCGGGAGGGAAAGGTCCTCCGGTCCTTCGGCGGGAAAGAACTTCATCATCCCCACAATGCAAATCCTTTGCAAAATGGAAATATTCTGATCTCTGATTCCGATGGCAATCGAATTCTTGAGGTCAATCGAAGGCAGGAGGTTGTGTGGTCTTATGGAGATGGATCCACTCAAACTCTTTGGTGGCCGAGGGGAGCGATTCGATTGGAGAATGGAAATACCATCATCACCGACAGTAAAAACCACCGGATCATTGAAGTCTCTCCTGACAGGAAAAGCCCTCTGGAGATTTCAAACAGAGCATGTGGATAAATTTTATATTACCCATGCTACGAAAGAGGGCACTTTCTTAATTGCCTGTACCGATGGTCATCATCAAGTCATTGAAGTAGATCGGGCAGGGAGTATCGTATGGCTCTTTCGCAATTATCAAAGACCAGCCCCTATCTATGCCCGGCTGACCAATGGATTTTTCAAAGAGATCGGTGACAATGGATGGCCTAAACATTGGGTGCTGGCGACGCGGCTTTCAGAGGGCGGAGGGAGTGTGGTCTGGGACCAAGACCATAAGCCCAATCCCTGCCCGGGTTTGGAGTATGACAGGTCCGGTGCCCTTTTCTTGCAGCAGAGCCTAGCGGTCACCCCCGGTGCAACATACCGCGTCGGGGCTGAAATCAAGACGGCCAATGTAAAAGGAACGGCTTGCCTTCACATGGATTTCTTTGATAGCCACGAAGGAAGTCTGTATCATGCAATCACCGAAATGCCTTCAGGAAATCTCTTCACAGGGACTAATGACTGGACCCACGACCTGTTTGAGGCTAAGGTACCTCCTCGAGCCACCTTTACAGAGTTACGATTATATATTAACGATAGCGGTAAAGTCTTCATAAGAAATGTTATGATGAATAAAATTTGATGAATAATATTGGCACCGTCAAAAAAGATAAGGAGAAAGGGAATACCATTGGACAAAGAAATCAGCGAAAAGAGAAAAAGACAATGTCTGAAATTGGTTGAAATATCCAAGGATATTGTCCGGCAGGCCTTTGATCGATTTAAACCAGAAGAACTCGGTATCACCTGGACCGGTGGGAAGGATAGCGGTCTAACCCTATGGATCATCCGCCAGGTCTGCCAAGAAAAAGGGATTCCTCTTCCTAAAACCATGATCATTGGCGAGGGGGATGAATTTGAGGAGATTGATCAGTTTGTTGAAAAAATGAAAAAGGAGTGGAACGTCCCTCTCGAGGTGTGCAGAAATGAGGATGTTCTGAAAGCAGCGAATTACACCCTGAATGCTCTCATCAAGGTGAAAGATTTGAATGAGCGAAATAGAGCCGAACTTCAGCGGATTGGTTTTGAGGCAGAGGAATTTCTATTTGAGGCGGAATCCTATGCAGGCAATCATCTCATGAAGACCGTCGTTTTCAATGAATTCCTCGATCGTCATAAAATCAAAGGAATTTTCCAGGGGCTTCGTTGGGATGAACATCCGGCCCGGTTTGATGATCCCTATTTTGAGCATAAGGAAGGGAGCGATTTATCCCCTGAACACACGAGGATTCGACCCATTCTCCATTTTACGGAGAAGGACCTATGGGATACCTACGCCGCCTTTCAGATTCCCTATTGTGTTCTTTATGAGAGAGGCTATCGATCTCTTGGGGCTAAGACGACAAGCTTGATATCGGTTGAGGGTTTCCCTGCATGGAAACAGGATCTTGAGAATACAGAGGAGAGGGCGGGTAGGCGGCAGGATAAAGAAAAGGCCATGGAAAGGATGCGAAAGCTGGGATATATGTGAGACAAAAAAGGGGTCAAGGATTCAAGGGTAGTCTAGGGGTCAAGGGAAAATATGAGAAAGATACGTTGATCAATGTCGTGATATCCTTGGACCCTCAAACCCTTGAATCCTTGAATCTTAGAATCTTTTAAGGACATAGTGATGGGAAATTTGATTTCGCCCCATGGTGGAGAACTAAAACCCCTGTTGCTGAAAGGAAAGGCGTTAAAGCAAGCTATTCAGAGGGCGAAAACCCTCACTCAAATTCGAATGACCACCCGTGAAAGAGATGATCTCATCATGATGGGAATTGGGGCCTTCAGCCCCTTGAACGGCTTCATGGGAAAGGCGGATTGGAAGGGAGTGTGTGACGAAATGAAGTTGGCGAAGGGGATCTTCTGGCCCATTCCGATCACCCTTTCGGCTTCGAAGGAAGTTGCTAAAAATTTAAGAGAAGGACAGGAAGTGGCCTTGGTCGATGATGAAACCAATGGGCTTATGGGAAGTATGGTCGTTGAAGAAAAATATATTATTGGCAAAATTCATGAATGCAAACAGGTCTTCAAAACCGATGATATCAAACACCCCGGAGTGGGAAAAGTGATGGCCCAGGGAGAGGTGAATATAGGAGGTCCAGTAAAGGTATTTAACGAAAGTGACTATCCTCAAAATTATAGAAAAATCTATGCAACTCCAGAAGAGACTCGGAAGCTTTTTGAGGAGCAGGGTTGGAAGAGCATTGCTGCGTTACAGCTCCGAAACCCCATGCATCGCTCCCATGAATATCTTGCCAAGATCGCTCTGGAAATCTGTGATGGACTTTTCGTCCATCAACTCATTGGCAAGCTGAAGGATGGGGATATCCCCGCTGAGGTGCGGGTGAAATGTGTTGATGTTTTGGTAAAAAACTACTTTCCCAAGGAGCGTGTCATCCAGAAGGGTTACCCTTTGGAAATGCGTTATGCAGGCCCAAGGGAGGCACTGCTCCATGCCATATTTCGACAAAACTATGGTGCTACTCATCTCATTGTGGGACGAGATCATGCAGGAGTTGGGAACTATTATGGTCCCTTTGAGGCTCAGGAGATCTTTGACCAGATTCCATCCGATGCGTTAACCATCAAACCTTTGAAAATCGACTGGACCTTTTACTGTTACCGATGTAAAGGGATGGCTTCCTTTAAAACCTGTCCCCACGGTAACGAAGATCACTTGATTTTGAGCGGGACAAAGCTCCGGAAGATGCTTTCCGAAGGTGAGAAACCTCCGGAAGAATTCAGCCGGCCCGAAGTATTGGATATCCTGATTGAATATTACAAATTTAACCCCTTCACTTCTTCCTGAGGATGGGTTCAGAATAATAGGTTGTCACCCTCTCATTGCTCTGATCGGTATCGGTTTGAATCCCGATAGCTAACAGGCCACTCGGTTCAATACCAAAAGCTGTTTTGTAATCTTTATGGATATTTCGTTTCTCATAGATCCATTGTCCTACCTTTCCTTCTCCGGATTGAATGACAAAGACTTTACAATTTTTTTCTCCAGGATGGTCAAAGACATGCCCCATTCGGAAGACGGGTCGCCCAGATATATTCGATCTTTATTCCAGAAGGCTCTCCCCCAAACCCTCTGAACCCACTTTCTTTCCCAAAAATAATCATGACGCGGGCGGCGGAGTCAAATCGGTCTTTTTTTGTCTCGATGGCGGACCGAACCACATTGGATATCTTCCATCCCCAGGAGAGAATAGGAAGGTCCTTCTCTTTTTCTCCTACCTCCTTGAAAAGAGAGGATCTGGTTCCAAGGCTTTCTGCCTTGATGATCCCCTTTCCAGCCTTCGAATATTGAGTGGGAGGAACAGCAAAATAGGAAACCAACTTCCATCCTTTGACTGGCGACTTCTCCTCCTCAGGTTTCTCCGACGGCTGAGGGCCAAAAGGAAGTTGGGCAAAGATAAGGATCAGACTGAGGGGAACGAATAAGAACTTCATTTTCTGAACATCCTCCCTGCTTCTAATAAATACTATACCACAATTTAAAGGATGCATTGAAAATTAAGGGTGATCCTGCTAAACTTAACCCAATGGAGCAGCGAAATCCAAACCTTAAAACACAATTTTTGATCCTCATCATCCTCATTTCCTTCTTTCCCTTGATTTCGATCAGTCAATCTAACGAAGCATCTTCCCCTTTTCAATCGTTGATCCATCGGCTCTCACATGATGGGTTTGATCCAGAATTTTTATCCAATTTACTGATGGACGCTCGAGCAGAGATCAATCCTTCCATGTTGACCGTCTATCTAAATCTAAATTCGAGGGAAACCCCAAAATTATATTCTAAATTTCTTTCTCCGGAATCCATTCTCCTCTCCAAAAAATTTCTCAAGGAGAACCTAAAGACATTGAAGACATTGGAAAAAAGATCTCATGTGGAGAAGGAAGTGGTTGTTGCCATTCTCTTGGTAGAGTCAAGGTTTGGGGAAAATATTGGGAAATACCGGGTCATCCCTACCCTGGCAAGCATGGCCCTCATGGATTTTCCAGAGCACCTTCAAAAAAATTATCTGATCCTTCAAGAAACCAACCCCGACCTCTCCTACGAATGGGTGGAGGGTCTGGCAAGAAAAAAGGCGGAATGGGCTTACTATCAACTTAAATGTTTCTTAAACATCATTCGCCATGAGAAGATCGATCCCTTAGAAGTCTATGGTTCTTATGCAGGAGCTCTGGGCATGCCTCAGTTCATCCCTTCGAGTTACCTCACCTATGCTCAAAGCAAGAAGGGTTTAGAAAATTGGCTTCTCAATAAAGAGGAGGCGATATTCAGTATCGGAAATTACTTGAATTCTCACGGGTGGAAACAGAACCTGCCGATCGAAAAGAAGAAAAAAATCCTCTGGTATTACAACCACAGTGAACCCTATGTGGAAACCATCCTCCAGTTAGCCCAGAAAATAAAAAATCGTTAATCATTTAGATCGTTAATTTTGCCAAACGATCAAAATGTTCGCACCGTGTCATCGGGAGTTCGAATCCCCCCTGCTCCACTAAGGCGGTTACGGAAGTTCCGTCGTCTCGTCACGAAACTCTGCTGCTGAAAAAAATCTTTCATAATTCTTTTTATTGAACCAGGTAAGATACTCTTCCTCCGGCCTGGTCCTCTCTTCCAACGCATTCCAGACATCTTCCGGCATATCCCATTCACCTAATTCCAAGTTTGATTCAAGCTGTTCTTGGGTCCTTCACTCCGATGATGACGGAAGTAACGAATTTCCGTCTCAATGGCCAAGCGATGGCAAGCTTCCACATGGGAATCCCCGACTTCGAGGAAACCTGTTCCAAAATCTCAACCGTTTCAAACCCTTTCGGATGCCAGAACCGAGGGCCATCCACTTGGGTACGGAATGAGAGTCGGGACCCTTTCACCGGTTCGGTCATGCCCTGATACTTCCCTGTGAGCAAGCCTCCTCCAAGAGGGCTAAAGCAGACCATTCCTAATCCATGATCTACTGCCGCCGGTATGATTTCTCTTTCCGGTTCACGGTGGATCAGATTATAAAGGTACTGGCCTGCAACAAGGCTTTCTAAGTTCATCCGTGCCGATATACCTACAGCCTTAGCGATTTGCCACCCAGAGATATTGCTACATCCCAGATAACGCACTTTTCCCTGTCTGACGAGATCGTTTAAAGCGCGCATGGTCTCCTCATAAGGCGAAATAGGATCGGGGCCATGAATATAATAGAGATCAATATAATCGGTTTTTATTCGCTTTAGACTCGCTTCGCAGGAGGCAATGACATGCTTTCTGGAAACACCATAATTGTTTGGTAGGTTGCCCATGGGGAAATAGCACTTTGAGGCAATAATGACATCATCCCTTTTAATCTGCGGAAGAAAACTTCCGATAATCTCCTCTGCTTTACCTCCGGCATAAACATCAGCAGAATCAATGGCGTTACCTCCAGCATCGATATAATTCTTCATCATTGTGTGTGCGACCTTCTTCATCGCAACCCCAATCGGTCACACCAAAGCTCATCGTCCTAAGAGTGAGACGTGAAATGAGCAGACCAGAAGTCCCAAGAAAGCGATACTTCATCTTGATGAACCCCCTCTTTGAACAAGATTATTATGATCTAATCTAAAAACTTTTTTACGGTCTGTCAATTTTTTCCTCGTCTGTTCATTTGTCTTTTTTTAATACTGAACGGATTAGGGTGAAAGTGATTGTCTTATTTCCTTGACAGATGCTCCTGGAATATTGGCCTCCGGCGATTTGGCGATGCAGAGGGGCTTATTATTTTTTTATGTATTTCTCTTCGATCTTCTTGATCTTATCTACTTTGGGCTGTGATCTTCCTCCCTGAAATTCTGATTCCAACCAGATATTGACGAGAGACTTGGCCAGTTCCGGGCCGATCACCTGGGCACCCATGGTCATGATCTGGGCATTGTTGCTCTTCCTTGCCCGCTCCGTTGAAAAGGCGTCATGACAGTGTCGCTGCATAGACGCCGGGTACCTTGTTCGCAGCAATCGCCATCCCAATCCCCGTGCCGCAGATGAGGATTCCCCTTTCATGTTTACTGTTTGGGAATGGCTTCTGCCAACTTTAATGCAATATCAGGATAATCTACAGGGTCTTCGGAATAAACACCATAATCTTGGATGTCCTTACCCAATGGTCTTCAAATGTTCCTTAATCAATTCTTTTAATCTGAATCCATTGTGGTCACTTCCAAGGGCAATTGACATCTTACTCTCCTTGACTTTATTTAATTCCCTGATAGAAAGCATTAAGAATGAAGTAACACGAGGTGGCACCGGCATCTTGATGGCCAATCGTCCTTTCTCCTAAACGACTGGACCTTCCTATCTTGGAGATCATTTCCCGAGTAGACTCTGCGCCCTTTTTCGCTGCTTCAGAAAAAGCGGCAAGGGCATCGATGAGCGATTTTCCTTCAGCCTGTGTCTCTTTCAAAGCTTTCACAGCGGGGTCGATAGTATCGAGTAAGGTCTTGTCTCCCAATTGGGCCTTGCCCATCTCTTGAATACCTTTCTCCCCTGCCTCGAACATCTTAATCAGGTCTTCGAGGTTGACTTCCATTTTTCCCATCACCTCTTTTGATGCTTTGAGAAAGAGGGTCCCATAAAGGGCACCCATGGCCCCGCCCACAGAGTTGAGAATGACCATTCCTACATTTTTCAAAATCGTTCCAACATCCTTATCTATGTTTTCTGGAAGTTTTTTCTTCACCTCACGAAAACATTTGGCCATGTTAACACCGTGATCCCCGTCGCCAATAGCACCGTCCAATTCCGAAAGATAACCCTTCTCTTGCTCTAACGTGTCGCACATGGCATTGATGATTTTGACGAAATCGGAAGATGAAAGCGTCGAACGCACAGATTTCCTCCTTTCAGGAGGGGGCGTAAGTTGCCCTTTGCCTAAAGTCTGTAATAGGGTGTATTCGCAGGGGCATCTAAAAGTTTCTTCATCTCTTCGTCCAGTTTCATCAGGGTCACCGAGAATCCAGCCATCTCAAGTGCCGTGAAGAACTCACCCACGAAGGGCTTGTAGATCTTGATCTTCCCCTGATCCAAAAGTTGCTTCACTCGTCGATAACAGATGTAAAGTTCAAGAGGAGGGGTCCCACCCAAACCATTGATGAGAACGGCTACTTCGTCTCCGGATTTAAAAGGAAGATCTTTGATGACATCGTCCAACATCTTCTCAGCAATCTCGTTCGCCGACCGCATCTTGATTTTTGCCGTCCCCGGCTCTCCATGATGCCCGACAGCGTATTCCATCTCGTCTTCGGCAAGGGTAAAGGTGGGGGTTCCTTTGGCAGGAACCGTGCAAGGCGTGATGGCAACCCCCAATGTCCTCGTGCATTGGTTGACCTTTTCGGCCACGGCTTTGCATTCTTCAAGGCTGCCACCAGACTCCGCCTTGGCCCCAGCCAATTTCCAAGCGAAAAATTCTCCGACGACCCCTCTTCGATTGGAGGCCTTCTCCTTCGGCCCGGAGCCCACATCATCTGTCGCAATCACCTGCTCAACGGGGATTCCTTCGTCCCGACACATCTCCGCAGCGAGCCCGAAGTTCATCACGTCCCCGGAATAATTCCCGAGGAGGAAGACAACGCCTTTTCCACCGTTGACCGCTTTGGCGGCCTCAAAGACGGAGAGCGGAGGAGGAGAAGTGAAGATCTCGCCCACGGCTACTGCGTCGAGCATTCCTTTCCCAATAAACCCGATGAAGGCGGGTTTGTGTCCGGAACCGCCCCCGGTGACAACTCCGACTTTACCCTTTACCGGGGCATCCGCTCGCACAACGGACCGAGCTGTATCGAGTTTCCTCACATGATGCTTATGAACATCGAGAAACCCTTCCAGCATCTCATCCACGACATCAAACGGATCGTTAATAAACTTCTTCATAACCTTTTCCTCTCCTTGAATTATTGTGTTGGAGATTGATGGCACCCATAATTACTAATCTCTGGTATTTTTCGATCCCTTACAACTTTTCACTGTGTTTTTGAATTGTCTCTCTAACATAATTAAGAGAATTTTGAAGTGTTTTTGTGATTTGAGAAAGTTCCATAGGTTTTTCAGATCTTCGCACAATAAAGTCATGAGATATGTAAAAGATAAAAGGAAGTTCTATACTCATTGGAAGTAACTTTTTTTCTTTTATGAGGCTTTCAATGATCGCATCGTAATTAATAACACCTTTTCCAATTTGTGAGAAATACCAGCCAGATTCATTTTTTTCCACATCCTTAAGATGTAAATGAGCTACATAAGGAAGGGCTTTCCTGTAGTCGTCTTCCGGTTTCACTTGTCCGTGTGAATATGCGAACGTATTCCCGAAATCGTAATTTAGCTTCACGAAACGAGATCCAATTTCTTTGATAATCGAGGCACCTGCCTTTCCAGAATCAATGATCTCGTTTTCCCCTTCTGCAGGATTTTCTAGCCCGATAATGATGTCCATCTGCTCCGCCATACGAGCTAATTCTTCGATATTTTTCATAAATTTTTTCTTTCTTGATACGGGTCCTACCTTTGTATGGACAATCCTTGCTCCAATCCTTTTCGCATAATTCATCCTTTTTTTAAACTCACTGATCGAACTTTCCGTTGTTAAGTCCATATGGGCAGCAAGCGCTACACAAGACAAGCCTGCATCAGATAAAAGTTTGCTCATCCTCTTAGCATTCACTTCGTTCAAAAAGCCCTTCTGTTAACGAACTCATCCAGCCTCTCGTGAATCCAAGTTCAATATAGCTTGCTCCCATTTTGGATATCTCTGTCGTTGCAGTACCCAGATCGTACCCCTCATATGCGAGTGTATTAATTGATATCATAGCATTCATAAATGATCTTCACTCGATCCAGGTTTTATTAGAGTTCTCCGAAAGGATCTCTTACTTCTTTTCATCCTTCGAAGCTCTCATATCTAATACACCCTCAGACTCTGCGTCCTTCTTCAACCTCTCCACGGATCGACGAATATGAATCCTCATCGCTTCCTCACTGGCATCGGGATTCTGTTGGCGCAGGGCCTCAAAGATTGCCTGATGCTCCGGAAGGACCTCGGGCAACGTTATAATTCCCTATTATAATGGAGACCAAATCTACCACACAATACTATAATAGCGAATAAAGCATTTCTCGCATTCCATGTTCATCCAAATAAAGATCGACACTGGGATAATGGGTATAGCGGATTGCCACCCGTAGAGGTAGAGTTCACTCTACCCGGATCAAGAATAATATACTTACTGTTCATCAGATAAGATTAAGTCTTCTCACTTCCTATCTTTTTAATACACCTATCGAAGCTTATTAATCGAACTGAAGTTGAACAAGTGTTCATAAGAATCAAACCTATTTAACATATCCAAGCATTTTGGGAAGCCAAAGAGTCATGCCGGGAAAACAAGCCATAACGATAATCATCGCGTAAAGGAGGAACAGATAAGGCCAGACATCCGACACCACTTCTTCAATTTTCACTTTCGCGATGCCACAACCAACAAATAAACCTAAAGCCACCGGCGGGGTGAGCAAGGCGAGCTGGATGGCCATGACCACGACGAGGCCAAAATGGTGAGGTTCAATGCCATAGGTTTTTGCAACCGGGGCCAAAACCGGAACCAACATGATCAAGATGGCCACACCCTCCATGACGAAGCCGAGCAGCGTAATAAGGGTGATGGCCAAAAACATAAACACGTATGGGCTCGAGGTCAAACCTTGCATGATGGCGGCCAGCTTGACCGGGGCATCGTAAAGAGTCAAGGTGTGGGTGATGATTTTTGCGCTCCCCAGCATTAGAAAAATGACGCCGCTGATTTTGGAGGCCTCCAGCAGGCACTCCTTGAAGTCCTTCCAGGTGAGTTTGCGGGTGATAACGGCCCCGAGAAAGAGCCCGTAAGCAGCGGCCACGGCCCCGGCCTCTGTGGGGGTAAAAACGCCGAGAAGGATTCCCCCCAGGATAATGGCGGGAATCATGAGTCCCCAGATCGCCTTCCTCCCTCGGATCAAAAACTCCTTGAAGCTGAAAGCCTCTTCATTGACAGGGTAATTGCGGCGAACCGCAAAGAAATGACTGAGGGCCATCATTCCGAGGCCTAAGATCACTCCCGGGATGACTCCACTCATGAAAAGCCCGCCGACGGTTACCGTTCCACCGACCGCATAAGCATAAATGATCATTGCTACACTGGGTGGTATGATGGGCCCTAAAAGGGAGGCCGAGACCGTTATGACAACGCTGAACTTTTTGTCATACCCGGCTTCCTTCATGGCAGGAATTAAGATCGACCCGATGGCCGCGCAGTCGGCCAATGCTGCTCCCGAAATTCCAGCCATGAACATATTGGCCACAACGTTGGTATGGGCCAGACCACCGCGTACACGGCCTACAATGGTATTCGCGAAACGAACCAAACTTTGTACCGCCCCGCTTCTTTCGACCAGCATGCCCATGAAGATGAAGGACGTGATCGCCGTGAGAGCAAAGGGGCTGATCCCCCCAAATAATAAGGTGGGAACGGTCAACAGGGGTAAGTCCTTCGATATGAGAAAGAAAAACACCCCAGTGATCCCCAAACTAATGGCCACGGGCATGCCAATGGCAACGGTGAGGGCGAAACATGAGCCCAGAACGTAGAAAAGAGCAGTTGGCGACCCGGAATAATAGGAGATCAATGAAAAAATGAGGGCAATCATAAAAAGGCCAATGAATGCAATACTGAAAACGGAGTTTTTGGATGGTCCTGGATCCAAGGGATTTTGGCTCCGGAACTCTCTAAGGGTAGAAACGATTTGTGGGGTTAGAAAAATCGCCATCAAGGCGCATCCAACGGGAATGCCGAGGTAAAACCAAAACAGGGTGACTCCGGTCATCGTAGGAATCTCTGACTTCCACTGAACCGGGAGGACCCGGATCCCTTCGATCATGACAATGAACAAGAAGAAGAGGACAAAAAACTGAGAGGTGAGCTCCAAACGGAGTTGATTCCTTCGGCTCAGTTTACTGGTAAAAAGGGTGATGCTGATATGGCCTTTGGTGTCTAAGGCCACGGCGGCCCCCAGAAAAGTTACGATGACCATCAGATAACGCGGGAGATCCTCGGATAAAGGTATTCCGATGCTGAACCCGTAGCGGAGCACCACGCCCACAAAAATGGTCAGGACCATAACTCCACAGCAGGCCATCACCAAAAACTGGGTGAGCTTACGTAGATAATTCAGGATCATGAATTTACCCCTCACTCCTTTATTGACAGATAGACTTGGCAGCCGGCCTCCCGGACGGGTCGGCTGCCAGGCGGGGTGAGCCTTCCGTTCTTATTTCTGCGCCGAGAGAATCAGATCGATGAGCTCCTTTGTTTTGGGACCGCACATCTTCTCCTTGATGACGGTGGGGAATACCTCCTTGTAGGCGATTTCTCTGAACTTTTGGAGTTCGGATTCAGGCACTTCGTTGATCTTCATCCCTTTTTCTTTTAACAGATTAAGACACTCGGCATTATCTGCAAGCATCTTCTCCCGCTGCCACATTTCAGCCTTTTTGGCCGCCGTATCAACCATTTTGCGGATATCTGCTGGAAGGCCTTCATAGTATTTCTTACTCATGACAGCGATGCCAGGCTCATTCATATGATTAGTGAAGGAGTAATACGGGTTGACCTCATAGACCTTGCCGGAATAGACGAAGAAGGGTGGGTTCTCCTGACCGTCAACCACTCCTTTTCTCATTGCTTCGAATAATTCGGCCCAGTCTATGTGAACAGGAATGACTCCCGACCGCTTTGAAAAAGGTCATGACATTGGGACTGGGCAAGACACGGAGCTTGAGCCCCTTCAGGTCTTCCAGCTTATAGATTGGCCTCTTGTTGTTGGTGACGCTGCGGAAGCCGTTCCGGTACCAACCGATGTTGATGAAATTTGATTCGGCTAACTTGCTATTGATCTCTTTCCCGAGTGTCCCATCTAAAAGCTTGAACATTCCTTCCTCAGTCTTAAAAATATAGGGTAAAACAGTGAGGCCGATTTCAGGTGTGTAGGTTTGTAACTGGGCCGAACCTGGCACTGTGACCTCCAAGGTGTTCATACGCACCATCTCACTGGTCTCGCGGAAAGTACCCAGAGTGGCGCTATGGTGAACTTTGACGATCGATGCGACCGCCGCTCATCTGCCCAAGTTCCTTCCCGAAGTATTGCATGCCCTGGACCCATGAACTACTGGGTGCATGAGCAAGGGCAACTCGAATCGTGTAATCGGCCGCAAAGAGCTGTGTTGCCCCTAAGGAGACGAGCAACAATGCTGCTGCTAAAATGGAAATTTTGACCTCTAGCATTCCTTAATCTTTCAAAATACCTTGTCCTCATCATACACCTCCTTCATCTAATAGGGTTGTATTATATGCCCCCTGATTAATGATCCTTCCCTTACCATTCTCAAAACCAATGACTACTTCCCTTCGATATTCCTTGTTAAATAATAGGGCTTCCCACCTCCCTTCGCTCCAGCTCACCGAATTGTTTCGGGACCCTTTTTCCATATTCAAGTTTCCCTATCTTTGACAACCTGCTTAGCCGACAAACCAGTGCCCACCACTCCCGTCCGTGCAGTTCCCAGCCTCATAAGGATGCCGTTTCCGAGCGAGCCAATCGCCCCCTAATGGATCATGGTGAGACCGTCTCTTTTGATGAGCCGGGCCATCTCATTTAAGTAGGCAATGTCATCCTTCATTTGTACCCCATTTGTTCTAATGTGGCTTTCACCGCCAGAACCCCCGACCTCGGACTTGAATAGACCGGTTTCCCAGTACATTTCGTCAGCGTTTCCTCCATCCTCGCCATCGAACCCTGTGCTAAGACAAAGGCATCTACGCGATTGGCCAATTCCTCAGCTGCTTTAAGAATGAGCTGGTCGTGTCTTTCTGGATTCTTTGCGAGAAGGGCCTCAAAGGCCCCTTTAGCAAGCCCTTCAACCACGTTGACCGATTGGCCTGCTTGAGCAGCTTGAGTCTTGACCAACCTGACTGTAGGAGCCAACGTTGTCGGCAATGTGGCCAGGACGCCGATCTTCTTGGCAGTTTGAACCGCTTGGGAGGCCATGGACTCATCGATTTTGACAATGGGGATATCGAAGAATTTTCGCGCCAAATCTGCAACTTCACCCACGGATGAGCATGTGTTAAAGATGACCTGAGCGCCCGTTTCCCTAGCGGCTGAATAGTAGTAGAACAAACGTTGTGAAACAGCAGGGGTTACAAATCCTTCTCGTATCACATCCTGTATTAGGCTATCATCCACAATATTGATGAGCCGACAACCTGGTAGTATCTCAGTGAAAAGCTCCTTTATCGGATCGACGATGGCAGGAGAGGTGTAAACAGCAGCAACAGTGGCCATACCAATGACCTCCTTTCTTTGAAAATACGAAATGGGTGTTGCATCCCTGAAACCGCTCATCTGGTGTATTAAAAAAACCTAGTTTCATATAACCAGTAGTCTATGGAAAGTGAAGCGAGTCTTAGAATTTTCGGAAAAATGTGTTGAGCAGCTAAGAGAGGCCTTTTCATGTAGCTACTAATCCTCTTCGATCCTCGTCTCCCTGACCACTCGGGGATCCGTAAAGCCATCCTGTAAGTCCCTCGCAGTGCTCGAATAATCATCAATGACAGCTCCCTCCTCACCTGCTTGAAACCAGTGGACAGCTCGGGGGGGGATAATGTATTGATCTCCGGGACGCAAAATAATTTCGTGCCATACGGTAAAATGTTTTTTCTCTTCGGGAACAATCTTTGCTCTCGGATTAGGAGTTGGGTCTCCGGGCATATAGAGATAGACCTCTCCCCACCTGACCCTCATCACCTCTTCCTTCCCGATATCATTTCCTAACTGTGGATGCCAGTGCTCCGGCAGGATCTGCCAGGGAAAAAGGACAATCACTTTCGCACTGATCCGATCCGTATTAAAAAAGGTTAAAATCTGTCCACCCTGATGTTCGAGATCACTCAATCCGAAATCAGCAACACCGATATTCTGTTTCTCTTCCTCAGAGAGAACGACCCCTGCCTTGAGCATATATTTAAGGGCTCTCCTTTGGGCTTCTCGATATTGCTTCTTTGTTAACATCATCCATCCAAGATTTGATTCAACCCTTTTTATTTTGAATATGACCGATGGCAACCTGATTAAAATTGGGCATCTCTTTTCTTCGAACCCTATCGAAATAGTCATCCCCTCCTACTTGTCCACCCTTATAAGCTACCTGCAGTCCATTCATTTCAGGATCGGTCGAGTATACATAACAAAGAGGAGCTGGGACTCCTACGGATCTTCCTACCTGAAGAGCCCATATACCAAAAGTCTGTGTGATCCTTCCCGCCGTATCCCCTCCAGAGAGTATGAGTCGCCGCACTTTTGTAGCCAAAATAATTTTTCTGGCCAATTCTCCTAATGTCTTGCCCAGAACGTCAACTGTGTTTTGAGAAGTCATCCCTAAGTTTTCAACCAATTTTTTTGTCTTTGAGATACGTGGGTCACTTGGACCGATAGCCGAATGGATCACCACAGACTTTCCAAGTTTTAGGGACGTAATAGCCTCCTGGGCCACGCGGTCCATTTCCCTTTTTCGATGGATATTTTCAAACAACTTTTCGGTTTGTATTCCAATTTCGATATAATGATGAGCAGCGGCCCACTCAATCTGTTTTCCTGCAATCGCAGCACAGCTGCCAGAAACAACCAAGATGGGGCCACATTTTCCGGAATGTCTTATGGATTTAGTATCGAACTTAAACCGAAGGATTCCTAAGCGTCTCCATTCCTCCGCTAATCCATAACCCCACTCTTGAGATCCAACACAAAAAAGCGTTTTCCCATCCTCGGCGTAATTCCAGATGACAGAACAAACCGTATTCAATTGGGCTTTAGAAAAGGTATCAAATAAAATCAGCGAAATATTTTTTCCCAGTCGATCTTGAACTTGCTTTCTGACCTCTTCTCTCCCTTTTATCAAAGTAAGAATCGGGATGAGACTGCAATCGAGGTGTGTCTGTTTTGCCAGATGTCGTCTGAGATCAGATTCCTGCATGGGGGTGACGGGATGGACTGACATGGATGGGTGTCTGTCCAATCGAAATACTTCCTCCCCTAGAACTACAAAATGGTTTCCAAAGAGGGTGAATCTCCCAAATCGGGGAGCGGCTGCGAGGATGGGAACAAACTTAGAGGAAAAAACGTTTAAACCGATTTCTATCGCCTTTCCAATGTTGCCAATTTCTGGCGAGGAATCGAAAGTAGAGCAAATTTTATAAAGAAATAAAGGGGTGCCGTATGTTTTCATCCTTTGAAAAGTTGGTTTTAAGATCTTTTCCAGGTTTTCCGTAGGGAGGGAGCGGGAAATACCTGCTACACCGATTGCATGAACTTTGGGAAAATGATCTCGGAGGAACTGTGCTGTCGGAGGCTTGACAAAAATAATCGTGGGGATGCCATTAATCGATAAGGCCTCTGCTGCAGAGGTGGTACCTGTGAAATCATCTCCATAAAAGGAGAGAAGGTAGGGGTTTCTTTTATCCCTTGCCATAAATCCCCCACTGGTCAAGGGCCACCTTCAGTTCCGGATAATCTTTCACCGATTCATCAAACCCTCCCCGTTCCATCATCAGATCAATGCCCTGACGAAAAGCACGGGCTCCTGCAGCTCGGGCCCATGGGGTGGGCATAGATCGCTCCCCCTGCTCCAACAATAAAATCCTTTCCAAGGTCTTTGAATAATTGAGGGAGATGTCCTTGCTTCACCGCCCCACCTGCAATGGGCCAGGTTCTCTCTTTATCATAAGCCGGCTTCTGAAGGGCCACGGCGATCCGGAGGTATTTATCGCGGAGAATCCCAAATTTCCCGTAGGGAGTGGGAATCGTCAGCATGTCAACCCCTGCCAGTCGTGCGAGCTTTCCGTAAATCAGATGCGAACTGATTCCATGGAAGGGACTGGCATAAAGAGCTCCGCCAAAATCAAGATGGGCAAGGATGGGGACTCTGATTTTAGGATTTCTCGCGAGGGAGGAAAGGATTCCGATGCCTGCGGGCAGATAATTCACCATGATGGCATTGGCTCCTGCTTCGACGGCAGCGATAGCCTTATTTAAACACCGCTCCGGCTCATCGGTAACATTGACTGCGTACAGTATCTTCTGCCCCGTCTCTTCGTAGGCTCTCTTGGCCATTCTGAGATACAATTCCACTCTCTTTAAAAAGGGAGAAAAACCGGTATCCGCCAGAACTTCGTCATCCTTGATGATGTCCGTTCCTCCAAGGCCCGCCTGATAGAACAGTTCGGCTCCTTTCTCCGGTGTAATTCCCGTGGAAGGT
Organism: uncultured delta proteobacterium; assembly: GCA_963818595.1. Classification (GTDB taxonomy): domain Bacteria; phylum Desulfobacterota; class BSN033; order BSN033; family UBA1163; genus UBA1163. Next base: position 115,090 of record CAWFSX010000071.1, read on the forward strand.
TTGATCATGGTATTGAGCAGAGGCCGTTCAGGGACCCCAAGCAGTTTCCTGATCCCCTTTACGCCGAACTGCGGACCCGGAAGCCCATCGACGAATTTCCTCGGCAGGGAAAGATCGACCAATTTAATCTCTCCCATCATGGAGATGTTGCCGAAGACAGTGGTCAACAGCATCGGAATTTGCGAACCGATGTTTTCTACCGGATAAGCCAACTGGAAAACGTGAGTGCGTTCCTCCCCTGCGATCTGCGGATCAGTCTCATAGTCGGGAACTTCCCAGATTCCCAGAACTTTGCCTTGATGTCGTTCCTTCAACTGATTGGTTTCACCGGGGACCTGAATCCATGTCCCGGTTGTCTGTTCCGCGGCCATGGTGGCCACCCGCTGGAGGATATCTTTCTCCCGCGACCGGAAAAGATAAGTCGCCACCACGTAGTCGTCCGGGCTGATCCCCTCGGGAAGAACATACTGTTCGAGATGAATTGTTTCAGTCATGGAAGGTCCACCCCCATAGAATGAAAAACCTTAGCGCAAAGGTTTGAGACCGAGAATCTCCCGTGCTCTGTCGGGACCCACGACTTTACGTCCAACGGTGTGGGCTGCTTTCGAAACCTCCTCAACGAATTCCGCATTCGATCGGGCTCGCTTGCCGGAGGCCAAGAAGGGACCATCTTCATACCCAACCCTCACGTGTCCACCGAGCTCCAGGGCCGCTCGAAAGCTTTCCCAACCTTTGCTGTGATGACGCGTCAGGAACCACGGAGCACCCTTCGGGATAAAACTCAGAAAAATGTCGAGAACTTTTTCGGAATAGGGCAAAGTACTCGGAATATCAAAGACAAGGTTGTAAAGGTAAGGGGGAGTAACGAATCCCTCCTTCTCGAGCTCGTCCAAATTATAGAACTCAGAGAGGTCGAAGACACATAGGAAAGGTTTGATCCCGCGGATCTTCAACTCCTGGGCGTAGTACTGCATGTGGGCAACCGGGTTTTGATAGACGCCCTCATACATATTGATCGAGCCTAAATTCAACGAGCCGAGTTCGATGCCGGGAACTCTGAAGGAGAGACATCTTTCCTCCAGAGTGTGTTCAGGTGCTCCTCCGGTGGAACCTTCGACGATGATGGAGCAGCCGCTGCGTATCTTCTTGAAGTCCCGTTCAAAGCACCTGAGATCCGTGGTTTGCAGGCCATTTTCGTCGCGGACATGGAGGTGGCCGATGGAGGCCCCTGCGTGATAGGAGCGAATGACCTCCTCTGCAACATCCATCTTTCCAGGAAATTTCTCCACTTGTTTTTCTCCAGGATAAGGCGCCACACAAATAATCAGTTCATCCATCGTTAGTGCTCCTTTCAGCATGATTCAAATAAATTCATGCATCGCAATTCGTTCCAACCCTGTTTTCGATGATCCCTTTTACATAATTGAGAGATCCTTTCAGGACATTTCGAATTTCATCAAGGGGTAAAGGTGAAGCCGCCCGTCTGGGCGAAGCATCTCGATCTCGGGTAATCCTTAAGGGGATCTCTAAGCTTACCGGTATTTGCTGATATTTTGATGCCAACGTTTTTAAGATAAAGGAATAGTCGATCGAACCTTTCCCAATTTCAACAAAAGACCACCCCTGGCCGTTTGATTTCACGTCCTTGATATGGAGATGGGCAGAAAAGGGTAAGGCATAGATAAAATCCTCTTCAGGTCTTAACCTTTCAAAGAAATGGGAAATCACATTTCCGAAGTCGTAATTAAGCTTCACCCAATCTGAAGCAATTTGTCTAATGATGGAGGCACCTGTTTCTCCTGAATTAACGACATTCTCTTTCCCATCTCCAGGATTCTCCAAGGCAATGATCATATCCAATGATTTTGCAATGTCGGCCAATGCCACAATGTTCTGAATGAATTCTTTCTCTTGAGGTCTTGGAGCAGCATTCGTAATGACGATTTTTGCTCCAACCGTCTTTCCAAATACCATTCTTTTTTTAAAAATGTCCACCGCTCCTTTTCCAGCAAGATCCATGTGTGCGGAGAAGGCAAAACAGGATAGGTTCGTATCCGATAAAAGCCCCTGAATCATTTTAGCATTCTTTTCAGAAAAATAATCTTCATCGAAGGGATCCATGTAACCCTGGATGAAGGCCAATTCGACATAACTTGCCCCGAGTTGAGATATTTCTTTAAGGATGGTTGGAAAATCATAGCCGTCATAGGCAGAGGTGCTGATTGAAAGAATCTCGCTCAATTTAAGTCCTCGGTGATCAAATATTATTTCATCCAGTTCGATGTATTGAAGTGATTGGATACATAAGTCCCAGGAGGAACCAATGCATCGCAAAATTTCAAATCGGGTTCATCAAGTTTTATGATCGGCTGAAAGCAGAAGGTCTTCAAATTGTCTCTAATGTCCTCGGTCCAATGATCGCACCGGTGATGCCTGGTTGATTCAAGATCCAAGCGACTGCAAGTTGAGCGACGGTGCATCCTTTTTCAGTCGCTCTTTGAGCCAGTTTAAAACTAACCTCAATTCCTCTTTTGAGTAATTCGTTCGGCATATACGCTCCTTGAGTACCTCTACTTCCTTCAGGGAGGTTTGATGGATCTGTGTATCTGACACGCTAACACCCCTTGTGCAAGTGGCGACCAGGTGATGAGGCCGAGATCATAGGCTTGGCACATGGGGACGATCTCATTTTCAATCCGACGATCCAATAGATTGTAGGGAGGTTGTTCACAAATAAATTTTGGATAATGATATCGATCCGATATCCAGAATGCTTCAACAATCCTCCAGGCCGGATGAGTAGAACACCCAACGTATCTCACCTTTCCCTGCCTCACCAATAGATCAAGGGCGGCAAGAGATTCCTCTTGAGGGATATCAAAATCGGTCCGATGAAGAAAATAGATATCGATGTAGTCGGTTCTTAATCTTTTTAAACTCGTCTCACAGCTTTCAATAATATGGTGTTTTGAATTTCCCAGGTCATTTGGTCCTGGACCTGTCTTCATGAATACTTTTGAGGTGATGAATATATCTTTTCTCTTTCCATTTCTGGCAAAGGCTTCACCGAGAATTCGTTCACTCTCACCTTCTGCATAGACATCCGCGCAATCAAAGAGATTGATTCCTGCTTCAATGGCTCGGTCGATGATCTTAAAAGATTCCTCCTTGCCGGTTGGATTTCCGAAATTCATCGTTCCCAGAACTAAGGAGGATATTTTCAGACCTGATCTGCCGAGGCGTCTATATTCCATTTGTCTTACAATGTGCCTTCTATGGATTTCCGTTTGAATATCTTGCTCTTTAACCAAGCAGTGAATCTTCTGTAGAAAGGCGTTTGGCTGACGAACATCCACACAATGATCAAGAATAGACATCAGGGCAACCGGTCGAGTGAAGAAAGGCCAGAAACTCCCCTGGGACACCATTAAAGCCCTCCGAAGGTTTTCATCGGCCATGGGTCCCAGGATGACTCCAATGACAAGGGGAGCGATGGGATAATCCATAGACTGCATGAAATAGGCCAGGATGCCTACTGGAACCATCAGATAGAGATTGAAAACCTTCGTTCCAAGGGCATAGGAGCCGATGACGCAGAGCGTGAGGACGACTGGGCATAAAGATGGGAGGTGGAATCCGGAGGACCTTCACTACCTGTTTTGCCAGGAAGATACCACTGATGAACATGGCGAAGGAAGCGAGACAGAGAATCGCCGTCATCTCTGTGATAAAGTGGGGGTGTTCAATGGAGATCATGGGTCCTGGAGTGACGTTATGAATCATCAGGGCTCCGAGAAGCATGGCCGCAGGCGGACTACCTGGAATACCGAGAGTTAGGAGCGGGATAATAGCCCCACCGATACAGGCGTTATTACCCGTCTCGCACGAGATGACGCCTGCATACTCTCCTTTTCCGAAGTTTTCCGGATGTTTTGACGCCTTCTTGGCTGCGCCGTAGGAGACCCATGCAGCAATGTCTTCTCCGATTCCAGGCACTGCCCCGATACCCACGCCAATCAAGGCAGAGCGAACAATTGTACCAATGTGTTTGGAGATGATCTTCAGTTCAGGGAGGACACGCTGAAATTTTTTGGCGTCTCCCACTGATAATTGATCCCGAATGACCTGGATGATCTGTGGGATTCCGAAGGCGCCGATAAGAACGGGTACGACTTCAAGCCCTCCGTCTAATTCAGATACGCCAAAAGTAAACCGTGGAAAGAACTGGAGATTATCCCTTCCTATTACCGCTAAAAAGAGACCTATGAGTCCCGAAATCCATCCCTTGTAAACGAGATCCTGACCGGTTAATCCTCCGCTGATCATAATTCCGAAAAAGGCTAAAAAGAAGAATTCGAAGGAGGTAAATTGGAGAGCTAATGTAGAAATGATTGGAGCAAAGACAGCGAGAAAGAACATTCCGACCATGGTTCCAATAAAGGAGGCGGTTGTGGTGAGACCCAAAGCTCTCCCAGCCTCTCCCTTACAGGCTAAAGGATAGCCATCCATCGCTGTGGCAGCTGCAGCTGCTGTTCCAGGGATGTTAACACAGATCGACCCATAGGACCCCCCGTAGACTGCTCCTACGTACATTCCGAGAAGGGTGATCATGGCTGCATTTGTATTGATTCCATAGGTTAATGTGGTGAGAAGGCCTACACCCAGGGTGGCCGTCAGGCCTGGCATGGCACCGAAGATGATTCCAAGAATGGTGGAACCAAATAAGAGGAGCAAATTCTCCAGGCTAAAGGCTAAATGAAAGACGGTAACGTAGAAATCCCAGATTCGTTCAAGGATAAACATAGGAGCCCCTTCCTTTTTCTTCACCTTCCCGGGCTAACGTAAGGCATAGCGGACGATATTCATCAATTCAATAAATGCTCCCTCCACAGGAAGCGGAACGAGAAGAAAGTATTTAAACGAGGGAATGAGGATCAGAGAAGGCACGACGGACATGATGAGAGGGATCCTCAACTTTTTTCTCATGACCTTATCCCTCCGTATCAGCGTCCAACAATAAACGACATAGGCAAGAAAGAATAGGAAGACCAGGATATCCATGGAATAGGAAAAACTTTTGTTGAGCTGCTTATCAATTCCAGCAAGGGAGAGAATCAGGAAGAAGAGGCATCCCGCAAGATAGAATGTAAAAAGTTTCTTCAGGATTCCGGGGTCATCAAAATAGAAAAAGGAGATAAACACCATCAAGCAGAGCATGGTGCTCAAGAAATAATCGATCCTCGGAATATATAGATATACGTAAGCAACAATGACAAGGAGGATTCCAAGGAAGCGTAGTGTCTTCCCGGATGAATCCTTCTGCCGGTGGGAAAGGTCTTGAAAGAACTTCTTTGCTCCTCCATCCTTAATCGCCCTGTTGCACAGGACGATTCCCATGATGATGATGAGGATACCGATGCCTAACGGAAATAGGCCAGGTGAAACGAACCAGACGTTCATTACCCCTCCCCAACTGTCCTTCATGGGGATAACGGTAATACTATATAAGACCATAAAGATTCCAAAAGCGATAAGAATGATGCTGGTGATGAAATCTTTTTTTCTCAGCTCTGTTTTGTCCATGATTTAACCTTGAATAAAAGTGCTCCTTTTATGTCATTCCCGTCTGAGGGTTTCATCTCTCTTGTTTGATGAAGCTCTTATAAGCGATTCTCTAAGAAGACGAATATCAATCCCCTCACCCCCTTAGGGAGGAGGTGAGGGGGTGAGGGTTATGGTTTAGGAATCTTCAGCGTTTCGGGATTCACTTTTGCAGCACCCAGTTCCCAAAGGGTCCAGGCAAAAAGTGATTCCAATTTGTCAAACTCCTCCCTGGCGGCCTTTCCGGTTTTGCCTGAAAGCGCATAGTAGTTTGAATCCGCCCAGTTTTTCATCGTGTCTGTTGCGAGCGCTTTTTTGAATGTGTCTGCAATGGTTTCCTTCACATTCTCTGGAACGGTTGCCGGAACGGCAAAACCAATGGCTTGCATGATGGGCAGGTACTTCGAGAGACCCGGATAAGGGGCAAAGGCAGAGGGAATGCTCCCCACATCTTTCATCGTGAAGGGCGCGGGTGTCAGCATTGCGAGGGCCCGCAGTTTGCCGGCCCTGATCAACTGTTGCTGTTCGGCGACGGAGGTGACGACGACCGACACCTCACCCGTCATGGCTCCCGTCTGGGCCGGGGCTGATCCGGGGTATGGGATATAATTAAACTTCACCCCCGCTCCTTTTTCGAGGGCGAGCAAATTGAGGTGATGGATCGACCCTGAGGCACTTGCGCCAGCTCGAATGGAGCCCGGTTTAGCCTTTGCGGCCTCCATCAGTTCTTTAAGATCTTTATAGGGTGCGTTGGGTGTCACGGAAAGGACATCCGGAGATCCACCCACAATGAAATAATCCCAGACATACATTCTCTTGTCCCAGCCGCCCTGGACTCCGGCCGTGACACAGGATTCTGAGACCCCCGCCCAGGAGTACCCATCGGGGGGGCGGGAATAGACGTCATTCATACCAATGGAGCCACCCACACCACCTGGCTTATTAATCACATTAATGTTTACCTTCCATATCTTTGCCATTTCGCCGGAAACGATACGGTTGCAGACATCAGTTCCACCGCCTGCAGCCCAGACGACCGTATTCGTGATGTCCCGCATGGGGAATTTTTTCTCAGCGGCAAGCCCCCAACTCGCACAGACGAATAGAAATAAAATCGTTAATGATACATATTTCTTCATGACCTCCTCCTTTCTTTTATCTTAAAATTCTGGAAAACACGAATGGTGAATAGTTGCACGATGTCAGTTGACGGTCTTTTCTCACCTCCTTTTTCTCAGGGTGACCCCTCCCGTGGACAGGGGTCCGATTTAAAGGCTAAGCCAAAACCTGTTCCTCCAGCCATTTCAACGTT
>CAWFSX010000072.1:0-12531 GCA_963818595.1 uncultured delta proteobacterium
AACTCTTTCAGCGGGTGGATGAGAAAAGGGGTGTGGAAAAGGAAGAGTGATTGGCCCCTGGAATGATGACTAAAGATTTTGGTTCTTCAATGTGTTGATACCATTCCTTCAAACACAGAGGGAGGGCAGAGAAAATCCCGATCTCCCTACAATGAAAAGCTTTTTCTTCTTACAACCCATTAAAAATTCAAAATTATAAATCTCAAGGGGTGGGGCGACGGCCACCATACCTTTAAATCTTTCATCCTCGATGGCAATGGGGAAACCTGCCCAGGCTCCAAAAGAATATCCTACCAGACGATGAGGGACATGATCAGCCTTTAATCTTAAATAGAGATATTCTGGCAGCGGCCTTCACATCTTCCCTCTCCCCAATTCCCTCTCCATAAGATCCTTCACTCCCACCCACCCCCCTAAAATTAAAGCGAAGTGTGGAGAACCCTTCTTGAGAGGCTGCCTCCGAAGCCGTCGACACTACAGGGTGGTTCATATCCCCACCATACTGCGGATGAGGATGGCAGAGGATAACACCACCCCTAAGAAGAGGCCTCTTGAATACTCAAGAGGCCTTCCAATCGAATCTCATGAGATGGGATCAATACCTTCTCTTCTTTCATGCCATGTTGGAGAACATCCAATTCCTCTGGTGAATTTCCCGGATCCGCCCTTTCCCTTTTTTCCCTTTTGCTTTCCCCTCCCCCTCTTCCACCTTCGCGTCAACCTTCTCTTTGATCCACTCCAAGATGTTTCTTAAAATCTCTAAAAACCGAACCTCAAATCGGGTGATGTCTTCCCTTTCAATCCTTTCATTGATCGCTTTCAGCCATTCATCCAACTTTTTTTGTATTTCTTTTAAAACCAAAAGCATGTGAGGATCCGTTTCCCCCGTTTTTTCATCCTGGACGGGGGTCATCCGGTATCCTTCTGCTTTGGCCCCCTCCGGTTTCCCTTTTTTCAACAAGGAGAAAGAACCGGAGACCAGGCCTATACTGAATATGAGAATGAAAAAGAGGGATAAAAAAGGCACCAATCCATTTTTTCATCACTAACATCCACCTTTATATTAAAAATGGTGGGCGATGCGGGAGTTGAACCCACGGCCTTTGGTTCCGGAGACCAACGCTCTATCCAACTGAGCTAATCGCCCCTCTTAGTAATTCCCGATATTAAGAACCTTTAGACCACTTCGATTGAAGAGTCATTCTTTAATTACCAAAGGGTTGATGAATCCGAGCGTCGAATTTAATGCAACAACAGGGTCAACGCATCTCGTTAATCTATTCCTCCCCACCTTGGCGAACGTATCTTATTGTCTCTCCATTCGCTGTTCCATGTCGCACCTTTAAGCCAATCCAGAAAAAGATGTAAACTGACTTGTTTGGGTTCTACGATAATGGTCATGACTTCCGTATTGGGATTCTCATTTACGAATCCAGAAATAAACTGATGAATATCCTCCCTAAGACTTACAGTTGTAAAACGCCTTTTCCCCTTATTCGTAATATTCACCGTTATGAATTAAAGAAATAATCATATTATCCTTCGACCAACGCTCTATCCAACTGACCTAATCGCCTTACATAGAAAATAACTTCCCAAATGCCCCCTAACCCCCCTTTGCCCTCCGGGTCAGAGACCGCTCTGGGTTGGAGACTAAAGGGGGGTTAGGGGGGATTAATCATTTTCACCGTTCGTGCCTGCCTGCCGGTAGGCAGGGGTGACCAAATCGCCCATGAGCAATTAGCTGGAAGTTTATTTACCACAATTTAATAGAAACTGTCAATTTTTTCTATTGACATCAAGCGATTCGATTTTGTAGGATGAGGGCGGTTAACCTTAACGTTGCATTAAAATGGAGGTGAGTGTGCTTCCAATCCTTTACAATTGCGGGTTTTTTCTATGGTTTATGGGTAACATACGATATCACCTGAGGCGACCTTTGTAATAGGCTCGAAAACTGAGTAGCTAAACGTTTAAAGGTGCCGCTGTAAAGGTTTTTTAGCACACCCACCTCCCTTTTTATATAATTTTTATACAATTGCAAGGTTAATTCTTCATTTTCCAAAAGGATAAAAACATTTCGGTTAAATTAAAAGTCAACGACATCTGGTTGAATTTTGGAGGAGTCGCTGCCCTTTCAGGCGTCAGTTTCGATGTCAGAGAGGGAGAGATGCTGGCCGTCATCGGACCCAACGGGGCTGGAAAAACAAGCATCCTCAATTGCATCAATGGATTTTATCGGCCTCAAAAAGGGGAGATGATCTTCGAAGATCAGAACATTTACCACCTTCCACCCCACCAAATTGCCCGCTTAGGCATTGGCCGAACCTTCCAGAACATTGAACTCTTCACAGGACTCTCCGTCTTGGACAATCTGATGGCAGCCAGACATCTCCATTTGAAACGGGGTGCTTTGGCTGGCGCTATATACTTTGGCCCCGCCCGCAGAGAAGAGATCCGGCATCGAGAAGTTGTCGAAGACATCATCGACCTTCTTGAAATGGAACCGTACCGAAAGAAAGTGGTGGGTCTCCTTCCTTATGGCGTGCGAAAGCGGGTGGAGCTGGGAAGGGCTCTTGCCCTCGAGCCCAAACTTCTCCTGCTCGATGAACCCATGGCTGGAATGAACCTCGAGGAGAAAGAGGATATGGCCCGATTCATCATCGACATCCATGAACTCAAGAATATCCCCATTGTTTTAGTGGAACATGATATGGAGGTGGTGATGGATATTGCAGAGAGACTGGTCGTCCTCGACTTCGGAAAGAAGATTGCCGAAGGAGAATCCAGAGGAGATCAGACAAAACCCATTGGTGATCCGGGCCTATCTGGGAGAGGAAGAAGAATAATGAAAATCCTGCTGGGTAGCACAAATGAAAATTTCAAATTGCAAATTAAAATAAGCAAAATTTTTCATTTTCAATTTCATTTTGCATTTTGATTGGGTCTTTATGACTGAGAACACCCTGCCGAAGCTTCTGAAAAAGAATGCTGAAAAATATGGTGATCGAAAGATTGCCATGAGGGTGAAGGACCGTGGCATCTGGCAGCGGTTTACCTGGAAGGATTATTACGAAAAGGTAAAATATTTCTCCCTCGGCCTTCTTTCGCTCGGAATGGAGAGAGGAGATAAGGTTTCGATTCTGGGAGAGAATAAGCCCGAAATCTTCTGGGCTGAATTGGGGGTCCAGGCGGCTGGCGGTACAGCCGTCGACATTTATACGGACTGCACGCCCCCTGAGGTCAAATTCTTTGTGAGGGACTCGGATTCCAAATTTGTCGTGGCCCATGACCAGGAGCAGGTGGATAAACTCCTTCAGATCAAGGGAGATCTTCCCTTAGTTAAAAGAGTGATCTACTGGGACCCAAAAGGGTTATGGAATTATGATGATCCGACCCTGATTAGCTTTTCAGAGGTCCTCCGGCTCGGTCAATCCTATGAAAGGGATCACCCCGGTCTTTTTGAGGAGAATGTTGAGAAGGGAAAGGGGGATGAAGTTGCGCTCCTCTCCTATACCTCCGGAACGACAGGCTTGCCCAAGGGAGCCATGATTCTAGAGAGGGGACTTGTTGCTATTGCCCAGGCCTGGCGTGATGTGGATCATTGGTCTGATCAGGATCGATATGTCTCTTTTCTCCATCCCGCATGGATCACCGAGCAGGCTGTTGGCGTTGCCGGCCAACTGGTCTCAGGGATGGAGGTCAATTTCCCTGAAGAACCGGAGACCGTCCAGGAGAATATCCGAGAGATCGGCCCAACCATTCTCTTCTTCGCTCCCCGATTATGGGAGAATATCAATCGAATGATTCAGGCGAAGATCACCGATACCTCAGCCTTGAGAAGATGGATTTATCATCTCTTCTTGCCCATCGGTTATAAAACGGCTGAATATCGTTTGGCTAAAAAAAGTTCGGGTATCTTGTGGAAATTTCTTCGTCAATTTGCCCATTGGGTCCTTTTTCGGGCCCTCAGGGATCGGGTGGGTCTTTCCCGGATTCGATGTGCCTATACTGCAGGAAGTGCGGTCAGCCCGGAGATCCTCAACTATTTTCAGGCGATCGGTGTGAACATCAAGCAGCTCTTTGGTGGATCAGAACAAGGGTTGGTCACGATCCATCTGGATGGCGAGATCAAATATGAAACGTGCGGCCCCCCCATGCCAGGAGTGGAGGTCCGTCTCTCTCCTGAGGGTGAAATATTGGTGAAAGGTGAGAACATCTTTTCAGGATACTACAAAAATCCTGAAGCTACTCAGGAGAAAATTCGCGATGGCTGGTATTATACTGGCGATTTTGGTTATATCGACGATGACCGCCATCTCGTCGTCATCGATCGCATGGAGGACCTGAAAGAATTAAAGGGCGGTCGAAAATTTTCGCCCCAATTTGCTGAGATCCGGTTGAGGTTCTGTCCTTATATCAAGGATGCCCTGGTGATCGGAGGCGAGGATAAAGATTATGTCACGGCCATCATCAACATCGATCTAGATAATGTCGGTCGGTGGGCCGAAGCCAGATCGTATCCCCTACACCACCTTCACCGACCTCTCTCAAAAAACGGAAGTGATTGAATTGATAAAAAAGGATGTCCAACGGATTAACAAGTTTCTTCCAGAGTGGTCAAGGATCAAGAAATTCGTCAACCTTCATAAGGAATTCGATGCAGATGAGGCAGAACTGACACGAACCAGAAAATTGAGGAGGACGTTCGTTGAAAGCCGTTACAGCGATTTGATCACAGCACTCTATGGAAAAGATCGGGAGTATAATGTGGAGGCCTCCATCACCTATCGGGATGGAAGAAAAGGAGTGATCAAGACAGCGATCCAGATCAATCAGGTGAAGGAGGAAATCCAGTGAAAGAATTCCTTCAACTCACCATTCCAGGATTGATGATCGGTGGCCTTTATTCCCTGGTGGCCGCAGCGATCGTCCTGGTCTATAAATCGACCCGCGTCGTGAGCCTGGCCCATGGCCAACTATTGGCTTTCGGAGGCCTCTTCTTCTGGATTGGTCTCGTGGTTCTACATCTTCCTCTTCCGATCAGCATCCTGATGGCACTGGTCTGTTCTACCATCATGGGTTGGCTTGTGGAGCGCATCACCCTTCGGCCTTTGATCGGTCAGCCATTGATTTCCGCCTTTCTGATGACCTTTGCCATCTTCATGGCTTTGGACGGAGTATTTCAACTGATCCTCAAGGGTGAATCAAAAACCTATGCCACTCTTTTATCTCTCGGGGAGTTCGAAGTGGTGGGTGTGCCTATTCGGGTCGTGCAGTTGATCAGTTTTGGTGTGGTCCTATTAGTTTTTCTCCTCTTAGCTCTCTTTTTTCGATTCACCAAGACAGGATTGGGGATGCGTGCTACAGCAGAGGATCATCAACTCTCCCAGAGCACAGGAATCAATGTTAGGACGATTTTCTCTCTCATCTGGATCATCTCAGCCATCGTCGCTTCAGTGGCTGGAATGGGCACGGCGTATGTGATGGATATCCATTTTCCCCTTCCCTATATCGGTATCAAAGGATTGATCGTCGCTCTCTTCGGAGGATTGGATTCTCTGCCCGGTGCACTCTTGGCTGGACTTATACTTGGAGTCCTTGAGAATCTCTTCGCAGGTTATCTCGATCCTCTGGTCGGGGGCGGCCTTAAAGATGTGGCAGCCTATGCGCTGCTTCTTATTGTTCTGCTGGTGAAACCCTATGGACTCTTCGGGTTAAAGAGAATTGAAAGAGTATAGCAGTAAATATCATTGAAAAATGTAAATTTCAAAATAAAAAATGCAAAATGGCCTGCCGTAGGCAGGGAAGAGGTATTCTTAAGAACTTTACAATTTGCAATTTATAATTTGAATTTTGCAATGAGGGTTTAGCATGAGACCTTGCGGGACTTTTGATGAGCGTTATAGCCAGGACATGGCCATTTTAAGAATTAAGAGGCATTGGGGGCTTTTGATCGGAGCACTTAATTTTTCTTTATACCTTCCCCCTCTTTGGATCCTACTATTTCATCAGCCTGATCAATAGTCTCTGTATTGGCATCATTATCGTTCTCGGTCTTCAGATTGTCAGCGGTTACTGTGGCCAGATCTCTTTCGGGCAGGCCGCCTTCATGGCTATCGGCGCTTATACTTCAGCCATCCTCACTGGAAAGCTGGGACTCTCCTTCTTTTTGGCTCTGCCCATTTCAGGAATCGTAGCAGGTTTGATTGGATTGGGAGGCGGTGCTCCTTCTCTTCGGATCAAAGGCTTTTATCTCGCTATGGCCACGATCGCGATCCATTTTGTGGTGATGTGGTTGATCCCTCACCTCGATATCACAGGAAAGACTCAGGGCCTCCATCCCCCTGCACCCCAGATCGGAAGTTTTGCTTTCGACAGTGATGAAAAGATTTACTATATCATCATTACCGTGATGCTGCTGATGACCTATGGTGCCCGAAATATGGTCCGGACCCGTGTCGGCAGGGCCTTCGTGGCTATCCGGGACAACGATTTAGCAGCTGAAGTGATGGGGATCGAACTCTATCGTTATAAACTTCTTGCCTTCTTCCTCTCCTGCTTTTATGCAGGGATTGCTGGGTCTTTGTGGGCCCACTGGATTCAAGTCGTTCACCCTGAGCAATTCACATTGCTCCATGCCCTGAACTACATAGGGATGCTCATCGTTGGGGGTGGAGGGAGTATTCCAGGAGTTTTTTTCGGAGTGATTTTCCTTCGCCTTTTAGATGAGGGAGTGATGTTTGCAGCCCCCTTGTTAGCGAGTATCTTTCCTTGGATAGGGATCCACCCAGCTGCTTCCATGAGTGTCTCCGTATTTGGTATAGTCCTTATCATCTTTTTGATCTATGAGCCGAGAGGACTGGCCCATCGCTGGGAAATTTTCAAGGCCTCTTATCGGCTCTACCCATTTTCACATTAATCCCCCCTTGCCCCCCTTTAGAAAAGGGAGACGAAGGGAATTTGGAAAGGAGGTGAATATACATTTAATTATTAAGTGGATAAATTGGAAGGATTCCAGGGGTCAAGCCTGCCTGCCGGCAGGCAGGGGTTCAAGTGGTCAAGATAGAAAGGCAAGAACTAGAACCCTAGAACCCTCGAATCCTCGAACCCTTTTTAAAAGAAAGGAGGCTATGATGAGAAGGATATTGTGTGGAGTCATTATTTTTACTTTCCTTTTTGCGATTGGAGTGATCCAGAGTGGTGCGGCAGAAAAGGAAGTGACTTATCTGAGTCTGGCGGATTACACCGCAGCCATTGCAGGCCTCAATGTCCCAGCAGATATGGGCTGTGAGGACTATATTAAAGATTTAAATTCAAGAGGCGGTGTGGATGGAGTGAAGATAAAGTTCATTGGAGTGGATACCCGATATGATGTGGCAAGAGGGGTTTCTGCCTACAAAAGGTACCGTACAGAGCCCAAACTTTTGGTGGTCAATGCCATCGGCACCCCTATCGGCAAAGCCGTTGCTCCATTGTCGACAAAAGATAAGTTAATCACACTCGTTCCAGGAGATGGAGAATTTCAGGCTAATCTTGGTAGGATCTTTGCCTGGGGTCCAACCTACCAGGACGCTTTTGCTGCCACCGTTGACTGGCTCCTTGCAGATTGGAAGAAGAAGGGAAAAACAGGAATGCCCAAACTCGGTTTCATCTCCTGGGATAGCGCTTATGGCAAGGAACCTCTCCGAGGCGGAAAAGAGTACGCTGAGAAGATGGGAGTGGCTTTGGCTCCACCAGAGTTTTTCCCGCCAGGAACAATGGATCATACTGTTTATCTCAACCGATTAGCGAAAGCAGATGTCAATTATATCTTCGTAGGCGGGGTTGATCCCACACCGACCAATGTGATTCGAGATGCCCATAAATTGGGTTTAACCAAAACCATCCAGTTCTTCTGTGACTATTGGGGTCCTACCTCCCTCGGTACCCGACTCCATCCTGAAGCCCTGGAAGGAACAGTGATCGGCTCTTACTATCTCCGTGGAGATGATGCTAGAAAACATCCCCTGGCAAATCTTTGGACAAAGTATGGCCGTGGAAAATTGGAGGATATGAATGAAGTCTATACCATTGGGATGGCTTGGGCCATGACATTCGAGGCAGCTCTGAAAATCGCTTTAAAAGAAGTGGGTTATAAAAAGTTGGATGGAGAGGTCATCTACCAGACTTACCAAAAACTTACAGGTGTGCAGAGGGCTGGGCTCCAAGGACCTTGTGCTTACAGTCCAACTTCACGCAGGGGAAGTTGGGAGATCAAATTCTATCAGGTTCGAGCAGGAAAGGTTGTCTCCATATCGGATTGGATAAAGGCTCCTGACGCTGTATCCCTTCACAAATTTTAAAGGGAGGAGAGCTCTGGACATTTCATATCTGTGTAATCGTTTCATAATCTATGTAATCAGAGATTTCTGGAATTTTTCAGAAATCTCAAGAAAGGGGGAAAATCGATGAACTCCTTCAGAAAGATAATCATTGTTCTCAGTCTCTTAATGTTCCTTTTGCCTTTTGTGGCCTGTAGCACCTTGTTTCCACCTCCAAAGCCAAAAGCCACGGTGGCCGTCACTCCTGAAAAGGTGGAATTGGCATTCCCAGGCATCTTGAGGGTTCCTATTGTGTTCACAGGTACGGGGTGGAAACCCAAAGAGATGGTGGTGGTGGATATGGTCCTCCCTCCGGGGGTGCAAATGCAAGGGGTCAAACCTGGAGAGGATGTTGGGATCGCCTATGGTGAGGCAGATGATGCAGGCAATTTCAAAGGAGAGGTCCCTGCCACAGCTAAATTAAACACCCTCTTTCGAGTGGGATGGACTCCTATTCTGTCTATCGATCCAAAAACGCTCAATCCCATTCCTCCAGGAGTCTATAAGATAAAGGCTTCAGGTGCTGACTCCGGAGCATTGGCAACAACGACATTGGAATTTGTAGCACCCATCAAGAAAGTAAAGAGTTAGATCGAAGCATGAGTTCAGATTTAGCATCAATGTCAGATCAGATGAAATAATGAAAGTTTAGAATCTCAATTGCACCTAATGCGGATGCTGAATTGAATCTCTGATTTAGGTGGCAATGGTAATGAACGTTAAGGTGAAATGCTTCGTCTCAACAGTATCGAAGTCATCTACAGTGATGTGATCCTGGTTCTGAAAGGGGTCTCTCTTGAGGTGCCTGACGGAAAGATCATTTCTCTGTTGGGCGCCAATGGTGCAGGGAAGACAACTACCCTCAAGGCCATCTCAGGAGTCCTCTATACAGAATTAGGTGAAGTCACGGATGGAAGCATTGAGTTTGATGGGATGAGGATCGATGGAAAAGCGCCGGAAGAGATTGTTCAGATGGGAATTGTCCAGGTGATGGAAGGCCGCCGCATGTTCGAACATCTCACGGTCGAGGAAAATCTCCGAGTGGGTGCCTATGCCCGAAAAGATAGGGAGGCCATTTTAAAGGACCTTGAATCGGTTTATCATTATTTTCCAAGGCTGAAAGATCTCAGAGGACATGTGAGCGGCTATCTCTCCGGCGGAGAAAGACAGATGCTGGTCATGGGTCGTGCTTTGATGTCCGATCCAAAGGTGATGCTTCTCGACGAACCCTCTCTCGGGCTCAGTCCTCTCCTCGTAAAAGAAATTTTCGGGATCATCAAAAAGATCAATCGAGAGGAGAGGACGTCGATCCTCCTGGTGGAGCAGAATGCAAACATTGCCCTTTCCACTTCGGACTATGGCTACATCATGGAGAATGGACGGGTCGTTTTAGATGGACCGTCTCCCAAATTGAAGGAGAACGAGGATATCAAGGAGTTTTATCTCGGCCTCAGCCAGGTCGGAAAACGAAAAAGCTTTCGCGAAGTGAAACACTACCGCAGAAGAAAAAGGTGGCTATCTTAACCTTAACGTTGCAATAAATCGCCAAAACAGACTCGGCGGGGACACTGTTAGAGCCTTGTAGCGGAACCTTTTGGATGTCAAGTAGTCCGGTCCACCAACTGTGGTGGAGTTCACTTTTCGTGAAATCCTCTATGACCCATTCCATTCCAATAAAACCCGCATTACAAGGCTCTGGAAGCGTTCCTGCCGGGTCTGTTTAATGCAACGATAAGGTTAACCCACCCGTTGCATCATTAAGCAATAAGGAACTGGGCAGGGGTGCTTGAAAAGTTTTTCAGCACACCTGTCAGCCTTATTGGAATTTTTATCAACAGGTGAGTTAATGTGAGGAGGACCCATGATGAAAGAAATGATTCGAAATAAGGCGAAAGAGTTGGGAGCGGACCTGGTCAGCTTTTTAAATCTTAAAGACTACGATAGTCCGCGGTCACCGAATCCTTTCGCTACCTCCCCTCGGCCAAGTCCATTCTTGTCCTCGCTTTCAGTCCTCTCGCAGGTGCCTATCGATATGGGGAAAATACCTGGAGCAAGATGCCATCTTTTTTATATGCGGTGGAATCGGCTGGCAATACAGCCGCCTATCATTTAGGGAAATTTATGGAACGTGAATACAAAGCCGAATCTTTTCTCGTCCAGGCTCATCGGCCTTTTGAAATCGATGAAGAAACCTTTCGCTCTCCCATTGGAAGTGTTTCGCTCCGGCATGCAGCGGTTCAGAGTGGATTGGCTGTGTGGGGGAAAAACACTCTGGCCTTGACCCGAGAATATGGACCTCGTGTCATGTTTCTTGGCCTTCTCAATAGCCTCGACTTAGAATCCGACCCTCCCATGAAAGGGTATGATCCATGTAGCACTTGTCAATATGACTGCCGATCCACCTGCCCGGGGAAAGCCTTTACAGAGGAAGGTCGTGTATTAAGTCATCGTTGTGTCAAGGTGAGCCAGCCGGACGATGTGGGAAACTTTATGCGGTTTTTAATGGAGATTGGCACAGAAACCTTCCATGAACGAACGGCTGGAGATGATCAAGATCTCCCCGTTTTTTCCGTCACATGCAGTATCTACAGTTTTTTATCCACTACCACTGTGATAACTGCCTCGATATTGCCCTGGAGGTCTCGCAGACCCAGTTAAAAACTAAAGATTTCAATAGGATACGAATTTTCTTGCCATCTAACTTAAAATAGCGTATAGTTAATTTAAATCTAGTTGGAAAGAGTCCATTGTCGTTCAAAGACGGGGAAAACCGCGAAGAAACTCTAAAACAACTTCTTTGCGGTTTTTTTATTAGATGCTGATATCCTCATTGCCCGACGCAAATCTTCAGGTTTTTCATTAAGAATAAATTTAATGCAAAAAAAATGGAAAAGGGAGAAAAGTTTGGAAGAAGGGACTTTAGAAAACCTTATCTATTTGAGTCAAGCGAAGATCCTATCCTTTGTCCGAAGAGTTGGATATCGATATACTCGTTGAGTTACCTGGAATCGATATGGAGAATGAAAATGTCCAGCCAGCGGAAGAGGAGGAAGCGGTTGAAGTTGGATATGTGGGTCTTCCTGGAAAATGGATCGATCCTGTTCGGATTTACCTAAAGGAGATGGGATCCTTTCCGCTATTGACCCGCGAGGGAGAGGTGGAGGTGGCTAAGAGGATCGAGACCGGACAGCAAGAGGTTCTCTGTGTCGTTCTCAGCTGTCCCATTGCGATCAAGGAGATCATCAACCTTGGAAAGGCTGCTACGAACTGGAAAAACCAAAATCAGTGAGATCACTAATGAGATCGAAGGTGAGGAGACCAATCTTAAAATAGAACGGTTTCAAAAAATAAGGGTCCTCCACCTCATCAATAAAATTCAGAAAGGAGAAAATAAAATTCAACTTCTCCAAAAGAAGTTGAGGGGCATGAAAAGGAAATCCTCTAAAAAGAAATTTGAGGGAGACATCATTAAGAAACAAGCTGAAATCCTGAATGCTTTTAAACGGATCAACTTAAGAGAAGAACAGATCAACAAGATCATTCAAAGGCTGAAGCAGTGGGATATTCAAATGGAAAAGCGCGAAAAAGGAGGTAAAACAAATTAAGAGGGGAAATGAGGGATCCCTATTCAAGGAACTAAAAAATCTCTGGAGACCAAGAAGGTCAGACCTAAAACGAAAAGAGTAGAGGAGATGAACAGATTCATCCGAAATACGAAGCGTAGACTAAGCAGGATGGAGGCAGAGTGTGGCCTTTCTATGGGGCACCTGAAAGAGGCGCTCAGGGCGATAGAAAAAGGAGAGGCCAAAATCAAGGAGGCGAAGGCTGAATTGATCAAGGCCAATCTGAGATTGGTCATTCTCCATTGCCAAGAGATATATGAATCGGGGGCTCCAGTTTCTGGATTTGATTCAAGAGGGAAATATGGGGTTAATCAAGGCGGTGGAAAAGTTTGAATACCAAAGGGGTTATAAGTTCGGTACCTATGCCACGTGGTGGGTCCGACAGGCCATCACACGGGCCATCGCTGATCAAGCCCGTACCATACGCATCCCAGTCCATATGATCGAAGTCATCAACAAGTTGAACCGGACCTCCCGATCCCTTGTTCAGCAGATGGGAAGGGAACCTACCCTGGAAGAGATCTCGCCGAAAAAATGGGGGTGCC
>CAWFSX010000073.1:0-25225 GCA_963818595.1 uncultured delta proteobacterium
TTGTTTTTGTCAAAGAGAAAAAGTAAGAAAAAATAAAATCTTTAAAAACAATGAGTTCAAAACGGGTTCTCTTTTTGAGAAACACCTCCCCTTCTGAATCCTTTTACGTATTCTTTCTTGTTTTGACGTATCTCTCGCCAATAACGAACTCTGAATCCTAAGCGTTATCATTATCCGATATGCCACACGGTGTGGCCACCTATCATCCCTTATCCAGATTCCAAAGTTCAGCGAGAGGCCCTGGATTGTCCCCCACGAGGTCCTTCACGGCCTCCACGTTGGTGCTCGGGCTTCTCTCGTCGAAAATCAAAATGTTTTTATTCGGCTTTATTCAGCGTTTAGATAAGCCGGATTAAATGCCTCCTTTTTCTTCATCAAGGTCCAGGCAATCACCAACAGTTTCGCCGCCAGCTTCACCCGCATCTTGATGTGAATCCCCTTCTCTCTCTCTCGCCCCCGAATCTTATTCGTGTAATAAATCATCACGTTCCGATTCTTGTAGAGAGGCAATCAGCGCTGCCTGATACAACGCATATCGAAGATCACCCTTGCCCCGCTTGGAGATCTCCGGTACCGCCTTGTCAGAATCTTTTCCACTCCGATCCGCACTGAGGTCTAATCCGGCTTATCTTCGACCACCTGTCTTCCCGTTCACGCGGTTCGGATCTCCGATCGCTCGGCCAATACCTTCGACGACACATCAGGACCAAACCCAGGAATCGTCAAGAGCATAGTGGTACTCTGGAAACGGCTGCACATGCTCCTTGATTGGTTGGTCTGTCTCTTTGATCATCACTCGAATCTGCCTAACCCCTCCACCATGATCTTTTCCTCATGGTCTACTCCAGGCACTCCATCACACCCAATTGACATCCCCGCCTTCTCCCAGACCGCCTCTACATCGCTGCCTCTTCTCGCAGACCGATCGCGGCGGGATGTTACCCGCTCGATAAAGGGGGCCACGTCCAATTGGGCAATTCGTGGGGGGGCTAAACGCCACCTCGACCATCCCCAGCTCTCCGTCCCCATACTTCGCTGATAGTCCCGATCCATCTCCGGAAAATACTGAGCAAGCAGATGATTCCGAATCCGAACCCGATAGCCATGCTCCTGCTTCTTGAGCCGCCTCTTCAACGAAAGCAAGACCCCGTAGACCCCGCTAACTCTGCCGATGGATGCTCATAATACAAACACTTCCCCTGCGATATCAAATCCGCTACATTGGCCGAATCCTTCCCATCATGCTTATCCCATCGCCCATCCAATGACTCCCGATTTCTCGCCACCGTCACCCCGGAGCCAACACCACCGTCCTCCCTAAGTTGATCAAATATTCTCCCAGGGGTTTATGATAATTCGCTGTCGGCTCCATCCCATAGACCACTTTCTTCAATCCCTGCTGCATCCGCAGGGCTTCGGCCTGATCCAAAAGTTTTCTGAATCCTTCATGGTCGTTGCTAAAGACAAGTCGCCTTAAAAGTGTTTTCCCTGTCGCTGTCCCAAAGAAGGCGTAGTGCCGATCCTTTGCTATATCTACCCCTACGATCAAATACTCCTCCGAATGCCTTACCTCTTTCCTCAGTTGACGGAATTCCTCCAGCCTGTTACGATTTACCTGATCCATCGGAAACCTCCTTTTAAGAATTTGAGTTTGGTAGTGCTTACTCTTATCTCTTAACAGGAGGTTTCTTTTTTGGGTAGACTGGTGTTATATTTTTTCCATTTTAGGGTTGAGAATCTACCCTTGCCCTCTAGATATATATAACGTAGGTTCTAAAACAACTTAAGTCCGAGGGACCTAGTTGACACCATGCATGGAAGACTTGCCCCCATTTCGACTTAAAAAAAAGCAGGGCCATTTGCCCTGCCTTTAGCATTTAAGAAAACAATGGGGAGGCTGGTAATCGTAAGAAGACTTTCTACCGCCCTAAGAGGTTCTTCCAGTTATAGTTATAAATTGCGTTTTGGACCTGAAAATTGCTCGTCGATGCGGAGATAATCGCTGAGGTTTTGACGAGAGATTTCAAGTCTCCTTCAATTCTCAGGAGTGAAGAAGCATGTTTTGGTAAGATGGTCATCCCACTCTTGATCTCAAAGAGATACAACTTCTGCCCGAATTCCAGGACCAAATCCACTTCCAGTCCATCCCGTGTACGCAGATAATACATGGAAGGCATCTGCCCAAAATGGAGAAACCGCTTTAAGATATCTGTGACGACCATGGTTTCAAAAAGATTCCCGAAATTAGGGCTATTCATCAAGGTCTCACGGTCATGCAAGCCTAAAAGATAAGAAGCCAAAGAAGTATCGTTGAAATACAACTTAGGGCTTTTGACCAACCGCTTGCCTACATTCTTGTAGTAGGGATAAAGGAGATAGACCTGGTATCCTGTTTCCAATATGGAAAGCCATCTCTTAACGGTGGGCACACTCATCCCGATCTCTTTTGCCAAGTCTGAGAGATTAAGGAGCTGACCTGTCCGAATAGCGCAAAGCCTCAAGAATCTCTCAAATTGACTGAGATCACCGATCTGAGCAAGATTTCTGACATCTCTTTCTAAATAAGTGGAAATATAAGAGCCACACCATAGCTGGCGGTCTACCGACCTCTTACTGGCGATTTCTGGATAATTTCCTCGCAATAGCACCTCACTTAAAGAAACCTTATCCTCACATTGCTGGCGAGGATTCATTTGTTTCAGCCAGTCAGCGATTTCTATTGAGGCGTTTCCTAGACCTATTCTTTCGGAGAATGAAAAAGGCAAGAGTGAGAGAACGGCAGCTCTCCCTGCAAGAGACTGACTGATTCCCTGCATGAGGGTAAAATGTTGCGAACCGGTAAACAACCATTGCCCGGGTTTCCTGTTCTGGTCAATTCGGGTTTTGATATAGGACAACAATTCCGGGATGTATTGGATTTCGTCAATGATGAGGGGTGGCTGATACTGATCCAAGAAACGGAGGGGATCTTCCTTGGCTCTCATCCTCACATCCGGGTCTTCTAAAGTGACAAACCGGTGCGTTTTCGCGAAGAGCATTTTCAAGAGCGTGGTCTTTCCGGATTGACGTGGACCCGTGACCACAATCGCAGGAAATGACTTCAGGGCTTTCTGAATTGTTCTTGCTAATACTCGAGGCTTCATGAGCATAATTTTATACCCTTAATATTTAACATGTCAAGTTAAAAATGCAGTGAAGGAGTTTAGGAAGGGAAATTGAAGGGTCACCCATTAAAAGGCAGAGCCATTTGCCCTGCCTTTAGCATTTAAGAAACCAATGGGGAGGCTGGTAATCGTAAGGTAATGCCTCAGTTACAGGTGTTTTTATCCCCCTTTAGCAAAGGGGGATAAAGGGGGATTTTAAAATTATCCTGAGAAAATCTCCCCTTGCCCCTCTTTTCCCTCCGGGCCAGAAGCCCTATGGGCTGGAGGCCAAAGAGGGGTATAACTGTAGCATAATGAACATCTAAATACTAAAAAAGGCAGAACCATTTCTTGATTCTGCCTTTGCTATTTTTAAATTATCGATTTATTCCTTAATATTCCTTAAATCTTAGAATGTCGCCCGACGTTTTATCGATGGTCACCTTAATAAAAAAAATATCATTTTCATCTGCCTGTTTACCTAAAATCATTCTCCCCCAATTCATAATGGATTCTTCCGATATTCTTCCCGGGTCTTTTCTCCTCTCTGGTAAGATCCCAATTAACTCGTATCCTTTTACTGTGTCACGCCAATAGAATTCATAAGCTACCATATGGGTCACCCTCTATTTAAGTTTCAATTATCAACTTTCACAAATAGATAACGCATAACTAAGGAATTTCTTCATGTGAATTACCTATTACAAGAAGAATAAAAGAAATGGTTTCTACACTAATCCATTAAAATTCAAGCAATTTTATTGCCAAAATCTTTATAATTATAATATATTGATATTATTGAGTTTTCCCCAGACTAAGGTTTTTAGTAAATGTTAAAAGTATAAAGTTTTCCAACAGAAGTTTTATATTTATAGCCTAACTAATTAATACCTATGATAAATTTACTCATTTAAAAATTGTAAACTTCCTTTACAAGTTTTTACCGGATTCCTTTCTCAGAACAAAAATCCTTCACTCAATGATTGAATAGGGTAAACTTCGGAGGGATATTAATTCGATAATAATCAGGGGGGGTAAATATTCTCTCTGAAGATTGGGGAGAGTAATACGAGATTGCTTCGCTTCGCCCTGTACACCCTGCCTTCCGCAGGCAGGCATGCGGTGCAGGGCTTCGCTCGCAATGACCACTTTGGGGACTTTTTACGAGACCATCATATATTTACCCCGTATAATCCTGAAAGC
This sequence comes from uncultured delta proteobacterium, assembly GCA_963818595.1. Classification (GTDB taxonomy): domain Bacteria; phylum Desulfobacterota; class BSN033; order BSN033; family UBA1163; genus UBA1163. The sequence continues at coordinate 4,347 of CAWFSX010000073.1, forward strand.
CCCAGTCCTCAGACTGGGGATGAAGGCAATTTCAGATCTAAAGACAAAGAAAAGCCCGGTCCTTTAGGGCGGGGATATACGGGGTTTATTGCCACCATTTTGAAAATCGCCAGAAGAACCTTGAGCCCTCTGTATCTCCTTGGGTGGCATTGCCACTTAATGTATACTTATTTCCGTTTTGGCTGGTCATATTAAAACTGATCGTACCTTTGGTGGGGTTTAATGCACCAGTCAATACTCCAGTTTCATTTATTGATCCTGTAATGTTATAAATTCCATAAACATTGGTTGAATTTAAACGAGATGTTGAAGTAGAAGTTAAATAAAAATACCCTTCGATAGTGATGTTGCTGGAGACACTCTCTCCAATATACCCCGAACCCAAAACCTCAAACACATTAGAGTAAAGGTCATCTTCGAAATAATAAGGATCGATCTTTAAAGAAGTAAGGCTGCCGCCCGAACTCCCCGAAAGGGACCCTGTCCAATTCTCAGGAATTGCCGGATCACCAACAAACCGTACTCCAGAGATAGCAATCGTCCCACCCGAACTCGTTAAATTAAGTGTTAACTTCTTTGAGCTTGAATCGACACTCCCAGTAAAACTACCACTGCCCAACACCGTTGAAGTGCCAAACGCTTGGACTGTATAGGTTCCACTTATCGAACCTGCTGAATCAATACTATAATTCCCACTTATGTCAAACATCCCCCACTTTAATGAAATCCCGTACCCTTCGAAGCTATTTTGATCAAACATTAGGGTTGCACCACCCTGATCTGCCCCAGATAACTTACAGACCCATGCATCATATAAGATCCTAAAGCTTTGATCACTCGTATCGTAACATTCCCAGCCCCCATTCGCCCAGTTACCAATCCATATTGATATCGACCGGGTTCTACCGGATGGTTTGGGTGATGTCACTGCTTCAGGAAGTCTTGGAATGGCCCAGCTAAAAGAAGTGTTGGATGGTGATAAGGTTGTAATCGGATGCCATGCCCCATCAAATTGGTAAAATAAGTAAACCGTGCCACTTGGATTTAAGTATGTCGAATCCCAAGTGATGGTATGAGTAGTACCCACAGCTAAATTCTCACCCCCATTGGGTGAAGTGATATGAATAAAGGCCTTCCCCTGAACAGAAATAGATAAAGCATTTGACCAATCAGAGACACAACCAGTATTGGTTTTACTTCGGGCCCTTGCCCTCACCTGGTAAGTCCCAGCAGTAGTCCAAGTATCAGATTGGGAACAGGAACTTCGAGAAGGAGAACTCCAAGGTGAATACGTACCATCTCCCCAGCTAAACTGGTACTCCACATCAGAACCAAGACTTGAAGATGACCCACCTGTGGAGAATTTATAAGATGTCCCCGTATACAAGTTAGAATCCGCTGCGTAGATCCTGTTATTAGTTGTCCTCAAAAACCCACTCGAACCAAGGCTCGGGGTTGTTGGGGGGGTAATAGTCTCTCCCACATCATCGCTGGTGATCGTAACCGTGCCACTACTAGGGGAACCAACGGTGTAGGCAGCATTGGTACTCAGCGCAACAATGACCGTCTCATCACTCTCCACAACGGTATCATTGATCGGTGTCACAGTGATGGTGCCAGTGGAGGAACCTGACGCAATGGTGACACTCCCCGAAAGAGAATTATAATCACTCCCAGAGGTAGCCGTTCCACTCACAGCGTAATAGACGGTCAAAGCCCCAGACGTAGAACCCGTGCGGCTGACCGTAAAATAGCCAGTGGTAAGGGGATTCTCTGTCGCTGTATTATCGGTGGCGGCGATGGTCACCGTGGAGGGCGCCACATCATCGCTGGTGATTGTAACAGTGGCGCTGTAGGGAGAACCTCTGGTGTAGGCAGCATTGGTGCTGAGCGTGACGATGACCGTCTCATCACTCTCCACAGCGGTATCATTGATCGGTGTCACAGTGATGGTGCCAGTGGATGAACCTGATGCAATGGTGACACTGCTCGAAAGAGAATTATAATCACTCCCAGAGGTGGCAGTTCCACTCACAGCGTAATAGACGGTCAAAGCCCCAGAGGTAGAACCCGTGCGGCTGACTGTAAAATAGCCAGTGGTAAGGGGATTCTCTCGTCGCCGTATTATCGGTGGCGGCGATGGTCACCGTGGAGAGCGCCACATCATCGCTGGTGATCGTGACAGTGGCGCTGTAGGGGGAACCTCTGGTGTAAGTGGCATTGGTGCTGAGCGTAACAATGACCGTCTCATCACTCTCCACAACGGTATCATTGATCGGTGTCACAGTGATGGTGCCAGTGGAGGAACCTGATGCAATGGTGACACTGCTCGAAAGAGAATTATAATCACTCCCAGAGGTGGCTGTTCCACTCACGGCGTAATAGACGGTCAAAGCCCCAGAGGTAGAACCGGTACGGCTTACCGTAAAGGTCCCTGTCGTAGTCCCCGCCTCCGTGGCCGTATTGTCTGTGGCATTTATGGTTACGGTAGTGGTACTCAGATTATAAGGATAGGAAGCCTGATTACTATCTGCACTTTCATAGTTGCTTGTATCAACGGCAGTTACCACAAATAATAACGTCCCAGAGGACCCATCCGCAACTGTGACTGCAAAAGGGTAAGAACTGTTTGGGTGTGGAGTTGTTCCAAGCAGCGTTCTCGTCGTGTCAGTTCGATAGAGGCGGTACTCTCTGATGTCTGGCTCTGTATTCAAAGTCCATGAAGCGGTAAGATTGAGGGTTGCCCCAAATGCGGATTGAGATAAGAATAAGGAGCAGACTGAAAATAGGACGAATAAAAAGATCTGTAATTTATACTTTTGGGTAAAAAATAGTTTCCCCATTAAATATTTTTGGCTTGACATGACTTCCCCCAATTTAAATCTATATTACATATGTTGTATTCTATTGCACTTTGAGTGGAAGCAATTTACCACTTTTTCCTATTCTATTTCCACTTTTCGAGCAAAAAGTCAAATTAGAAATTTTTAATTAGAAATTTCTAATCTTTACCCCCTATTGGTTTTGAACACTTAGGTTCCTTGGTGATGTCGGTGGAATTGTGTCTAAATTATAACTATACGATGCCGGTGTGCTGTCTGAACTCTGATTGTTATTTGTATCTACAGCAGTTAACACGAAGGTCAAAGTGCCTGAAGAATTATCCGCGACAGTGACTGAAAAATTATATGACGTGTTAGGATGTGTAATGGTCCCGATAAGGGTTCTCGTTCCATCTGTTCGATAGAGCCGGTACTCTTTCATATCCGACTCTGTATTCGCAGTCCACGTAGCTCTAAGGTTAAGCGTTGCGCCAAATGCAGATCCACAAAAAATCAGAACGATCACTAAAACCAATGTCATCCATTTCATAATCATTCCTCCCTTCGTTAAGGGTTAAATTTAAGAACTGGATGATAAACTTTTTATATAGAAAGGTAGCAATAAGAATGCCATCAAGGAATACAAGTTTCTGATTCCTATCAAGAAAAATGGGGATAATTTGGATTAAGACGAGGTAATAGATGTATTCATTTTTACCAGCCTATTTTTGTTCAATTTTGTAAAAAAATGCCAAAGTTGTTATGAATCTTGCGGGTAGAAAAAAGGGAAGTTAAGGAGGGATTGAAAATAATATTTTTTATCTACTAAATTAACTTGAGCGTAGCTCGTGCTTCATCTGCTCCAGAAAATTTTGAATCCAATTCGAGAGCTTTTTTCAGCTCCTTCTTTGCATTTTCTTTGTCCCCATTTTTATAATAAGCCATTCCTAAGTGGTATTTGATAACAGGATGATCTGTAATTTTTTCATTTGCTTCTTTTAAATAGACCACCGCACGGTTAAAGATATTCTTTTTATAGTAGATCCACCCAAGAGTGTCTGAGACATGGGGGTCGTCAGGGGCTTGTTGTTTGGCGCTCTGGGCTAAATGAAGCGCCTCATCAATATTTCCTCCATGCTCAGCATAGAGGTAGGCAAGGTTGTTTTCAGCAGGGGCAAATTTAGGATTGATCTTCAAAACCTTTAGATAATACTCTTTGGCTTGGTCATATTTTTTCTGACTATCGTAAAGAATGCCTAACCCCATGTGAGCCGAGATGGAATTCGGAGCTTTCTGGATGGCGACATCGTATTCTTGTATCGCCTTCTCCGTTAACTTCTGACGGACATAAAAACCTGCCAAGGAAATATAAAACCCAGCCACATTGGGATTGATCTCGATCGCCTTTTTATAATGATTCTCAGCCTTCAGCATTTCCTTATTGACTTCATTAAGACGACCCAGCATATGATAAAAGAAGGGATTTTGAGGTGAAGCCTTCATTTGTGCCTCCACCCTTTCAATCGCTTTTTTATTCTCTTTCTGATTCACATAGACCGCGGCAATCAGGTTAAGGGCTTCTAAAAAATTGGGTTGGATGGACAAGGCTTTCTCACATTGAGCCATTGCTTCCTTCTCCTTCTTTTGTGCCAGAAGGACGCGTCCCTTGTGATAATACCCAAGGGGGTGATGAGGAGCAATTTGAATTAATTCTTCAAAGGATTTGTTGGCTTTTTCAATATCTCTCTTGAGGAGATAGGCATTTCCAAGGATTAAATGAGCTTGAATGGACTTTGGCTGCCTTTTCAATACCTCCTGAGCCTCTCCCATGGCTAAGTCCAAAGCCCCTGTTCTAAGGTAAATATCGGCAAGGTATCCCCTTGCCTCAATCCAATCCGGATTGAGTTTTACGGCTTCAGCCAATTCCGTTTTGGCCTGTTGGATATCCCCGTTCCCGAGATGGGCAAGACCAAGAAAATGATGGCCCATAAAAGATTTTGGATTTTCTTTGAGGGTGGACTGGAATAGATTGCTGGCATCGTTAAATTCCCTTTTGGCTAAATGAAGCCTCCCCTTGAGGAATATCCCTTCATGACTTTTTGGGTTAATCTCGAGAAGCTTCCCAATCATCTCCGAGGCTTTATCCAATTGATGATCATTCAAAAAGACTTCGGCAAGTTTCACTCTTGCAGGAATATTTTTTGAATCGGCATCTATCGCTTTTTGGTAATTCTCAACGGCCTTTTCCTTTTTACCCCAAATCAGATAAAAATCCCCCAGATGAATCTGCGAAGGAATTCGTTTGGGATCGACCTCAAGGGCTTTGATAAACTGCTTCTCTGCTTCTTCCATTCGTTTTAAAGAGGTATAAAAGTTCCCCAGAGCCATATAAGGGTTTGGATCTTTAGGATTGAATTTTGTCACTTCAACCATTTCAGCCTCAGCCGATTCTATCTTCCCTGTTCTTCGATAAAACTCAGCCAAGGCATACCGTACCTTGGCTGAGTTCTCATCCCTCTTAATCGCTTCTTTAAGGGTTTTTTCTGCCTGAACTAAATCTTTTTTAAGGAGATAAAGGTTAGCTAAATGGAGGTAAAATTCGATTTGTTTTGGATCTTGCTCAATCGCCCTTTTGGCTTCGGAAATGGCCTTATCCAAATCTTTCTCGGCCACATAAACCGAACTCATCAGGAGGTGGCCTGAAGCGTTATGGGGTTCTTTCGTAAGAACCCTTTCCGCCTGTTCTCTCGCCTTCTGATAATCCTTGGAGAGGAGGTATAGATTTCCTAACCGAAGGCGGGCATCCATCAGGTCGGGATTGAACTCCACACTCTTTAAAAATTCGGAAAATGCTTCCCGAACTTGCCCTACTCTTAAGTGCGAAAGACCCAATTTATACCGAGCCGTGGCATCTTTCGGATCAATCTGAATGACATTCTTGTATTCGATAATCGCTTCCCGAAACTTATTCTCAGAAAAGTACTTTTCCCCCCGCTTCCAATGGCGCTCCTTTTTCGCTTCCTGGCTACACCCTAACAGGCCTGAAAAAATAAAACAAAATAGGATTAAAAAAATAAAATATTTTTTCATCCTCTATTTTTTCTCCCTTTTCATTCTCTCTTTTTCTAAATCTTTTTTAAGTCCTTCCACCTTCTCTTTGAATTCTTCGGTCACACTTTTCGATTGAATGTGATCCGTGATGATGTGCGGGGTCATCAAAAGAACTAACTCTGTCTTACTAAAAGTATATTCCTGTGATCCAAAAAGACCACCCAGAATGGGGATTTTACTCAAAAGAGGAATCCCTGACTTTTTCACATCCTTGGTATCCTCAATGAGACCTCCTATGACAATGGTTTGTGCCTCTAATACGGAGAGAACCGTTTTGGCTGTCTTTTTGGTAAAAACTGGAACGTTCTGAAGATTTCCGAGAGGAAGGGCATCTGTGTTCACATCGCTCTTTTCAATCTGTAGCTCCAACGTAATCAGACCCCCATCACTAATGCGAGGGGTAACCGTAAGAATAATACCGATATCTTTATACTCAATCGTCCCTTCAATCAAACCTGTTGAGGGGGTGGTGGTACTGCTGACGATGGACCCAGAGGTAGTGGTCGATCCATAGGCATACGTAGAGGTGAGGACAGGTTGTGCTTTTCCGACTTGCATTTTGGCCTCTTTATTATTCGAGGCAAGGAGGTGAGGTGAGGAGACGATTTTCAAACGGTTCTCCGTTGCTGCCAATTTGATCGCTGCAGACAATCTCTCTGACTCCTTTATAATCGAATATCTCAGAGCTCCAGCGCCTGGTAACGGCAATGCCGTGGCAGCCGTGTAAGGGTCAATGGGTGGACTACCCAGGGGTGGTTCCAAAGGCGATTGTATGGACACCCGCTTTATCGATAAATCTTGCCCATTCGATTCCGAACTTGTTCGTGTCATCGAGGGTGATCTCTGCCAATAAGACTTCAATCAACACTTGTTTGGGATAAAGATCAAGTTTCTTAACTGTTTCAAGGATGCTTTTATAATCCCTGGCAAAGGCCCGGATGACCAATGCATTGTTTGTCTCATCCACAACAATATTGATCTCCCCCTCAGGAACCGCTCCTCCTTCTTCTTTAGGGACCGCTGCGGACGGAGAGGTGGGGGGGGGTTTGACCCCTCTCGGGAGGGTGGGTTGCTCGGTCACCTTCTCTTTATACTCTGTTTTCTTATCTTTCGTTGTCACAAATATCTGTTTTAAGACCTCAGCCAGATCCTTGGCCTTGGCATTCTGGACATAATAGACGAAAACTCCGTATCTCCCCCCCTCTGTAGGGATTTTGTCAAGTTCCTTCAGCCATCCCTCCACCTTTTCAAAAATATTTGGGATAGAGCTGACCACCAAGAGTGAGTTAATCCGAGTAATCGGCGTGAAGGTAATGCCCACCCCTCTCCCCGATTTGGTAGAAACTTCAAAGGATGAAAAAATTCGCTCCATCTCCTTGGCGACCTCTGTCACATCTGCATTGAGGATGGGATAGATTCTCAGCTCTCAAGTCCGTGAAGATATCGATATCAAAAAGGCTAATGATGTCCACCGATTTTTTGACATTAGAGGCGACATCACCAATGATGAGGATGTTATGAGGAGGATGCTCTACAATATCAGCCCCATCTGAGAGGAAAGGTTTGATCATCTTGGACACCTCTGCCACGGGGATATATTTCAATGTGACGATTTCAATCATATATTTTTCTTCGGAAGAAGGTTTTCCCGATTCCCGAGTTGTCGAGGGTGGAATGGGCAATTTCTTTGCGTCACTTAATGGAACGATTTCATAAACCCCATCTTTATGAACGGCGGTGGCTCCATTCAATCTCAGAATGGACTGGAAGACGGTATAGACGTCTTTAGAGGATATTTGCCCTGAGGTGTGAATATTGACGACTCCTTTGACCTTCGGGTCAATGATGTAGCTTATTTTCATGACCTCTGCCATGACACGCACCACTTCATAAATATCCGCATTGTCGAAATTGAAGACGACGCCAGACCCCATTTGAGGCATTGTCGGTCCTCTTGGAGGAGAAGGAGGAACTGGGGAAAGGGAAGGATCTGGAGAGGGTTGGGCAGTAGGCGGAGGCTGAGGTACAGGTGGTGAAGTTGGAAGTGGCTGGGTCGGTCCAGGAACTGAAGGAGCTGGAGAAGGTTGGGCAGCAGGTGGAGGTAGAGGAGTACGTCGGGAAAAGGTTGGGATGGGTTTAGGTTCAGGGGGGGTGGTTGGAGGGACTTGGGGTTGAGGAGCATTTCCAAAGGAGACGATCAATTTGTCATCGAGTTGATGGATTTGATAGGGAGGGAGTTGGGGTTTCTGAAAATCGAAAACGAATCTCAATTTATCCTGATTGTGTCCAATACGGACGCTTTTAATCAGTGAACTTTTAACGTTGATCACCTTTTGTGTGTAGGGTGACTCTATTCCTTGGATATCCAAAATGAATCGGGTAGGAGAAACTAGTTTAGAAGAATTATAATCCTCAATTTTTCCATTACCTATGATATTGAAAGTGATGAAATCCTTTCCTTCTTCTAATAGAACATTGATGATTTTTTGTGCTTTTTTCATCTCTTTTGAGACAGAGGGCGTTTCTGAAGACGGAACAGGAGGTGATGCGACGACTTTTTCCCTTTTGACCTCCTTCATCTCAGGGATTTTTTCTATCTTTGAAACCATTGCCGGCGCAACAAAATGAGGTGTACCGGGTTGAGAGGAAGGCATAACCACCAGGGTGGGGGGAGTGCTCATCTCTTCTTGAGAAGATCCTCCTCCGGAGTCGCCTATGTCTGGGATTTTGTTCCCGGACAAATCACCATTCCAATAACCAGGAAGAAACCCAAAATGCTTATCCAACAGCGTATTATTTTTCTCATCTTTTTATATCCTTCTTCATCGTTTACTCCTCCGTTCCTTGTTGTGGAGTCCCAGGTGGTATCGGGCTACCTGGGAGTGTCGAACTTCCGGAAGGTGGGGAATAAAGTCTTCTCCCCCTTACCGTGGATGGGGGAGGAAAGGATGGTCTCGCCGGACTGGGCAAAGGGGTTGGTGTAGTTATCCCTCCCGGAACGGGTTCCTGGGGCCTTTGAACTGACTCCTGAGGAGGCTTGGAGGGAGCTGCGGACGGAGAGGTTGGGGTGGGTACGGCCGTTGTAACGGAAGCAGGTTTGGTCTCTGTTTTGACATCTTTTCTACGTTTTGGCGTTCTTGGATCATAAAGAGGGACTTCAAACGTATCCCCTTCTGCCTCCAGGGTAATTCGATCAAGGAATATTTTAGCTAACTTATATTCTCCGATTCTTTCACCTATCTTAAGTGTCATCATTTCCCTCTCCCCTTTTCTGAGAGGTCTTCCGGTATGGACGATAGAGACGGATTGATAATCCTGACTCAGGGTGATGCCATATAAAATGATCTGGGGACGCACCATCGTCCTCATCGATGTTCCGGAACCGGGAGCGGTGGTAGGAAAATCTTTTCTCTCAGGACTAAATATATTTTTTTCAGCAATCGAAATGTAAGTTTTAGTGGCTGAGGGTTCTTGAGCGACAGGGGTCACGGGTGGAACATTCACTTTTGCTTCTGATTTTTTCATGGTTATTTTATCAGGGGCTACCTCAACAGAGTGAGTCCATGCCTCGTAGCTCTTGATGGCAAGAAAGAGGATAAGAAAGGAGAGAATGATACAAAACACCCCATATTTTATTGACATTATCTCTCCTTCCCCTTCTCTTTGTCGAGGTTTATTTTCATTAATCCAGAAATGACCAAACTCCCCTGGAGACTATTCGGGGCCCTCGGGTTGAGGGCGAGGAAATCCAGTTCTGAAATCATCAATTCTTTTTCGTGGTGTTCGATGTCATAAATAAATTGGCTCAGGTTTAATAGGCTGGGAGTAGGGCTAAACTCGATCTGGAGGGAAATTTTCCGGTAGACGTTCATCTCCTTGGGTTCCAATATTCTAAAACTCCGGATGCTCATTCCATTCTTCTCAGTGAGCCGCTTCACAATCTCCTGAAGATTGGCTGATCCAAGTTGGGCGGTCTCACCAGGGAGAAGCCTTTGTTGAATCGTCTCATACTGTTTGAGGGTCTGATCCAGTTCTTCTTGAACCCTATGACGATTCTGGAGATGTTCTCGATATTTTAAAAGAACCCTCCTCTTCAAGACAATCTCCTCTTCTGCCTTCCTGGCTGCCTCAACAAGGGGAAGAATCCCAAACATATAAATGAGAATAACCAGGACGATTCCGATGACCACCCAGAGTGCACTCTTCCGAGAAAATCTCAATGTTTTAAGAAATGACCATGGCTTCAAGATCCACCCCTCCACCTTTCGAGCTTGGCCTTGATCTTAAATCTCTCCTTTTCCTTTTCTCCATCTGGCCTCAGGTGTTTTTCTTTGGTGACCGGGGCCAAAAATTCTACCTTCTCAAAAAGAGGAGATTTATCAAGAAGGGGAACCAAATCAGAGGCCGAATCGGCATATCCGCTGATCTCGATTTCTTTTCCGTTATATTTCAGATTCCAGATCCATACGGTATTGGGTAAGAGTTGCGTTAGCTCTTTCAGGATTTCTGTCTTAGGGATCTCTCCGGATGTGACCTTATCGAGTTCAAGAATTTCCTTGGCCATGATTTCCTTTTGTTTTTGTAGTCTTTCAACCTTCTCCACCTCAGGCTTTTTCTGTCTGATCTCCTCCGTCACCGTATTCAATTCATTTCTGTATTGGAAAAAAATTCCTATTCCCCATATCAGACTGAGAATCAACGTGAGCGCAAAGAGAATGATAAAGAGTGGCTTATCGATCTGCCTCATCTTTTTCCGCATTTCCAAGGGGAGGAGATTGAGATCCACCCGTGCTTTGGTCAATCCTTTGAGAGGGAGGCCTACCGAAGCATAAATGGAATAAGGGTTGGGGAGCTCTTTATCTAGGGTGATCCGATTCATCGGAGGGGGTGACACGTCTTTCACCGGACCCGCCTTCTTCAGGGCATCCACCATCTTCTCATTCGCCCCTAACCCGTAAACATAAAAAGTGGCTTTTGAAAAAGAATCGACGTTGAATCCTGATTGCTTCAAGGTATTCATCCATCTCGATTCTATCTCTTTCAAAGACAGGGGGAGATGGAAACTGTCTCTCCAATCGTCCTTCCCTTGGATGACATTCATTTCAAAAAAGGAGTCGGCCACATCAAAAAGGACAGAGGTCTCATTCTCTTGGGATCTTTGATGATAGAGGAAAAGGTTGAGGGCTGACGTGGATGGGATTTGGATCGAATGGGGTTGAATGCCAATCCTCTTTAAAAAGGATAGATAATAGTCCAGCTCTCCTCTCTTCACAAAAACAGTAAAGAGATGAAGCCTGTCCTTTTCCTGTTTGAGTATTTGAAAATCAAAGATGATCTCTTCTTTTTCAAAGGGAGTATATTTAGGAACCTCATACTCGATCACCTTTCGCAAGTTCTCCTTGGCGGCTATGGGAAGCTGAATAAATCGGACAATGACTTTTTCCCTCGGAATGGAAATAAAAACATGCTCCCGGCTGAGTCGGTGTTTCGAGATAAACGAATAGATCAACCCGACCATTTGAGCTTCTCGCTCCTCCTTTTGTCCCTCAGGCTGGATCGAATAGATCCCGAAATCCACCAGCCTGATCTTCCGAAAGGATTTTTTCAACAGTGTGAGAATGAGATGGTCTTGTCTAAAATCGATTCCAAAACTTGTATCCAGAATCCTCATCGCCTATCCCAATTCACCCGTCTTTACTTAGAAAATAAGGGCTCCGTCTAAGGGCAACGGTAAAGATGCCCGTTTCGTCATTTGGTTACGTTAATCGTCTAAAACTCTAAACCTTACCCTTTGACGCTAAACGATACGGGCCTCCTAACCCTAACCGTGACCTATTGACCATTTTCATGGTTCGTGCCTCCCTGCGCCTGCCTGCCGGTAGGCAGGGTAGGCAGGGGTGCCATCCCCGTCATGAAAAATTAGGTAAAAATTAGTATATACTATTTTCAAAATAGATTAAAGGAGTACATCTACCCATTGGAGGATTTTATATCCTTCCTTTTCTTTAGGGTCTATTTTGACGATTGCCTTCAAACCCCGTACCGATTCGCCCTCTTTAAACTTGGCTCTTGATTCAATCGTATAATAAGGTGTCAGGAGGGTTCTTCCATACAGAATGAGGCTTTGTCTTTCCGGATCCCCTTCGATAAAGGGCTTCAGCTCAGGGACTCTCAGGAGGAGATCCAATTGATGATCAAACGCTTTCTCCTCTCGAACCTTGACGATCTTTTGCAATACCTCTTCCGGAATGGCCAACACCACCTTCAAGACCACCGGAGGGGCGCTGTTGATATCAATCTGTCCTGAAGGGGAGTAAATCGAAAAAATGTCCTTCAATCCAGCCTGAACCACCTTCTCCCCTCCTTCTCCTTTTTTTATATCGCTTCTCCCGTTATAGAGAGCCTGGTTCACCCCCCGAACAAGAAGAAGCTCCTCAATGGAGTCTAAAGAAGCATTTTTGCAACGATAAGGTTCTTTCAAGGATTGATAATAAGACTCTTCTGCCCCATTCAGGCGATAGAAATCATCTGGATCTCTCCAATCCAAAATAGAGTCGACCACCATATCTTTCGCCTCTGCTTCTACCCCTAACAGGGTGATGATTTTACGAAGCATTGAATCGGAAACTAAATTAATGTTCACCTTGCCAGCCTCACTCATCACCTTGATCTCACATGTTCCCTGATCGAAAGGAATCAAATAAGATCTTCCATCTGTCATCCACTCCTTTTTTTCGGAAGGGACCTCTTCTGACGTAAGCGTTTTTCTCAGTTGCTGAACCTTAGGATCATGTTTGTAAATCAATTCTGCAATGGCGCGTTGGATCCCTCCTTGAACTATGGCATAGAGTTGTAGTTCCTCCTTATAGTTTTTAGTGATATTGACCTCCGTCCTCATGGCAAAAGAGAACTCCAAGACCACTACAGAAAGGACAGCGATGACCCAGAGCACCATGATGAGGGCAACGCCTTCCTGAATTGCGAGATTGCGGATCTGCGAATTGCAGAATTTTAATTTCATCAATTCCCTTGGGGTGAAGGTATCTGTTGTACGGATCTCCGACCGAAGCGGGCTGGAGCCGTTCTTACCTCCTCGAATCGATAGGCTGGAAGAGACGCCATAAGCATGATGGGGGTTTCTTCTCCCCTGCCTTTCCCATTCTTTTGAAGGATGGTCATCTTTAAAGCTTTGGGAAATGTTTTAACATCCTTTGCATTCCATTCCTCAATCCATCCCTCCTTCTGATTCTTGCCGAGATCTTCTTCCTGATAATATTCAAATCGGATATGGGTGATCCCTTCTAATAGAGAAATACCCGAGTCCTCCTTGAGCTCGTCTTCAAAGAAATCTCGGTTGAGGGCCCTCTGTTCATAAAGGATTAAACGGCCCCCCTCTTCTCCCCTTCCTTCTTTAAACTCATAAACAACATAGACAAATCCTTCAGCCTGTTTCGCCTTGAGAGGAAGGGCGGATACGAATTTCAAAGAGCGCGCCTTTCCCTCAAAGGCAAGGTAATCACCTTCTGCCTTTTTAGTCTTGATCTTATAAGGGACAATCGACTTCATCTGCTGGGAGATCAATTGAGAGACTATCCGCACTTTCTGGTACTCCTCCTTGGTGGATTCCCCTCTCTCCCAGGCGGAAAGACCGAGCCGGAAGGCTCCAAAAATCATAAGAAGGACAAACCCGAGGACGGTCAGGGTCACCATCACCTCCACGAGGGTGAACCCCGTCGTTGAATAAACATCGCCCCCTGAGGTAATGACCTCCTTATCAAATCTTACGCTTGGTTTGTTTCTTTGGCCCATTGACTGCCTCAACTACGGGGTGAACCCCGTCGTTGAATAAACATCACCCCTGAGGAAATCACCACCTTATCAAATCTTACGCTTGGTTTGTCTCTTTGGCCCATTAGTACCTCAACTACGGGGTGAACACCCTTCTTTGGAGTAATATTAAACATGGAAAAAACTTCAGCTCTTTCTTCTCATCATCTTCCTGTTTGATCGTCCTATAAGACTCAATACGGGTAGACCTATCTTTAGCACCTGATTTCCAGATGACATCGATTTGGACCTGAAAGAATTGGACAGGAGGTTTAAAATCCGGTTTATTTTCCACAGGAAGGAGGTTCACTTTCTTCACCTCCACCTGCCAACGAAATGTATCATCAAAACTCCCTTCTTCTACCCCTTCTGCCACCACTGGTTTGACAGCTATTTCTTCCATTTTTATGCGAGCGTAATTCACTGCCTTCGTATACTCTTCAGAGGCCCTTCCAAGACGGAGTCCTCCAGAAAAGAGCTCGATGATAATAGTCAATCCGATCCCTAAGATCGCTACAGCAACCAACACTTCGATGAGTGTGAACCCCGTATATCCCTGCCCTAAAGAGCAGGGCTTTTCTTTATCTTTAGATTTGAAATCCCCTTCATCCCCAGTCTGAAGATTGGGGCTTTCGGGATTATACGGGGTGAATCCCCTTGCCTTCATTGTTTAAGACCTTCGACACTTATAATCTTTACCATCCCTGTCAGAAAATGGACTTCGATGTGAAAACCGTTACGGTCCTGGCCATCCAAGAGAATAGAACCTCCGTTGGATCCACCGTTCGGGTAGAATTCAATCGTCTGGAGGTCCGTAGAGTATTGGGACGAAGCCACATCCACCTTTTTAATTTGGATTCCATCAGGGAGTGAGTATACTTTTTTAGGAGCTTCCCCCTCCTTTTTGACTTCTTCCTTTTTTGCCTCTATGGATTCCTTGGATAGAACTCTTATCCCTCTCAAATCGGAATCAAAAAGAACTTGATATACCAATCCTTTCCTCACCGCCTCACTCCGACAATAGCGGAGGATCCCCGAAACCTTTTTAGCCGCTCCTTTCAACTCCACCGTCCTTAGGAATCGGGACAGGGATGGAGTGACGAGCGAAATGGAGAGGCTAAGGATAACCAAAACAACCATTAATTCAATGAATGAAAAACCCTTATTTTTCATTTACCAATATCCTTCCAACTGACAACATCCTGATTTTCTCCTTCGCCTCCTTCCACGCCATCGAGACCATAAGTGATCAGATCATATTCCCCTTGCTCGCCTGGACATTTATAGATATAAGGCTTTCCCCAGGGGTCAACAGGAATTTCTTTAGGAAGATAGGGACCGTTCCATTTTTCAACTCCAGAAGGTTTTTCCCGAAGGACCTTCAATCCCTCCTCCGTGGTGGGGTACCTCCCTATGTCGAGCCGGAGTGCATCGAGAGCCGTACCAAAAAGCTCAATCTGTGCCTTCGCTGATTTCTGTTTTGCCATGGTGAGTTTCCCAAATAATCTTGGCCCCACCAAGGCGGCCAACAATCCAATGATGATCACGACAATCATGATCTCAATAAGGGTAAACCCCCGTTCTCCCATCATTTTACTTTTCATGCTTTTCCCTTCTAAAGATAATTCTTTTTACCCCTTTTACTAAAGGGAACCGGTGAAAAAATCCAAAGACTCACCCATACCTTTTCAAAGTCCGCATTCTACAGTTTTGGAGATATCTCTCTGTCCGGTCCACTGCCCCTAATTTTTTCACACCTTCCCATCAGAGCTGTGTCGAATTCGGAAAAACCAGTCTAAACGGAGCAGGCGGATGCAAGCTTTAGGGCGGATTTAAATGGTAAGCTTCAAAAGCCCCAATGCCTGAAAACTCGATTTAACACCCATACCCATTTTCAAAGTCCGCATTCTACAGTTTTGGAATTCTTTGTCTGTCCGCTCCACTTCCCCCATTTTTTCACAGCCTTATTCAGGGGGGCAAGGGGGTTAAAAAGGAATCTCATTAATGCTGAAGATGGCCAGCAGCATCGAAATAACAATAAACCCTACCACCGCCCCCATGACCACGATGATCAGCGGTTCCAATAGAGAGACAAACCGTTTTACAGTATTTCGAACATTTTCCTCGTAGGTTTCAGCTATCTTGATCAGCATCTCATCAAGCCTTCCGGTCTCCTCCCCAACACCGATCATGTGAACCGCTAAAGGGGGAAAAACCTCTGCCTCCTCCAATGATTTGGAAATGGCTTTCCCCTCTCTCAATCGGTCGTGGACATGTGTGATCGATCTTGAAATGACTCGATTTTGAGAAATTTCTTTCACCAGATTGAGGGCCGGCAAAATCGAAACCCCGCTCTGAAGCAAGGTCCCCAACGTTCTTGAAAACCGGGCCACCTCAATTTTCTTAATCAGTTCTCCAACGGCAATCCATTTCAATTTGAACCGATCCCACCTCAGACGCCTTTCCTCGTTTTGGTTATATGCCCTGAGTCCAAGATAAATGGCGACGAGGATGCCTAAGCCCACCCACCAGTAATTTCTTATGTAATGACTGAGCGATAGCACCATTTGAGTTGGCAAAGGAATGGCTTGTCCCATATCGGAAAAGATTCTTGCAAATCTCGGAATCACAAAGGTCGCCAAGATAGCGATGGAGACCCCACTGACCATCGTGAGAATCAAAGGATAGATCATCACGGAGATCAGATAGTCTTTGATCTCTTTTGTATTCTGAAGATAGAGGGCCAACCGTGACAAGATCACTTCTAAAAAACCCCCTGATTCTCCAGCCTTCACCATATTCACGTAAAGTTTTGAAAAAATACGAGGATGGTTTCCCAATGCCTCGGCCAAAGAGTTTCCCCCCTCAATCCGCTTTAAAACATCCTTCACTGTCTCCCTTAATCGTTCATTCTCCGTCAAGCTCCCTAAAATACTGAGGCTTCGGTCGAGGGGCAAACCTGCTGAGATGAGGGTGGAGAGCTCCTGGGTAAAGGTGAGCAGGCTTTTTAGGCCGACGCGTTGGGGTAAGAAAGAGGATAAACGGAGGCTCGGTCTTTTCTCTTGGGTGGAGATGATGCGAATGGGGATATAGCCCAATTGGTGAAGGTTCTGGACAATGTTCTCCTCATCCCTTCCATCCATGAATCCCTCTACGGTCTGTCCATCGAGGGTCGCAGCCTTGTAAAGATATTGTGCCATGGATACCCTAAATCGTCTCCTCTTCCTGAGTGACCCTTAAGACCTCTGAAATAGTGGTCATCCCCTGCTTGACCTTTAACCAACCATCCTCTCTCAATGTCCTCATCCCATTCTTCCGGGCCACCTCTTTGATGATCGTGGAATCCTTTTTTCCCAAAATAAGTCTTCGGACACCATCCGTGATCTCGAGGAATTCAAATATTCCTGAACGGCCCCAATAACCTGTGTTGGAACATTTTTCGCATCCCTTGACCTCAAAAATGGCTGGGCGTTTCTCCTCCAGCTTCATCTCCTTCAAAATCGTGAGATCCGGGGATCACGACCGTGAGATGGAGGAGCTGCGTCGCGACGCGGCGGATCGTGGCGAGGTGCTCCGCTTCGTCGGCCGAGTTGACAGAACTGGAAAGGCGAGCGTTGGATTGCACGCCTATCGGTCACGCATCCATTCGCGCGGATTCACCTCACCGACAACATCGTGCTCTTTCGAACGAGCCGGTATCGTGAAAATCCGCTCGTCGTGCAGGGGCCAGGCGCCGGGCGAGAGGTGACTGCGGCCGGTGCCTTCGCGGATTTGCTCAGGTTGGCGTCGTACCTTGGCGCGCCGTTGTAGTCACCTTCTGCGCCTGCTTCTGCGCACGCAGCGCGAGCTCCGTGGCGAGGAAGCAGTGGGCCTGCGTCATCGCGGTCTCGGTTCGATCGAGCACGTCGTCGACGACCTGGCGGTCAAAGGGTAGCTCGACCTTCGAGCAGTCGACGTATTGCACGCCCTTGCCGTCGACGAGGAAGAGGTGGTTCCCGCCAGCTCGGCCCGCGATGTCGACATTCTTTCGGATTTCGATGTAGCCGTTCGTGCCCTCGGTCGAGGCGGTGAAGAAGAGGAACTGGTCGAACTGGTACGAGGCGATGTCGCAGACGATGCCGCCGTACTGCGCCGGATCCCAGAACCAGGCGGGTCGATCGGCGCGGGTTGATGTCGATGCGGCCGAGGCCAACCGTCTGCACGACACGACCGATCGCGCCGGCCTTTACCAGCTCGCCCGCGTTGTGCGAGATTTGGTCGCCGTTAACAGCGTACACACCGCCCACCGAACCAATGGGCGTCCAATATCGTGTGCCAATTGCGTCCCAGCGGGCACCATTCTATACAAACACTCACGGTGACATTGCGGTGGTGAGGAATGTCATACAAGGATTTTTGGAACGTTTGATATCCGTTCGTCGTCCTCTGGACATCGCGTACAATCTCACGCTCCACAATCGCACGGTCCCCTCAGGAGGAACCATGCGCCTGTTTCGTTGGATCAATATCGCGTTGGCTGGCCTCACAGTGGCGTGCACAACGGCCTCGATGTCGGCGCGCCGCCGCCGCTCGGACCAAAAGACTCCCTCGTGAATACGGTCACCGTCGCGCCGGACCACCTAGTGCTCGTGCCTGGGCAAACCATGACACTGGTCGTCTCCATAGACGCTGGCCGTTTGGTAACAGATCGAAGCGTGATATGGACGTCGTCGGACACAACGATTGCAACGGTCTCGAGCGGCTGGTGCCGTAACCGCCGGCCAGGTGCTGGGGCGCGCGACCATCGCCGCGACATCGAGGGCTGACCACACCGTGCAAGGAACGTCTGCGATTCAAGTCGTAGGCCCCGGAATGACGAGCACCAACGCAGCCATGGACACGAGACGCGAGACGGGTGGAATCTGTAGGAACGATCGAGCATCTCGAAAACACCGGTGTCGTCCCGCCCGACGAGTTCACGCTGCGGTCAGGCGACACCGTGCGGATCGAGATTGGTCCGATCGGCGTGCTCGAGAACCGGGTGGAGTGACGCGGTCAGACGCGCGCCGGCGTCTCCCACCGTTGCGTGTCCGCTGAACGAAAGACGGCGTCGATGACCGCCATGTTGGCGATGGCGTCCTCGAGCGAAACCGGCACGTCGCTCACGCCGCGTACCGCGTCGGCGAAGCGATCGGCCTGCAGTGTGTACTGATCGACCGCGGGAAACTCGATCGCGGTGGCGCTGTCGCCGGCGAACTTGCTGCCGTCGTCGCAGAAGATTCGCGCCGGTCGATCGGGCGGGGAGTTGAACGGGATCTCGACGTCGATACGCGCCCTGACACCAAAGATGTTCATACGCTGATAGGGCACGAGTTGACCGGCGCAGGTGAACGACGCCTGACCGTTGGGGAAGCGCAGCAATGCCGACACGAGCCGGTCGATCTTCATGTCGGGGTCTCGTTCGATCTGACCGATCACCGCTTCGGGCTCGGAACCGAACAGCCAGCGCGACAGCGTGATCGGATAGCAGCCGATGTCGAGGAGTGCGCCACCGCCCCAATCCAATCGACTGCGCACGTCGTTCGGATCGCGGCGGTAGTAGCTGAAGTGGCCGACGATCAGCTTCAACTCGCCGATGCGTCCATCGGCCACGAGCCTGCGAACGGCGAGCCATTGCGGATGCGTCCGCACCATGAACGCCTCGGCGATCACCACGCCAGTGCGATCGCGTACGTCGCGAAGTTGCCTCGCTTCATCGGCCGTCAAGGCGACGGGCTTCTCGCAGAGCACATGCTTGCCCGCTTCCGCGGCGCGAATCGACCAGGGGACGTGCAGGTGATTGGGCAGCGGATTGTAGATCGCCTCGACCTCGGGATCGGCGATCAGCTCCTCGTACGAGCCGTATGCGCGGGGAATCGACAGCGCGCGCGCGGCATCGCGCGCCTTGGCCGCATCGCGCGACGCGATGGCGACAACCTGTGATCGGTCGCTGGCGAGCATCGCGGGGATCACCTTCTGGACGGCGATGTTCGCGGCGCCGAGAATGCCCCAGCGAACCGGCGCGGTCGTCGATGGCTTACCAGCGGTCATGAATCAGCGCCCGAATGTGACGGTTGTAGACGTCGCGCGCGCGAGACATGAACGAGTCGGGAAGCGGCGGGAGGTCCGCGGCGCGCGCGTTGTCTTCGGCCTGCTGCGGGAGTGCGCGCGCCTGGAATGGCCGCGGTGACTTCGGGAAACATCAACGTCCAGCGCAGCGCGGCCTGCGCCATCGTCATCCCCGCGGGAACGACGTCGCGCAACTCGTCGACGGCACGCAGCCCCGTGTCGTAGTCGACGCCGGAGAACGTTTCGCCGACGTCGAACGATTCGCCGTGCCGGTTGAAGTTGCGGTGGTCGCTGTCGGAAAAATGCGAGTCGGAACGCAGCTTTCCGGTGAGCAGGCCGCTCGCCAACGGAACGCGCGCGAGAATGCCGATGCGCTTCGCACGCGCGATCGGGAAGAATTGCTCGGGCTTCGTCCGAAAGATGTTGAAGATGATCTGCACCGACTGGACGTTCGGGTATTCGGCGGCGAGAACGGCCTCCTGCGCGCGTTCGACGCTGACGCCATAGTGGCGAATCTTTCCGGCCTGCTGCAGGTCGTCGAGGATGCTGAACACGTCGGGCGTCTCGTAGACCGGCGTCGGCGGACAGTGCAGCTGCAGAAGATCGAGGGCCTCGGTGTCGAGATTCCGCAGGCTTCGTTCGACGAACGCGGTGATGTTGGCGCGATTGTACCCGCCGGCAACGTGCGGCCGCAGGCGCCGCCCGGCCTTTGTCGCGACGATGATCGGCTCCGACCGCTCGCGACGAAAGCGCGCGACGAGCCGCTCGGAATGTCCGTCGCCGTAGACGTCCGCCGTGTCGATGAAGTTGACGCCGAGGTCGCGGCACGGTGCAGCGACCGCAGCGACTCCTCGTCGTCGGTCTTTCCCCACGCGTCGCCGCCGATCGCCCACGCGCCAAAGCTGATCGTCGAAATGCGCCATCCCGTTCGGCCGAGCTCTCGATACTCCACGATCCCTCCTGTTCTCGTCGTCGCGAAACGTAGCATCGTCGGCGATCTCGGATAGCTTTCGCCCATGGCCTGGGAAGAAC
>CAWFSX010000074.1:0-81380 GCA_963818595.1 uncultured delta proteobacterium
CTGTTATGGAAGAGTTCGTTAAAGGGGGAGCATTTCTGGTAGAATCGATTTCGCCTCAGGAAATTTTCACACCAGAGGACTTTACGGAAGAGCAGCGGTTGATTGGGAAAGCGGCTATGGAATTCACCGTGGGTGAAGTTGAACCCCAGATCGATGATATTGAAGCGCAGAAAGAAGGACTCCTGCCGAGTCTACTCAAAAAGGCAGGGGAATTGGGTTTGCTCTCCGGAGACATCACAGAGGAGTACGGGGGCCAGGAATTGGATAAGGTCAGTGTCCTCCTGATGATGGAGAAAATGTCTCAGGGAGGAGGAGGATCCTTCCTGGTGGCCTACGCTGTCCATACAGGCATTGGTTCTCTTCCCATTATCTTTTTCGGGAACAGGGATCAGAAGAAAAGGTACCTTCCAAAAATTGCCACAGGAGAAATGATCACTGCCTATGCCCTGACTGAGCCTGAAGCAGGATCAGATGCCCTGAATGCCAAAACGACTGCAATGCTCAGTCCTGATGGAAAGTACTATATTCTAAACGGCCAGAAACAGTTTATTTCCAATGCTGGCTTTGCCGATGTGTTCGTTACCTATGCCAAAGTGGACGGTGACAAATTCACCTCCTTCATTGTCGAAAAGAAGTTCGAAGGGGTTTCAGTGGATGAAGAAGAGAATAAGATGGGAATGAAAGGGTCCTCGACACGAAGCGTTATCTTCACCGATGCTAAGGTGCCAGTGGAGAATGTTCTTGGAGAAGTGGGAAAGGGCCATATCGTGGCTCTTAACACCCTGAACATTGGCCGCTTTAAGTTGGGCGCAGGTTGTGTGGGATCGTCAAAGAGTGCACTTCAGGATGCCGTGACTTATGCAAAACAGAGGGTTCAGTTCGGTAAGCCGATCGCAGAATTCGGTCTGATCAAACATAAGATCGCAGAGATGGCGATTCGAACCTTTACTGTGGAAAGTATGGTCTACCGGACAGCCGAGATGACAGATCAAATTCTCAAGCGCATTGACCACCATGCTGAAGATGTCGGGATTCAAATGGCGAGGGGGATTGAGGAGTATGCCATTGAGGACTCCATCAACAAAGTCTATGCGTCAGAGATGCTGGACTATATTGTGGATGAAGCCCTTCAGATTCACGGGGGGTACGGATATATTCATGATTATGCGATTGAGCGAGGTTACCGGGATTCCCGGATTAATCGAATCTGGGAGGGAACGAATGAGATCAATCGCCTCCTGATTATGGATATGGTGACGAAGCGGGCCATGAAGAACCGACTTCCTGTGCTTGCCGCAGCCCAGAAGGTAGCTAACGAGCTTCTCACCCTTCGACCGAAGGTGGATACGGATGACGGGAAGCTTTCTTTACAGAAAGAAATGGTGGAGATGTCAAAAAAGATCGCCCTCCTCGTAGCTGGAGCAGCAGTTCAGAAGTATATGATGAAGCTGGCAGACGAACAGGAGATCCTGGGTGCGATCAGTGATATTGTGATTGAGGTCTTCGCCATGGAGAGTGCGCTGCTTCGAGCCATGAAGTCCATGGAAAAATTTGGAGATGAAAAATCCCAGATCCAGAAGGCCATGGTAAAGGTCTATGTCAATGATTCCTTTGACCGCGTAGAATTTTTTGCAAAGCAGGCCTTCGCTGCCATTGCCGAAGGCGATATACTCAGGACTCAGTTATCCGCTCTCAAGAAACTGACACGTTTTACGCCTGTGAATACGATCGCCTTGAGACGGGAAATCGCAGATTCCGTGATTAAAATGGGAAAATATCCGTTCTAAAGCGGCCTACCTGTGGCAGGCACGCCTGCCTGCCACAGGTAGGAGGCACAATGTTCTGCCTCTTGGCCCATCATTGACACCGATAACATGAATCTCTTGCCATCCCTCTTTGCACCTATCAAGATAAAATCGATGGACCTGGTCAACCGGGCGGTCATGCCTCCCATGGGGACCAACCTCGGGAATCCGGACGGCACGGTGAGCGAAGCTAACCTTGCTTACATAAAGCGCCGGGCGAGAGGCGGGGCTGGCCTGATCATAACCGAAATTACCTCCGTCCATCCAAGCGGTTCGGTCATACCAAATGAACTGGGGGCCTATGATGATCGGTTTATCCCTGGCCTGAAAAAAATTGCCGATGCGGTGCATGCTGCCGGTAGCAAGGTGGCCTTGCAGCTCCATCATGCCGGGCGGGAAAGTCTTTATCTTCTCCGAGAGAAAAAAGCCATTGCTCCTTCCCCAATCCGGTCTTTGGTTTTCGGCCTGACCCCGCGGGAGATCACCCGCGAGGAGATTCAGGAAATCATCACCGCCTTTGGTGCTGCCTCGGCTCGGGGAATGGAGGCTGGCTTCGATGCCGTGGAGGTGCATGGAGCTCACGGATACTTGATAACCCAGTTTCTATCTGCTCTCTCCAACAAACGTGACGATGAATATGGGGGCAGTCTCAGCAACCGCAGTCGTTTCATGATTGAAGTACTGCAGGAGGTCCGCAAAACAGTGGGCGAGGATTTCCCCATCTCCCTCCGTCTGTCTGTGGAAGAGTGCATTAAAGATGGTTATACATTCGAGGATATTCAGCCTATCCTCCCCAATCTGGTTAAAGCCGGGGCCGACATTCTGCATGCCTCTCTTGGAACGCACGGAAGTCCGGGCGGCATTACCAGCGCCCCCTTTGAGTATCAACCCGGTTTTAATGTCTGGCGGGCCAAAAAGTTAAAAGAGGTCGTTGGCCTTCCAGTGATTGCCGTCGGGCGATTCACAGACCCTTCTTTGGCGAACGAAGTGATCGCTCGTGGGGAAGCAGACCTGGTGGCCTTCGGCCGCCAGTATTTAGCTGATCCGGATTTTCTAATCAAAGCGCGGGAAGGCCGTCCTGAAGATATCCGAAAATGTATTGCCTGCAATCAGGGATGCATCGAACGCTTGATGCTGGGGGAAGGGAAAATCCGTTGCGCCCTCAATCCCGAGACCGGGCAGGAAATCATTTACCCACAGGGGCCAGCTGGAGTCCGTCGTCATGTATGGGTCGTGGGATCTGGCCCTGGTGGTCTTACCGCAGCGTATGAGGCCGCCCGTCTCGGCCATAAGGTGACCCTCTTCGAAAAAGAGGAGGAAACGGGTGGACAGCTGCGCTTTGCCAGTCAGGCACCCTTTAAAGACCAATATGGAGTTTGGGCCTCTTGGCTTACCTCCCAGGCTAAAAAGATGGGAGTCATCGTGCGGACAGGGATTGAGGTGACTGAAAGTATGATTTCCGAAGGGAATCCGGAGGTGGTGATTTTGGCCACAGGAGGAGAACAGATCAAACCTGACATTCCTGGGATTGATCTTTCTCTGGTCTGTCATGCCTGGCAGGTTCTGGAGGGAGCGGTTCCGCCCGGGAAACATCCAGTAGTGATTGGCGGCGGGTTGATTGGGATGGAAACAGCAGATTACTTGTGCCAAAAAGGAATCCAGGTCACCCTGGTTGAAGTCCTTAAACAATCGCCGGTTCTCAAAATCACCTCCCACGGCTATATGTTGCACACCCGGCTCAAAGAAGCCGGATGCCGGCTCCTTTTCAACACAACTGTGAAGAAAATCGAAGAATCTTCTGTAACAGTTCTTATTGAGGGCAGAGAACAGATCCTTTCCCCGGTCGACCAAGTCATCATAGCGGTTGGACTTAAACCCAACGATGAACTGAAAGAAATCTTACAGGCCAAAAAGATCCGTCATTTTATCATCGGGGATGCCCTTCAGCCTCGCCGAATCATCGAGGCCACAGAAGAAGGGGCTCGTGCCGCCTGGAATCTCTAAAAACATAGGGAATCGATCCCATTTTCGCCGAGTTTTCCGAGGCCAAAAAATAATCTGCCAAGGGTCACTTGAGGATTCAGTCTCTCAGGGGCTGTTTGGAGTTTTGATGCTTGGGCGATTGGAGTTCTTATTCTTCTCCCTAAGGATTTTTCTGAGGATCTTCCCAGTATGGCTCTTGGGTAGCTCCTTGACCAGCTGGATTCTTCTCGGGTATTTATAGGGTGCAACTCGTTCTTTGACGAACTGTCTCAACTCCTCTGGTGTGGCGCAAGCCCCTTGGCGAAGCACAACAACTGCGGTTACTTCTTCCCCCAAATCGGGATGCGGAACACCTACCACTGCAGCTTCAAGCACGTCCGGATGCGTGTAAAGGATCTCCTCAATCTCCCGCGGGTACACATTATAGCCTCCCCGGATGATCATTTCCTTCTTTCGGTCCACAATGTAGATGTACCTATCCTCATCCATGCGGGCTAGGTCGCCCGTGTGTAACCATCCTCCCCGGAGAGTTTCGGCAGTGGCTTCAGGTTGGTTAAGGTATCCTTTCATGACACCGGGTCCGCGGATAATGAGCTCTCCCACTGCGCCAATGGAGACATCTTCATCCTGATCGTTCACAATACGTGCCTCAAACCCCGGAATGGCAAGGCCAATGGATCCAGGCCGGGTTTGGCGACCGAATGGGTTCTCCACACACACTGGAGAGCACTCGGTAAGCCCGTATCCTTCGTAGATGATGGTATGGAAGCGATCCTCGAATCGACGGAGCACTTCCACTGGAAGAGAGGCGCCACCTGAGACACAAAACCGAAGCCCCGATCGCCTCGGCGGACGAACATCGGCTAACTCCACCAAGCGGTTGAAAATGGTCGGTACCGCGATCAAGATCGAGCTCTCCTCCTCCTCGATAGCGGAAAACAACTCCTCAGCATTGAAGTGTGGCCACAGCCGGATGGTCAAACCCAGATAGATAGAAGAGTTGAACGCGCTCGTCTGCCCGTAGATGTGGAAAAGAGGCAGGACACCGAAGACCACATCATGGGGACCGGTTGAACGCATGTTGGCCAGGGTCATGGCGTTGTTTGCCAAATTGTAGTGAGTGAGCATGGCTCCTTTGGGATGGCCGGTGGTGCCGCTGGTGTAGATGATGGCCCAGGTGTCGTCATCTCGGGTTCGGATAGGGATGAAATGCCCCTTCGTCAACGAAGAGTTCCTCCAGGGGTATGAATCCCTGGCCACGCGATCCACCCTGGGCGATGCGCAGATCCATCTTTGGGAGGTGCTCCATGACTTGGCGAGGGTGTTCCAAGTAGTCTTTGTGGCCGATGAAGGCCCGTGCGCCAGAGTCCTTGAAAATGTGCTCGAGCTCTCCCACTCTATAAAGGAAGTTCACCGGGAGGACCACAGCCCCAACTTTCGCTAACGCATAGTAAACGATCGCCCAGTCTATCGAGTTGGGCATCATCAAAACACAGATATCTCCAGGGTGGAGTCCCGCACGAACGAGTCCATGGGACAAGCGATCCACGTGCCTGTTTAATTCTTCATAGGTGATTGTTCGTTCCAGAAAGCGAATCGCTGGATGCTCAGGCCTTCGCACAGCTGCTCTCAATGAGAAGGTTGGAAATATTCACCGTCTTACCAGCCCTTTTGGCCTCCGGCCAGTCACGGTCAATGTCATCGAGATTAGTATCATATGATTAGGGTCAACATGGTATATCTTTCTTACGGGTTGAAGCAGTTGTGTGTCAATGAGAAGGTATCGGAAGTAATTCAGGTGCCCCAACAGCTCTGCCAGAGGCAGACCCGTTAGAGCCCCAGGTACGTTTTACGAAGAACCTCGTCTTGAAGCAATTGCTCTCCGGTTCCTTCGGCGATGATTTTTCCAGAGGAGAGGACATAGTTGCGGGAGGTCATTTTGAAGACCGTGCTCACGTCCTGTTCAACGAGCAAGACGGTGATTCCTAACTTGCGGATCTCTCCGATCTTCTGAAATACCTCTGCTCGCAAAATGGGGGCAAGGCCCGTCGAGGGCTCATCAATGCACAACAGTTTGGGTTTAGACATCAATG
Source organism: uncultured delta proteobacterium (assembly GCA_963818595.1). Taxonomy (GTDB): domain Bacteria; phylum Desulfobacterota; class BSN033; order BSN033; family UBA1163; genus UBA1163. The sequence continues at coordinate 5,882 of CAWFSX010000074.1, forward strand.
CCCTGCCAATGGCGAGCATCTGCTGCTCCCCGCCGGAGAGCGTCCCGGAGATCTGGTTTGATCGATCCTGTAGCACGGGAAACAGTTGATATACCTTACCTAAGTTATCCCGAATTTCGTCCTTGTCCTTCAACAGGTAAGACCCGGCCATAAGATTATCGATCACCGTCATCTCTCGGAACGGCCTTCGCCTCTCTGGACAAAGGTTCAGACCTCGCTTAACGATTTCATGGGCAGGGATCTGATCGATTCGCTCTCCATCAAAGGTGACCGCACCCTCAAGAATAATTTCACCATGGGTTGACCTCCGCGTAATCTCCCTCTCCCAGGCTACCAATCCGGTGATGGCTCTTAGAAGGGTCGATTTGCCAGCCCCATTGGGACCCACGAGGCTGACCAGTTCACCTGTATCTACACCCATGCTCAAATTGTTAATGAGCATGGCCTTGTCATACCAGACTGATAAATTGGCAACTTCAAGCAGCACGCTTTAGGTACCTCCTACGCCGAGGTAGGCCTCAATCACGTGAGGGTCGTTGATGATTTTATCGGGCGTTCCGTCGGCAATGATGGTCCCGAAATTCAAGACCACGATACGATCCACGATCTTCATCAACCATTGAAGCTTATGTTCGACGATGATCATGGCCGGTCCTTCGCTGTGCAATCGACCGAAACGGCCACCCTTGTGCAGGCGCTTGATGGATATGGCCATGAGATCCGTCTCAGCAGGACTCAGCCCACCGAAAGGCTCATCCAGGAGGAGCAATTCCGGCTCCGTGGCCACGGCCCGCGCCACTTCCAGCCTTTTAAGGTCACCCTGTGAAAGCGTAGAGGCCTTTTCCCGCGCCATATCTGAAATGCCTGCGAATTCCAGGGCATCCATGGCCTTTGCCTCCAACCGCTTGACCCATTCTCCCCTCTTCATGGCACGTGGGGAAAGGCAGGAAACCATGACGTTGGCGATGATAGGGAGTCGCCGGAAGGGTCTCATGTTCTGAAAGGTACAGGCGATGCCCATATTGACAATGTCCCAGGTCTTGCGGCCTACGATTTCCTTTCCCATGAAACGGACGCTTCCGCCATCCGGCTTCAGAATGCCGGTGATCAGCCGTAGCAGGGTGGTCTTGCCTGCGCCGTTCGGTCCGATCAGACCCAGGATCTGATCCCTTTCCATGGAAAAGCCGATATCGTTGACAGCCCGAAGACCGCCGAAGTTTTTAGTGAGCCCTTTGATTTCAAGGAAGGATGGGGTCATATCAGCGCTCTTCACTTTCTTCTCTCAACTCCCTGCGCGAAACCTTTCCCACGTCCGTCTTTGGAAGCTCGCCCCTGAATTCGATAATCTTGGGAACTTTGTAGTGGGCGAGATTCTCTTTACAGAAGGCAATAATCTCCTCTTCAGAAATTTTACCCCGGGCTTCGCTTTCCAGGACCACATAGGCCTTGATGAATTGACCCACCTTCGGGTCGGGCACTCCCACGACGCCAGCCGCCTTAATTTGAGGATGCTTGAAAAGGACCTCTTCGACATGTCTGGCGAAGACCGAATATCCCTTGTACTTAATGAGATCCCGTTTACGGTCAAAGAAGTGGAAATAACCTTCCTCATCCATGCTGACAAGATCTCCGGTCCTGAGCCACTTCTCTCCGTCAATGTCGATCAATGACTCCCGGGTTCCCTCCTCCCTTTTCCAATAGCCTTGCATGATGTTCGGCCCGTTCAGAATCAATTCCCCAACCTCACCGACCGGCAAGAAATCCGTGCCTTCGTGTTCGATAATGGCGGCCTTCATGCCGGGTAGGGGCACTCCGAAAGAACCATTTTTGGGCCTGTGAATAGGGCTACCGTGGCTGATGGCAGTGGTCTCGGTCATCCCATACCCCTCGAAGATCTTTGACCCGGTTCTTCTCTCCCATGCTGCAATGGTCGATTCATGAAGAGTATCCGCACCACAGGCGATCAGCTTGAGCCGCTTCCAATTAACCCTGTCTGTTTTTTCGTATTCCTTGAGGTATTCAAACATGGTGGGCACACCATAAAATGCGGATGCCTGGTATCTTTCCATGGCTGATAGGATATCGTCTATGTCAGGTGTGGTGAAGAGGACCATTGTGAAGCCCTGACTAAGACTCGCGAGCATCACGACCACCTGACCATAGATGTGGAAAAATGGCAAAAAGGCCATGACCAATTCGTTGCCTTCTTCGAAGAAAGGCCAGAATGCCATCACTTGCGCTTGTAAGGCCACCATATTGGCGTGGGTGAGGATAGCTGCCTTGGGAAGCCCTGTGGTGCCCCCCGTGTAGGGAAGAGCTGCGATGTCCTTCACCGGGTCGATCGTTACTTTGGGAGGCTGAGGCGGGTATTTCTTTATGAGGTCCTGAAATTGAAGGAGACCGGCCTGTTCCCTGTGCGTGGGAGTAGGAACCTTCATTTCCGAATAGACTTTTCCCAGGGCCCCCTTCCCTAAAAGCCTTTTGAGCGTGGGCAAGTAATCGGCAATGCTGGTAAGGATGACATTCTTCATGGCAATGCCGGTCTTCTCTACATTATCATAAAGGATATCCTGACAGACCACGGTCGTCGCATCGCTGTCCTGGATCTGATGTTTTATTTCATGGCTGGTGTAAACGGGGCTGATGGGGGTGACTTTCGCACCGATTTTCAAGGCCGCGAAGTAGGCGATGACATACTGCGGGCAGTTCAGGAGGTAGAGGGCGACGGTGTCGCCCTTCTTTACTCCTAAATCGGCCAGGGCTGTAGCAAAACGGTCGATCAGCTCTTTCAGCTTTGCATAGCTGATCTTATTCCCGTAGAAGATCAACGCAGTCTTATTGCCGTATTTCTTCACGACCTGGTCAAAGAGGTCAGGAACGGATATAGTGGGTATGTCCACGGTGTCAGCGACACCCTCGGGATAGTGCTTCAACCAGGGTTTTGCAGCATAGGCTTCCTTTGCGTTCATTTTCTTATCCTCCACTTTATCCCAATTGCAAATTGCAGGATTCGGATTGCGGAATTTTCAATCTGCAATCGGAAAACTAAGATTACGAGGCGCCTTCTCAGCAAACTGCTAATCCAACGGCGCCGTACACACGCGGCATGTATCACGCGTGGCGATATTTCTGATTTTACACCGGGGACACTCCTTTTCTATCTTGTCCCGTAGCCAACGAAAAAGCCCATCAGGCATATAGAGAAGAATCAACAGTACCACACATGCGAACATCAATGTTCGATACTCTTGCCAGAAACGCAGAAACTCCAGCAAGGGGAAAAGGATGAATACCGCCCCAACCGGGCCATAGATGGTTACAATCCCACCGAAGATGGCCCAGATGACCACCTGGAAGGACAAGGACACTTCAAGGGTTGAAGGGCCTGCAATCCTCATAAAATGGGCATAGAGTCCCCCGGATATCCCGGCAAAAAAACCGCTGAGACAAAAGGCCAGAAGTTTATAGCGTGTCGTGTTGATACCGGCTGCCCTGACAGCCAGTTCATCCTCCCGGATGGCATGGAAAATAATGCCGGTATTGGAGTCGGTGATCTTCCACATGATCGTGCACAGGCCGAGCATCACCACGACTGTGATGTAGTAATCAGCGACACGAGACTGGGCCAGCCGAGCGATCCCAGAAATTCCAAGTTCTCCACCTGTAAGGTCAGGAAGGGCAAAAACGACGCCCATCAGGATGATGGGGAAGGCAAGGGTGGTTAGAGCAAGATAAGTACCTCTGAGCCTGAGGCACGGTATCCCTATGATCAGGCCTGCCAGAACTGCGCCCAGCGCCCCAAGGGGGATGGTGCCCCATGGAGGGATACCCGCATATTTATTGAGCAGAGCTGCGCCGTAAGCTCCCACTCCAAAGAAAAGGGCATGTCCAAAATTCATCTGGCCGGTAAAGCCGGAAAGCAGATCCCAGCTCGCAGCCAATATGGCAAAGATACTGGTGAGCGTGAAGATGCGCAGAAGGTAAGCATCTTTGGTAAACAAGGGCAAGAGGAGCAGAATGAGAAAAAAGAGGACGACAACGACCCGGGAGGGGAGAACAAGCACTTCGTTTTTGAGTACGGTAAACAGCTTTCTCAGGTAAAATAGAATGAGGTCCATGTTACCCCGTTAGAAAGCCCCGCTGCTTGCAGCAGTAAGAAGATAACATTTCATTTTTAAGCGAACCTCGTTAGAGTGATGAACACTTTCTAACGGGTTATCTTTCTTCCTCGAAGGACACACCAAAGAGGCCTTCCGGCCTTATGAGCAATACAAGGATCATGATGGAGAGGGCCACTGAACCCTTCAGAAAGGCGCCCATAGGAGCAAGAAAGACCACCAATGCTTCTGCAAAGCCCAGGATGTATGCCCCCATGAAGCTGCCCTTGAGACTGCCAAGCCCACCTAATACGACGACTGCCATCATCATGATCAGCGGGTGCATCCACATGTGCGGTTCAAGTATGGTGAGGGGTACGACGACGGCGCCTGTGAAAGCGGCTAACCCAACAGAGATACCCATGGTCATCATGGCTACCCGAGCCTCGTTGATCCCCATGAGGTTGGCCACTTCCCTGTCTTGAGCAGTGGATCGGATGGCCAAGCCCAGTTTGGTCTTCATCAGAAGGACCCAAAGCGCTGCCATAACGAGCAAGGCTGCGCAGAAGGTCAGGAGTTGTTGATAAAAGACCTTTACACCCAGGATCACAAGATACCCCTTGACCAGTGAGGGCACACTCAAATAGGTGCCTGTGAATTTGAGAATCATAATCTCCTGAAAGGCCATAGCCAGGGCGATAGTCGCTATCAGCACGGCACCCTCATGCTCTCGGATAGGGTTTATGAAGATCTTGTAGGAGATCATGCCCAACAGGGTGACCAGAACGATGGCTGCGACCATGCCCCACATGGGATGGAAGCCCATCTTGTGGGTGACGAAATAGATACAGTAAGCAGCCACCATGTAGAAGGCGGTGTGGGCGATGTTTACGATGCGGGCTACACCAAAGATCAGGGAAAACCCAATGGCGAGAAGGGCGAATACACTCCCACTGATGAGACCGCTGATGATGATGTTGAGAACGAGACCCATATGACCTCATGACATAGAATTATGAAAATCTCCCTCGCCCCTCATGCCCTCCGGGCCAGATGCCCTATAGGCCGGCAGGCCAAAGAGGGGAATTATTCACTCCCTTTCGAAAAGCCTAACTGCCGGTAGACAGGTGAGCGTTAGGAGGGATTTTATAAATCAATTTCCTACGGCCCTTATTTCTTATACTTCTCGATCATCCAGGGCGGTATCTTGTAGGGGACAATCCCCTTGTATGTGATCTCAGGCGCCTCTGGGGTTGCCTTCCACTTGTTGGGCCAGAAAGCCTTTAGCTCACCATCCTGCCATTGAACACCCAAGCTCGTCAGGCACCCTGGGCCCCATTTGAGTTCATGGAGGTGTCGTCCTTCGGCATCCTTCAGGTATGCCACTGTGCCGGAAGGGACCTTGTACACACGGTTCTCCAGGATAGACACCAGCTTGTCAGGATCGAGGGTCCCGGCTTGCTCAATGGTCGGCGCAAGTCGCGTAGACAATAGCGGTGTAAGTATCCGCGGTGTAGGTCGGCGTCTCACCGAATCTTTTCACATAGGTGTCAACAAATGGCTTTGTGAGTTCATTGTACTCGACCCCACGGGCATAGGTATTCATGGTCGTCACATAGTTGCCCATCTTCTGTGTGGCCTGCCAGAAGCCATCCTTCTGGGCCTCTACATTGATGCCCACCTGTACAGCCGGGATCTTGAGTTCGCCTGCCTGTCTGGCAAACGGAATCCCACCGACGAGGAAAAGATCGTGAAAATGATATGGGCCTCTGAACGTTGAATGGCAGACAGTTCGGCTGTGACATCCGTGGCCACCGGAGAGGGTCTCCAAACACCTACCATCTCCATACCCATGTTGGGGATGGTAGCCTCGGCCGCTTTGATCATGGGTTCAGCCCACACGGCCTTTTCCGCAACGATAGCGACTTTTATTTTGGGTATGTTTAAGGATTGTTTCAATATGGCTCCGACAGTGGCCAAATGGATGAAGCTCGTTCTGCCAAGGAATGAGGAATTGAAAGGGGAGCCCCGGAACCAATATTTGTAGGTGTTGTAGTTCTTGGCCACCCGGTTACAGAGCTCATCATGGGCAGCCCCAACGCCGATAAAGATCTTCTTGTTCTCCATGGCAATGTCCTGCATGGCCAGGACGGCCTCGGTCCGGAAACCGCCAACGACGAAATGCACCTTGTCCTTCGTGATGAGCCGCTCCATGGCATTGGTGGCGTCCGTGACGTTGAGGAATTCGTTGGAATCTGCCTGAATAAGCTGGATTTTCATCTTTTTTGCGCCGACCTGAATACCCCCTTTGGCATTCATCTCCTCGGCGGCCATGGTCGCCCCGTTCCAATGGCCATGGCCCTGCACAAATTGCATCGGGCCGATCACGCCGATCTTAATGTCCTGTCCAAAGGCAACTGTAAAAGATGACACTGCGAATAAGAAAACCATTGCCAATACGAAAATTCCTTTCTCCCACCTTTCCATTTTGAAATCCTCCTTTCTTGAGATTTCTGGTGAAATCTCTGATTACACCGATTAGGAACCGATTACACAGATTCGAAATTCACCGATCATTCAAAAAATCCCTGCCTACCGGCAGGCAGGTGTGTAATCCTCTTTTGAAATCTGTGAAATCAAGAGAGCTTTTTAAGCTCTTCCATAAAACGTGCGTCCGGATTCAGCCATCTCCTTGAGCAGGGAGGCTGGTTTGAATCGGACTCCGTGCTCCTGCTCCAGCTTCAAGAGATGCTCGTAGACATTGCGTATCCCCCAGGCATCTGCATAACGGAGAATGCCGCCCCGGTATGGAGGAAATCCTAATCCGTAGATAATGGCCAGGTCCATATCTTGAGGTCTGTCGCAGATTTCCTCCTGAATCATGTAGGCAGCTTCGTTGATAGCCCGGGCAAGCATCCGATCTACGATCTCCTTGTGGGAAGATCTTCTTGGGTTGGATCCTTTTCTCCTTTAAATATTTCTTGATCACCTCCTGAACCTTGGGATTGGGAACGGGTTTCTCGCCACTGTAATCGTACCAACCTGCTCCAGTCTTCCGACCATAGCATCCGGTCTGGTAAACGAGTTCGTAGATGGGTGACATTTTCCAGCGTTCTCCAAAGGATTTCTCAAAATTCTTTCCCACGTGATAACCGATGTCGATGCCAGTGAGGTCGCTGAGAGTTGCCGGTCCCATGGGCATTCCGAAATCGAGAACCGCTTCCTCAATCGGGGCTGCATCCACTCCCTCGCCTACCATAAAGGTAGACTCGCCCATGAGGGCTCCAAGCTGCCTTGATACATAGAAGCCAGGGCCATCGTTCACGACAATAGGCACTTTGCGTATTGCCCTTGCAAAGGGCACACTCGTAGCCAATGTCATATCCGATGTCTTCTTTCCGCAGATGATCTCCAGCAATGGCATCCGCTCCGCAGGGTTGAAAAAGTGAAGCCCGATCATCCTGCCTGGATCTTCCAGGACAGAAGCCATTTCTGTGACGGGAAGCGCTGATGTATTCGTGGCAAATATGACATCCGGCCGACAGATCTCTTGAAGTTTTTTCCAGATCCCTTGTTTGATCCCCATATCCTCCAGTACGGCCTCGATGATCAGGTCTGCTCGCTTCAGGTCATCAAGGGAGGTCGTGGTAGTCAGGTGATCCCGGATCTTGCGATCGAGCTCTTCCTGAGTCATCTTCCCTATCTTTATAGGGTAAGCAAACGTCTTTCGGATGGCTGAGAGGCCTTTCTGAATGGCTTCATCATTGATATCCCAGAGGATGGTTTCGAACCCATTGCTGAGAAGGAGGTTTGTGATACCAGAACCCATGGCTCCTCCTCCAAGCATGGCCACGGTCTTGATCTTTTGTGGCTCCACTCCTTTGATCCTGGGGAGCTTTCCCGCAGCCCTGGTGTTGAGGAAAATTCCAATGAGGTTCTTGGCCACATCCGATACAGCGCAATCGCTGAAGAGCTCGGCCTCTATTCTTCAGGTCGGCCTCGAAATCGTCAGAGAGGCCTCGCTCCATGGCCTCAATGGCCTTGAAAGGTGCGATGTAGCCTTTGCCCTTCTTCTCTGCCTCTCCTCTGGCGTATGAGATAATCATTTTTTTAGCGATGAAGTTTGGAAGGCGGTCCTTCCTTAGGCGCGTCATCCGATCTCGGTGATTCAATTCACCGGATATGAAGCGCTGTGCAGCCCCTAAGGCTTTCTCCAGAAGGGACTCTGGAGGAACTACCTCATCAATGCACCCTTTTTCCAATCCCTCCTCTGACGAAATGGGCTGGCCTGTTGCGATCATCTTCAAAGCATCAGGAAGTCCCACCAGCCGCGGAAGCCTCTGTGTTCCGCCGGCTCCCGGGATTAAACCGATCTGAACCTCAGGCTGTCCCACCTGTATTCCTTTTGCTGCAATTCGGTAGTGGCAGGCCATGGCGATCTCTAATCCCCCTCCGAGGCAGTTTCCGTTTAAGGCAGCAATCACAGGCTTGGGTCCTTGTTCTATGGAATTCAGGAATTTGTTGTTCTCCATCACCAGTGGAAAAATAGAGTCTCTGTCTTTTACCTTCTGAATCTCGGTAATGTCTGCTCCTGCAATGAAGTTCTTCTCAGTCCCGGTGAGGATCACGACCTTGACCTCATGATCTCCAGAAGCTGAGATCAGGGCATCTCTAATTTCCTCTACAAAGGGCTTGGAAAGCTGGTTAACAGGCGGATTGTTTAACCTTAGAATAGCGACTCCCTGTTTGATTTCAACTTTTATCGTCTTGTAGTCTGATTTCATGAGTTTCCGCTCCTGTAAATAATATCTAGGGAACTAAGACATAATATGTAAAAGTATCTCGTAGATTTGCTTAGTAAAAATTACCCCACCTGTTGAACCCCTTATACGTTTATCTGGAAAAAAAATCAATTAAAATAACATGCACGAAAATAGACATCGATCCATTCGACATCGCCGATCCTCACACTTTAGAGTGAGGGATAAAGTTTGAGAAGAAGGAGAAGTTAACGGGATTCTTCCTTCAATATGCTACTCATCTCCGCTAACTGGTAAAAGAATCTTGGATTCTCCAGGTTTGTAATCCTGCTCCAATTTTCCATAACCTCCTCGGGTGTTGGGCTCTTATTTCTATCTGAAAGAATGACACCTCCACCCGTCATCATTGCAGATCTGCTAAAGTAGCCGAGGCCTGCATTAATAATAACCCCGGAGTCCTGGCACTGTTCGGAGCACATGTAAAGAACCGCTGGAGTAACGAAATCCACCCTCATCTTTCTGAAGGTCTCTGGAGGCACAACATTCTCAGTGAGTCTGGTTCCTGCAATAGGCGCAAGAACGTTGGTCTTTACGTTATACTTGGCCCCTTCAAGCTTCAGTACATTGGCAAAACCCACTACGCCCATCTTAGCACTCGCATAATTGGTCTGACCGAAATTGCCGAAGAGGCCGGACCCTGAGGTGGTCATTACAATTCTCCCATAACCTTGGTTCGTCATGGAGATGAATGCAGGCTTTGTAACGCAGAAAGTCCCTTTCAGATGAACAGCAACCACAGCATCCCACTTTTTTTCATCCATCTTTGCAAAAGTACTATCCAGGAGTATCCCTGCATTATTTACAAGGATGTCCACCTTGCCAAAAGCATCTATGGCAGTCTGGACGATATTTTCCCCTCCCGCTGGAGTTGCGACATTATCATAATTAGGAACTGCCTCACCACCAAGTGCCCTTATCTCTTCTACGACATTATCAGCGGCAGATGAACTCGAGCCAACTCCAGTCTTCGACCCACCCAGATCATTTACCACCACCTTAGCCCCACGCTTTGCAAACTCAATAGCGTGATTTCTACCTAGCCCTCCGCCAGCCCCTGTTACAATGGCTACTCTACCTGTAAAATCTATCCGAGACATCTATCATACCTCTTTGGATAACCGAATTTTACCCCGTTAGAGCCCTCCGTTTATGGGGGGGATGCCATCAGAGAGTCTTTTGTTCCTATTAGAAAGGGCAGAGATTTAAAGCCCTGTCCTTTCTAACGGGGTTTACCCTTCTCTCTCGATGATGGTGGCTACTCCCTGGCCACCGCCGACGCAGGCGTTGGCCAGACCATAACGTCCTTTCTTGATTTTCAAAATCCGGGCCAGGGTGCCCACCAGACGGACGCCCGTAGCTCCCAAGGCATGCCCGATGGCTGTGCCTCCTCCCTTCACATTGACTCGATCCGGATCGATACTCAGCTCCTTGATGCAGTTCAGGGCAACGATAGCAAAGGCCTCGTTAATCTCCCAGTAATCGATGTTCTTAACCTGTAAACCCACCCTCTCCAGAGCCATGCGACTGGCGGGAACAGGACCTAACCCCATGATGGTGGGGTCCACCCCTGCGAATCCAATGGAGCGAATGGTTGCCATGGGCTGTATCCCTTTTTTCTTGGCGGTCTCCTTGGACATTAGGATCATTGAAGCGGCGGCCGCGTTCAAAGGGGAGGAATTTCCAGCTGTGACGACCCCATCGGGTTTAAATGCTGGCTTGAGGTCCTTCATCCCTTCAAATGTAGCGTCATCCCGAACGGCCTGGTCTCGATCCACGACTAAGATCTTTCCATCTGCCTGCTCTGCTTCAATGGGTAGAATTTCATCCTTGAAAAATCCCTCTTTATAAGCCTTGGAAGCCAGTTGATGGGCGCGAGTCCCCCAGCGATCCATATCTTCTTTGGTACAGTCCGCTCTGGGTAAAAAGTTTCTCAGCGGTGAGTCCCATGTTCGTGGACGTCACCATATCCCAGTGTTTGTAAGCTGGATCTGTAGAAAGACGCGGATTCGGAAAGATAGCTCCTTTTACCAGGTAGGGTCCGAACATGGGAACCCGGGTCATATGTTCCATTCCCCCGATCATGACAATGTCAGCAAAGCCGGCCGCAATTTCGAGAAACCCAAAATGGATGCAGGCCATGCCAGACCCACACTGCTGATCAACGAATTTTGCCGGGATCTTCTCTGGCAGGTTAGCCAAGAAAATCGGGAATCGTCCTCCATAACTCCACTGCTCGCTTACTCCATAAGCAGAACCAACAATAAAATCGTCAATCTCCTCGGGCTTAATTCCTGTTCTTTTAATCACCTCAGGAAGGAGTTTGGCCAGGAGTTCATCAGCTCTTATTTTGTGGAACCAATCCCGACCCGGATCATTCGGTCTGGACCTGGATTGGGCAGTTCTTAAGTATCCTGCAATGACTACTTCTCTCATTTTTTTCTCCACGAGGCTATATCGTAATTCCCCCGTCTATGGCGATAATCTGACCTGTTACATAGCTCGAAGCATCCGAGGCCAGGTAAATAATTGCCCCCACCATCTCTTCGGGTTCGGCTGGCCGCGCCATGGGAGTTTTACTCATCGCCATCTTAAGAATGTCCGGATTTTTCCAAAGGGCTTCGCTAAAGCGAGTCTTCGTTAATCCTGGCGCAATGGCGTTGACGCGGATATTGTATTGCGCCCATTGCTGGGCCATTACCTTTGTGGCCATATTCACGCCTGCTTTGCTTATGGAATAAAGGGGTAATAGGTCGGGGGTAATCCCAGCGACGGAGGAAACATTGATAATTCTGCCTCCACCTTTTTCCCTCATTGCCCTGGCTACCGTTTGACTTAGGAAAAATAGCCCCTTGAGATTGAGATTCATAATGGAATCCCAGGCACGCTCGTCAACATCTATAGCCTGAGCCATCGTAGGATTCGTGGCAGCATTATTCACCAGGATATCGATCTTTCCGAATTCCTCCAGGACTCTCTTAACAAGATGATTGATTTCCTCCACCTTACCCAGATGGGCTTGTACCGGCAGGCATTTCCTTCCCAATTTCTTTATCTCTTCCCCTACCTTTTCCAAGTCCGGGAGTTTCCGGCTTACAATGGCGACGTCAGCACCGGCCTGGGCCAATCCAATAGCGGTTGCTTCACCAATTCCCCGACTGGCTCCGGTGATCAGAGCGACCTTATCTTTTAAAGAAAAGTCCATTCTATGTTGCCTCCTTGCGAGAATGAGATTGTTAGACTCCTCAATTACGGCTCTCTCTCAATGATCGTGGCTACACCCTGTCCGCCGCCGACGCAGGCGTTGGCTAACCCGTAGCGTCCACCCTTGATTTTCAAAATCCGGGCCAGTGTGCCCACCAGACGGATCCCCGTAGCTCCCAAAGCATGTCCGATGGCCGTTCCTCCTCCCATCACATTAATTCGATCTGGATCAATACCCAGCTCCTTGATGCAATTCAGGACGACGATTGTAAACGCCTCGTTGATCTCCCAGTAATCGATGTCTTTAACCTGCACCCCCCCCTTCTCCAAAGCCATTCGGCTGGCAGGGACAGGACCTACTCCCATGATAGTAGGATCTACTCCTGCGAATCCAATGGAGCGGATGGTTGCCATGGGCTGGATTCCCTTTTTCTTGGCGGTCTCCTTGGACATCAGGATCATCGACGACGCTGCGGCATTCAGAGGGGAGGAATTCCCAGGAGTGATGACACCATCAGGTTTAAAAGATGGTTTGAGATCTTTCATCCCCTCAAGAGTTGCGTCATCCCGAACAGCCTGGTCTCGATCCACGACTAAGATCTTTCCATCTGCCTGCTCGGCTTCAATGGGAAGGATTTCATCCTTGAAAAAACCTTCCTGATAAGCCTTGGAAGCGAGTTGATGGGAGCGAGTTCCCCAGCGATCCATCTCTTCTTTGGTAAATTCCTTCTGCGTAAAAAGCTTCTCTGCGGTAAGCCCCATGTTTACGGATGTCATCATGTCCCAGTGCTTGTAGGCTGGCTCTGTAAAAAGGCGCATGTTCAGAGAGATATGTCCCTTTGGGGCCATTCCGCCCATGGGGACCCGGGTCATATGTTCCATTCCCCCGACCATCACGATGTCTGCAAAACCCATGGCAATTTCCATAAAACCGACATGAATGGCTGCCATAGATGAGCCGCACTGTTGGTCGACGAACTTGGCAGCAAGCGTCTCCGGCAAATTGGCCAGCCAGATGGGAGTACGGCCGCCATAGGCCCACTGCTCATTCACTCCGATGGACGAACCTACGATGAAATCATCGATCTCCTCGGGCTTAAGGCCAGTTCTTTTAATCACCTCGGGAAGGAGTTTAGCAAGAAGTTCATCCGCTCTCAATTTGTGGAACCAGTCCCGGGCCGGATCATTCGGTCTGGATCTCGATTGGGCAGTTCTCAAATATCCGGCAATCACAACATCTCTCATTCTTCTTTCTCCCGTAAATCCCTCCGCGTCCCTTTTAACCCCCTTCATCCCCCCTTAAAATAAGGGGGGATGAAGGGGATTAGGGGGTTAATGGTTTTCAGGGTTTGTGCCTATCTGCCCTGTACCCTATTAGGTTCAAGGTAGGCAGACAGGCCAAGCTAAAATGGATATTTTCCTATTTTAATCACGGAATCTGCGATTTCTCGTCTCAAGGCAATCGTATTCACTGGAGTGAAACGGGTCAGTTTCTTGAGAGCGGATAACTGTGTCCTGAGCGTATCGCCTTCGGCAATGGCAGCGAAGGCCTGTTTCGCAAAACCTTCCACACGATCGAAGGAATCATTCACATAGACCTTTACCATGGCTTTCTGGATCTGAGATTTTTCATCTCCAGATTTTTCCATGGACTTCATCGCTCGAAGCAGTGCACTTTCCATGGCGAAGACCTCAATCACTATATTACTGATCAGTCCGACGATGTCCTCTTCCTCTGGCTCTCCTAACTTCATCATATACTTCTGAACCGCAGCACCGGCCACAAGGAGACCAATCTTTTTTGACATCTCTACCATTTCCATCTGCAGGGTGAGCTTGCCATCATCCATCTTCTATTTTGGGTCGAAGGGTGAGGAGCTCGTTGGCCACCTTCTGAGCTGCTGCGAGCACGGGAAGGCGATTCTTCATGGCCCGTTTCGTCAACATGTCCACGATCAGCAGACGATTGATCTCGTTCGTCCCTTCCCAGATCCGGTTAATCCGCTCATCCCTGTAACCCCGCTCAACCGGATAATCATGAATATACCCGTACCCTCCGTGGATCTGAACGGCTTCATCTACAACATAGCCCGCCATCTCTGAGCAATAGACCTTGTTGATCGAGTCTTCAATGTTATACTCCTCAATCCCTTTTGCCATTTGAATCCCAACATCTTCAGCCTGGCGGTCGATGCGCCGGAGAATCAGATCGGTCAGACCCCCTGTTCGGTAAACCATGCTCTCCGAGACGAAGGTCCGGATCGCCATCTCCGAAATCTTGTGTTTGATCAGACCGAACTCGGCAATTGGCCTGCCGAACTGAACCCTCTTCTTGGCATAAGTGACTGCTTCCTGCAAGGCACTTTTTGCCCCTCCGAGACAGCCTGCACCCAAGCTGAAACGAGCAATATTCAGGACGTTCAAAGCCACGATATGGCCCCTTCCAATCTCTCCGAGAAGATTCTCTACAGGAACTTTGACATCGGAGAAGATAACACCTCGAGTAGAGGAGCCTTTCACCCCCATCTTGTTTTCTTCCTCATCCAGCGAGACCCCTTCGAAATTTCGCTCGACGATGAAGGAGGTGAATTTATCTCCATCCACTTTGGCATAGGTGATGAATGTACCGGCAATCCCGGCATTGGTGATGAATTGCTTCTGACCATTCAGAATGATAATATTTTCCGTCCGGGCTGAGGATTGCCGTGGTCTTAGAGTTCAGGGCATCCGAGCCTGCTTCGGGCTCGGTCAGGGCATAGGCGCCAATGATCTCTCCTGTGGCCATCTTGGGTAGATAACGTCTCTTCTGGTCTTTGGTGCCAAAGAAGACAATGGGAAGAGAACCAATTCCGGTATGAGCCCCGAACGAGGACATGAAGGAACCTCCTCCCTGGGCCATCTTCTCCCAGACGAGGAGAGAACTGACCTTATCCAAATCCTGTCCCCCATACTCCTCTGGAATGTCTGCGGAGAGGAATCCTAACTCCCCTGCCTTCTTGAGGAGGCTTGGCAGGAGCCCCTCTTTCTTCTCTTCAATATCGTCGGCCACGGGTTGAACTTCACCTACCACAAATTCGGTCACTGCCTTCGCAATCAATCGTTGCTCTTCATTGAAGTCCTCCGGAGTGAAAACCTCCTGAGGAGAAATCGATTCAATCAGAAACGCTCCCCCCTTAACGAACTGTTCCATAACAACCTCCTCTCAAAAAGATCATTTAGCATTGAAAAATTAGCATTGCAAAATTAGCAATTAATGAATTCTATATTCCTTTGAAATCCTATCAATTGCAATTGCTAATTTTATATTTTGCATTTTGCAATGATCTACTTATTCTCCCAAGGCAGGCGTTTTCCTTCTGGAGAGTATCTGTAAAAACCTTTGCCGGCCTTTCTACCGAGACGTCCTTCGGCCACCATCCGTTCAATCAGGTTTGAACTGGGGGCAAGATGCCCAACTCCCAGGGCTCTCATGGTCTGCCCGACCCGGGAACAGGTATCCAATCCGGCATTATCAGCGATTTCGAAGGGGCCTACATTCCAACCATAGCCGAGCCGCATCCCTACATCCACATCTTCAGGGTTGACAATTCCTTGATCAACTAAATCCACAGCCTCGCGCAAGGCTGCGGAGAAGATTCGGTTCATCACAAAGCCGGGGATATCGCGCTGTACTCGAACCGGGGTTTTCCCTAAGGATTGAACAAAGGCTACTCCTCGCTCGAAGATTTCCGGAGAAGTCTTCTCTCCTTTGACTACTTCCACCAATCCCATCAGCGGCACAGGCCCGAAGAAATGCAACCCCAGCACCCTCTCCGGTCGATTCGTATTTTCGGCAAGGCGGGTGATGGGTATGGAAGAAGTATTCGTGGCCAGAGGAGTCTCTGGCCGGGAAATCCTGCCCAGCTCTTGAAAAATCCTACGCTTTAACTCCTCCGCCTCCAGGGCTGCTTCGATTACCCAGTCTACCTCGGAGGCACTCGACATATCTTTTTCTAATGAAATCCGCGCAAGCACTTTCTGAGAAGGTTCCTTGAGAAGGCCCTTGGCGGCCAACTTCTCCACGGACCAGCGAATATCCTTGAGCGCCCTGTCCGTGATCTCTGTCTGAATATCCATGAGATGAACCTGGTATCCGGCTTGGGCCGATACCTGTGCAATTCCTGAGCCCATAAATCCTGCGCCCACAATCAAGACCTTCTCCACGAGGTTTCTCTCCTCACTCTAGTGAATGTCTCTGACACTTCTAAACAGTAATCTGAGAATTGTCATTCCCGGAAAGCGGGATTCCAGGTTGAAAAGACTGGATTCCGGATCAAGTCCGGAATGACAGAATTGTAAAGGCATTTCTAAAACACGTTCCGGATTTAAAAATTCTCTGAATGGAGCCATCTTCTAACCATTCTTCTTCCCGCAAGGGTCACGGCTTCTTCGGCCGTTCCGGAATGCCTGCAAGCCTTTTAACCATTTTCTTGCGGGATTCGATGTCGTACTGGGTAGTGATGGCAATAGCCTCCATGATGGGCGAGCCACCCCCGTGATAGGATCCAACCAAATGAATTCCTCCGCTGGCAGAGCACAGGATGTCACCAATGTACCGCCAGAGCTGGGCGGCATCTTCCGGGTGAATATCCGGGTTGCGGGTGATGTACTTGTAGAGAAGATCCTTAATTTCGGGGTTCATAAAATCTCCCTCATAGGGGAAGGTGGCCGGAATACCGCCGGCGATGTCGCACAAAATCTCGGCCTCCCGGAAGACCGCCTCTCCGGTAAGGTTGCGGCCCACATTGGCATAAATGGAATGCGGAATGTAACTTCCAGGCCCATAAGGCATAGGCCCCACCCCAGGGACATACAACTCGGGTTTCCCCAATTCGGAAGCCGTGAACCCGGCCGCATAGCCAAGCTCCGACACCCGTATAATCTCCGCTAATTTATCCCGGACGTGCGGGGCCTTCGCAATGCCATTAAATTCTGCTGCCAATGCCACCGCCCCGAGCATTAAATCCCCTAAGGCTGGTTTGCAACCGGAGTAGCTATGGCGATGGAAGAGGGCGAAGAGAAGAGCACATGCCCCCCCGCTCATCGCTTCTCCACAAAGGAATACCCGCTCCCATGGAATGAAGCAATTGTCGAAGATTGTATAAGAGTCGGTGTAGCCAGGAGTAAATCCCCTCTTGAAGTATTGCCGATCACGCAGGTTATGGATGGACACCACCTGTTTCACTCCTTCCCAGTCTGCAGGAACGGCAAAGGCTACAGCCCAGTCTTTCTCCTCTGACAGAAGAGCGCGAGTGGGAACGACCAGGATCTCATCCGCCACAGAAGCTTCCGAGATATGCACCTTGGAACCCCGAACCACGATCCCATCGCTCTTCCTCTCCACCACATGGACGTACATATCCGGGTCTTTCTGCTCGATGGGCCGCTTCATCCGGTCACCTTTCACGTCCGTCTGCGCACAACAACCCACCAGGTCTTCTTTCTGAAATCTCTCCAGCCATTTCATGAAGTTCTTATGGTATTGAGTGGCTCCGTTGTTCTGCTTGTCGGCCTCATAAGAAACGTTATAGATGGCATTGGTCGCATCGATTCCCATGCACCGCTGAATACAGCCTCCGGCTACTTGACAAAGGGCTCGGGTCATATCCTGCTTCTTGTGTAAGTCCTCCTTACTCTGATGGATATGACAGAATCGATTGATCTTCTCCCCGGTCAGATGAGATTTGGCCGTACACAGGCTTTCGTATTTCGGATCGGCCGCGTAATCGAAAGTTAATCCCATAGTGTGAATCGTGGGCATCTGCACCTCGTCATCGCGAGCGATCTTTTCGCCGTTCACATAAATGTTACGGCGCATCTTACGCAACCCTTCAATATATTGCTGTTTCGTTCTCATCTTTTTTCTCCTCGCTTTATGAAACGGGTTCGGTTTGACAGGGTGGTCCTTGAGCCCTCAAGACCATTAAGGGTGAATTTAGATATGAAATCTGCGAGCTCGCTCACCGATACCCCTTTCTTAGGGTGGAACCAAATTCTGGTTCGGGTAATCATAGAAGCAATCATAAAGCCAGCTAATCTCACATCCACTTCAGGCAAATACCCTGTATCAATGCCTCTGCCAATGACTTTTCGAATAATCCGGTCATAGGTGTCACGAAAATCTATAATTTTTTTTCGTTTGTCGGGTGAGAGACTGTCCAGTGCAACGTCAAAAAGCAGCTTGGCGGATCTCCTATAGCTCAACGTAACTTTTAAATGACTTTCAATGATGAACCTCAACTGCTCAATGGGACTGGACCCGTCATCTTCCTCCAGGTGCTTAATCGGATTAATGATCTGCTCCATCTCCTCACGAAGGACCTCAAAGAGGATTTCTTCTTTATCAGAAAAGAAATTATAGATATTGGCTGGTCGACAACCATACGCAATCGCTATTTCGCGCATACTTGTGGCGTTGTAGCCTTTTTCCCAGAAAAGCCTCCGCGCTGCTTCCAGCATCTTCGCCTTCTGAAAACCGGGTTTAACTCCATTTCTATTCATCTGAATAAAAACCATCTTGGGAGGTGTGGTCCTATGGCAACCATAAGATCAAAAGATTAAGGAGTCTCTATTAGGTTTGTGGGTCAATATATTAATGAACGACCATTAATCTACTTCATCGATGACAGGCTTGTCAAGTGAAAAATTTGAGAGCTCTGAAAAAATAACTTAAGCTCTCTTGATGGCACAGATTTCAAAAGATGATTACACAGATTCTTCTTTGTTTTCGCTGCATTTTAATCGGTGTAATCGTTTCATAATTCGTGTAATCAGAGATTTCTCGACTTTTCCGAAATCTCAATTTGAGATGCCCGTGGGGCTCCGTTTGGGAGAGGAGAAGGGGATCAAAACTGAAGTTCGAGAAGTGAATGAGATATCGAAAAAAAACAGAAACGATGTCAATGAACAAGTCTGATAGGTTACTCATAGATCTCCAGAAGAAGCTCCAAGATTCTTTGCTGGCTAATGGATGTGGGGTCAGTGGCCATATTCACTGCATCCCTGGAGGCATAAAAGGCAATTTTCTTCAAATCTTCTTTTGGAATGCCAAGAGCCTTCAAACTAATGGGTATGTCAAGCTTCTCATAGAACTCAAGTAGGCTTTCCTCCAGATCATTGGAGCGATTGAGGAGTTGCGCCATATCGGTAAACTGCTCTTTACAAGTTTCTTTATTGGCCTTCACAAAGCAGAGAAGCCCATAGATGGCTGCCCGGCCATGTGGAATATGGTAATGAGCACCCAGGACATGCGTCATGGCATGTCCCATCCCTAACCCCTTCAGGAAAGCGAGACCGCCGCAGATGGCGGCCATGCACATATCGGTTCGGGCAGTGATATCATTCCCGTTCTGATATGCCCGGGTGAGGCTTCGTCCAATTAACTTTATTCCGTAGACGGCATAGGACTCAAAATAAGGATGATAGGGGGTTGCCAGTGAAACGTACCCCTCAAGGCAGTGAGCCATGGCATCCAATCCGGATTCAATTGTAAGCTTGGCCGGCATCGTCTTACAGAATATGGGATCGATCACCGCCAATTTGGGGATTAAATGATTATTCATTAATACAAGTTTTAGGTCTCTCTCCTTATCGGTGATCACCGCACAAGGATTTACCTCACTTCCTGTCCCTGAGGTTGTAGGGATACAGACGATCGGCGGGAGAATAGGTTTAATCTTGGCCCCCCCGCCTACAATGCCTTCAAATTCTCTCATCTCACCGGAGTGTGTTACCCGAAGCCCAACGGCTTTTGCAGTATCCATAGAGCTTCCGCCACCGAGGCCCACTATTCCATCACAACCATTATCCGTATAAACCCTGCTAGCCCTCTCGATGAGTTCAATGGGGGGATCAGGTTCAACATCGGAAAAAATAACAGTGGATATACCGCTCGACTCCAGTATCTTACGAACTTCGTCAGCCCTTCCCATTGAGAACATAAAAGGATCGGTGGTCAGCAGTACCTTCTTTACATTCAGTCGCCGTATCCGCTCGCCCATATTGGCTACAACACCAGCGCCAAACATCATATCTGGCAGCGGCGGTATGCGGATTTCCCAGACCTTTTCCTTTTCCTGAAACGAATCCAATCCTTTCCATATGTTTTTTATCTCTTCATCCTCAACATCGAAAACCTGACCCGTTGGAGTAATCTTTTCTTCCCGGACAAAGGCCGTAACTTTCGAATCCATTTTACTGAACTCAGCCTTTTCATTGAAAGCAAGTTGGTCTCGAAGGGTTTGCTTGCCAATCTCCATGATATCCTTAGGAGTTAACCGGAGCCCATATCTGGCATTCATGAGATCTGCAAAAAATTGATAAATCGATGCACGACCGCCAGGAACAGAGTTCAAACAGTAACCGAAGGCATCACAGGTGGCTGCCTGAATCTGGGATTTAAGCGAATTTTCAGCCTGTTTCTCCCTGTTTCTTGGTATCTTGTATGTCAGACCTGCTGTATGATCCGCTCCCATGGGGCTCGTAAAATAGGTAACGCCGGTTCCCTTCACCGATCTCGGATCATGACCAGGTATGGCCTGCCCTTTATAAGCAGGGATACGGCTTATGTTTAAATATTGTGCGGTGGCGACCACACCGTTACCTAAGGCGAGACCGAGGGGTGTTTCCTTTTCAATTTCCTCTAAAAGCCGGGCAGCGGATTCCCAATCCCCAAATGACATTTTTCCGACATCAGCAGCGAGGCCAAGACTACTTCCTGTTTCGATGGCATCGACACCAAGGTCATCACACATGAATTTGAGTCTTGCAATGGCATCATTATCGGTAATTCCCAGATTCGTTCCAAGCATGGCGATCGTCTCATATTCATAGGCAGCGCAGAGCCGTTTCCCATCTTTATCAGGATAAATGATGGAGCACTGGACAACGCAACCAGGCATGCAGCCATGCATCTTACCGCCGCGTTCAAAGAGAATCTTCTGTATGCTGTTACCGCTTACGGCGATGAAGTTCGCGGGTCTTCCCGAACGATAGTTATTCGATGGCAGGGTCCCCTGGCTGGCGGAATTGGAAATGGCAAAGGGAGTGCCGAATCGTGAATACAGACTGCAGCTGATATCATGTTTGAGGGTGTAAACCCATGACTTTACGATCTGACGAAATTCTTCCGGATGGACTATATCCACCTGTCCAGCTTGAGAGGGATCAATCATAATTGCCTTGAGTCCCTTCGATCCCATGACTGCACCGAGTCCACCCCTGGCGGCGTTCCGCGATGGATCGCCGAAGATATCCGTCAAGGAGACCGACGCCCCCTTGTATTTCCGCTCCCCGGCAATCCCAGTAGATAGTACGGCTATTTTTTCACCATATTGTTTTCGAAGCTTGCTAACCAACTCATAATTTTTCAAACCGCGGTATTCATCTGCCGGAATCAATACTGTCTTATCCTTTGAGATCAATAAGCAGAATAACCGGTTATCACGAGGTGCGCCTTGAACAATAACAGCGCGAATCCCAAGCCTATCGAGGAGTTGTGCAGCCGGGCCTCCCGAGTTTGCCTCTTTGATTCCCAGCGTGAGAGGGCTTTTTGCACCAACGGATATGCGCCCAAGTTGTGGTGCTCCAGTGCCCGCAAGAGGACCCACAGCAACAATGAAGAGATTCTCAGGGCCGAGTGGATCAGTCGATGGAGGAACCTCTTTGTTCATGATCTTTGCAATGAAGGCGCTGCCTCCAATGGACTTCCATTCCTCCTCGAGATTTTCGAATGTAGCCTTTTCATTTTTCATGTCCACCCTTAAAACCTTCATATCTATCGTTCCCTTTTGTTTAAGGTAATACCCATCTGCGAAAGTGATAAAACGGTTAGTCGATTCTTACAAAATCGTTTCAGCAATCCTATCCTTTAGCTCTTCCTCAGTCCCAAGGTCCACCGCGATCGCCCATGCATCTCTGAAATAATGCTCAATGGCCTGCTCTGCCATATAACCATAGCCCCCAAAAATCTGCAACGCCTCATCGGTAACACCCATCAATCGCCTACCCACCTCCAACTGAGCAATGGGAAGAGATTCAGGATGGATCTTCCTCTGTTCGTAATCTGTAGCCGACTTGTAGGTGAGCCAACGTGCCACCTCAATACTTACAGCCATATCGGCCAGTTTATGTCGGATGACTTGAAATTGTGAAAGTTTTCTGCCAAATTGCTCCCTCTGCTTGCCGTATTGCATCGCCTGATCAAAAGCCCCTTGGACTGCCCCTAATGCTTGAGCGACGTTTTTGAGTCCCATCACTTGATGGCAGTGGTTCACATGCACCATTCCCTCTCCTTCGCGTCCAATTCGACTCTCAAGAGCCACTCGAACCTCTCTGAAGTGAAGGTCTCCGAAGGGAATCATCCTCAACCCCATCTTTTCAATGGGAAGAACTTCAACCCCATCCTTTTCCCTACCTACCATCAGTGTCATCCACCCTTCCTTGGGTTCCCTACAGAGCATGATGAAAGCATCTGCCAAAGAGGCATTGAGCACAAACCGTTTCTCTCCATGGATGAGATATTCTTTACCCCTTCTCTCTGCAACAGTGGAGATAGATGAGAAGTCTTTCCCATCTTCCGATTCAGCAAAGGCGATGCTCATTCGTTTCGTTCCCTTTGCCAGAGGAATAAGGAACTGTTCCTTCTGGTCTTTTGAACCGAATTTTAGAATCACCTCTGATCCCATATCGACCATACTCAAGGCACTCCCAATTCCAGAATCAACCCTGCAGAATGCTTCGATCACTAAAACGTTTTCAAAAAGACCCAGCCCCTGACCTCCAAACTCCTCAGGATAATGAATCCCAATGAATCCCAACTGGCAGGCCTTCTTCCATATCGATTCTGGAAATTGCCCTTTCTGATCCAGCTCCAGTGCAAGATCTGGAACGAACTCCCCCCGGGCAAACTCCATCGCCGCTCTCTGAACATCTCTCTGTTCATCAGATAATTCAAAATCCATTTCCTCTCCTTTTAAATCCCAAGTTCTCTTGCAATCACCAAATGTTGGATCTCAGAAGTCCCCTCTGGGATTTTAAATAATCTTGCGTCTCGCAGAAATCTCTGAATAGGATTTTCCACCATCAGTCCCATATTCTTTTGAATGGCCATCGCCTTCTGAACGATCTTCTGGATCGATTCGGTGCAGAAGAGTTTCACGATCGAAGCATCCTTCATCGAAGCCAACCCCTGATCAAAAAGCCATGCTCCTCGATAGGTCACATATCTCATTACCTCAATCGACATGGCGATCTCTGCCAAGATGAACCGAATGGCCTGCGACCTTCTCAGGGATTCACCATGCCTTTGGGTCCCCTTGATATAAGCCAGGGTGGCATCAAATGTTGCCTGCCCCACTCCTGTGCTCCTCGCTCCATATGTAATCCTCCCCGATTTGAGGGTCTCTTCCAATTGTTCCAGGCCCCCACCTTCTTGCTCTCCAAGTCTTCTATCTTCAGGAACAAAACAGTCATCAAAAGCCAATTCAGCTGTATCGGAGGAATGGTTGCCTAACTTTTCCAACTTTTTCGTCACAGAAAACCCTGGATCATCCCTATTCACAATAAAGAGGTTGATTCCCGCCCCCCTCCTGGTAGGATCTGTATAGGCGGCAACGGTCGAAAAATCGCAGATCGTTCCATTGGTGATAAAACTCTTCGAACCATTGATACGATAGCCATTCCCATGTTTCAAAGCGGTCGTCCGAATCCCAGAGGCATCCGATCCGGCATCCGGTTCCGTCAAGGCAAAGGCACCAATTTTTTCTCCCCGAGCCGCAGAGGGTAAGTACTCTCTGTTTCAGATCCTCAGAACCATAACGGAGGAGAGGATCTGTAGCTAACCCTCCGTGAACCATTATGCTTGCACCGATGCCCGCACAGATTCGATTCAACTCCTCCATCGAAATGCATTCAGAAACCTTGTCCAACCCAGGTCCACCATATTTCTCCGGACATCGAAGGCAGAGAAGTCGATTTGCTCCTAATAGTGGATAAAGGAAAACAGGGAAAGTCGCTTTTTTCTCATACTCCTCCACCCATGGACTCACTTCCCTTTCATAAACCTCTCGAACCTTCTTTTGAAACAGCCTCTGCTTCTCATTCAGTTCAAAAAACATGGTCACCTCACTTTAATTATTGTTTTATATCTGACTTCTTTCAAAGATCGCTGTGATACCCAGTCCGCCTCCTTTCCTATTGTGCAGACTCCCATCACCCTTTTTCATTTTCAACAATCATCGAAATGCCTTGACCCCCTGCAATACACATGGTTACCAAACCAAACTGGGATTTCCGTCTCTTCATCTCGTAAATAATCTTAGTTAGAAGAATGCAGCCTGTTGCAGAGATTGGATGGCCAAGGGCTATCGCTCCGCCATTCACATTTACTTTTTCCATGTCAAAGCTTAGTTCTCTTATCACGGCGAGGGACTGGGCTGCAAAGGCTTCATTCAACTCTATACAATCGATATCCTTGAGTTCCAGCCCAGCTTTTTGTAAAGTCTTTTGGGTTGCTGGAATAGGGCCGATCCCCATAATTTCAGGCTTCACTCCTACGGATGCATAAGACCGTATCGATACGAGCGGATGGATACCCATTGCTTTGGCTTTCCTCCGAGACATCACCACGACGGCCGAGGCTCCGTCATTCAGACCGCTTGCATTTCCAGCAGTGATGGTGCCATTTTGTTTGAATGCAGGTTTCAATTTTGATAGTTCCTCCAACGTTGTGCCAAACCTTGGATGTTCATCTGTATCAAAGATCGTAGGAGGTCTGCCAGTTTGAGGAACCTGGACAGCCACAATCTCTTCCTTAAATTTATTTGACTTAATAGCACGTTCAGCTTTCTGCTGGCTTAGAAAAGCGAATCGATCCTGATCCTCACGGGAAATTTTATAAAGTTCAGCTACATTTTCTCCGGTCTCTCCCAATGAATAACCAGAAATAGGATCTAAGAGCACGAGCTGATCGATGAGCCGAGCATGACCAAGCCGGCTGCCCCATCTCACTTTGGGCAGGATGTAAGCAGCCCGACTCATACTTTCCATTCCTCCAGCAACAATGATATCGCTTTCACCCGTCTTAATGATCTGGGCGGCTAAACTAATAGCCCTGAGGCTTCCCCCACATGCCTTATTGATTGTGAACTGTGGAGTTTCAATGGGAATTCCAGCCTTAAGAGCTACAGCCCTCGAAGAATTAGCCGGAAGATCACCCGTTCTAAAACCATGGGCCATAATGACCTCATCGATTTCATCGCCTTTAAGACCTGCTCTCTTCAAAGCCTCCGCGATGACGATCGTCCCCAGATCCCAATCGCTCACCTCTTTTAAAGCCCCACCAAATCTTCCGATGGGAAGTCTTGCTGCGCCGACAATTAAAACATCGTTCAATGTATATCTTCCTTTCTTGAATCTATTTTGAATACACCTCTGATTTTAGTGTTCTTCAATTGATCTGTTTAGGCAGATTTTATACTTTTGAAAAGTAACCATACTCTGACCTTCCTGTCAAGATGCTTCTGATTAAGTACCATTTTTCTAATAACATTTTATTTGACACATTTTGCTCTATGAGCTATTAATTTCTTAGGATTAACGTGGGGTCTTGACGTGGAAAAACGAATCGTTGCTATTGTCCGTTTCGAGAAACCTTTGGAATCGGTTCGCAGGGCGGTCGATTTGTCTCATGGTCTTGACCACTTGCCCAGCAACGCAAAAGTCTTTATTAAACCCAACATTGTCTTTTGGACACGCACCACCCCTTTTCCAAAATGGGGAGTGGTTACAACATCCCGGGTCGTAGAGGATATGGTGATCCTTCTCAAGGAGCGTGGAATGGATGAGATCACCATTCTGGAAGGAATCGCAACCTATGATCCAAGGGATCCGGAGACCCATGCTCACGCCTTCGAAAGCCTCGGTTACAACATTCTAAAAAGGCGTTACGGTGTAAAGGTCCTAAATGTTTTTGAAAGACCCTTCAAGAAGATCGACCTGGGTGCGGGTGTCGTGCTCAACTTCAATGAAGATATTCTCCAGAGTGACTTCGTGGTCGACCTTCCTGTTCTCAAAACACACTCCCAAACCGTTGTCAGCCTTGGGATAAAGAATCTTAAGGGCCTCATCGATGTTCATTCACGGAAGAGATGTCACAGTCCTCATCCGGAAAAGAATCTAAATTATATGATCGCCAGGCTTGCGAATAAAATTCCCCCTTCTTTCACTCTTCTCGACGGAATTTACACTACCGAGCGGGGACCTTATTTTGAGGGGAGGCTCAGGAGGAGCAATATTCTGATCGCGTCCTCTGACATCTTTTCCGTTGATAAGGTGGGAGCAAAAGTCCTGGGATACGATCCATCAGAGGTTCCCCATCTGGTTCATGCGGCTCAGGATTTTGGGAGGCCCATTGATTTATCGGATGTGGAGGTGGTGGGAGAAAAGATCGAGGCTGTAGCCTCTCGCCATGAGTACGCCTTTCCTTACACCGACGATGGAAAGCTTCCCAAACCCCTGGAAAAGTTGGGAGTCAAAGGTCTGACCTATCGTCAATATGATCATACGATATGCACTTACTGTTCCGGTTTCACAACGGTTATTCTCAGGGCGATTGCCGATGCCTGGAAGGGAGAACCTTGGGGTGAGGTAGAAATTCTGACCGGCAAGATAATGAAACCCAGCCCTGGGAAGAAGAAGACGATATTGATCGGAAAGTGTATGTATCGGGCCAACAAGAACAATACCGATGTCCAAGAGATGATTGCTGTAAAGGGGTGCCCTCCGGATCTGAAGGGAGCCATGAAAGCCCTTCACCAGGCGGGCATTGAGGTGAGTCCGACCTCCTTTGAGAATATGGACATGGACGCTGGATTTTTCATGAAGAGATACGAAGGGAAACCCGAGTTCGAAGAGTCTTTTTTTAAGGTTGTTTAAGAAGGCTGAAAAATTCTATAATGGCCCAAGATGCCATGCTGAACGTCCCCAATTAAAGGAGAACAAGAAATGAGTAACGAAACCCTTCTCACTTATTTCCAAAAGCATGTTAAAGAAGAACCCAATCGGGTGGCCTTGCGACACAAAGATTACGGGATCTGGCACGATGTCACCTGGGACCAGTATGGAGAAAAAGTGAGACAAGTGGCCATGGGACTCATCAGCCTCGGTCTCAAAAAGGGGGAATGCGTTTCAATCATCAGTGAGAACCGACCGGAATGGGTCTATTCTGATTTTGGAATCATGTCTGCCGGAGGAATCACGGCAGGAGTCTATACAACCAATGCGGCAGAACAATGCGGATACATTGTCCAGAACTCTGGGTCGAGATTCTACATTGCAGAAAATGAAGAGCAATTCGATAAGACCCTGAAATTCAGAAAGGACAATCCCCATCTAGAGAAGGTCATTGTCATCGAAATGGAAGGATTGAAACGCTATAAGGATCCAATGTTGATGAGCTTTGATGATTTGTTAAAATTGGGAAAAGAGTTCGATGCAAAAAATCCAGGTCTATATGAGCAACGCTGGAGTGAGGTGAAGCCCGATGATTTAGCGGTCCTCATCTATACCTCTGGCACGACAGGCCCTCCCAAAGGGGCGATGCTCACTCATCAGAACCTCCTCTATATGAGTGAGGCGATGGTCGATGCCAATCCAATTCGTGATGGGGACGAGACCCTTTCTTACCTTCCTCTCTGTCACATCTTTGAACAACTCTTCACGGTGATGATCAATATCCGTTTCGGGACGGTCTGCAATTTCATCGAGAGTCCCGATACGGTCATGGATAACATGAAAGAGGTTTCACCAACGGTCACCTGCGGTGTCCCTCGAATCTGGGAAAAATACGCCTCCGGGATTATGATTCGAATGTCGGATGCCACCTGGTTTAAGCGCATGGTCTTCAAGGCCTGTATGGGAATTGGGATGAAATATGCCGGATTGAAACTGAATTTTAAACCTATTCCTCTCTACTTGAAGTTGGCTTACTTAGCGGCCTATGGGGCTGTTTTCCGAAAGCTCAAGGAGCGTCTGGGATTTGATCGTGTCAGGGTCGCCTATTCTGGAGCGGCTCCCATTTCACCGGATGTGCTGAAATTCTTCAATGCCATTGGCCTTCCACTCATCGAGGGCTATGGCCAGACAGAGGGCACAGGTGTAACCACCGTCAGTCGTAAGGGACACCTTAAGATCGGTAGGGTCGGACAGCCCCTGCCAGGGTGCGAGGTGAAGATCGCTCCAGATGGAGAGATTCTGGTAAAGGGTCCAGGTGTGTTCAAGGGTTATTTTAAAAACCCGGAGGCCACTGCCGAGACACTCAAAGACGGGTGGCTTCATTCAGGTGATGTGGGAGAGCTGGATGAGAAAGGGTTTTTAAAGATCACCGACCGGAAGAAAGATTTGATCATTACTGCAGGTGGAAAAAATATTGCTCCTCAGAATATTGAGAATCAGCTTAAATTCAGTCCCTACATCAATGATGCCATCGTGATTGGAGATCGCAAAAAGTATCTTGTGGCACTCATCGCCATCGACGAAGAGACCGTGATAAAATATGCTCAGGATAACAAAATCCAATTTGGAACTTATTCGAGTCTCACTCAGGCTCTGGAAATTAAACAACTGATTCAAAAGGAAGTGGATAGGGTGAACAAGACGCTTGCCCAGGTGGAGCAGGTTAAAAAATTTACCATTATCCCTAAGAGACTTTATGAGGAGGATGGTGAGGTGACACCCACCATGAAAGTGAAGCGGAAGTATATTAACGAAACCTATAAAGATATTATTGAGAAGATGTATCGTTCAGGAGCAGAATAAATAAAGATAAGTTAAAAGTGACTAAAGTGATCTAAAGTGTCTAAAGTTATAAAACCTAAAAAGACACAACAAAATATTCGATTGATTTCCAATTTAGTCACTTTAGGCTTCTAACTTTAGTTCACTTCAATTTTAGCTCACTTGTAACTTTAGGCACTTTTTAGCGCCATCGTTTCTTCTTTTTCCACCTCTGATATCCTTTCATCGATTCCTCTGATCGAATACCCAGGTAGAATTCCTTCACATCTTCGTCTTCCAGAAGGATATTGGGAGTATTGGCGGCGACAATCCTTCCGTTCTCGAGCACAAAGGCGTAACTCGAGATCTTCAATGCCATCTTCGCATTTTGTTCAACGAGAAGGATGGTCGTCCCTTCCGAATTGATCGTTTTGATGATTCTAAAGATTTCCTGAACAAGGATGGGAGAGAGCCCCAGCGAAGGCTCATCCATCATCAGCAGTTTGGGTCGGGTCATCAGTGCCCTGCCAATGGCAAGCATTTGCTGCTCTCCTCCGCTTAAGGTGCCCGCCCACTGATTTTTCCTCTGGCTGAGAATGGGGAAGTGGGTGATCACCCGATCGTAATCTTCCTTCACCCCTTTTTTATCTTTCCGGATATAGGCTCCCATCTTCAAGTTTTCATCGACGCTTAGTTCTGGAAAGACTTCCCTTCCCTCCGGCACATAGGAAATTCCAAGGTGAACGATTTCTTCTGCGTCCTTTCCATCAATCCTTTTCTCGAGAAATTCAATGGTTCCTTTATCCGGTTGATCCTCCAAGAGTCCCATAATGGTTTTCAGGATCGTGGTCTTCCCCGCACCATTGGCTCCCAGGATGGCAGCGATCTGCCCTTCCTGAACTTCTAAGGAGACTCCTCTGATGGCCATGATCAATCCGTAGAGGGTTTCGATGTTTTTGACCTTAAGCAACCTTTTCCTCCTCACCCAAGTAAGCCTTGAGAACCTCCGGATGCTTTTGAATCTCTTCTGGTAATCCTTCTGCGATTCTCTCCCCGATAATTCAAGGCCAGGATTCGGTCAGAAATATCCATGATCAAGTTCATGTCATGTTCGACAAGGAGAACAGTGATGCCGAGGTCGTCCCGGATATCCTGAATCGAGAACATCAAGTCTCCTTTTTCCTCCATATTCATTCCAGCCGAGGGTTCATCAAGAAGGATGACTTCTGGCTCCAGGGCTAAGGCACGACCGAGCTCTACCAGTTTTCGAGTACCATAGGGAAGGTTTATCACAAACTGATTTCTTGCGGCCTGCAGCTCAAGAAAGTCGATGACTTCTTCGACTTTCCCTCTATGTTCAATCTCCTCTCTGGCTGCCTTTGAACCCTTGTAAATAAAAGTAGCACCTCTCCAGACCCCTGTCTTCATGTGGAGGTGACGACCCAACATGAGGTTATCCATAGTGCTCATGTGAGAGAAAAGTTCGATGTTTTGAAATGTCCGGGCAATCCCTTTTTTGGCAACCTGGTAAGGTTTTAAATGGGTGATGTCCTCTCCTTTGAAAAAGATTTTTCCGGAATTCGGCTGATAAATTCCACTGATGCAATTGAAGATGGTAGTCTTTCCAGCTCCATTGGGTCCAATGATGGAATAGATGGCTCCCTTCTCCACTTCAAAGCTTACATTGTTCAGTGCTTTGATGCCACCAAAAGAGATCGTCAGGTTTTCTGTTTTGAGAATAGGATCCATAATTAAGAATGATCAATTAGCATTTTAAAATTAGCAATGTAAAATTAGCAGTACAAAACAAGCAGTGCGAAATTACCATTGAACACACACGTGTTGGTGTTCGGTGTTGGTGACTATTTTTTGATCCACCAACACCAATCACCTATTTAATTGATCATTGATCACTGCTAATTTTGCAATTTACACTGATTATTATTTTGTGATCCTGATCCAGTCTGTGAGCTTCTCAATATTCCCATCCGGCTTGACTTTGCCGTAGAATACGTGTTTGCCTCCCTGCCTATCCATGGGGTTGGTATAGGTAATGGGTCCGCCGATTCCTTGAAAATCCTTCAAGGTTTCCATGGCCTTAATCCAAGTCTCTGTCTGTTAAATTCTTTCCCGCTCTCCTTACTCCTTCAACAAAGGGTTCAGCAAAGGCGATCCCTGCATAATAAAAGACACCCCATCTCTCCTGAGGCGCTAATTTCTTATGCCATTCTCTATACTTTACCATCAGAGGGATGATTGGAATCTGGCAATTCGCCAAAGAAAGAATTGATCATCCCAGCCCATAGACCCTTTGTGATCTGCATCATGAGGGCCGAATCAGAGAGGGTATTGCTGGTTGCCCATTGAGGTTTAAAACCGATTTTAGCTGTTTCAGCCAAAATCAATGCACCGTGGGTGGGCATTGCCCACATGATCACGGCCTCTGCTCCAGAATTTTTAAGCTTTAGAGCATGGGTGCTCAAATCCCTGTCTGTCACTTCGGCTGAGATCTTAGCGACGAGACTGATCTTTTTTCTTAAAAGGTACCGTTCCACACCCTGGACTCCCTGTTTTCCATAGTCGTCGTTCTGATAGAACATGGCAATCTTCTTAAACCCCAATTTTTCATAGAGATATCCAGTCAGGTTATAGGCTTCATCATCATAGAGAGGATAGATGGCGAAGAGGTATTTTTGAATAGGGGTAATCCATTCATAAACTCCGGTGACCGGGCTCGCACCAGAGGACCTTGTTTTCCATGAGATAGTCCCGCGCCGTCATCCCCAGTCGCAACCCCTACACCTCCTACTACGGCAAATACGCCGATCTGTTCTACAAACTCCTTGGCAATGGCTTTTGTTTTGGCTGGCTGATAAGAGTCGTCGCGAAGAAAATATTTGAATCTTTCTTCCGTGGATTCCGCCTTCTTCGTTGATGATCTTGACCAATAGATCTGTTCCCCTGGCCACAGCGCCCCAGGGAGCAGCTGGTCCTGTCTGTGGTCCCCACTGTCCAATGAGGATCTCGGTGTCTGTGACGCCGCGAACCTTTTGAGCTGAGGCTGGAGCTGCGATTAAAAAAACCGTTACCATCAGCAGTCCAATGAAAATGAAATTTTTCTTCAACATTTTTCTTCCTCCTTTCTAAGATTTTTCTGACTGAAATTCTATACCCTCACCACTCATCCATCGTCTCAGATGGAGATGGCCTCTGAGGTGAGAATTCTCTTAAACTTTTTTCACATAATGTTTTGCCAAGAGTCCACTCGGCTTGATGCATAGCATCAATACGATGATGGCGAAAGCCACGACAGATTTAAAGGCTAAAGAAACATATCCACCAAAGAGATTTTCAATGATCCCTAACATTGCGCCCCCAACCGCTGTACCAGGCAGGCTGGTCATCCCTCCTAAGACTCCAGAGGCAAATCCCTTTCAGAAGAGGGTCCATCATCATGGGAGGATCGAGTACGCCAAGGGCGGCAATGAGCATACCGGCCACTGCCCCAACAATAGAACTGATGGCCCAGGTGAAGGAAAGGATCCATTTGGTGCGGATGCCCATGACTCGAGCGGCCAATTGATTCTGTTGAGTCGCCCTCATGGCAATTCCCAATTTGGTGTAGCGGAAAAACAGGAAAAGAATGAACATCAGAACGAGGGTGATCAGAATGGTCCAGAAGTTGATCTTGCTGATGATGAGACCATGAAAATTGTAAGCCTCTATGTTTGAGACTGGAAAGGGGAATGACCTTTGATCCGGCCCCCATTTCCATCCGGCAAATCCCATCAGAACCATTTCGAAACCGAGGGTAATGATGATGAGTCCTATTACCGTTGGGTCTTTGGCTTGTCTCAAGAAGACAATTTCAAAGAAGATGCCTAAAAGGATAGCAAATAAAAAGGTGAGGGCAGCCGCCCATGGGAAAGGAACATGGTAGCTATCCAGAATCGTGAAGGCCACATACGTACTGACCATGGCCATTTCTCCCTGGGCGAAGTTAAGAACCTCAGAGGTTTTATAGATGATGACCATGGAAATAGCCAGCAGGGCATAACAGGCTCCCACTGCCAAACCACTCACAATCAACTGACCAAACATTTTTTCTCCTAAAAAAGTTCGGAGTAATTTAGTTCGGAGTTCGGAGAAATGATTTTATTTTCGATTTATGATTTGCCGTTTATTTTTTTGCTCCGAACTCTAAACTCCGAACTCATAACTTTGATTTTAAAAAGGCCATGTCTTCCAGTAACGTTTGTTTCGAATCCAGAATCCGAATATCCCCAAAGGTTCAAAGAGAACGATCAAAATCATGATCAATCCATAAACAATGACAGCGACATTAGAAATCCCAGCCACGCTCATATATTTCTGTGAAAAGGTGACCAATGCGGGTCCGATGGCTGGGATGTCTTGAATGACCTGAAGTTTAATGTCGAGGAAGGTCATCAGAGCAGCTCCAGCGATGGAGCCCATGACGGATCCCAGACCTCCAACGACGACCATGGCCAGGAAGGTGATCGACATGATGAGATGAAAGCTCTCGGGATTGATAAATCCAAGAATGAAGGCGTAGAGTCCCCCTGCAACTCCTGTATAAAAGGCACTCACCGCAAAAGCCAGGGTCTTGTAATAGGTGAGGTTGACTCCCATCGCCTCTGCAGCGATATCGCTATCCCGAATTGCGATGAAGGCCCGTCCCACCCTTGTCTTGATCAACTTCACTGCACCGATTGTCATCAGAACGGCAATGATCATGATCACGTAATAATAATGGATATCCTTCATCGGAGTTCCAAAAAGATAGAGTTTTGGGGCTTGAAGTCCCATCCTCCCCCCAAAAAATTCCATATGCTTGATAATCGTGGTGATCGTCATTCCAAAACCAAGAGTGGCGATAGCCAGATAGGGGCCCTTCAAACGAAGGGCTGGAAGTCCCAGAATAAATCCAAAGGCGGATGAGACGAACCCTCCAATGGGAAGAGCAATCCAGAAAGGAAAACTCCATCTCAAGATGAGGATAACGGTCGTGAAGGCTCCAAGAGCAAAGAACCCTGCATGCCCCATCGATATCTGACCCGTATATCCAACAAGGATATTCAGGCCGATGGCCACAATGGCATGGATGGTGATGAGATTAACGGTATAGAGGGACATCCCCAAAAGGTGATATTTCTGAATGAGCAAAGGGAGGATTCCTAAAAAGATGAGAAAGAGGATAGACCAGACGAGGATGGTGTTACTTTTAAAAAGTTCAATGTCTTCGTAATAATTTCGTTTTATATCCATGAAGGTTTACCCGAATGATAGCGAGTATTTATTATATTATTAAGGTATATGTTGTCAACCCTTTTTTGTGAGATTTCCGTAGAAGACCAGAAATCTCTGATTACACAGATTTGAAAAAATGATTTCAGAGATTTTTCTGAGGGTAACCTAATCGGTGTAATCGTTGTTTGATCTTTTAATCAGAGAGGTCTGCGTATATTTAGATTTCTTCAGACCTCTCTATAGCCTTTTGAGAGATAACCTGTTATAAAATTTAAAATTTATCCAACTGAGGTAGAAGATGACAGGGAAGACAACAAAGAAAGGGTTATGCGGAATCTGTCCTTCGGGTTGCGGAATTGAAATCAACATGAGGGGAGAGCAACTCCATCGGATAAAGCCGATGGAAGGCCATCCGTTAGGAATTGTCTGCACACGAGGGATGCATGCCGAAGAAGTGATCTATTCCCCTGATCGATTGCAATTCCCGATGAAACGAATTGGAAATCGAGGGGAAGGGAAATTAGAGAGGGTTTCCTGGGAGGAGGCGTTTGAACTTTCGGCTGGCCTCGTTAAGAAGGTGGTTGAAAAATATGGACCTGAGGCCATGGCGATCTATTCAGGGAGGGGAGGTTTTGAAGAGTCGCTACGGGATATTTTTACCGTAGGGGGACACGACCATATCTGTTTGAACTTCCTCTTTCCATTGGGTTCTCCAAACACCTTCAGTTGCAGTTCCCTCTGCAACAATTCCCACCGAGTATTGGCTCCTGTGTCTACGTTTGGGATTTCCTATGATCACCTCTTTCCAGATTTTGAGAAGAGCGATCGGATCGTTGTCTGGGGTTCAAACCCTGCAACCGATTCTCCTCCCATCAACTTGAAGAAAATCTTAGAGGCCAAGGCTCGGGGGACGAAGGTGGTGGTGATCGATCCTCTGAAAACTTATACGGCAGAGAAGGCTGATGAATGGATCAGCCTCAGACCTGGGACGGATGGGGCCTTGGCATTGGGAATGGCCCATGTGATCATGGAGGAAGGCCTTTACGATACTGCCTTTGCCGATGATTGGACACATGGCCTTGAAGAATTTAAAGAATATGTCAAAGGATTCCCTCCAGAAGAAGTGGAGAAGATTACCTGGGTCAAAGCAGAAAAGATTAGGACATTGGCTGAGGATTTGGCCAAGCCGAAGACCTCCTTACTTCTCCATACGGGTCTGGAATACACGAATAGTGGCGTTCAAAATATTCGGGCCATCCTTATTTTTTGGGCTCTGGCTGGGAACTTGGATCGACCAGGAGGATTGGTTTTTCGAATGCCTCAGGCTTTTCCCGTTCGGAGAAATCGAATAGAGCCCCCTCAAGGAAAACCAGCGATCGGTTTGGATCGCCATCCCTTTTATTGTGACCTGAACCGAAGTGGCCATTTTATGGAGGTACCGAGGGCAATTCTTAAGGGGGATCCCTATCCTGTAAAAGGATTGATTGTTCTTGGAGGTTCTATCATCACCGCATTTCCTAACCCGGGACTGTGGAGGCGATCATTTGAAGCCCTTGATTGTCTCTTGGTCATTGACCGTTTTTCAACCAACGAAGCTTTATATGCTGATATCGTTTTCCCAGCCACGACGATGTTTGAGATCACTTCCTACAAGCGTTACCCAGGTCACCTCTCGTTTCGGGAAAGGGTTGTCCCTCCTGTAGGAGAAGCCAGAAATGATTATCTTATTTTGGCAGAATTGGCCAAGATTCTGGGTTATGGGGATCATTACCCCCAATCCGAAGAGGAGATGTTAGAGTTCGTATTTAAGGGAACTCCTGATTTTCTCAAACAATTAAAATCAAGGCCAGAAGGAATTCCTTTTTCATCGCCCCCCATGGTGTACGAAAAGTATAAGACAGGACTTCTCCGTAAAGATAAACATCCTGGATTTGAAACTCCCTCTGGAAAATTTGAGATCACTTCCAATTTACTAAAAAAATATGGGCACGATCCTCTTCCTATTTATCAAGAACCCTCTGAAGGTCCCTTGGGTTCACCCGAATTATTGAGGGAGTTTCCCCTCGTCCTGACCACTGGAACTCGAATCCAATCTGCCTTCAGAAGTCAGCACCTTAATATCCCAGGCCTTCTCAAACTTCAGGACAAACCGAATATCCTCATTCATCCTGAGGATGCAGAGCGAAGGGGGATTCGGAATGAGGATAAGGTCTGGGTGAAGACAAAAAGAGGAAGAGTTCCTTTCTATGCAAAAGTCACAAAGCGGATCACGAAGGGTGTCATCGAGGCTAATATGGGGGGAGGAGGTCCCCTTCAACCCCAAACATGGCGAGAAGCCAATGTCAATGAATTAACCGATCCTGAGAATCGGGATCCCGTCTCTGGATTTCCCGTGTTTAAAGCATTACTATGCGAGGTAGAGTTGGCGATGGGAATAAAGAATAATAATTGACACCCCTTTCGCTCGGGTAGAATGAAGCGTGAAAAAGTTGGGATGAGAGGGTGGCAAAATATCTTCAAGATTTTACAATTGCGGTCTTTTAGAAGGCAAAGGTTACAAGGCTTTTATAGATAATGAATATAATTAATGTTTATCATTGTGGGCAGCTAACGCTATAAGGTAACGCTGTAAAATTTTCAATATCCTTGCCCACCCTCTCTATTCGAAGGAATTTTTCATAATTTTTAAGGGGGGAGATTAAGGAGAGACATTTTGGGAGTCTTTGATTTTTTAAAAGGAGGTGGGCCGGGTATGAGAGGAAACCCTGAGCCTCCCACGGATAAGGAAACCCGAACCTACGATGAGCTCATCGATGAGATCATGGAATGGAATATCGAACAAACGGACATTTTAGATGTATTGCGGAAAGAAGTCGAAGAAGAAAGGCTCGCCGCATGGTCCGGTGCCTTGGAGGTAGGGGTCAGGAAAGGACTCGCTTCTCCTTCCGGGAAGGTGGAGGAAAGCCCTCTTTTTCCTGTTTTTTCTGACCTGTATCAATTTGTCATTCATCTGAGGCCAAAGTTATTAACGAATTCAACGATGAAAAATGTAAAAAAGACGGAGAAGTCAGATTCTCTTTGCCTGTGCATCATCTGCGGTATTCGGGCTTTACAAATGGAAACAGGAGCCAAACGGCTGTTGAATACGCTACACTGGATATTGCTTGAGAGATATTTGGGTAAATAGGGATTTATGGAAAGGCCGTTCTTCGTCGCTCAAAATCTTTTTTCGACCATTCTAAAGCTGCACTGCAAATTAAAAACTCGCCCTACGGGCTCAGACATTTAATTTGCAGACGTTTCGCTTCGCTAAGAATGGTTACCGAAAAAATCTTAATTCGCGCTCAGACCAGCCTTTCCAGTTTTTTAGTGGTCTTACTATTACAGGGTTGACCCTGTTGGATAGAGATATGAATCGAATGGATATTAGGCTGTGCCTATTTAATGATAAGGCTTGAAAATTTCAATCACTGAATTTTATACAACAGGGTTGACTTTTTAGTAGGGTTTTATAAAATAAGGTTTACAGGGGCGCTTAGTTCAGGGGGAGAACGCCTGCTTCACACGCAGGAAGTCAGAGGTTCAAATCCTCGTAGCGCCCACCATATTTTAGAAAGTGGAATGTAGAGAGTAGAAGGTGGTCCTGAAATTTCTACCTGCCAACTTTCACTTTCCACCAACGAGAAAGAGCAATGTCTGGACATTCAAAGTGGAGTACGATTAAAAGAAAAAAAGGCGCAGCGGATGCCAAGCGAGGAAAGCTCTTTACCAAGATCATCAAAGAGATTATGGTCGCCGCCCGTTTTGGGGGAGGGGATATCAATGCCAATCCGAGGCTTCGGACTGCTGTCCTTGCGGCTAAAGCAGAGAACATGCCGAAGGACAATATTGAAAGGGCGATCAAGAAGGGGACCGGAGAGCTGGAAGGGGTCAACTATGAAGAGCTGATTTATGAGGGGTATGGACCGGGCGGCGTGGCTATGATGATGGAAGTGCTGACGGATAATAAAAACCGTACGGTGGCTGATGTGAGACATATCTTCTCCAAACACAATGGGAGTCTTGGTGAGAACGGTTGCGTTTCTTGGATGTTTGAAAAGAAAGGGTTGATCGTCGTCGAAAAGAGCGGGGTTGACGAAGATCGTCTGATCGAGGTAACGTTAGATGCCGGGGCCCTTGATGTGAAGGATTCGGGCAAGGAATTTGATGTGACGACCAATTCTGTAAATTTTGAAGAAGTGAAAAAGGCCCTTGAGGAGGCGGGCTTCAAATTTAACTACGCTGAGGTGACCATGGTTCCCCAAAGCACTATTCGATTGAGCGGAAAAGAGGCGGAACAGATGCTGAAGTTAATGGAGGGGCTTGAAGATTCTGAGGATGTTCAGAAGGTTTACGGCAATTTCGATATTGCCGATGAGGAGATGGAACGGCTCAGTGCATAAACATTCCTGTTTCAGTTAAGTTGATCAGCCACCCCTTCTAAAGGAAAGTGATTGGGTGGCTTTTTCACATCTGGAGAAATTCTTTTGGTGAAGGCGATTGGAATCGATCCAGGTTTGGCCATGACGGGCTTTGGAGTAGTAGAGACTCTTCCCCGGGGAGGGAAAGCCTGTGATTGGGGGGCCATTCGAACCGAAGCAAATTGTCCCATTCCCCTCCGTTTGAAAACCATCTATGATGAACTGAAAAGACTTCTCGACAAGTGGAAACCCAATCTCCTCGTTTTAGAAGAGGTCTTTGTTTTGAAACAATTTCCTAAGGCGGCGATCCAGTTGGGAGAGGTGAGAGGGGTGATCTACCTCGCGGCTCAGGAGATGGACATTCCTGTGGTCGAAGTGAGACCGACAGAGGTGAAGAGTGCGTTGACCGGAAGCGGTCGGGCCGATAAGGAGCAGATGAAGAAGGCGATTCGGCAAATACTCAGGATCGAGAATCCCCTGAGCTCGAGCCATGCAGGCGATGCCCTGGCCCTGGCCTTAACCGGTCTTTCTCGAAATGAAAATTTTCATTGGTAGGGTTTCAATAAATAAATTCGCTGTGCGCTATGCGCTTTGCGCTCTGCATTTGTGAGGAAATTGATGATCAGATACATCGAAGGAAGATTGCTCAAGAAAGAAGAAGATCGGATAGTCGTTTTAGCGAATGGGGTAGGGTATGAGATCCTTCTCCCTGCTATTGTTCGACAGACGTTCAGTCCAAAGAGAGCAGGTGAGGATGGAGAAATGGTCAGACTTTATATTTATTACCATCAGACCGAACGGCAACCCAAGCCCCTCCTTATCGGGTTCAACTTCGAACCGGAGAAGGAATTCTTTGAGAAATTCATTACTGTGGAAGACATCGGTCCACCCACTGCGGTGAAGGCCTTGATGATGCCCATCCCAAAGATTGCCAAGGCGATAGAGGAAAGGGATTCGAAAACCCTCGAAAGCCTGAAGGGAATCGGGAAAAGGACGGCCGATAAGATCGTTGCAACCCTTCAGGGAAAAGTTGGCAAATTTGCATTGATGAGGGAAGATCAGGTCCCTGTGGATGTGGAGGTCGTGGACTTTAAAAAACAGGTGGAAGAAGTTTTGGTAAAGGACCTTGGCCACAGGTTAAGCGAAGCACAGAGACTGGTTAAAGAGGCGATGCTCCGAAACCCAGGCATCTCCACACCGGAAGAATTGTTTGAAGAAGTGTACCGAGGACAAAAGGAGATTATACCCTCTTAAGCGTTGAAAAGGGTCTTTGGGTTAAGGTTAGGAAGCCGGTTTGGTTTAGGGCTAAGGGGTTAAGGCTAAAGATTTAAGACTAATGGCATCACCCATTGACTAAACTGGCTTCTTTGCCCTAACCTATTTACCTTTGGCCTTTATTTCCAAAATAAAGGGAGAAGAAGATGAAGAAATCCGAAGAGGGGAAAAAGCCTGATCCAGAAGAGAGGGTTGAGGAGATCCAACCAGAAGTTGAAGACTACCTTGATCTGAGGCCGCGTAACCTTTCTGAATATATCGGTCAAAAACAGGTAGTGGAAACTCTGGAGATTGCCATCCAGGCAGCCAAAAAACGTGGGGAGCCTCTTGACCATATTCTTTTTCATTCCCCACCAGGATTGGGAAAAACCACTCTCGCCCATATCATCGCCACAGAATTGGGGGTTCGTATTGTCACCTCCTCCGGGCCTGCTATCGAAAAAGGAGGCGACCTGATCAGCATCCTCACCCATCTGGAAAGAGGGGACGTCCTGTTTATCGATGAGGTGCACAGACTTCCCAAGGTGGTGGAAGAATTCCTCTACCCAGCCATGGAAGATTTTTGTATTGATTTCATTTTTGATAAAGGGGCTCATGCGAGAAGCCATCGGTATCGGTTGGAACGGTTCACCTTTGTGGGTGCCACCACACGGGCCGGGCTCCTTTCCGCACCTCTTCGGGAGAGATTTGGGATATTGAGGAACCTCGATTTCTATTCTGTGGAAGAACTCTGCCAGGTGGTCAGGCGTTCTGCCGCTCTCTTAAGAGTTCCCATTGATGAAGGGGGAACAGAGGAAATCGCCAAGCGGTCGAGAGGCACACCAAGAATTTCGAACCGGCTTCTCAAAAGGGTCAGAGATTTTGCTGAGATCCGTGGGCAAGGGAAGATAGACAAAGCCATCGCTGACGAAGGACTGCGTTTGGAAGGAGTGGATGAAATCGGTTTGACAAGTCTTGACCGAAGATTTCTCGAGACCATCATCCGGTATTACAGAGGAGGGCCGGTGGGTCTGGAGGCGATTGCAGCGACCTTGCAGGAAGAATCGGATACGCTGGTCGATATGATTGAACCCTTTCTCCTGAAGATCGGCTTTGTCGCAAGAATGCAGAATGGGAGAAAAGCCACCGAATTGGCCTACCAACATTTCGGAATCCCTTATTCGGAGGCTGGAAGACAACTCTCTCTTCCCACCCGCAAAAAACATTAATCCCTTTTCAACTGAACGATCAAAAAAAGGGATCAACTCTTCGTTAGATCTTTATTGATATCGATTTTGGCTTTGGATCGCAATTGTTCGAGCCAATTCTGAAATGCCTCTTCCTGCTTTTGATAGATCAACCTTTTTTCAAGATTTTTCTTCACCGATTGGAATTTATTTTGATCGGGGGGCTCTTGTCCGGATAACCTCACCACAAAATATCCATCCTTTGTCTTAAGGACTTCTTTGGAAACAGGATTTTTTTCTGTCAGCGAGGCGAGCATTCCCATAAAATCCCTAGCCGGACCAATTTTGGAAATCACTCCTGCCGTGCGAGTGAAAAAACCGGTCTCTTCAAGGGGATACCCTTTCTCTCGTGCAACCTCTCTGATATTTTTACCCGTTCGGATCTGATTGAGAAGGTCTTCGGCTAACTGACGAGCTTTCTCCTCTGCCTTCGTTGTAATGACCTTTCGAGTCACCTCCTCTTTTACCTCATCCTGAGGTGGGATCTGGGAGTCTTTCTTGTTCACTAACTTCAAGATATAGAAATTGGGCGGGATATTCACCACAGGAGAGATCTCTCCCAACTTCAGAGAAAAGGCACTGGAATAGAAGAGAGGATTCTTGCCAATATCTGGGATGTCATCGCCTTCCTTAAAAAGGCCGGTGGTCTTAATCGGAATATCCTTTTCTCTTGAATATCCCTCTAAATCGCGGCTCCGGAAGAGGGAGTAGAAAGCGTCCTCCGCTTTTCGTGAGGCTTCTGCTTTTGCCTTCTCTTTTTTTAAGGCCTGAAGGATCTGGTCTTTCACTTCCTCAAACGGTTTTTGTTTCTCCTCCTTAACCTCCTCTATTTTAAAAATATGAAATCCATCTCTTGCTGTTAACACCCCACTCAGGTCACCCGCTTTCATTGAAAAGAGAATGGATTCAATTTGTTCACCTAAACTCCCCCTTTGAATCCATCCCATGTCTCCCCCCTTAGAGGCATACTCCGCTTCAGAAACCTGTTTGGCTAAGGAACCAAAATCTTTTGTTTTTTTGGCTTTCTCCAAGATTTCTTCAGCTTTCTTCTTTTTCACCTCCAATTGATCAGCTGTGTCTTGCGGTCCTGCTTTGATCAGGATATCCCTCACCCTTACCTGTTTGGGTATCTTAAAAGTGTCTTTTCGGGCTTCGTAATATCGTTTGATTTCTTCCGGGGAGACCTGGATTTTATTTTCGAAATCAGAAGGACGGAAGAGGAGATATTGAATCTGGGCGAAAGTGGGAATTCTGAATTCCTCTTGGTGTTTCTGGTAGTAGTCTTTTATCTCGATCTCATTGGCATTGACCTGACTTTTGAATGAATCAGGAACGATCTTCAGGAAGGTGAGGTTGATTCGTTCATTCTCAAAGAGATAGGTCTCTAATATTTCTTCATCAGAAACCTTTCCAGAATTTATTTTAATCAGAGTCACTGCCTTCGAAAGCAGAAGCGCTTCCCGCTGGCTCTGCTCAAACTCTTCGGGGGTCACCCTGTTCAGACGAAGATATCTCTCATAGTTTCTTTTATCAAACTGGCCATTTACCTGAAAAGCTGGGACAGATTCAATCGCCTCTCTCAGTTCTTCGTCAGGTATGGAGATTCCCAATCTTTTTACCTCTTCCAGGATGAGAATCTTGGCGATGAGGTTGTCCAAGACCTGGTCTTTCAGACGGAGTTCTTCGATCATCTTCTCCGAAAAGGATGGGCCTAATGCCTCACGATACTGTTTTATTACATTTTGAAAAGCATCATTATATTGATTCCATTCAATAGTGACTCCATTCACCATCGCTGCATAATTTACTTTTTTCTCCTTGATGAGGGAAGACCCTCCCCATAATATGAACGTCACCGCAACGGCCAACAGTATAAACTTGAGTAACCATGAAGATGCATGTTCTCTCAATATTCTCAACATAATCTCTTCTCCTCCGAAAACCAATATTAATCAATCCCTCTTAAAAACACAAGGAGAGCTTTGAAAACTACTGTACGCTCTCTTGATTACACAGATTTCAAAAGAGGATTACACAGATTTTCCTGTTTTTTCAATCCATTCCGTATCTGTGTAATCGGTTCCTAATCAGTGCAATCAGAGATTTCTCGACTTTTTCAGAAATCTCACAAGGGGTTTGAGCAATGAGTTTTAGAAAAGAATTATCTTGATTCTTTATGATTTTTAAGTAAAGAATGCATCATGAGATTTCTAAAAATCCAGGAATCTCTCATGAGAGCGTAAAGTTACTACTTCAGAGCTCTCAATATCACTTTCAGGGGGGAGGGAAAACCATGTATGATTTTCTTTTAACAGAGGAAGAGAAGAGGTTACAGGAGGAGGTCAGAGGGTTTGTCAGGGAAAAGGTGCCCAGCTCACTGATTCGAGCCATGGATGCTGATCAGGTGAAGTATCCAAAAGAGTATATAGAAAGTCTCGCGGCACAGAATCTGCTGGGACTCCGCTTCTCAAAAGAATGGGGAGGCAGAGGGATGAAGTGGACAGGGGAGGTGGCAGCCATCGAGGAAATTGGCGTTCTCGGGTCAGGAATGACCTGTCTCTTTTCCCTCGTCAGTATCTGCGGCGAGGCAATCCATCATTTTGGCACTCCAGAGCAGAAGGCAAAATATTTAAAACCTACCCTTGAAGGAAAGCTCTGCTGTGCAGAGGCCCTCACCGAACCCCGGGGAGGATCGGACTTTTTCGGTGCGACCACCATCGCCAAAAAGGATGGAAACCATTATATCCTCAATGGGCAGAAGCGTTTTGTGGTGGGGGCAGAGGGGGCGGACTATTTTCTGGTCTATGCAAAGACAGCACCTGAAGCGGTCTCCCACCAGTCCATTTCCTGCTTTATCGTCGAAAGGGATATGGGGGTGGAAGTCAAGCATGTCTACGGACTCTTGGGTTCACGCGGAGGAGGGACAGGCCGTCTCTATTTTCGCGATACCAGGGTACCGGCAAAAAATCTTGTGGGTCCGTTAAATGGAGGTTTCCTGG
The DNA here is from genome assembly GCA_963818595.1 of uncultured delta proteobacterium. Taxonomy (GTDB): domain Bacteria; phylum Desulfobacterota; class BSN033; order BSN033; family UBA1163; genus UBA1163. Next base: position 50,043 of record CAWFSX010000074.1, read on the forward strand.
TCTTCAACCAGATGATGATTCCTGAACGATTGACCACTGCGGCCGGAGCACTCGGCATGGCCCGGTGCTGTCTGGAGATTGCTATGCGCTATAGTGATCGGAGAAAGGCTTTCGGAGAGACGATCAGAAGATTTGAAGCGGTCAGTTTTAAGGTGGCCGATTCGATTGCTAAACTCGATGCCGCCCGGAGTCTCGTCTATGTGACGGCAAGGCATGTGGACGAAGGCTTCGATTCGAGACGGATGGTCTCCGAGGCCAAAAAGACTTCGACGGAGATGCTCTGGGAGGTTGTCAACCATTCCATGCAGGTGATGGGCGGGATCGGATATACGAATGTTTACCCGATCGAGCGTTTCTTCCGCGATGCTAGATTACAGATGATCTGGACCGGGACGAATGAGATTATGAATCTTCTCATTCAGCATGAATTTTACAGAGAGGTGTTGAAAAGAGGGAGTGAGGCGAGGGATGTAGAAAAAGATGCGATGGACCTCGAGGGAGAGGAAGAGAAGGTCTATGAATAATCGGTTGGGCGAACTTCAGCCCACCTTTTTCAGGTATAGGTTAAGGTTGAGATGCCAGTTTAGGTCGAGGGTTAGGTCCTTGGGCTTAATATCTTCACCCTAACCCTAAGACCACAGACTAAACCGGCTTCCTAACCCACAAACGAATGACCTTCATACCTTTGCAATAACCATGGCGGACCGTATTTGCATCACTGGAGTTGGAGTCGTCTCTCCGATTGGAATCGGGAAGGAGGAATTCCTTTCTTCCCTAAAGAATGGAAAATCGGGCATCGAGGAGATCAAAGAATTTGATACCCATTTCTCCCGCTCGAAAAAGGGAGGTATCGTACGATCCTTCCATCCTAAGGATTTTATACCCGCAGGGAAGATCCGGCGCCTTGATCGAGCAAGCCAGTTTGCCATTGCCGCCTCGAAATTGGCTTTAGCCGATGCAAGTTTCTCGGTGACTCAGGAGAATAGCCCAAGGGTGGGAGTGGTCCTTGGCTCTGGTTTCTGCGGCCTCTCAAGTTCAGAGGAATTCCATCGGGGTCAGGTTCTGAAAGGGTTTCTTGACTTAAACCCCATGCTTTTTCCCAATACGGTTCCCAATGCCCCTTCCAGCTATGTCTCCATTGAACTTGGATTTCAGGGGGTCAATTCCACAATGGTTCAATCCTTCTGCACAGCGGAAGCAGCCATTCTTTTTGCCTGCGATCAACTTCGGAAAGGAAAGGCAGATCTGATCCTCACAGGGGGAGTGGATGAACTGAGCGAGTTTCTGTTTCGGGGGTTTTCGGAACTCCAATTTTTGGCCAAAGATCAGGGCTATGGGGAAAGGTCCTGTCCCTATGATAGAATGAGGAATGGACTGGTATTGGGAGAGGGTGCGGGGTTATTGGTCATTGAAAATGAGGAACATGCCCGATCCAGAGGGGTGAAGATTTACGGTTATATTTTAGGCTACAGTTTGGTAGGGAGATCATCTAAAGGTGATGGGTCAGAAGATTTAAAACGTACTGTTGATATGACACTCGAGGGGAGAGAAAGTATTTCAATCGATTATCTCAGCGGGGCTGGGAATTCATCCAAAGCATTGGATACCCTGGAAGCAGAAGGGATTAAAAAGACCTTTCCTACCCAATATCTTCAAATTCCTGTTAGTTCCATCAAATCAATGGTGGGAGAGGCCATCGCATCCGGTGGAATGAGAATGGTAGCGAATGTGCTCTCCTTGGAAAGTGGCTTCATTCCGCCGACTATCAATTATCTGAATCCGGATCCAAACTGTGATCTCCATTATGTCGTCAATCGGAAATTAGATCGGGAGATTGGAACGATCCTTCACCTGGGGATTTCACCAGAAAGTTGCTTTTCATCTATCCTGGTAGGTGTTGAATGGAGTGGATAACCAGTCATTGGGAATTCATTCTCGTTTTCACTCTTATCCACTTTTCTCTGGGGCGATCCTTCTCTGTCCTCTTTGCTATTTTTAACCAGATGCCGGTCTTTCTCTACTTCCCCCTGGCCTTGGTTTATGACTATGTTCAAATTCCTGTCTATGGTGTCGTCTTGGAGCATTCGAGCAGGAGTTTCTTCCCCATACGATGGTTAAAGAAAAAAACCGACCATTTCTTGACCCACTTGGATGAAAGACCTTTTTTAAAGAAGGTGATGTCCCTGGGGGATGTGGGGTTGATTCTCCTTTCTGCACTTCCCATCCGGGGTTTTGGAATCCTTTCAGCGAGCATCGTCAGTTTTTTCCTTAAAAAAGGAAGGACAGAAGGAACCCTTCTCCTGATGACCGGCTCCTTCATAGGCATTTTCATCATCATGGGGATTGCCAAAGGAATCTTTAAGATCATTGCCCTTTTCTGAAAGCGATGATGGATAGATAATAAATATTACTCCATGTTAATAATGAGCTATCAGCTATTCGCCATTAGCTTTTATAATTGAACATATGGACAAAGACGAAATCTTAAAAAACCTGCCTCATTCTTTTCCTTTTCGGATGATCGATCGGATCATTGAGATCGAAAAAGGGAAGAGGGCGGTTGCTCTTAAAAATGTGAGCATTGATGAACCGCATTTCTTAGGCCATTTCCAAAATGCTCCCGTCATGCCGGGAGTCTTGATTCTCGAAGCGATGGCACAGACCGGAGGGCTGGCCTTTCAGTCATCGTTTGAAAAGGAAGAGGAAGGGATTCCGGTTTTGGCAAGAGTCGAAGAATTTCGATGGAAAGGGAGAGTGATCCCGGGCGATCAAATCATCATCGAGGCAGAAGTTTTACATATCTTCTCTCATCTCGCCAAAGTGAAAGTTCTGGCAAGAGTGGGAAAAGAAATAGTGGCTGAGGGTACGCTTGTTTTAGCTAAAGGCCCCCTCACCCCACCCTCTCCCCTTGGGGAGAGGGAGAGGGGGAAAGAAGGAACCCGGATGAGAAAACGAATTTCAGAGTCCGGTATCATTGAAGATCGGGAGTTAGCAGAATATTACAACCTCATGGCCAAACGATATATGAGGATCCCTTGCCGGAGGGTTCTCAAACGGGTTTTGGCTAAGGGGATTGAGAGGGGAAGGGCCATTGATGTCGGAACAGGACCTGGAATTTTCCCCATCTTTATATCGAGGGCCATTCCGGAGATTCGATTTAAAGGGATTGATCTTTCTCCGGTGATGATTGACCTTGCCAGAAGAAATGCGAGAGATGAGGGATTGGATGAAAAAATTGAATTTGAGGTGGGTTCGGCCTACTCCCTTCCTGTCGAAGATCACTCTCTTGATCTTGTCCTCTGTATCAATACCATTCACCATTTAGACCGTCCGGTTGACTTCTTTAACGAGGTGTCCCGATCCTTGAAGGAGGAAGGGGCGTTTGTTATAGTTGATTTTCATCGGGATGCCTCTTATGTTTTCATTGGAATTTTTAATCTTCTCTGGAAGGTCTTTTTCGGAAGACATCCTAAAGCGAGGAAAGGTTTCTTAGAATCCATCCAGTCCTCCTATACCTTAGAGGAATGTCGGGAATTCTTAGAAAAATCGAGAATGAGGCATTGGAAACTTTATACCCGAACCGTAGAGATGTGGATCGAATCGATGAAACCGACTTGCTAATCCTCCTTTAATAAAGGAGGCAAGGGGGATTACTAAAGTGAACTTCGTAAATAAGTGGCATCCAAAGGATGTCATTGCGAACGAAGTGAAGCAATCTCATGCGGTCATTGTCCACGTACGCTTCGCTCCTCGCAACTTGACCAACTTTTTGACAGTTTCAGGGGATGCAGGGGGATTATCAAGGGTGAAAATGGATTTTGAAATGGAGGAAGTCGAATGTCCTATCTGCAAAGAAACAGGAGGAGAACCTCTCCACATAGAAGGTCCCTTTCAAATGGTCAGGTGTTCTTCCTGCCAATTCGTCTTTCTCAACCCAAGACCCACAAGTGATTCCCTATTTCGATTCTATCAACAGTATCTCCCGGAAGAAGAAGCATTAATGGAATCATGGAAGAAGATGATGAGGCCTGTCTTTCATCGGGCAGCCCATTTGCTCCAGCAATACAGAAGGGAAGGACGGCTCTTGGACGTTGGAACTGGTTTCGGATTCTTTTTAGCAGAGATGAAGAAGGAGGGATGGGATGTCACGGGAGTCGAGATCTCTCAAAAAGCGATCGACTATGCAAAAGATGTTTTAGGGCTGGACATTCATCCTGGACCCTTAGAGAAGGCAAACTTCCCTGATTATTATTTCGATGCGGTCACTGGGTTCTATGTCATTGAACACCTTCCTCATCCAATGGATTTTCTCAGGGAATGCCACCGCATTCTAAAACCAGGAGGACTCCTCCTGTTAAGGTATCCTCATACGACGCCGATCAAGAATCTTCTCCAATTTTTTGGCATTAAGAATCGTTTATATGACCTACCTGCCCATCTCTCCGATTTCTCCCCCGGAATGATTCAGCGATGTTTGGAGAGAATGGGGTTTGGAAAATGTGATCACCTCATCGGTGGCTACACGCTTCCTGCGGGCCTGGGAAAACGAGTTGCATCTTCATTTTTTGGGAACCTTTCTGAAGTTCTATTTTTTCTCAGCAAAGGGAGGTTCCTCTTTCCAGGAGTGAGCAAGACCATATTAGCATACAAAAAATAGTTCTATCCGTGAATCCAGGTCGTTTTATATTTGGGGTAAAATGAGAAAAAGGGTCGTGATTACAGGTCTGGGTGTGGTCAGCGCCGTGGGGAATAGCCTTCCCGAGTTCTGGAATTCCCTCACGGAGGGCAAAGATGGAACAAAGGAGATTACGGTCTTTGATCCCTCTGCCTATCGAACCAAGATTGCTGCAGAGGTTTCTCATTTAGCCCCTGAAGCCCATTTTTCAAAAAAGGAGATTCGACGACTCTCCCGATGTGATCAATTCGGTTTGATCGCCTTTAGAGAAGCCTGGAAATCTGCTGGCTTTGATCAGGATTCGCAGGATAAAGAAAAGGCAGGGGTCGTATTGGGAGCGGGCTCCGGAGGCATTCTCTCCGTCGAAAGATATTTTAGAGATTTCTATCAGGGGCGAAAGAAGTCTTCCCCCTCGCTTCTCATCTCTTACTCTCTCGCCACAACGACCGACCACATCGCTATCGAAGCGGACCTGAAAGGACCCCGGACGACCACGGCAACGGTCTGTTCTTCGAGCTCTGCCTCCATGGGTGTAGCCTTTGAGATGATTCAAATGGGTTTGGCTGATGTGATGGTGACAGGTGGAAGCGACTCTCTTTGCGAAGTCTCCTACAGTGGATTCAGCAGTCTGAAGTTAGTTGATCCTGAAAGTTGTAAACCCTTTGACAAGAGGAGACAAGGGCTGGTCATCGGTGAAGGAGCGGGTATTCTTATCCTCGAGGAATTAGAGCATGCCTTGAAGAGAAATGCTCCGATCCATGCGGAGTTTTTAGGATATGGAATCTGCGCCGATGCTTATCATCTCACCGCTCCGGAACCCAACGGGGAAGGTGTGGAGAGGGTGATCAAAATTGCTTTAGTCCATGCTGGAGTTTCTTCAGAGGAGATCGATACCATCAATGCCCATGGGACTGCCACTCCTTTTAATGACATTGCTGAAACACGAGGGATTAAAAGAGTGTTCGGGGAAAGGGCAAAAGAGATTCCTATCAGTGGGATCAAATCCATGGTGGGACACTGCCTTGGCTCTGCAGGGGGCATTGAGGCTGTGGCAACGGTCATGACATTGGAGACAGGAATTATTCCTCCTACGATTCACTATGAAGTACCGGATCCCTTTTGTGATTTGAATTATACACCCAATCATTCGATCAAGAAGGATGTTCGAATTGCCATATCAAATTCCTTCGCCTTTGGAGGAAATAATGTCTGTCTGGTATTTAAGAAATTTAGTTCGGAGTAATGAGTTCGGAGTCGGTAATTTAATTCAATAATTTGGGGATTAAGAATTAATAGGAAAATGGAAGTGTATAATAAAACTTTTAGAAATACTCCGAACTCCGAACTCCATAACTCCGAACTCGCCGAAGGCTCATCGCGTTGTCATTACTGGTCTGGGTATCATTTCCTCTATTGGGGTTGGTAAAGAGGCATTCTGGGAGAATTGTCTCCGCGGAACTTCCGGGATTAGGCCGATTCACGGGTTTGATGTGAGTCCCTATCGGTCTCGATTGGGGGGTCAACTCCCGGAGATCGATTTTAAAGCCTTCATCAAACCTGCTAATCTCAGAAGAATGGATCGGATTGGGAAGATTGTGGTCTCAGCCGTTCGAGTAGCCATTGACGATTCGGATCTAAACTTGGAGGAAGAGGATTCCAGCCGAGTAGGTATTTCAATTGGCACTGGCTTGGGGAGTTCAGATACCGTGGACCAGTTCTTCCGGTCCCTTTTAAAAGAGGGACCCCTCGGAGCTGCCCCCTTGCTCTTTCAAACCGCTGTGCCCAATGCCATCACCAGCCACTGTGCCATCGAATATGGTATCAAGGGAGTGAACATCACCTTCTCCCATAAAGAATCTTCCACTGAAATGGCCATGACTTTTGCTTATCATCTCTTAAAAGAAGGGAGGGCAGATGTCATCTTCGCAGGAGGAGGAGATGAATTGAGCGAGCCTCTCTATCATGTCTATTCGATGCTGGGAGCCTTATCTCCGGGAAAAGGAAGGGGGGCGGAAGGGATGAGACCCTTTGATCAAAATCGGAATGGGATTGTTCTCGGGGAGGGGAGTGGAATCCTCGTGTTAGAGACATTAGAGCATGCGAAAAAGAGGGGAGCGAAAATCTATGCCGAGATGGCGGGTGTAGGGCTTTCAGGGAGCACAGACGGACTTCTAAGTTATGATTTAAAAGGAGATTCGATGGCCAGGGCAATGTCTTCAGCCGTGAAGGATCTTCAGACCGTGGATCACATTTCAGCAGCTGCCAATTCCACTCCTGATCTGGATCGAGCAGAAACGCTTGCGATTAAAAAGGTTTTTGGAGAGAGAGCAAAAGAGATCTCGGTGAGCAGCCTCAAATCAATGCTTGGGGAGTTTGATGGTTCAGGAGGAGTCAGGGCGTGCGCCATAGCGTTGAGTCTTTATCATGAGATGATTCCTCCCACGATTGGAACAAAAAATCTTGATCCCACAATGTGATTTGAATATAGTCCTTGGCCAGTCGAAGAAAGAAGGAGATTCGATCTGCCCTTCTTAATGGTTGTTCCAACGGTGGTTCAAATATCTCTTTGTGGTTTAAACGGTATTCTTCATCTTGAATGATGGAGGGAGGAAGTTGAAAATTGTTACCAAACCCAAGGATCCTTTAACAACTTTTACGAATGGTGAGAGTAGGTCCCTGGTGAGCCCTATCGTTTTTTGCCTAAGCAGCGTCGGAACAAATTGGCTTAAGCGACCAGTTCTCGATTTTTCTTGAGTCAATCCCTTCGATGAAAAAGTCACTTTCCATCAAGGACTCTTTGACTGGTCGAATTAGCAAAGGCAATTCACCGTGGAGTTTTCTTTCTATGATCCGCACCAAACCATAGGTTTTGAAACCGAGACCTTTCAAAGCGTACCTCAAGATATCGTCCAAACAGAAATTATAGATTGAAAGCAGATTAAAATGCTTAGCTTTAATGACATACCTAAATATTTTTCGAAGGGCTGAACCCTCTTTCTCAGCATAATCCAGGATATATCCGCGTTGGTTGTTTGGGGAAATTCCCATGACCACATAGGCTGTTGGGATATCCTCTTTGATAAAATAATAGAATACGTATTTATTCCGTGGATTACTAAAGCGCCATCGAAAAAAATATTCGTCCTGGGATAATCTGATCACGCTACCCTTTTGGTTCTGCGTAGCTACAAGCGAGGACATACCTTCGGGAATCGGTTGGTTTGAAACCAGGATATTATCAAATTTGCCGAATTGGATCTGGCTTGCTGACAAGGGGAAGCTTTTACGGGCCGCCAAAATATATTTGATCAAACCCAAGAGAGAGTATCGAGTTAGATACACCTTCGGGGAAAGGGGGGAAAATCCCATTTTCTGATAACCCGGGAGGGAACTCCTCGTACAAGATGTGTTAAAGAATAAACGATATCTCGGGTTATATTCTTTTATCGCCAGGTTTCCCATGGCCACGGACAACCCACTCCGTCGATGATCTGGATGAACACAGGTATCTCCAGGAAATAAAGCAATGAAATTATTGGTTTTTTCGCTAACCTCAAGCCGGGTAGCAAAATACCCTCTGAAACCGACCACTTCCCCTTTTTGAAGTACAACAATTCCCAAGGGGGATTCGGTATAAGGGTTATCCTCATATTTCCATTTGAAGTAGGACCCATTGTTCTCGGTATTGCTGCCCCAAAGGAATTGCATAAGACTCACCACCTGGGGCCGGAATTCAGGTCGATAAGAATTTAAGTTATATCCCGAAGGGTCCATAGCGAGATTTACCCCATTAGAAATGATGTCCCGCTACTCCCTCCGGGCCAGAGGCCCTCTGGGCCGGCGGCTGTAGCGGGGTTAGATTTTAGAATAATTCCGGGGGGGTATGCCCCGCTCGGTCTCGAGTCGCAACGACTGGAGTTTCTAACGGGGTTTATTAAAGGCGCTCCCACCTCATCTGAGTGAGCTAAGTATACAGAAACGGAGTTTTATGTCAAGAAAAATAGTATACAAGGTATGTCCTGCTTTACTGGTTGAAATATTGAATTGATACCGTGGATAAAACGAAATAAAAAGGTGGAATCAATAATTTTTGGGGTATCATTAACGGAAGAGAAAAGATTCAGACCTTAGTGCTGTGGCCTGACCTGGTTTCTTGAGAGGTCCCGTTATCTGGGTCAGCCGCACCTGGCGTGGCAACTTGTACCTGTTCCAACTCGAGAGAATTGCGAACCAGAACCTCGCTGTTTGGTGTGCAATGGGCCGGTGGCTTTTGTGCCAGTTGAAGAGATCTGTCGTTCTGCAGCCGAGTCTCATCTTCATTCAGGTAATGGCCGGGTCCGAAATAAAGGCGAGTCATGCCTGCGGATATGGCTTCCGCGATAGGCGCGTAGTATGTCAGGACGAAATACGTCATGTCGTTCCCACACTTTTCATGGTCAATGCCTACCAGCGGAATGTGTGACGTTCCATTGTACCTCAACTCCACGGCCACGCCCGTGATGAAGCCAGCTTTGCGCGATACATGCAGCACAGCGTTTCGGCCGAGGTTGCGCTTGAGTTCAGAGAAGAAATCCTTACTGAAGCAGAAGGGCAGGTTCCAGTACTTGCGGTAGTTCATGGTCAGCAGTTCATGTAGACGCTCTGCATCCTCGCCGACGTTCTCCAGTACCGAGATCGTTGTCCCGCTCTTCCGGTTCCTGTTGACCTGATTTCGCAGATTCTTTCTTGCATGCCGGCTGACGTTGTCGAGATGTTTTTCATAATCTTTAAACGAGGACCAGCAAATATCGAGAAAGGTCGTGGGTACATGACGGGAACGGCTATAGCCGCGCCGGCGCAGAACTGCGGCCAACTCCAAGTCTCCTTCGGGGACGTCAATGAGGTTAAGAGGTAGCCTGTTGCGGGTAGGCTTCTCCTTCCACCACGTCGAGAAGTTTGTTCATCACGGCACGCTTACGTTTCAGGATCGGCCCCAGGCTCCACAGCCAGATGGTCGCCGCAACCCCAAAGCGTTCCACACACCATCGTGGGCATAAAGGAGATCCCGAGCCGCAGGGCCAATGGTTTCACCCTGCCGAATAGGCGATCGTCCAGATCCTCAACCGTGCCGGTTTTTGGAAAAGATATAGCACACAGTAGCCCCAACGGTTTTTCCATCCTCTCTGACCAGTACGTACAAAGGACGTATATCCCCGATATATGTGGTCTCCACCGTCTGGAGCCAACCGTGGGTTGCGAAGACATTGGTGGTGATCAGTCGATCCCACTCTTCCCGCGGTACCTCAGAGATTTTGGAAAAGACGTCTAACGTTTGCATCTTTTAGAAGGTTAAAACTTTGTAGAAGGTATATTCCGGATGATTAGCTAATCCCATCAAGGCCGTTTGGCATCTAGGTCCGAAATGCCACTTCTTGAAGAGGGTGACATGCCAGCTAGACTTCAAAATTACTGCGCCGAGTTTTAGCTTGAACCGCAACGCAGGAGCATTGAAACGATCGGTAATGCTGTAGAGTTTCGTTCGGCCCATCCGGGCCAATTCCTCGTATAGGCGATAACGGAGAGCTGGCGCCAACCCCTGTCCCCGTGAATCGGAGGCAGTATATGCATCAAATAGGTAAGCCTCGTCATCGTTGAGTGGAAACGGGAAGCCTTCGGAGTCACACCAGGTCAAGTTACACCATGTGAACGCCACCAGATGGCCATCGCGTTTTGCACCGAGACAGAGGTTCCCATCCTTTAATCGACTCTGTAGTTCCTCATAGCTGGCCGGCCTATACGGAATTTGCGCCATCTCCGTCATATCCTCCGCTCCCAGAAACCCGACTTCATAACCTTCAAGCCCATCCTGTTGTTGTCGGGCGACACCTTCGGTGATTCCTTCTCTGGTGAGGTAAATCAGGTGGATCTGGATTCCCAACTTGTCGAGCCCGTCGATGAAAATGCGAGGTAGGGGGCTGTAACGCACCTTGTCCCAAAGATGTGTTAGATAACTCATTTCCTTATCCGCCTGAGTCAAATCGACGCGACACCGAGAAGCTCCCTGGCTTCTCTCCCTGTGTACGGCACGCGACCCAGGGCATGGGCTATAGAGAGGACCCTCTCAACCAGCTCCCTGTTGGTGACCAGTCGTGTCCTTTCGTCGTCAAACCAGATGTTGTCCTCCAGACCAACCCGCACTCCACCACCGGCCACAAGCGCTGCCGCGTTCATGGGAAGCTGGAACCGGCCGACACCGCCGACGGACCAGATGGAGCCCGCCGGCAGTTCGTTGATCATGAGTCCCAGATTGAGAAGGTTGGCCTGCGCGCAGGCAATGTTACCTAGAATCAGATTGAAATAGTAAGGGGGATGAATTAACTCTTTCTCAATCAGATACTTAGCATAATTGATCATGCCCACATCAAATGCTTCCAATTCGGGTCTGATTCCTCTCTCTAACATCTCTTTTGCAAGGGCCTGTATCATTTGCGGAGTGCTGATACTCGCCTGGTTGTTGAAATTCAGGGAACTCAAGGTCAAACTTCCGAAATCGGGTTTTAATTCACCTTCCAGAGTGAGACATTCAGAGCGTTTTTCAAATTCACTAAATGTCCGACCACTTGTCGAAACACACAGGATTAGATCTTTAAATTTATTTCTAATTCCACAAATGATCTCTGCATAAATCTCTTTTTTGTAGGTGGGCTCACCCGTGATCGGGTCCCGAGCATGCAGATGAACCATATTGATGCCTAAATCCGCCACCTCAGAGATCTGATTGACAATTTCATCTGGTGTGATGGGAATATGGGGAGTCATCTCTTTGGTAGGAATCATTCCCGTAGGCGTGAAATTGAAAATGAACTTTTTCTTTTCCATTTAATCCCTCCAAACCCTCATTACACTTCTTTTTTCTCGCCAATCCATTTTCATTTGGTTTTTACTATAACATTTTCCCTTTCCTTTCGCCCTGGCGAGGTAAAAGTAATTGATAGTCCTTCGATTATGGGTTGGTATTTGACCCAAGAGGGTTATAGTAATCATTTTGAGGCCTTCAGCGGCAAGCCAATTTAAACAAAAATATTTTTTCTTGTCAATTGTAACTTTGTGAATATTGGCATTTCATTTAACTTAACCGATTAAATCCTTGGTATTGCCCCTCACCCTATCCCTCTCCCCAGCGGGGAGAGGGGAGGGTGAGGGGGCCTATTGTCAAAAAACTAAACGCGTTTGTATTAGTATGGCAGTGCAAATCAATCTTCAAGGGAAATTTCCTGTTTCGCGAGAAACCAGTCTATCAATTTGCGGGCGATGCTGATTTTTCCGGGAATACGTGGCAGGTTGTCAACGGTGAACCATCCGGCATCTTCGATCTCCGCATCATCAAGTGAAATTTCACCGCCGGCGTAAGTGGCTGTAAATCCAATCATGAGCGAATGGGGAAAGGGCCAGGGTTGACTTCCAAAGTATTGGATGTCCTTGACCTCAATACCCACTTCCTCCTTCACCTCTCGCACCACAGCCTCCTCCAGCGACTCACCTGGTTCTACAAATCCGGCGAGGACACTGTACATCCCTGGCATAAAGTGACGTGATCGGGCCAAAAGCAGCTCATGACCTCGCTCGACAAGAACAATGATCGCCGGAGCCAGACGAGGAAAATGGAGCAGACCGCATTGAGGACATTCTTTAGCTCGTTCGGTGGTCTTGGTTCTTAACGGAGATCCACATCGGCCACAAAACTGGTGTGTCCTGTCCCAATCTACGATTTGAACTGCCCGGGCTGCGATCCAGAAGAGGTCTTCATCCAAACGACCGTATACCTGACGCAACCCTTCAAAAGTCATCCCTGCTGGTGGAATAGATCCCTTCAGCCACTTCGACAGCATAGCAAGGCCGATGATGGAGACGACCCAGATAGTGCTCACTCAAAGGCGTCAATCCCAACTCTGCAAAGTCGACAAGGCATGGAAGGCTGATCCGGAAGGTTCCTCATAAACGAGAAGTTTACTTTCCTGGAAGGCAAACCACCAGGCAGGCTCAGATCGTTCTTCCGGGGGAATAATTCCTGAGATAAATTTTCTGTTCTTACCCATATCAGACCTTGCAATGTCTATTGTAAAACGATCCTATTTTTTCAGCTACCTCAATCCATTTGTGACAAAAGGGGAATTCGACGAAAGATAGAAATACCTGTGTTATACTTCTACAAATCATGGCTGATGCGGATGTGATCATCATCGGAGCAGGAATGGCAGGCCTCACCTGTGGTTGTCTTCTCGCCCAAAAAGGGCTTGAAGGTCCTGATGATCGAGAAGAATCAGAAGGTAGGTGGCTGCTGCACCTCTTTTCAGAAAGAGGGATTTTCCTTCGATCTCTCTGTGCAGTCGATGGGGGAATGCCAAGAGGGGGGAGGGTGTGGAGACTCTTGAAGGAGTTAGACCTCTTAGATCAAATCCGCTTCATCCCCCTTGAACCCGCGAGGGAATATCATTTTCCGGATCAGAAAGTCACTCAATCCTCCAGACTCGAAACCCACATCGAAAACCTCTCCTCACTCTTTCCAAAGGAGAGAGAAGGGAATTGAGAGGTCTATGCAGTCCTAAAAAAAATTTTTGAGGAATTTTCCACCATTCCTTCCTCTCTCAATTGGTTTGACCCTTCTTCCTTTTCTTCCCAATATCCTCTTCTCTCACAATACAAGGATAAGACCTATGGAGAACTTCTCGATGAATCTGTTTCCCATCCTTTTTTAAAGACGATTCTCTCGATTCGAAGTTCTTATGCACTGCTTCCTCCAGAGGAGATCTCTGTGGTGGGAATGGCTGGCATTGAGATGTCCTATTTCAATTATGGAGTTTCTTGTATTGAAGGAAAGGTGGAACAACTTCCGCTTAAAATGGGAGAAGCCCTCCAGAAGATGGGAGGCCAGATTTTAGCAGGCCATGAGGTGAACAAATATCTGATGGGAAAGAAGAGGGCAATCGGTGTGAGGTTAAAGAACGGTCAGGAGATGACGGGGAGAGGTCGTCATTTCCAATATCGATGCCCATACCACATTTTCAGATCTCATCGGAGAGAGACCAGATTCCCAGTGGCTTTCGATCAAAATTAAAAGGGATGAGGCCTTCCCTTTCTTATTTCATCCTCTATCTGGGAATCGAAGGGGAATTGGATGAGCTTTCCGTTTCAAATAATGAGGTCTTCTTCGAAAAGGATCTCCAGAAAGAATATCAGTCTCTTTATGAGAATCGAATTTCAGAAGAGGCCCCTTTCTATCTCCTCGCTCCATCGAAAGTCAATTCATCCCATGCACCCAAAGGGAAAAGCACACTCTGCCTGAGCATTAAGGCTCCCTTATCACTTCAGTCCGGATTGGGATCAGAAGAGTTAAAGATGAACTCTCCCAACGTCTCATCAACAAGGCATCTGCATTCATTCCTAATCTGGAGAAGCGAATCGTGGTCAAAGTGGAGACCACTCCGAAGACGATTGAGCAATGGACTGGCAATCGATGGGGTGCTGCCTATGGATGGGCACAGATTCCGAGACAATCTGGAATCTATCGTCTTTCACGCACGACTCCCATTCCAAATCTTTATCTCACTGGACATTGGACATCTCCTGGAGGAGGGATTGCTGGAGTGGTGGCCTCTGGGGAATTAACTGCGGAAGCTGTATGGAACCGTTTTACGAAAGGAGAACAATGAAATGATCCGAAAACCCTGGTTTGTCATTCTGATTCTCTTTCTGCTGGTATTCTTTCTCTCAGGGTGTCCCAAGAAAGTTGTGAGGATTCCTCCCATCGAGGCGCCTCCTGTGAAGGATCCCATCGCTAAACTTCTTGAAGCCTTTTCCTCTGTAGAATCTGTTCAGGCAAAGGCCTCGATTCGTCTCGATACCGTGAGAAAAGGTGAGGAGTTGAAATTCCTTCTCAACGGAATCGTCCTCTACGAGAAACCGGATAAGCTTCGCATCCTGGGTTATCATCCCTTTGGAATGGGTGTGTTCGATGCCCTTTACCGAGGTGGGGAATTTTTTCTTTTCAGCCCCTTACAGAACAGGGCCTATACTGGGGAAATTTCAGAATTTGGAGATCTCATCGCAAAGGCAAACATTAGGATTTCAACGGAAAAACCTGAAGGCAGCCAGGTTCCAGACCGGATTCGAATCGAGATGCCAGAGAAGGAGACTCGCTTGGATGTGAGATTGAAGGAAATCTCCGTGAATCAATCTCTGCCAAGAGATACCTTTCAATGGGTCGCTCCAGAGGGAGTGGAGATTAAACCATTAGCCCAATTTTTAAAAGGAAAGAAGTTGGAATGAAGATTTCTTTTATTATCCCCAGATGGCCCAAGGACAGCTTCTGGGATGTGATCGCATTTAAATTCCCCTTGCTTTCGACTTCCCTTCTCGCAGGGCTCACCCCTTCCCATCATCAAATATGCATCATGGATGAAAGCCTCACTGAGATCGACTTCAATCAGGAGGTTGATCTGGTCGCCATCACTGCGATTACCCCTCTGGCACCGAGGGGATATGAGATTGCAGATGAATTTCGAAGGAGAGGGAAAAAGGTAGTGATCGGAGGGATCCACGCATCCTGGCTCCCGGAAGAGGCGAAGGCCCATTGCGACAGTGTGGCCATAGGTGAAGCAGATGAGGTCTGGGTTGAGATGCTGGAGGATGCCGAAAGGGGAATGATGAAACCCTTTTACCGCCAGAAAGAGAGAACAGATCTCAGCCGTCTCCCCATCCCGAGAAGGGATCTTTTTCCTCCGAAGGGATATCTCTTTCACAATCTGATTCAGACCACAAGGGGTTGTCCTTATGACTGTGAGTTCTGTTCGGTGACCGCGCTTCATGGAAGATCTTACCGGATGAGACCGGTCTCCGAAGTCGAGAAAGAAATTCAATCCCTGGAGCGATCAAAGGCCTACATCTTCTTTGTCGATGATAATCTTGTTGGGAACCTTTCCCATGCCAGAGAACTTCTCAATATGCTCTCCCATTATCGATTGCGATGGGTGAGCCAGGGACCGATCCATATTGCTGAGAATGAGGAGATGGTTTCCTTGATGGCCAAAGCAGGATGCCATGGGCTTTTCATTGGATTTGAGAGCCTTCGCGAGGAAAATATTAATCTCATGGGAAAACGGATCAACCGAATTGAAGCCTATGAGAGAGGGAATTCAAAGGCTCCATGAGGCGGGTATTGGAGTCTATGCCTCCTTTGTCTTTGGCTATGATTATGATGACCCATCGGTCTTCGATGAGTTCTTGGAATTTGCAGAACGGAATAGAATCGAAGGGGCTTTCCTTCCCATTCTCACCCCTTTCCCAGGGACTCGAATCTACCAGAGATTAAAACAGGAAGGAAGACTTCTGACAGAGGATTGGTCGAAGTACGATATGGCCACAGTGGTCTTTCAACCCAAACGGATGACCGTTGAAGAACTTCAGGAAGGATTCTGGAAGGTGAATCGGTCTTTCTATTCTATTCCCTCCATGTTGAAAAGAATCTTCAATCCCTTTCATATCCGAAGAAGTCTGATCATCTTTGGGCCGATGAACCTCGGCCTCTGGCCTGCCGTCAAAAAAGCTGAGCGGTATTTTAAAATGGTAAATAGGGTTCTGCATTAAATATATCGATTTAGGTGGGGGATTTGATGTCCTCCCTACAAGGTCAATTAACAAATTTGAGTCCAGTAAACTAAACCTTGTTTTTCTTTTTCACATCGGGCCTCCATTAGGGTTGTCATTGGGGATTATTGTATTCTACGGAAAAGGAATGTGATGAAGATATGACTCCTTCAGATCGTTTGTTGTTTTTTATCCCTCATCTTAGAGAAGAAGGAGAATCTCATTGAAATTAGCTGAAGTTCATCAATGGATTCAGACTAAAATTCATAAGACGCTGAATTATTACAAGGAGTTTGGCGTTATGGAAAACCATTCTCCGTTTTTGTGAGAGCCTTGGTATTTTCAAAAAAAGAGTTTTCATCTTTTTTGAACTGGACCTAAAGGATTTTATTTTTGGTAAAAAAAATAACCACCATATTGATCTCGTCAGAGTGGGAAAAGAAGACCTTGAAAAGGTAGGTAAATACCTTTATGAGTGGTTCGAAAAAGAGGAAGCCCTGAAAAGCCTGGAGGCAGGAAATGTGCTTTTCACCGTTAAAGATGGGGAGAAGATGATTTATTATGAATGGACTGAATTTAAAAAAATAGATCTCCCGTATCTTGATCTTTCATTTTTTATTCCTGATGACACAGCGCATAATGGTTACAATTATACTGAGCCTGAATACAGGAGAAAGGGAATCGCATCGAAAGCGAAATTACTGACACTTAAATATCAGCGAGAAAACGGAATCCAAAGAGCGTTCTGTATCATTCCACCTAATAATACAGAATCTCTAAGATTCAATAAAAAAGTTGGGTTTAAAGAATATCAGACAGTCTTTTATTGGAGATTGTTATTTTTAAAATATTATTGTGTGAAGGATTATCATACAGGCTCCCAAAAGGTATTTTGGGGGAGTGGAAGAACAACTCAAGAGTTATGGAAAATATTTTCAAAAATCGGACCTGATTGATCATAACTGATTGTAATAGCCGAAAATCAAAGGAAAAGGTCGGTGGGAAGTAATTATTAAGTTAATTTCCAAAATCTACCTCTGTAGTATTAAAAAGGTGGCAGAGAGGAAAAAATTCCTCCCTGCCACCTTTGAGGAAGGGGAGGAGGGCATTAGTAATAAATACCATTGTGCTTAGCTCGCCAGATGTGGCGACTGGCACGATTCTGCTCTCTCGCCAAGCGGCATGCTTCTCTAGGAGTCAGTACTCCATCAGACCAGGCCATTTGCCGATAGGCCTCGATTCTTCCCTGCTCTTGCTCAAGGAGTTGATATTCACTGGATGTGATCCGACCGCGATCCACACCTTAAATTAATAACTTTCGACAATCTTGCGTTCCCATTCGACAGGAATTTCCTTTTTTATAAAGCTTCAGGCACCCTGTATATCCTAATCAATTCTAGGTCTTAAAGGGTTGAGCCGGATTGCTTTTTGCAACACTGGAATGGCTTCTTCCGACCGACCTCCATAGTTCAGACTCATGCCATAAGCCAAATGGGCCATCGCCCCTCCGAGATCCAGGGCCACAGCCCGTTCCGCTTCAGCAATCGCCTTCTCATGCTCCCTTTTCAGGGTATAGAAATTACTCAATAAGCAGTGCGCAGCGGGCAAGGAATCATCCATGGCAAGGGCTTTTTGTGCCAGTTCTATACCTTTCTCAATAGACTCCCGAGGGGACTTCCCAAGGCCCAGCCAATACTCCATCTGGTTAACGACACCCAGCATGGAATAAGCCATTGGAACCTCTGGACACATCTCAATTGCCTCCTCTACGATCCGCCGAGCCACCTTGGTGTCTTTAATATTGGAACCCCAAATGTAATTAGACCCTTCCAATAGCTTCAAATAGCAATCGAGACCTTGTCCCCCTTTGAAATATTTGTCAACCCTTGAGGCTTGTTCCCCCTCCGTCAACTTCACTCGGATGGCCGTCAAGATCTTCATGGTGATCTCATCCTGCAAGGCAAATAGGTCTGTTAGATCACGATTGTACCGTTCCGCCCAGATGTGACGTCCTGTGAGGGCATCGATCAACTGGGCATTAATCCGGATTCGGTCGCCGGACCTCTGAACGCTCCCCTCCAGCACATACCGAACCCCGAGCTCCTCGCTCACCTGCTTAACCTTCACAGGTTTGCCCTTATAGGAAAAGGTTGACTGTCTGGATATCACAAATAAGTGGCGAACTTTAGACAGGGCGGTGATGATTTCCTCGGTGATCCCGTCACTCAGGAATTCCTGCTTTGGGTCCTCGCTCATGTTCACAAAAGGCAGCACGGCAATAGAGGGCACATCGGGCAAGGGAAAAGCCATCTTCTCCTTGGAGGCAACTTCAATCTTAGGAGCAGGGGGAGGCGTAGGTTTTGTAACTTTTTCGGGTGATGGAGGCGGTACTTTTTCTTTGGGTGTAGTTTCTGCTGAAGGAGGAATGGGTGCTGAGGGCTTTTCAGGTTGGGGAGCTGTGATCTTCTCCTTAGAAGCAATCTCTGGTTCAGGAGTAGGAGGCATGTAAAATTTCCAGATTCTAGACAGCAACGACCACGCCAATCACACCTATCACCAAGCCCATAGTAGCCATCTGCCATTGTCTTGGTAGCCTTTTTTCGCCGATCACCTTGCCCGCTGCTTCAGGGTCCATAAGGACCCGATACACACGCACTGGCTCCACGATGTTTTTAACGGTTTGTTCCCCAAGATACTTATATCCCAAGGTTTAGCTTGATTCTTAACTTGATCATAAGGCAGTCCCAGAGATACAGATGCCTCCTGGCTCAGATAGGCTCTCTAATCGTGCTGCGATATTGACCCCATCCCCGAAGATCTTGCTCTCCATCCTCGACCACATCCCCAAGATTGACTCCCATCCGAAATTCCATCTTGCGATTCTCAGGAAGCTCAGCGTTTCGGGTTTTGAGTTCTTTTTGAATCTCCACAGCACACTCGAACCGCATCGACCACGCTTCCAAACTCAGCGAGAACATTGTCTCCTGGAGCATCCACCACTCTACCGCGGTGCTGCTGGATGAGATTTGCCATCAGCTCTTTGCAAGAGTTCAGGGTGCTGGATGGTCCCGAGCTCATCTTCTCCCATGAGGCGGCTGTAACCTTTTACATCGGCACTGAGGATGGCAGTGAGTTTACGTTTAACTTCTTGAGTGGTCATGGAATCCCTCCATTAAAGTCCTTTAATAGGAAGGAGAGGGTCTAAGATGGTTAGGTTGGAATAGGGTATTTTGAAACCCTATATTTTGATAAGAATTTACTTCTTTCGCTTGAAAAGGTCAACAGGAATTTAAAGATGTTTACCCCGTAGAAAGCTCCACCATTTATGGTGGGGATGAGAAAAAATGTTCATTCCTTATTGAGGGTGGAGTTCAAACCCCCGCCCTTTCTAACGGGGTTTACCTCTCGTAATTCGATAGCCTCACAACCATAGTCGGTCTCAATATAAATTAAAGAATGCTTGAAAAAATTCTTCAAATTCTGTAATCTACAAAGAAATCTTAAAACAGGAGGAAAAACAATGACCCTACTCGTCATCCTCATTATCATTGCCATCCTTGTCATTGCTGTGGTCGCCATCTATAACAAACTCGTCCGGCTCAGGAACACGGTAAAGTCTTCATGGTCGGATATTGATGTCCAGTGCAAAAAGCGATACGACCTCGTGCCCAATCTCGTTGAGACCGTGAAGGGGTACGCCTCCCATGAAAGGACTGTCTTCGAAAAGGTGACAGAGGCGAGGTCCATGGCGATGAAGGCGACCTCTCCCGCGGAGATGGCGAAGGCTGAAAATATGATCAGGGATACCCTGAAGAGTCTGTTTGCCGTGGCAGAGGCTTATCCCGAATTAAAAGCCAATGCGAATTTTATGCAGCTTCAGTCCCAACTTCAAGAGCTGGAAAATAACATCGAGTATGCAAGAAGGTACTATAATGCCGTGGTACGAGATTTTAACGTCCTGATCGAATCATTTCCTTCAAACCTTATTGCATCGCAGTTCAATTTCAAGCAGGCAGAATTATTCCAGCTCGAGGCCCCTGAGGTGGAAAGAAAACCCGTGAAGGTAAGCTTTTGACTTAATGAATAATGCGGATTGCGGAATTGTGGATTGAAGAGAGTCAGAATGGAATTGCTGCTGGAATATCACATAGAGGAAGATTAATGAAAAGCTATTCAGAAGATCATTTAGGTTACTTTATCATTATCTTCTCCTTAGCCTTAGCCTTAACCTCATCCTATTTCTTTCTCCTGCTTTCGCCCAGTACTTCACCATCAATAAATTCCATTCGGATATTATGATCAATAAGGATTCGTCCATTGTCGTTCAAGAAACGATCGATGTGGAATTCCATCAGTCGAGGCATGGGATTTATCGGGAGATCCCTTTTAAATACAGGGATGAGTTCGGCAAGGTGGTCACGACCCCCACTAAGGGTTTTATCTGTGACAGATGAATCAGGAAAAACCTGGAAATACCAGGTTAAAAAGACGGGTCATCTTATAAACATCAGAATGGGGGATGCCAAACGATATGTCAAGGGAAACCAGACTTATGTTGTGACCTATGAAGTCGAAAATGTGATTCTCTTTTTCAGTGACCATGATGAACTTTACTGGAATGTGACAGGAAATTACTGGAAAGCACCGATCAAAGAGGCTTCTGCGACTGTATCTTTGACCACCAAGGATAAGAGTAAGAATTTAATGGCCACAGGCTATGAGGGAAGCTACGGTTCAAGAGAAGAGTGCGGATATGAGACCTACGATAACAGCGGGAAATTTTTTGCCAAGAGAAGCCTCAAGATGGGCGAGGGGCTGACCATTGTCTTTGGATGGGATAAGGGACTCGTCTTTCCCCCATCCTCATGGAAGAAATTTTTGTGGGCGATTAACCCCGGGGAGAACTGGATATTTTTGCTTCCCATTTTTTCATTTCTTTACATGGCCAATCGCTGGTATCGAAAGGGAAGGGATCCAAAGAGTCAGAGAATCCATTACCGTGATGTATGAGCCTCCTAAGTTTGATAATAAGCCCCTCAGCCCTGGTGAAGTAGGGGCCCTCGTGGATGAGAAACTCGATCCGAGAGACATCACTTCCACCATTGTCGGTCTTGCTGTCAAAGGGTACATCAAGATCGAAGAGACAAAGAAAGAAGGATTGATCTTTGATCGCTCGGATTATTATCTTCAAAAGGTGAAAGCTCCTGATTCGAATCTCAATCTTTTTGAAATGGAACTGATGAAAAGTCTCTTGCCAGGGGATTTACCCGGTGTCTTCATATCGAGTCTGAAAAATAAGTTCTATACGAACTTGGATTTGCTTAAAAAGACCCTGTATGGGGAGCTGGTAAGGAAAAAATATTTTCTGACAAACCCAGAACAGGTGAAGACCTCCTATCTTGTGTCAGGGTTCCTCATCATGATATTCGGTGGATTGATTTTTGGATTCCTGATGGCCGGTTCGATTGTTAAAGTCATTTTTGCGTGGGCGCTGACAGGTCTTCCCATTCTTGGGTTTGCCAAGTTCATGCCTGCAAAGACAAGGGCAGGTGCCTCGGCCTATATGGATATTCTGGGTTTTCAGGAATTTATGAATCGTGCAGAGAAAGATAGACTCGAGAGGATGGGAGATAAAAACCTTTTCTCTAAGTTCTTACCTTACGCCATCGCCTTGGATGTGGCAGATAACTGGGCGAAGGCCTTTGAAGGGATTTACCAGGAATCACCCGATTGGTATGTTTCACCAATGGGATTCAGAACTTTCAGCCCGTACGTTTTCACTCACTCCCTCAATTCAGTGACCTCGAACCTTAGCTCTGCCATGTTCTCGGCACCCAGATCAAGTGGGGGTGGCGGTGGAGGTTTTGGGGGAGGTGGTTTTTCTGGAGGCGGCTTCGGCGGCGGCGGCGGCGGAAGCTGGTAAACCCACCAAACTCAATATCCGGTAAGCATAAAAGAAGAGAATACCTCCAAATTAATTGCTTTGAACCCCGTCTAAAAATCTGACTTCAGTTTCACAGCTTGTCTTTAGTAAAGCTTTGATTTTGAGGGTAACACCTACAAATGTGCAGCCTGAGATAGCTCTGCGAACGTGATTGTTATTGGTAGAAAAATGCAAAAACGTTTTGGATTGGCAAGGTACCGACTAGGTTGGGATTTACCAAAGTTGTGATGCCGATCTTGTTGTTATTTGCTCTCATGGCACAGCCTTTTCAAATGAATTTTGAGGGTTTGAACTGGCCACGTTCTACTTATTTTCTTTGACTAAGGGACCAATATTAGACCCATTTTTTTCAAAGCCTGTCTGCATGATTCTCTTGAACTCATTTCGAAATTCATCTTCAAATCTTTTAAAATTTGATAAATCCTTTCCAAGGGATATTGGAAGACTACCATCATGCACGCTCAGGGCAATCTTTTTCCCTGAACTTGTGTCAACTAGCTTTGCTATGACGCACAAGCTCAATCTTGTTCATTTTTAAGATATCGATGTAACAACAAAATAGTTCTAATGCTAAATTTAGCACCACTTTGTGGATACTCTTGACTATATTGTATAAGGCTTTTACTTTTCTTGATAAATCGTGCCCCTGCCCCAACCATTCCCTCGCTCCGGAGGTAGTGAGTGGAGCTGAAGATTCTGCGGTTCTTTTAAGCGCATTGTTTCTTTGCCAGGCATCTCACGGGCATCAACTATAGTGACTTTTTTCGATCCGGAGAGCACTGTATCCATTGATCTAGACTTAAACATTCCTGAGCAACAACAACACTTGCGATCCCATTGACCTGCGGCTTCGTTTAACAAATTGACTAACTTTTTCTCTCCCTCCTTCAGTACTTTCATCCACAACTTATTGTTCCAATCAAGCCAACCGAGAAGATATGTTCCTGACCCCCAGCTTCTGAATTGAATTGGTGATGCTTTTCAATGGCACTATTAATAAATTATGTGTTACTCTGGCTTCCTCTTTAGGAACTGATTTAAAGTAGCAACCGAGATATCAACAAGCCGACCGTCAAAATTACAATGAATTTGAAGTGTAAGTTGATCTCATGAAATTACCTCCTTTCCATGTCCATGTACTGAGCAGATGACACGGTCACATTCGAACTGGTTTGGATATACCACTTCTCGAAGAAGGTCAAATCTGGCACAACATGATTGTTGAATTAAAGATATCAGAGGTTGCCATTTTGTCAATACTTAGAACGGTCTCGTGAACATTTTCTTTTAACGATTGCCGTTTGAAATCTTCCATCCATGAGAGAATTCTCGCAACCACTAGTTTCAGGAAGGAATCATTGAGAAAAGGGATTCTCAACTTCACAAATGCTCAATCAAAGATAACAAGGAGTAAAATAAGCGTCGTCTTGATGGTTAAATTGCGTCTTCAAAATTTATAAAGTGAAACCTCATTTCCTGGTCTTCATAACCTTTTCTATGACTGCTTTTTCTTCTCTATCTTTGTCATAATTCGGGCTATGCTTACCATACGGAATGGAATTTAAGATCATATAATTTGCTCTCTTGGCAATAGGTACATAATCTGTCGCAGCTGTTTTAATAGCCGTAGCAACCATCGCCACGGCTAATCCGGCCAATCCTCCTCCACTAGAGGTAACAGTAGTATCTTCAACAATTGTGCCTTCGTATTGCCATAAGTCATCTCCTGTGGTTGTGGATCTTATTACATGAACGGATAGATACACTAACATTTCCACCTATTACATAATAAGAGGTACTCCATCTTTGTATCCAAATATACATTACTGCATCTGCCCCAAAAAAATCTTTAAATTTATGTGGTGGTAGGTTCATTACAGTTTCTGTATCGTAAATCCCCTCATTTTTCATAATCTCAGAAATCACTTCTAATGGGAAAACGTAATATCCCGAAAAGGATAGAGGTTCCGCAATTGTTGTTGAGTAATACTCTTTTGCATCAGCAGCTGTCGTTTCATTAATCGGAGGTAAAACCAAGATAGTCAATGGACGCTCCGCATAAACCTTTGGGAACGCTTCATATTTCGTGATATGCTTCGGGCCACAAGCCGTTAAAACAAGGAGGCAACATATTCCTAAAAATAATAATCTCCTAGTTTTCATAATTATTCCTTTTTATCTGTGATAGTGAATTTTTTTAACCTATCAATAAATACTTTGGACTCTGGGTAGTTCTTTTCTTCCATTTCAAAATAATATAACGCTTGTTGGGTATTTCCCTCGATTAGTAAAATATACCCATATTCGCAACATATACCTGGGGGAATTTTTTTATTCCTTTTATTAGATTCATCAATAATATTAATAAGGCACACTTTGTGAGCCTGTTAAATTTTCTTCTTTTGGCTGCTTTTTATATTTATATAGGGATGAAGAATAATTTCCCCAATAATACATTGGTTCTTGTGTGGCACACCCATGTGATAAATAGAAACAAAAAGATTGATATTACATAGACTGTTTTCATGGTACTTTAATCTCCGTTGTCACCTGATTCTCCAAAATTATTATTCTATTGAGCAAAAGTTTTCCCTCTCTGTAAGCTAGTAAAGTATGTTTCCCAGGTGCCATCTCGTAATGTTTTCCACTGGATGGTGCGAATGGGTCCAGTTCATCTATATGTATCTTGACATTTTCTAAATTACCAGAGAACACAATAAAACTCTTCTCAGCTTTTTGTATGGTACCTGTCGTATAGCCACAGGCAAAAATCAAAGAGGCCACCAATAAAAGGATAATAAATCTAATCATTTAAATTACCTCCACTTTTCCAATTTTCTATTTGCTTAATTCTTGTACATAAACCTCTTCAAAATTCCCCTTGGGTAAGTCCCCGCTTTGGAGAGAACACATTGAGACTTCGTTAATCGAGGTCACCCCCTATGCAAGAATGGACTTTGATTGTCCCGATAAATATGCTCGGAAGTTCAATCATCATTTTAGTCTGTGGATTAAGAACCTGTTTACCTTTTCGGTAAACTCCAAATACATCCCCTTCTTTAATCCCCTGCGATTTACCCCCTGCAATAATATACATCCCATCCTGGAAAGATAGAATATATGACCTCCAAGGTTTTTCTAATAAATTTTCAACGATTTTATTGACAAGTTTTGAAATAGCAGCCGAAATTGCTCTGTCATTGAGTGTTGAGTCATAACCCGCACGTCCACCAACTCCGAGGACTTCACCTACTTCAGAGAAGGCCTCGCCTTCACCCTCTTCTGAATAAATAATTTGATTGGTATAAACATCTATAAGCCTTATGTTTACTTTTGCATAGGCAGTTTGCTTTTGGGTCCTACTAAATACCCCCACTTCCCCTGTCACTTTCCGTCCGAATTCGGAGACCGAACCGACAACGAGATAATCAGCTGGAATTTTTAAACTTGAGAGATTACCTATTGCTAATTCTTTATTTATCTTTTCGATATCAGCCCTTTCGAGTAATATGAATTTTTCAGTTGCTACAAGCCTGGCAGATAAGATATCCATAGCCTGCTTTCCAATTGGATCTTGATTTTTATCAAAGAAAAAGCTCTGCCCATATTTTGTTTCATTTGTAAATCTAGCTATTGCTACCTTTCTTTTTAGGTATGTCTTAGGAAGTTCTTGGGCCAACGTCTTACTTATTTGTGGCTTTTTCTCTGGTAAGGTTTCTATTTCGGGTTTCTTGATAGTTGCACAAGATTGAGATAAAAATAAACAAACAATCGCTAAGATATAATATTTTCGCATATTATTTACTCCTCTCAAATTGAAAAAAACCCCATTCCTTATTAAGAAATAGGGTTCTAATTCAATCTTTTCCCATAACCCCCCGGTAGGTTAAAGATTATTTATTTAGAAGATCTTTATGCTAGTTTGTCTGACTATTATCAAAAATGGGGAAAAAAGTCAACAAAAATTTAACATATCAAAAATGAGGTTGTAAAAATTTTCTTTTTGAGGATTACCCATTGAAAACCCTTGGGAGAAGGGGGATTTTCGGGATTCACGATAAGAGGAAGAACTTCCTGAGCTTAATGCTGGAGAGTCAGGCTGTGATGGTTACATATCCCTGATCAATCTGTTATAATCCACTTCCATACCCTCCCCTCTCCCCGCTGGGGAGAGAGATAGGGTGAGGGGTGATGCCAACGGATTTAATGAGATTTATTGCGTTTGTATTAACAATGTAACTGCAACCTCACAACTCGTATTTCTATTTTTGATTTTGAGGATAGCGCTTAGGAGTTTTTAAGGCAGAGTTAGAGAGAAAATTGATAAGCACAAAGTTCTCTAAGAAAGGAGACCCAGATGAATGAATATTTCTATCCCCTTGACGGTCGGAAGCATTACAAAGACCTGGAGGAAACCCAGAAGAACATGTTTCAAGCCTTCAGAAATTTCAACAATGAGATCTTTGAGAAGGAGAGCGCTCTTTCCAGGAAGGTGAAGGAACTCGTAGCCATAGGCGTAGCACACACAACCCAATGCCCTTATTGTATCGAAGGCCATGTCAGGGCTGCTAAAAAAGCAGGAGCGACCGATCAAGAGATTGCGGAGGCCATTTTTGTCGCTGCGGCTTTAAGGGCAGGGGGCGCATTTGCTCACTCAACTATCTCCATGGGTGTGCTCAAGGAAATGGGTGGGTTGGAAAAGGAGAAATAGAAATCCCTTTTCAAAAGAGTGGATTGTTTGTTCCACCTACCTACAGCCTAAGATGATGCTGAGGGTCAACGATTACGGATGGAAATGTGCATGATTAAATAAAGAGGGGTTTTGTTACAAGTTCATTACCCTCACTTCAGCCCAGCCTTGCGCAGGGCGCTAATGTAATGATCTATCCAAGAGCGATCTTTTCCTGGAATAGCCTTTTCGTGATAATCCAGTGAGAACTTTGGATTTATCCTGAGGACTTCGGCGGCTTCAGCACGGGCCTCCATCTGACGGCCCATCATACTGTATGTAGCCGTCAGGCCAAGATGGGCAGCAATGTCATTAGGCGAAAGCTGAATTGCTTTCTTATATGCCGAAACCGCTTCCTCAAACCGCCTGGTAATTCGCAGTGCCCCACCGAAGTCGCGATATAAAGTGGATGAACCAAAAGGGGTGAGTCGGATTGCTTTTTCAAAAAACGGAATGGCTTCCTCTGGCCTACCTGCACTCCTTAGACTATTGGCATAACTATTAAGGGCAGACCAGTCAGAGGGGTTGAGTGCCAAAGCCCGTTCCCCCTCAGCAAGCGCCTTGTCGCTGTCCCCCTTAGCTATATAGAGCATACACAATATGACGTGGGCACCGACTATGGAAACATCCATGGCAAGGGCTTTTTGGGCCAATGCAATACCTTTCTCAAGGGTTTCCCGAGGAGATTTCGTGTTACCCAGCCAATAATCGTAGAGGTAGACCCGACCAAGGACAATATAACCCATGGGATTCTCTGGACACATCGCGATAGCTTCCTCTATCATCCTCCGGGCCAAGTTGTTATCCTCGATATTCCGACGTCGGCCGATGCCCTCTGCTTCCGTTAACTTCAAATAACAATCGAGACCTTGCTTCCCTCTGTAATATTTTTCGGCCAATGATGCTCGTTCCCCCTCCGTCAACTTCACTTGGGTGGCCACCAAGATCTTCATGGTGATTTCATCCTGCAGAGTAAATATGTCTTTCAAATCATGATCGTAACGCTCTGCCCAGATGTGACGTCCAGTGAGGGCATCGATCAACTGGGCATTAATCCGGATGCGATCAGCAGACCTTTGAACACTGCCCTCAAGCACATACCGAACCCCAAGCTCCTCGCTTACCTGCTTTACCTTCACAGGCTTGCCCTTATAGGAAAAGGTTGACTGTCTGGATATCACAAATAAACGGGGGATTTTGGAGAGAGCGGTGATGATGTTCTCGGTGATTCCGTCGCTTAGAGAATTCCTGCTTTGGATCTTCGCTCATGTTAACAAATGGAAGCACGGCAATAGAAGGGACGTCCGGCAAGGGAAAGGCCATCTTCTCCTTAGAGGCAACTTCCATCTTGGGAGGTGGAGGAGGTTTTGGGACTTTTTCAGGTGATGGAGGTGTTACCTTTTCTTTGGTGCTGCTCTACTGAGGGGCGGGAGAAGTAGGAACAGTTACTGAGGGTTTCTCAGATGGGACGACTGTAATTTTCTCCTTAGAAGTTACTTCGGGAGGAGCAGAAGGAGTATAAAATCTCCATATTACAACAGCAGCAATTACCACAATCACAGCGACTATCAAACCTAAAGTAGCCCTCTGCCATTGTTTTGGTTTAACCTTTTTCTCACCGATCACCTTGCCTGCTGCTTCAGGTTCCATCAGGACTCGATACACCCGCACCGGTTTCTCTATATTCTTGACCGTGTGTTCACCCAAATACTCGTAGCCCAACGACAGCTTCTTTCCAACAAAATCATAAGCTGACCCAGAGATGCACACCCCTCCTGCCTCGGATAGGCTTTCTATACGTGCTGCAATATTAACCCCATCCCCAAATATCTTCTCTCCTTCCTCCACCACATCCCCAAGATTGACACCGATCCTAAACTCCATCTTTTTGTTTTCAGGCAACTGGGCATTTCGATTTTTGAGCTCTTTCTGAATAAACACGGCACAACCCAAAGCATCAACCACGCTTCCAAACTCAGCCAGCACATTATCTCCTGGAGCATCCACCACTCGGCCATGATGATGCTGAATAAGGCCAGCCATTACTTCTTTATAAGCGTTAAGGGTGTGGATTGTTCCAACCTCATCCTCACCCATGAGGCGGCTATAACCTTTCACATCGGCACTGAGGATGGCAGCGAGTTTACGTTTAACTTCTTGGGTAGTCATGAAATCCTCCTTTAAAGTTTTATAAATGGAGGGATAGAAACAACTTTTTATAAGACTTCGGCTTTAGAATGGTTTATGGGCCTCCAGGGAGGTAAAAACCTCTCGGAGGCTTCATATCGGCACCTTTTGGATTTCCTTTTTCATTTCCAACTCCAAAAGGTTGAGGTTAGTTGAGAGGTTGGCTTTTTAAAACGATGCGACTTTATAAGAAACTACTAATTCTAATCGAAAAAGTCAACAAGAATTATCGATTACCACTTAAAAGGTTGTATGGAAGAAGGATTTTTAAAAATCACTCTTACAGGAGGAAGGAATGTGCAGAAATAAAAAGGCAGGCCCTGCTTTTTTAAATTCAGTAGTTCTTGGGGATGAATAGCGTTTTGTTGGGGTGGGGGGTTTACCTAATCCACCCCCCGAAGGTGTTTAGAAAGGAGGAAACGTACGAGATGAATACGTTTAACCGTCATCCTCCAAATAAGCATATTGTGTGCCAAATATAGAAAACTATAAGTGATTGAATTGCGTGGATTTTTATTATGATGTTATGGTCAAATTGACAATTTTGTAACCGTTTAGGACAAATTTATCCTGCCCTCGCTATCAACACAATTCAAAAGAGACATAGCCACAATTGTTGTTGAGTTATTCGTACTTCTCAAAGCAAACTATTTGATCCAGGCTCTTTCTGAACTTTTGTGAAGGAGGTTGATTTGGATATCCCAATGGAGTCATGGCTACAACCCGAATCTCTTTTGGGATATTTAGAATTTTCTTGACCTCACCCTCCTCGAAAGCCCCGATCCAACACGTTCCCAAACCCAGTTCATAAGCCTGTAGGATCATATGGGTAAAGGCAATGGATACATCCACAGTATAAGCGGGTTGACCACAGGCCATGAATGTTTTAGGTTCCGTCCCGCAAGCAACAATGACGATAGGTGCTTCCCCGATAAAAGACTGTCCAAAGGCAGCTTTAGCCAGTTTCTTCTTGGTCTCCTTGTTTCTAACAACGATAAATTTCCAGTCCTGGCGGTTGCTGGCAGAAGGAGAAAGCCTCGCTGCCTCCAATATCTTTTTTAGTTTATCCTCTTCGACATCAGTTGCTTTGTAAGCTCTCACACTACTTCTTTGGCTAATGGCATCAAAAACATCCATTTTTGTGTTTCCTCCTATCAATCGAAATCATGTCTCTTTTTAGAAGAGCTTAGGTTCCTCAGCGAAACCGATATCCGGGCTCATGGAGATGATGGCACCGGTAGCAGCTGATACCTTCAGAAACTCTCTTCGACTTATCCTCTTCTCCATAATGATGACCCCCTTGTTTTAGATTTAGAGACTTCCCCTCGATTTAAGATTAGATCCTATTCTTTTTATCAAATTCTGTTTACGTTTGCTTCAAGAAATTTTTAATAAATGGAATAATCCGGGTTAAAAATTCTTTAATCGTGCAAAATTGCGAAGTACACCTGCTTATCTTCAATACAAAGTTGAGCTGAAAGTTAATGATTGCTGGCAGAAATGCGCATAAAATTAGCCTCCCAGCTTTATCTCATTAATCAATTTTGAATTGACGGATAGTGATGGTTGCCTTCACGTTTTGGATGTGTAAGTTCGTGGCGCATTTTGATTCGATAGAACTCCTCAGCAGTTACCCCCTCTGCAAGAGCGACCTCCTCATCGAGTCCTTTCATGAGGCTATAGAGCACCCTGTCAATCTTTTCCCATGAGGCCCCTATCATGGATTCATCACTGAGGCCCTTGAACATATCGGGAGAAGGGGGTTCATCGATGATCTCCGATGGTACATCTAAAAAGTGAGCCAACTGGTACACCTGGGTCTTATAAAGTCCTACCAAGGGTTCTATTGGAAGGTCGTCCACGCCGTTCTTGATGAACCATCCTGTGAGCCATTCTGAACGGTTAGCCGCTCCAACCAGAAGTAAATTTCTTTCGGCCGCATAATCCTCGAGGACCTGTCTTCTCACGATGTGTTTTATCGCGAAGCCACGCATGATGGGGTATTTGATAGCACTGGAGATTTTTCTTATAACCCTGCTTCTGGCAATGGTGGTACGATTCATAATGGAGGTTCCAAGGTGACCTCGGTGCATCAAGTAGTAAAAGACCTGAAACAAGCGTATGATCAAAGGGTTTAGGCCTCTCAAGATGGCTACCCTCCCCAACACCGGCAACTCGTAG
>CAWFSX010000075.1:0-21553 GCA_963818595.1 uncultured delta proteobacterium
TAACTTATCCTCCTTCCTGTGGATTTATTATCTTCGTTAAAGCCCGAGATAGGCTTTTCGAACATTGCTATCAGCCAAAAGGTCACTTCCAGAACCTGAAAGAGCGATCCTTCCTAATTCCATCACAAACCCTCTGTGAGCAAGGGTCAGGGCGTGTTGAGTATTCTGTTCAACGAGAAGAACGGTAACGCCCAATCGATTAATCTCTGTGATCACACCAAACACTTCCTCAACCAAAGGGGAGCCAGTCCCAGCGAAGGTTCGTCCAGCATGAGTAACTTCGGCCCTGCCATCATCCCTCGACCGATCGCTACCATTTGCTGCTCGCCTCCAGATAATGTCCCGGCGTATCTGCTTCTCGGCGTTCCTGAAGAACAGGAAATACGCTAAAAACCCGTTCCAGCCTTTGTGGACGTTCCGACTGAGAAATGGTATAGGCGCCCATTAAAAGGTTGTCGATCACCGTCAGTTCGGGGAAAAGTTTTCTTCCCTCAGGAACATGAACAACACCATGCTTCACAATTTCTGGAGGGGATGCCTCCTCAATATGCTTTCCGTCAAAAGTGATCGAACCGGACTGCCTTCGGAGGAGCCCGGAAACGGTTTTTAACAACGTCGTCTTGCCAGCCCCATTGGCGCCAACTAACGCGACAATCTCTCCATCTGGAACTTCGAGTGTCACATCCCAGAGGGCCTGGAACTTTCCCATAGGCAACCTGAAGTTTTTCAATAGCCAACATATAATTATCTTTTCTTTGTCCCGAGGTAGGCAGCGATCACATCGGGATTCTCTACTATTTGTTCCGGAGGGGCGTCAGCAATTTTTTCTCCCTGATTGATGACGACCACCCGATTCGAGCTATTCATAATAGCCTTGAGCACATGTTCAACCCAGATAATGGTCACTCCTCCCTTGCAAATATCGCGGACCAGTAGGGAAGCCTGCTCAATTTCCGTAGCGTTGAGGCCACCCATTGGCTCGTCCAACAAGAGCAGCTTGGGCTGGGTTGCCAAAGCCCTGGCGATCTCGAGTCTTTTCTGTTCGCTCAGCGTTAGATCAACGGCCAAAGCAGAAATTTTTGATCCAAGCCCCATTCTTTCAAGGACCTTACGAGCTTGGGATTCCGCCTCTCTCCGTGAAGGAAATCTTAGGAAAGCAGCCAGAGTGACGTTTTCCAAGACACTCAGCTTTCGAAAGGGCTTTACGATCTGAAAAGTACGGGCAATGCCTTTTCGTGTCACCGCATAGGGTTTCATTCCAGCGATGCTTTCTCCATCCAGAAGGATCTGGCCTCTCGTGGGATGAATGAAACCAGCGATAAGATTAAAGGCCGTCGTCTTCCCCGCCCCATTGGGTCCAATCAGGCCAAGAATCTCTCCCGGTTGAACTTCAAACGAGAGATCATGAACCGCCCGCAAACCACCAAAATATTTTGTGAGTCCATGAACTTTCAGTAAAGCCATCTCTACCTACCAGTTGTATAAAAAAGTTCTCAAAAAGGCAGTTGGGTGTGCTGAAAAAGCTTTACAGCGGAACCTTTGAACGTTCCGCTCCTTCGTTTCCAGATGCATTCCAGAGGTCACCCCAAATGACATCGTCTGTTACCCATAAAACATGGCAAAGACCCGCTTGGTAAAGTTTTGGAAGCACACTCGACTGCCTTTTCAATGAAATATCCATGTCCATTTTCCATTAATGTCGAGCTCCGAACCAGAGGCGCAATTTCCCCCAGATCCCTTCCGGCAAATAGCGAATGACGATCATCATCATGAGACCATAGAAGATCAAGTGGCCCACCAGCTTAAAATGGACCAAAAAAATCTCCCTGAATATCTCGCCAAAGGCGACCAGAACGATGGCTCCGATGAGGGGACCTGCCACGGTTGTCAACCCTCCCACCACTGCGATAAAAACCATTTCGACGGAAAGGGCGATCGAAAAAACAGCATCTGGGTCAATGTAACGTAAATACATGGCATAAAAGCCGCCAGCCACTCCGGCAAAAAATGCCGAAAGCGATAAGGCCGCCACCCTTGCCTGAACGGTATTAATCCCAATCGCCTCAGCGCTATCAATGTCTTCCCGTATGGCCAGGGAATAGGCCCCCAACCTCGTTCTGGACATGATATAGGTCGCCACGATGGAACCCAGGGTAAGGATGGCAATGATGTAATAAAAAGGTATTTTGTTTTCCCAGTCAATCGACCTCCCCCGAAAGTCACATCCGGAAGTGTTGTGATGAGTAAGCCAACCGGACCATTGGTAAAAGACTCCCAATTGAGGGCAACCAGCCTGACGATCTCTGCCACGGCAAGGGTGGAGAGGGCGAAGTAAGGACCTCGCAACCTGAAGCAGATAAAACCAATTGGCAGGGCGATCAACGCTGCCACTAACCCTCCGATTGGAATTCCATACCAGGGAGCAATTCCAAGTTTGAGATATAGAATCATGGTCGTATAGGCCCCTGCCCCAGAAACGTCGCGTGACCAAAGGAGACCTGGCCCGTAAAGCCGCCAAGTATATTCCACGACGCTCCTAATACCGTCCACATGAGCACCATGATCATCAAATGGACAAAAAATGGAGCAGAAACGATCAAGGGTGCCGTGAAGAGGAGGAGTATGGCAAGAGCGATAACGATCTTTTTCATGATTTCCCAACTCCAAACAGTCCGGAAGGCCTGAATAACAACACAAGTAAAAAAATCACGAATCCAATGGCATCTTTGTAAGGAACTGAAACATAGACGGCACCGAGAGATTCGACCACTCCCAATAACAAGCCTCCTGCAATAGCTCCTGGAACAGAACCCAATCCACCCAGAACCACAATCACAAAACATTTGGCAACCAAAATCTCACCCACGGTGGGATAGAGATAGAGAGAGGGTGCCAGCAGAATGCCTGCGGCGCAAGCCAGTGCTGTCCCAAGAGCAAAGGTGATGATTGCCGTACGGTCCACATTCACCCCCATCAGGGCCGCTGCTTCTGGTTCCTGGCTTGTTGCCCGAATCGCCCGGCCAGTATCGGTGTGCACCAGGAACCAATAAAGGGCAACCGTAATCAATATCGCCATTCCAAATGCAATGGCGAGTGGAATGGGTACGGCAATTCCAAATGGGCGAAGAGGCATGATGGCATATTTTAATTTAATGGTTCGGTAGTCACCTGTTGCAATAAGAAGGACAAGATTAGCAATGAAAAGAGAGAGTCCGGCCGTATAAAGAAGTGTGTTCAGTTCTCCGGCAGGCACAATATTCTTAAGTAAAAATCGATAGATAAAAACGCCGATAAAAAAGGCGACAGGAATCCAAAGGACGATGGATAAAAATGGGTCGATTTTCAAGAACGTAACAGATAGGAAGGCTCCATACATCCCGAACATTACCATATCACCATGGGCCATATTAATGATGCGCATCACGCCAAAGATGACGGTCAGCCCGACACCGATCATTGCATAGAGTGATCCGGTCAGAATTCCGCTTACAATGCTTTGGACAAAGGTCTCCATAGTACTTCACAATCTTTGTGCACGCCCCCGGTCCGAGGGCGTGCACAGTCTATAACAACATTGGTCTTACAGTTGCAGAAAAAAATCTTAAGAGGTAGCTAGGTGTGCTGAAAAAGCTTTGCAGCGGCACCTTTAAGCGTTCCTCACAGAGTTACCAATTACTCTGCAGAGGTTCCTTTAAGTGAAATCGAATGTTCCCCATAAGACATGCCAAAGAACCGCTATGCAAAGGTTTGGAAGCACATCTGGCTGCCGATTCTTTGCCATACGTTTCACTGTTGGGTCAGGGAAAACAACGTCTATCTCTGCAACTGCCTTTGGATAGACATTGAGAAGTTTACCCCCTCGCCATTGGGCAAGAACTGAATGTTCGGGTGAATAGATATTTTGATTGGTATACTGATCTCCTAACGGACCTTTATAGTTGCCAAACTTCACCTTACCAAAAACGGTAACCATATCGGTCTTAAGCAGGGCTTGACGAATGGCTTCGCGATCTTCTTCGAGCTTTCCAGTAAGTTTTGCCCTTTTCAAAGCATCTGCAAGAATATAGATGACCGCATACCCTTCGACTTCGTGCTCCTTTGGATAGAAGTTGTACTTTTCGTAGAACTTCTTGTAGAACGCTTTGGTCGTCGGATCGTTTGGATTTCCTGACCAGGCGGCCGATGAAAATACATTCTCACTAAGTGGCCCCAGCTCAGTGGCGATATCGGCAACTCCAAATCCACCACCAAATCCGACGAAGGCGCGAGGTGCCACTCCCATTTCCTTGGCCTGGCGGGTGAGCAGGATGGCATCCGTTGTCGAGACTGCGACCATGAGCAGAAAATCGGGATTCTGAGCCTTGACCTTCGTCATCAAAGGCTTGAAATCGAGTGTGTTAACGGGGTAGGCTTCGTCATTGACGATCGGTACGTTCTTTGACTTGAGGAAGACCATAGCTGAATTGGCGATT
Organism: uncultured delta proteobacterium; assembly: GCA_963818595.1. Taxonomy (GTDB): domain Bacteria; phylum Desulfobacterota; class BSN033; order BSN033; family UBA1163; genus UBA1163. The sequence continues at coordinate 4,473 of CAWFSX010000075.1, forward strand.
GTTTTGCCAAACACGGTGTTATCGTAGACGACCGCCGCTGATTTGGGCATTGCCCCTGTTACTTCGCTGATGAATTTGTTAAAGGCTTGGGGATAGATCGATCCGGTCGGATTGTTGCGGAATATCCATTCAAATCCCTTGGAGGTGATGATGTCAGCAGACGGGTGATCCACAACATAAGGAGTCTTAAGCCGATGTGCCACGGAGGCAATTTCTACGGCTTGGCCTGAAGCTCGTCCTCCGGTAAGGGCCAGAACGTTGTACTGGGTAATTAATTTTTCTGTAACTGTGGCAGCTAAAGGATTTTTTGCTTGATGGTCTTCAATAATGACTTCAAGTTTTTTACCTTGTACCCCACCTTTAGCATTGATTTCTTCCAGAGCCAAGTTATAGGCTTTTTGGAACTTGCTTCCGAAGGGTGCATCAGGCCCCGTCATCGGTTGAGGAGCACCAATTTTGAGTGTGCCCTGGGCAAACGATGGAATGACCATTAAAGTTGAAAATAAAATAGCCATGACAAATATAAGTGACTTACGCATAGTATCCTCCTTTCAATTGAGAATAGATAGATTGATCAGAACCAACCTCACCCAAATGTTTTACTTCCTGTCTCCCTCCTTTCTTCCTATAAATCATACCCTCATTGAAAAAATGGAAATGGATTCTTTCTTTTTACCCGTTTGGTCAAGTTTTTGTTCTCCGATTCCTCTCTCTTTGTGTGCGGCGAGAAGATCTTTTTCCACCTCTCGGATATGTTTCACCATTTCTTCATGCACTTTCTCAACATTTCTTTCTAACAAGGCGTTATAAATACGTTTATGAGCTCTTAAGACTTTATTTGAAAACTCTTTTCCTGGTTTTAATATCGCTTTCGTATCGATCAGGAGGTTCTCAACGAAGTCGAGAATAAACATTAGGATAGGGTTTCCGGTGATGCTCGCAATGATTCGATGAAATTCAATTTCATCCTTCCGGGATTCGAAACCAATGTCGTTCTTGATCGCATGCTCAGAGTCCTTGATCAATTTTTCCAGTCGACTCAGATCTTCTTTGGTAATCGCAAGAGTGGCCTTCTCTGCGATATAGGGTTCCAGGAGAAGGCGGACTTCTGAAAGGTCTTTGAGGGATAGGTTTTTGAAGAGGAGAAAATTGGTCACGGAGTCTCTCGCTTTTGTCATATCGACTTCCGTAACAAAAGCACCTCCTGATACTCCCTTTCGTATTTCTAAGAATCCCAAAACTTCCAGTGAGCGGAGGGCTTCCCGAAGGGTTGCCTTGCTCACTTTAAAGTTCTCAATGAGTTCCCTCTCGGAAGGGAGTTTATCTCCTGGCTTCAATCTGCCTTCGAAGATAGCGTTGCGTATCTGGTCAGTGATGTTTTGGGACACTTTGTTGGATTTCACGGAGTCGAACATTAAGGAAACTCTTAATTAAGGCACTTTTAAAATTGGTGAGTGTATCTTATAGGTGCAAGAATGGTTTGTCAAGTAAAATATTATAATATTTATAATTTTTTATCTTTTATGGCTCGGCTCGGCGTCTACTTCGCCTTCAAAGGCTTCGGCAAGCGCCTTCTCAAGTTTTTGAAAATCCTCCATTTTTTCCACTTCGACAACTAATTCTTTTTCATCCAAGACCTTCAATCTTCCATATTGATTGACAACCTCGATGACCTTACGAGGATCAACCGTAATCCATCCTTTCATCCGATGAACCAATTCCTCCCCATTAAAAGCTCTTTCGATCTGGGTCCCTACCTTTCTTTTCTTTGCTTCCCATCCAATAATGGCTGGCTGTAGCACGATCGGAGTAACCGGGTCATGCATGGCTGCACATCGAAACCATATCTTCGCTCGGATCATTTTTAAATTCCTCCATTTTTAGCCTAAAATAATAGTCTTGTTGTCAATGTCAAGCCTTCGGGGCTATTCGATAATTGGGATCCTTTCAATTTTCCTCATTCCGCAGTCCCGCAATCCTACAATCCGCAATTTAAGACCTCGCCTTGACAGTCCAAAGATGGATAAGGTACGCTTCGAAAAGAATACGAAAAGAGGAGTCTACTATGGATTTGCTCAAAGTTATTAAGGAAAGAAAAAGCATCAGGGCCTTTAAACCTGATCCAATTCCAAAAGAGAGGATTGAAGAAATTCTAAGGTTAAGCATTAATGCGCCCTCTGCGATCAATCTCCAGCCCTGGGAATTTATTGTTGTGACCGGAGAGGAAAAAGAGAGGTTGGGCCGAAGGTTGATCAAGGCATATCGGGAAAAACAGATCGCTTGTAGTCCTGGAAATGTGAAGCCTTTGCCCAAAACATATGGTAAGAGAGGAGCCAAAACCCTCGAAATGATGAAACCCTTTTTCGAAGAGATGGGAGTTGATATTGACCAATACGTCAATGAAGGGAGTTGTAATTTTTATGGGGCCCCGGTGGCCATCCTCATCTGCCTGGATGACTCCTTTCCAAAGGCTCGAATGGTAGATATCGGATTAGCCTTAGGATACCTGGTCCTTACTGCCCATGAATTTGGATTGGGGACCTGCCCCATTGGTTTAATCATTGCCTACGAAGATGAAATCAAGGACTTGCTCAATATTCCAGAAAATAAAAATGTGGTGATTGGTGTGGCATTAGGTTATCCGGATTGGGATAGCCCCATCAACCGATTTAAATCCCCCAGAGACGAATTGAGTAAATTCATAAGGTGGATAGAATGAGTTAATGCGTTATTGAGTTATTAGACTATTTATATCAGATGACGAATGAGTTAGTCAGTGACAAGATTTCGTTTTCAGCTTTATAAACGTAATAACTTATTCCCTTATTAACTCAATAACTTTGTATCATCAGACTTGGTAGGCGACCAGAGACCTATAAAAAGGGATGAAATGAACAAAACCTTCAAAAAAATCGCTCTCTTCATAAGCATCCTGATTCTCCTTCTCTTCATTCTATTTGTGGTGAACCAGACGGGACAGGTCGTTCAGCTTGCAGATAAGGTAAGCCCCTCTTTTGGAAATTTTGTTTTTTGGGCTCTCCTGATCGTTTATGCCATCCTGGTTTTAATCCCTGTATTACTATTCATAGGCTTGCCAAAATCCCTCCGCCCCCCAAAGAGTGAAGACGGTCCCAAATTTAATCAATATCTTGTCGAATTGAAGAAACGTTTGGCTTCAAATCCTCATCTCAAGGGCTTTGAGCTTTCAAGCCGGCAACAAGTCGAAGAGGCTTTGGCCTTACTTGCTAAAAAATCGGATGAGATCATTCAACAGACAGCTTCGACCGTATTTATCAGCACTGCCATTTCTCAAAGCGGGCGACTCGATGCCTTTCTGGTTCTTTCCGCACAATCTCGTATGGTGTGGAAGATCGGGCGATTGTATTATCAACGACCGACGTTCCGAGAACTTACTCAACTCTATGCAAACGTCGCTGGAACAGCTTTCTTAGCCAGTGAGTTTGAAGACATAGATATCAGTGAACAAGTGGAACCCGTTCTGTCCTCCACCCTTGGAGCTCTGGCTGTAACCATCCCAGGAATCCAATTGGCGGCATCCATCCTGGTGAACTCAGTGCTGACCGGTGCAGCAAATGCTTTCCTCACTTTGCGTGTCGGCATTATCGCCAGACGCTATTGTGGTTCACTCGTCACTTCTGAAAAGCGTACCCTCCGCCGTGCAGCGAGTGCAGAGGCAGCAAAATTACTCGGCTCTATTGTAAAACAGGGCACGGCCAAGCTTTCCAAGGCACTCTGGAAGGCCTCTAAAGGAAAAGTTGGTAATGTCTTTTCAAACATGAAAGAGTACGCTAAGGGAACAGGGAGCTCTCTTCTTGCTAAAGTGGGGCTTCAAAAAATAAAGGAAGCTCTCGAAAAAGAATATGAAACAAATACTTCAAAGGCAAAAGACCGTTCTATCGACCCTTCAGAAGATACGAAGCCTGAGTAAAACCATCCAAAATTATTCTTTAATCCAACTACTAAAATTTCCCAAAACTTAAAGACTATTTCTGAATTGACACTTTGCACCTACGAATGTTTACCGTCACCATATGATGAAAGGTGAAGATTACGAGTTAAAATATGAATATTATAAAAAAGTAGGACATTTCTGACCCTGCCTTTTGTAATAATGGTTCATTTACTGGCAGGACAAAATACATACACCATTGACGTATATGCAGGTTTACTCCGCGGCGCAGCCCGCTCCGCAACGGCCGCAACTCTTACACACTACCGCAAGATCGGCGTTTTGATTACTGGTTGCATACACTTTCCATCTGTACATACTTGTCCCATAGCGCAGACCTTTCCGCAGTACCCACAGTTGCCAACATCAGTCTTCAGATTAACACACGCATTACCACATCTGGTTGTACCTGCCGGGCATGTTGTCATCGACTGAATGAAAGCAAAGTTCCCACGTTGAATGGCTGAACTAATAGCTTGGATATCTGAGAAAAATAATTTTGTTCCATCTGCAAAATAAAATAAATTGCGAGATTTTACTTGAATCAGGTAGTTAACGAATATACCAACCCCCTGACGATTTGCTTCGTCAAAAGCAGCTTGAAGATCGGGTGAATTATTAGCCATGTTTTGCAATTGATTTGACAGTTCATTGCTTATAGCATTCATTTTAGCTAATAGTGATAGATAGTAATTCATATCCGTTTTTGTTTGATGTATTGCTTCTTTGAATACATAAAAGAGACTTGCCATAATATCTATGTTCTGTTTTGGATTGGCATTTGCGGGTTGGACCGGCGCGGGCGGCGAAACAGTCTGTGGTACAGTCTGTGGGGCCACCTGCTGCATCGGTGTCTGGGCAGTGCTGGTTGTAACCGAGGCTATTGTTAATATGATGATTCCTAATGTGTAATACATTCTATGCTTCATTTTCGTTCCTCCTTTCTTTTTTTGAATCAAACTTGGATGGTGATCTTGATTTGAAACTTTTTAAATTTTGGAAAAGCCTACTGAATTTGAATGGAAATGTCAAAAGAAATTATCGAGGATTAGTTATTTAAATTGATTACCACTTAAAAGATTGTATGAAATGAGGATTTTAGAAAATTACGATAACGAGGAAGTTATCAACTTCAAGCTTCAGAATCTTGGCAGAGTTTAACCTTTCCTTATTTTTTTATTGTCATCTCAGGCTTGGATCTAAGATATCCCTCAACCCATCCCCGAAGAGATTAAAACTCAGGACAAGGGTAAAAATGGCCAACCCTGGAAAGGCCGCCACATGGGGCGCATTCTGAATATACTGCCTTCCTTCGCTCAGCATGGCACCCCATTCCGGTGTTGGAGGTTGAGCCCCAAGCCCTAAAAACCCCAAGGCCGCCGCCTGAAGGACCGCCGTCCCCATTCCCAGTGTCGCATAGACGATGATGGGTGGTATGGTATTCGGGAAAATATGGAGAGCAATGATTCTTAAATTCCCTCCCCCTATGGACTTCACTGCTTCCACGAAAAGCTGCTCCTTCAAAGAGAGTACGGAACTTCTGACCACCCTCGCATAATGGGGAATATAGACAATCCCCACAGCGATCATGGTATTGAGAAGGCTGGGTCCCAGAATCGCTGTGATGAAGATCGCCAGGAGAATCGCCGGAAAGGCCAACATGATGTCCATAGATCTCATGACAGGCTCCTCGATATACTTCCCATAGAAACCCGAGAGCAACCCCAGGATCGTCCCTGGAATAAGAGAGATGGAGACTGCGATCAGACCGATGAGGATGGAAATTCTGCTCCCGTAAATGATGCGGCTGAGGATATCCCGGCCCAGGCTATCCGTCCCAAAGGGGTGGTCCCAGGAAGGTCCCTTCAATCGATTGAGGGGTTCAGGAATGAGCGGGTTGTAAGGTGAAATGGTCGGACCGATCAGGGCAAGGACAATCAGAAGAGCAATGAGAATGAGCCCAACCGTGGCCGTCTTATTTTTCTTTAATCCCCTGATGACGTCAACCTTTTCCATCGACTCTCAACCTCGGATCGATATAGAAATAGACCATATCTACAATCAGATTCATGATCACCATGATCACGGCAAAGAGGAGGAGGCATCCCTGAACAGCCGGATAATCCCTTGCCTGCAAAGAGTCCACGACATACCTACCCAACCCAGGCCAGGAAAAAATAGTTTCGGTCAATACAGCTCCTCCAAGCAGGAGGCCGAAGTTCAAGCCGATCACCGTCACAATTGGAAGGAAGGCGTTCTTCAGCGCATGCTTGAAGACCACGGCTCTTTGGCTCAGCCCTTTTGCACGGGCGGTTCGGATATAATCCTTGGAGATCACCTCCAGCATACTTGACCGGGTCATCCTTGCGATGATGGCCATGGGAATGGTGGCTAAGGTGAACGCTGGCAGAATGAGATGCTTCAATGAATTAAAAAAGAGATTCAAATCTCCCCTGAAAAGACTATCGAGGATCACGAGTCCTGTGACGGAGCGATAGTCCAGTCCCATCGTGAAACGACCCATCATGGGCAGGATAGCCAATTTTACGGAAAAGAAGTACATGAGCATCAATCCAAGCCAGAAGATGGGCATGGAGATTCCTACCAGAGCCATGACCATGGAGAGATAGTCAAAGAGGGAATATTTCCGGACAGCCGAAATTACTCCAGCCATGATTCCAATAAAGCTGGAAATAAGAATGGCGGCGATTGAAAGTTCCACGGTAGCAAGAAATCGGACAAAGATCTCCTCGAAAATAGGGACTCCAGACCGTATCGACATTCCCATGTCTCCGCTTAGCAGATTTCTGATATAAATGAAATATTGATAGAAGTAGGAGCGGTCAAGGCCCAGTTTTTCACGAATCCTGCCGACCTCGGATGGAGAGGCAAATTCCCCTAAAAGGAGATGGGCGGGGTCTCCGGGGATAAGTCTTAACATTAAGAAGACTAAGATGGAGACCCCGATGAGTATAAAGATGAGGTGAAATAAACGTCTTGAAATGAACCAGGTCAATAATTTTTACACCCCTTACTGAAAAGAACAGAGATGAATCCCCCCTACCCTCCTAAAGCTGTAAAACTATTCGGGAGCAGGTTGGGCAAGGATATCTTCAAAATTTTACAATTGCGGATCATTTGAGAAAATATGGGTAACGAAACGCCGTAATTCATCGATTCTATAAAAGCTTTCGATCGCTGCAGCTGGATATAAAAATGTGCCGCTGTAAAACTTTTCCAATATCCCCGCCCAACCTGCTGACTTAAAGCTATTTTTTCACACCCTCCCTTCAGTAAAGCCTGCCTGCCGGTAGGCAAGGGGGGGGATGGGGGGATTTGTCCTATTTTTCCTTCCAGACCATCTGGAATGAATTTAATCCATTCGGTCGCAATGGAACATCATGCAGCTTTTTATTATAGATTCTGACAATCGTGGAATGGACGAGAGGAACCCAAGGGGCCTCCTCATGGAAGATCTCCTGAGCCCTTAAATAGTTGCTCGCCCGTTTCGCCTTATCAAAGACGGACTGGGCATCCTTCACGACCTTGGTGAACTCTGCATTCTCCCAGAAAGCGATATTGGCTGCTGGGGGTTTGGTCACGTCAGCGCTGAGAAGCCCGTAGAGGAAATTATCCGGGTCTGCATTTCCCCCGAGCCAACCCAGCATACATAAATCGTGTTCCCCTTTGGCTGTTTTATCCAGATAGACACCCCACTCATGCCGGACGATTTTGGCATTAATCCCAACAGCAGATAGATACCCCTGAATCAATTCTGCCGTCTTCACCGGTTCGGGCATATAGGCTCTCGAAACAGGCATGGCCCAGAGTTCGATATTGAATCCATTGGGATACCCCGCCTTGGCCAGGAGGTCCTTTGCTTTCTGGACGCTATACTCATAATCCTTAATCTTATAATTATAACCCCACATGCTGGGAGGAAATGGATTGGTCGCAGGGATAGCCAGCCCCCGGAAGATTGTCTTAATGATCGTCTGTTTGTCAATGGCATGGGAGATGGCCTGACGAACCAGCTTATTGTTTAAAATCGGCCTCTTCGTATTCAGTGCGAGATAGCCGATATTAACGCTGGGACGCTCAATGGCTGCAAAGTTTGGATTCTTCTTCGCCATCTCTATAGAATCCGGATCGAGATCGTCGGCAATGTCAATCGCTCCTGACTGGAGGGCCATGAAACGAGCCGAGACTTCAGGAATTGATTTCAAAATGATCTTGTCCAGATGAGATGGTTGTCCCCAGTAATCATCATTTCTTTCAAGAAGAATCTGGTCATCCTTAACCCATTTGACGAATTTGTAAGGACCGGTCCCGACAGGGTTCCTTCCAATATCCTCTTTATATTTCTCAATGGCAGCAGGAGATAAGATGGGGCAGAGCCAAAGGGCCAAATTCGCCACCAATGGAGCATAGGGTTTCTCCGTTCTAAGGGCAACCGTGTAATCATCGATGACCTTCACCTCTTTGACTGGACCAAGGCCTAAAGCCGGATATCTCCAAGTTCCATATTTATAGAAGGGGTGGTTTTTATCGATGACCCTTTCAAACGAGACTTTGACGGCATTGGCGTTGAAGGGTGTCCCATCATGAAATTTGACTCCCTTTCTCAATTTGAAGGTCCAGACAAGACCATCCTTCGAAACCTCCCAGGAAGTAGCGAGCTGGGGTTCCACGATCATTGAATCCTTTCCAAAGATGACGAGATTTTCAAGAACTTGAATGCCTGCCTTGATGGACTCGCCATCAGTGGCCTGGGCAAGGTCAAGTGTCACTGAATCTCCTCCTCTGCCCCAGGTGAGCGTCCCTCCCTTCACCGCCTTCTGTGCAAAGGTTGTAGAGTAAACGAGGAGAGATACCGCCATGAGTAAAAAAAAGATGAAACTGATTTTTTTCATAATTTTCCTCCTTCTTAAAATTTTACCTACTGATTACTGGCTTTTGCATTTTGTCTTCTATTCATATCCTTCCAAACTTCAGAGGCCTTTTACGATACCAGATAAAATGGGTATTTTTACCATTCGTTAGACAGATTTTTTTAACATGTAACTTCAAATTATTCAATAAATTTATGATGGCGAGATTGGTCTTGAGATGTGCAGAGATGCAAACCTTTAACCGGTCACCCCATGTGACTTCGTCAGCCACTTCTGAAACAAAATCAATTGCCGTGATATCAGGGTGAAGATAGGAATAATTGGTCCTTTGAAATTTTTTCTGAAGTGGAAGGAATTCGACTCCTTTTTGGATGCGAGATGATTTTTCAAGCCACTGACCACGATATTTCCAGTATCGTTCTGAATATTTCCGGTTTAGTTCTAAGATTACTTTATCCTCTGAAATATTTTTGCCCAACCAGTTTCCTAATGCCTCGGCATTGAACCGAACCTGGGACTCTTTCTTCTCCTCCAGGTGGGGGAGGTAGAGATATATCAAAGTTCTCGGAATCCAGAAATCTCTGAACTGGTAAGGCGCATAACCTGAGAAAGGTTGATCCCATTCGTGGGAGGGAAAACCATGATTATCGGCGCAGATATCAGGCAGCCATCTTTCCCAGATGGAGGGTTTGACCCTCGCCTCTCCAAAAGGAGTCTTTGGATCGAAATATTCCTGATAATACTCCTGACCGGCTCCATTATATCGAGCGGCATGTGATTTGTCCGTGGGCGTGTATCTCAACATCTCTTCAAGAAGGACCATCCCATCTGCATTCTCCATCGGGTTCAATACCATGTTGGCCCTTTTCAATAGCCTCCGGTATGGTTGTCGTCTGGCAAGAAGATAAGACAATTTAAAACCTGCATTGGTACTTGAGATTTCATTTGCATGATGCCGACAATTAATAAAAAATGTGGGCTTAAAAATAATCTGTTTGGCATGCGAAACAAAAGCGCTCTGGCAGGGATAGGTATTCTCAAGAGAATAAAGAGGTCTTCCTTCAAAAGATCGTCCCTCTTCGATCACTTTAACACCCTGGAGGCCATCGAAAGAATGGATGAGTTTTATTCCTTCCCGATATCCCATGGGCCGGTCCTCAGGGATATCCTCTAACGTTATGAATTTTCTTAATAATTTCCTTTTCGCTTTGAAATCTTTACCTACTGCACGGACTCGAAGCCTTCTTCCCAGGGACTCCTCCCTGAAAATCTTCGTCATTCTAAAGCCCTTATCTCCTGAAGAATTAAAGGACCTTAATCGGTACTCCAACCCTCTCAGGTTATTTCCCTTCTCCATATCAATGGAAAAATCAATTCCCACCTTGGATCGATTAAATAAAATCCCATTGAGTGCAATTTGAGCTTCACCTGTCTCTCGAGATGAGTGTGAGTTCTTTGGTCTGTGAATCAATGTGAATTTAAATTTTCCCCCGTTCCTTTGATATTCCGGATGGATGATCGGTATAATGCGCCCCAATGATAAATTCTTTAAACCTTTATTTTTCAATAGGTTTGAAAATAAATCTAAAGTAACAAAGTAGAAATCTTCATGGAGGGCTTCAAGTGGGGAGATACGCTCCTCATCAATTTTCAAAGGTTCCATGGGATAATTAAAATAGACATCAAAACGGAGCTCCTCAAAGACAGGGGCGGAAAGAAATAGTCTTCTTTCTGAGAGAACCTTGTTAGCTTCTTTTTCGATCAATGAGAGGATTTCTCCCTGATAAATTTCCCAGATTCTTTCAATGCCGGTTTTCACTCTCTGATTTATGATCTCTTTTTCATCTACCTTCATCTCAATCCATCCGGTCGTTGGATGAACTTTACCTGCTCTTCGGAAAGGGGCGAGATAGGGTTGCTCTATCCATTTAGGCGAAAAAGACTTTTCATAAACAACTTTTCCCTTTTTCCATGCCCTGAACACGGTAGATTTCTTTTAGTTGGTTCATCTTTTTAAATTCGATATTATTTTTTGAGATGGACAATCTTCCCGATAGGATCTCATCAATAGGATAGATTTCCTGAAGCCAGCGAAGGGACTCTTCCAAACCCCTGGTGGAAAACTCTTTAAATGCGATCTCAATTCTATCGATTTCCAATCTTTTTATCTCTTCTAAAACAACCTCCTTCATCCAGCTCAATCCAGGTTTATAGGCATTCAAAACAGTAACTTTAATTTTGTTTTGATTTATCCCGGATTTCCTTAACCATCTCTTGATCTCCCTCTCAAAATTCCTTCTCGCCTTTTCGGGTCTTGTTATAAAAATTTGAATCTCAACAGAGGTTATCTTTTCCGGCCTTTTTCCCAATCCTCCTTTCAGTATTTTCATTATTTCTTTCTTCTCATCAGGAATGATGTATTCCCTTATAACTTCCTTTGGAACACCACCCTTCTCTTTTTTCTTTGAAATAAATTCCTTCAATTCACTAAAATATTTTTTTATTGCATTGAAAACAGGAGCCTCTGCTCCCCTTGAACTCATTGGAATCTGACTCAGGTAATTTAGTATTCCCTTCAAGCCCTTCCCTTCTCCGCAGATTAAGACATCAGGTACCCTTCTCGTCGATGGGAGCAGAAATATCCCTGATTTCCATTCTGAGTTAAAAGAATATTCAGATTTCTTTAAACCTATTTTGTTCAGATCTTCCTTTTCCCCTATGTAAATAAGATTCTTCACTCCCTTCGGTTTATCCTCAAGAGAAAAGGTCAGTGGAAGTCCCAAGGATAAGGTTTCGAGTCCCATTCGGGCAGCAAAATTGGCTGCCTCTGTGGCCGTCTCCAGGTCCAGATCACTGAATAGTAGAATTTTATATGGAGTATAGACAGGTAGAGGGATTTTAGTGGAACTGGCATAAAAGCCGTGAATGGAAAAAGGATTTAAAAGGTCGAATTCCTTTCTTCCCTTCTTTTTCTTTAAGACCACCCCCTTGGTGGATTTGGCCCTTCTTGAAATAATTGTGGTTGCGAATTTCCTGATGGTCTCAGCTAAATCAGTTTCGTTTTTACCTTGGAGAAAATAATCGTATCTGTTCTCCTTCGAGTCGAGTTTTTGAAGCTCTTTATATAACCCCACAAAAAGATGATGGTGAAAAGAAGGATCCCTTTTCTGATGGGTCTGAACAAAAGGCAGATCCATCCCCATGGTCTCGAAACCAAGACAGGCGGAGAGGTCCATGACGGAGCTTAAAATTTTGGGATTGGAGCAGGATGGGTTGAGATGAATTTGGAGGTCTATGGCATCAATGATCCCATCGCCATCCCGATCTTTAAAGATTTCCTCAAGGTCAGGTTCTTGATATGTCAACATATTTTAAAAAATTATCATTCTCAAAATTGATTGTCAAATTCTCAACCAATATGTTAAAAGATTGTTATGGTTGCTATTCCAAAAAAGGCCACAACGGTTATTCTCCTAAGGGATATAAAACCTATGGGGTTTGAAGTGTTTCTCCTTAAGCGCCATGAAAAGAGCAGTTTCATGGGAGGAAATTTTGTTTATCCAGGCGGAAGAGTCGATCGAGAAGATGGGTCTTTAGAATTATGCTCCTTTTCTAAAGGATTGACCCTTGAGGAAGCCCAAAATATTTTAGGAGGAACGATCTCTCCTGAGGAAAGTTTCGCCCACTGGATAGCAGGAGTCCGGGAACTCTTTGAGGAAGCAGGAATACTATTCGCCTATGACCAAAAGGGAAACCTCTTCCAAATAAAAAGTCAAGAGGAGCAGGAGAAGTTTTCAAATTATCGAATTCAACTTCAAAAGGGGAAAATCACCATTTGCCAAATGGCACAGGAAGAAAAACTTCTATTTGCTCTGGATCAGATCCACTATTACGCTCATTGGATTACACCGGAGGCTCGATCGGAACGATTTGACACCCGTTTCTTTTTAGCCCGTTATCCTTTAGGGCAAGAAGCAAGTCATGACCAGAAAGAGACTACTGCCGAAGTTTGGCTAACTCCTCAGAAAGCTCTTGAGGAGAATTTAAAAGGAGAGGTTATGCTAAGCCCTCCTACTTTGAAAACTCTTGAAGATCTTTCCCGATTTAAAACCATTGACGAAGTGTTCACACTCTCTAAAAAATAGAAAGATATTCGGCCTATCCTTCCCATTCTCACGAAGATATCGAGAGGACCCCTTATTGTTTTCCCCTGGGACCCGGAATATCAAATTTATCAAAGAGGAGAAATCCCGTTCAATTTAGATCATGGACGACCCTCCCAACCAGGGGACAACACAACCCGTCTTTTAATGAAAGAAGGCTGTTGGCTTCCCTATTGCCGCCTTAAGTAACGCACAGCGCATAGCGCATGGCGTGCATTCTCAATTCATTTTTGAGGGCAACAACACCTGCACCCTATTTTCATCCGACCCGCGCCTTCATCAGACGGCCCGCACCACCTAAACGAAGGCCGTCTGCACGACCCTTGAAGTAGCGCTCGTTGGCTTCCTCAGGACTGAGATCCTCAACATGTCTGAACCCCATTCCCTGAAGCTCGCTTGTGAAGGATGACGGATCGAGGAAGGTGATCCACGGTTCTCCAATCGCTGCAACTCGCTTCGCCCCAGCTTCACGGGCGGATCGCTGGTTCTCGGTCAGCAAAGATGACGGGACGCTGTAGTCGAACACGATCTCACTGCCAACGGGTAAGGAGGCGACGAACTTGAATGTCTCCATCACTGCTGGCTTGGTTAGATAGACCACGACGCCGAGCCACGAGAAGAACGAGGGTTGGTCAGCTCTGAACCCTGTCTTTTTCAACTCGTCGGCCAGCGTTTGTCTCTCAAAGTCAATGGGCACAAAGACAAGTGAGTCAGGGGTTGCAATTCCGGCTTCGCCAAGCCGCTGGCGCTTCCAAGACTGGGTCGCAGGATGGTCCACCTCGAAGACACGTAGACTTGATTCAGGATAAGGATTTCGATATGGGAATGTGTCAAGACCGGCGCCCAAGATCACGTATTGACGGGTACCTCTCTTTACGGCCCGCGCAAGTTCATCCTCTGCATATCGGCTCCGCAGCACGATGAATGCGCGCAGGGAACGGCGCGTGTTAAACCGCTCTGGATTCGATCGAAGCGCCGATTCGGTCTTTGCGCCAATGATCCGTAGCGCGATCGGATCATCGAAGACTAAAGGTTTGTCCAGAATCTGGTGGGCAGCCCGAAGTATCGCGGCCTCCTGCGCGGTTGCGCTCGGACTGGCCAGCGTCCATCGGCGTATCTTCCAACGTTTCCAGCTATTGCGCTAGGAGTGGCGCTCTCTGAACAAAAACGCTCGTTAGATTTCCTAGACCCGCGGAAACCCAACTCGCTAACGCGTATTGGAGGAAGCTACGCCGGGAGATTTTACTTTGTTCCATGAATGACCTGCCTGGAGTCCAAATTCTAAGTGTTCGACGCTTCATATCGTTATCATGCCCTCCATATAGAGAGCCGCTTTGCCTGAAATTTTCACGCGCTCACCGGCATGCGTGCAGAACAACTCGCCGCCTCGTTTCGAGACCTGAAACGCATGGAGGTCGTTCTTACGAAGCACTCTTGCCCAATAGGGAGTCAGTACGCAATGCGCAGAGCCCGTCACCGGGTCCTCCGGTATGCCGACTCGGGGCGCGAAGAAGCGCGATACGAAGTCGCTCCGATCCCCTCTGGCTGTAATAATGGTGCCGCGACACGCTACCCGATTCAAGGCGATAAAATCGGGTTGCACTTCTCTGACGGTCTTCTCACTATCCAACACCACGAGCAGATCCTCTGCGGAACCGAGTATTTCTTGAGGGGTGACTCGTAAGGCTTCTTTGAGTCCAGCGGGAGGACTCTGGGCATAAGCAGGTCTTGCAGGAAAGTCCATTTCAAGCAGATCATTACGCCTTGTTACCACAAGCTCTCCGCTCTTGCGTGTCCGAAACCGGATGTTTTCCTCCGGCCATTTCTGGTAGCCCCCTACTCATTCCATGAGGCTGACCTCATTCACTATCCGGAGATACGCTATCGAGCGCGACCGAACGTCTTCATGGACCTCTTCGGAGAGGTCGTGGCCGATGAGATCGAGCACGGGTTCATGAATTACTTCGATGTACCGTTCGGTTCCAAGGTCGTCGTGCGGGAAGTCACTCGACCTGGATCCAGGCCGGGGCTCACAGCCTTAAGCACCCGATGGGTGCCTGTGAGGTGTCACTCCCGCCAAGTCTGATCCGCGCCGCGCACGTGCCTCTGCTGAGCAGGAACCGCATCGACCGCAAGGCCCGTCAAGGCCAAGCCCACATCGACGCCTGGCTTGCACCCGGCGCATGGATGGCAGAGCCAGATGATGCGCCGCATGGAGAAGGCGGGGCGACTCGAGGTCTTCTGGGCTACCCACTCCGTCCTCACTGCTGATCGCAGTGTCCGTCAGGCAACCCCAACGATGGAACCTGACGACGCCCTCGCAGAAGCGCTGGAGCTCTCGGTGAGGATGCTCACCGATCGGGTTAGGTCAACGCACCTCCCCGAGTCGGAGACCAAGGCACATGTCCTCCTCGGTCCAGCGGTACAGGCCGTTCGCTTCGTGCAGAGTATCTGTGATGCAGCCGAGGCTGAGCGGGATGCGGCACTGACCGAGCGGGATGCAGCGGTGGTCCAACGCGATGTGGCATTGACCGAGCGGGATGCGGCGGTCGAACAACGCGATATGGCAGTGGTTCGGATGGATGCTTCGGCTGCCGAGCGGGATGCGGCGGTCGAACGACGCGATGTGGCAGTGGTTCGGATGGGTGCTTCGGCTGCCGAGCGGGATGCGGCCGTGGCCGAGCGGGATGCGGCCGTGGCCGAGCGGGATGCCATCTTGGAGCTACCTGGCCGGACGGCCTGGTACCGGGGGCTCAGGGCGACGTTGCGGGCGCAACTCCAGCGATGATCCTGGACGCCGCCAGCGCGTCCGCTTCTCGCGGTGCGTCGACCAAGCCGCCGACGGCGTCTAGCCAAAGGGCGGGACCAGGGATCAGCGAGTCTACGGGGGTCGGCGGTCTGGGCATCGAGTGGCGATGCGTGTCAACCGATATCAGCGGGTCGCAAGAACAAGTGGTCGGTCGCTCTGGAGGCCGGACCACGACGACCATTCGGTACCTTGTCCGATATGGACTCAACGCGGGCGATGAGAACTGAACCATGCGGCGGCTGATACTGGACTTCGAGCAGCAAGACGTGGGGCGTGGTACAGCCTTCATCGTTGACGTCCATGGGGACGAGATGGGGACAGTCACGGATGCGCGCCGCGTGACCTTTCAGCCATGACGAAAAGGCCTCTGCCCCGCTCGTACTCGATGGGTATGTCCTGGCAGTCCTCATCTACGCCCTCGAGCACGCGGACCAGGTGATCGTCAACGGACCGGTCTCCGCGAAGGCCCTCCGCAACATGCGTATCTGGAGTGAAGCCTGGCACTCGTGGCAGCCGACCCAGTACCGTCCGGTCCAGACGATCCCCAGGACGGTCGTCGCCGAGGCCGAGCTCCGGGCAGCACGAGGCCCGAAGGAGCCGACACGGGCGATCGCGGCCTTCTCAGGGGGAGTCGACTCGACGTTCCTGGCGCTGAGGCATTCGACGGGAATGCTGGGCGAGGCATCATTCCCGCTGGCCGACGTGGTGCTTGTCCATGGATTTCGACGTCCGCCTGGAGAACACCTCGGCGTTCGAGGAGCTCCTCGAGCGCACGAAGCCCTTGACCGACTCACTGGGTCTTCGTGTTCACGTCGTTCGAACCGACGTGAGGGATCAGCTTCGACAAGACTGGGAACATGCGCACGGAGCGCTCCTGCGTCCATCCTCCACCAGTTCTCGGACCAGTTCGAGTACGGCCTGATCGGAAGCACCTTTCCCTACCGTCACCCGTTCGGCGCGTGGGGCTCGCTGCCGGCGACGGACTACCTCCTGTCGGGTAGCGACTTCGAGATCGTGCACGAAGGAGCCGGGTTCACGAGGACGGAGAAGGTGGAACTGATCGCGGCTACCCTGCCGCAAGGCGGGCAGTCAAGGTGTGCTGGGAAGGTCCGGACCAAGGCCGCAACTGCGGAGCCTGCGACAAGTGTGTTCGAACGCGGCTGCACTTCATGGTGGTGGGCGTCCCGGAGCCAGAGTGCTTCGACGCGCCATTCGATCCGGACAGCATGGCGTCGCTGTCGCCGGAC
>CAWFSX010000076.1:0-58791 GCA_963818595.1 uncultured delta proteobacterium
CGTTTGCAACAATCTCGGCATCGATCGGGTGCTCAGCGAATTTAATACCCCCTGCCTTTCCTCTTCCCCCGGCCCAGACCTGCGATTTGATGACCACGGGCCTGCCGATCTTCTCGGCGATCTTTTTGGCCTCTTGGGGAGTCGCTGCCACCTCACCCTGAGGGATTAGGACTTTGGATGCCTTGAGCAACTGTTTTCCCTGGTATTCATATAAACGAGCCATAACCTCCTCCTAAGGGCTGTTAAATTGGAAACATGATTGAATCAATAATTTTTCATTCTATAACAAATGAACCGGACCTTGTCAATAAAAAGAAACATGAAAAAAAATGGTCAGACCAGAAAATTAAATTCTGCTTTTCCCATTATTATTTTGAATAATTAGATGCCCCTGAAATTAAAGATTGACAAAAATTAGAAATATTTCTTAAAATGGTTTGACCATTGAAGTTTTGCGGTTTAAGGAAATTTAAAAGCCCGGTCTGACAGCAGAGAATCTTAATTATGTTTAGGTCAATTAAGCACAACAAGGTTTCTGATGAAATTGTGAATCAGATAAAAACCCAAATCAGTGAGGGGATGTTAAAGCCTGGAGATCGTCTTCCTCCGGAAAGAGAACTTGTCAAGGAATTTGGCGTGAGCCGTCCATCTCTCAGGGAAGCCCTCAACTCCTTGGTCACCATGGGCTTTTTGGGAGTGAAGGGAAAAAGGACTTTCGTCAAATCAGTGGCATCAGAGACTATGCAGAATCCCCTCTCCTTACTCATCAAGACGGATACCAAGAAAATCTTCGACCTCATCGAGGTAAGAAAAGCCCTTGAGACCTGGAATGCCTATTTTGCAGCCAAAAGAGCTACGCGTTGATGATATAGCACTCCTTGAGGAACTCATCGAGTCAATGAGAAAAACGATTGAAGAGCACGGCAACGCTTTCGAAGAACAGGATGCGGACTTACACCTGGCTATTGCGCGGGCAACTCATAATACCCTCCAGGCACACCTCATGTTTACTAT
Organism: uncultured delta proteobacterium; assembly: GCA_963818595.1. Lineage (GTDB taxonomy): Bacteria > Desulfobacterota > BSN033 > BSN033 > UBA1163 > UBA1163. Next base: position 1,015 of record CAWFSX010000076.1, read on the forward strand.
CCATGACACCTTGAAAGAATTTATTGGCAGATACTACACTATTATGAGGGATGACAAGAACATATTTGATCAACATACAAAGATAGTTGAAGCGATCAAGAATAGGGCTCCTGATTTGGCAAGGAGAGAGGTTTTTAGACACCTCGAATATGTCGAATCCCGAGTCAAAGAATTGATACAATCGGAGAAAGGGTCGAGTGGAGAGCAATTCTTAGAGGGTCAATAAATCCGAAATCTTGCATTGAGACGACTATGATTTCAGGAGACGAAATATGAAACAGGAAGTAGCTGATGCCCTTAAACAAATCGACACGGCGGGCTGGAAGCAAATCTCTTTGGAGTACGGCCCTGATCGATTAGAGGTTGCCGTCCCTGGCGATTCATTCGAGGTAAGCATGGGTAGGGTTCCCAGTATCGACGATTGGCGGATTGAAATTGACAGGGCTTTTTCGAACCCCGTTGGAAGTCCGAAATTGGAGGAGGTCATCCGGGCAAAAGGAAAATCTCTTGGGGAGATGTCAGCGGCGATTGCAGTTTCGGACATTACAAGACCTGTCCCGTATAAAGGAGAGCGAGGATTTCTCAGCCCGATACTACAGAAATTAGAATCTGCGGGAATCAAGAAGGAAAACATTAAGATCATCGTGGCAACAGGGATGCATCGACCCAGCTCTTACAAAGAGAAGGTGGAAATGTTTGGGGAAGAGATCGTTGACGGATATCAGATCCTTGACCATGACTGCGAAAATAAGGACCTTCTGGTGAGTATAGGAAAGACCATGAGGGGAACCGATGTCTATGTAAATCGGGACTTCTATCTTTCCGACGTGAAGATTTCCACAGGGCTTGTAGAAAGCCATTTTATGACAGGGGTCTCGGGAGGAAGAAAGTCTATCTGTCCGGGACTGGTGGATGTGAAAACAATTCAGAGGTTTCACGGCCCTCAATATCTTGAAGATCCCAATGCCACAAACCTGGTTCTTGAAGGAAACCCTTGCCATGAGGAGGCTCTGGAGGTGGCAAAGACGGTCGGGGTAGATTTTATTGTGAACGTTACCCTCGATAAGGATATGCGTGTTACCAAACTCTTTGCGGGTGATCTCGTTGAGGCCCACATGGAGGCCTACAAAATGATTACGGACTGTGCCGCGATACCGCTGGATAGACAGTTCGATATCGTGCTGACACACGGTGGATACGTCGGAAGAGGATCATTATCAAACAGCCAAAGCAGGGGTGGGTGCTCTTCCGGCTGTGGTGGAAGGAGGCATCATTATCATTGCTGCTAATAATCGGGATAGGGAACCGATTGGATCATACGAATACAAAACCCTACTCCACCTGGCGAAAATCCAGGGACCCGATGGATACTTGGAGCTATTGAGAAATCCCCATTGGCGGTTTACAAAAGATCAATGGGAGCCCGAGGTCTGGGGAAAAGTGATCAGAAAAGTTGGGAATGATGGATTAATCTATTGCTCTGGCGAGATTGCCAAGGAGGATTATCATATCATCCCAGGAACCAGCGGCTACGAATTTCTTCCTGACGGGTCCGGCCATAAGTCCGATTTGGAAAAAGTGCAGGCCATGGTTCAAAACGCCTTAATTCACTCTGTCTTTCACCTAAAAAGAAAAATAGAGAACCTTCCGTTTGTTACATTCGGGAGGGACCTTACGCTATTCCCATCTTCAGGAAATCCTCTCCATAACAGAGGTGAAAAAGAGATTTGCTCTTGTTCTCATTCAAAGTTCAATGGAGCGAATAATGGAAAAGTTAATTGAGATCGTGGGAAGAGAGAACTTTACCGATCAGTTGGAGGAGTTGGTTCCCTACAGTTACGACGCATCGATGAATGTCCATCGACCCGATGCCGCTGTCTGGCCTGAGTCGACCGAGCAGGTAGCTGAAATTGTCAAATTCGCCAACGAACATAAAATTCCTGTTGTCCCTCGAGGAGCAGGCACAAGTCTCAGCGGAGGAGTCATTCCCATCCATGGTGGAATTATCGTTGACCTTTCCAGGATGAATCGAATTCTTGAAATCAGCATTGAGAATCGCTACGCCCGTGTTCAGGCGGGAGTGGTCTGCGACGATCTCAATAGGCAATTGGCAAAACATGGCTTTACTTTCCCTCCGGATCCGGCGAGCAGCACGGTTGCCACCATTGGCGGAAATGTGGCCACCAATGCGGGTGGAATCAAGGGAGCCAAATATGGCACCACCCGAGACTATGTCCTCGGCCTTCAGGTCGTTCTGCCAACCGGAGAGGTGATGCGCACAGGCTCTTACACGATGAAATGCGTCTCCGGTTATGATCTGGCCAAGCTCTTTATCGGGGCAGAAGGAACGCTGGGAGTGGTCACCGAGGTCACATTGAAAATCAACCCCCTTCCCCGCCATGCCATGACCGCTGTTGCAACTTATGCCAGGCTGGAGGATGCGGGAAAAGCCATCTTCCAGACCATGACCAGTGGAGTCCTGCCCAGTGTCATGGAGATCCTGGATAAGGTGACGCTCAAATCCATCAAAGAGAATACGGATCTCGATCTCCCTGAGGCTGAGGCCATGATCCTGACGGAGACGGATGGCTATACCTGGGAAGAAGTAGAGGCCCAGATGGAAGTGGTCCTTCATATTCTCAAACAAAATCAACCCCACCTCGATCAAGACAGCCAAAGATGAAAAGGATCGACTGAATCTCTGGAAGGCCCGCAAGTCTGCTTATGCTACCCTTGCCCGGGTCAGCACCAGCTTTGTCTTGGATGATGTCACTGTTCCCATTTCCAGGATACCGGATCTGCTGGTGGGAATCCAGGAGATTGCTCAAAGACACGGTCTGCTGGTCGCCACCTATGGCCATGCCGGAGACGGAAACCTCCATCCACAGATCCTTTACGATGAATCCGATCCAGAACAAGTGGAGAGGATGGAAAAAGTGGAGGAAGAGACTATTCGACTTGCCATTTCCCTCAAGGGAACCCTTTCGGGTGAACACGGCATCGGTCTCTCCAAAGCAAACTATATGACGTTGGAACACGATCCCGTAGAAATGGCATTAATGAGGCAGATCAAGAGAACCCTGGACCCCAATAACATCATGAATCCAGGGAAAAGAGCATTGACTGAAAGGGTATCGAGGATTCAAGGATCCAAGGGTCCAAGTGAGGAAGATATTAAAGAAGGATTGTTTTTCAAATTATTAAAACCTGGACCCCATGAACCCTAGACTCCTTGAATCCTATGTTTAATTGGAGAGACGATGACGAATCCATTGCAACTTGATGAAAAACGGCGCAAGGCGATTACCTCAGTGCTCCCGCTGTGGCTTTTGCCGGGCTGTCTGCCCTATCTTTGATCTAACCAAAAGACCGATTACCAATGCCCGTGGGAAAATGATCCTCCTGAAAGAGGTCATGGAGGGAAAGCTCCCCGTGACCGAGGGAGTGGCCCAGGCCCTCCTCCGCTGCACGACCTGCATGAATTGCACGGTCAACTGTCCATCTGGCGTGGATCCCCAGGAAGTGTTCAAGGCGGCACGGAAGGATATGGTGGGAATGGGTTTTGACAACCTCTTTAAGAAAATGGGCGAGATCGTTGAAAAATACGGAAATATTTACGGAGAGGAAGAGCGGCATGATTGGGGTCACAAAAAGAAGGAGGCCCCTTATGTTCTTTTTGTGGGCTGTGTGGGAACTTACCGGGAGGAAGAGAGCGTGGAAGAAACCATCCGTCTTCTTGATCTTCTGAAGGTTGACTTCACGATGATCGATGAGGTCTGCTGCAGCGGTGTCATGGAAGATGTCGGTTACAAGATCAAGGACGAGTTGGCCAAGCATAATGTCCAGAGACTCCAGAAAACTGGAGCCAAAACACTGATCACGACTTGTCCCTACTGTTACCGGGTGTTTAAGGAACATCCTGCCTACAAAGATTTGGGGATGGAAATCAAACACATCACTCAATTTCTCAAGGACTTTGATTTTGGAGTGAAGACCAACAAAAAAGTGACTTACCACGATCCCTGCGATCTGGGCCGCCACGCCGGCATCTATGATGAGCCAAGGGAGATCATCCGGAAGATTGCCCCCCATTTTGTGGAGCCGAGGCGGACCAGGGAAAATGCCATGTGTTGCGGGTCAGGGGGTGGACTCAGAGGATCCTTTCCCGAGGACTCCATCGAAATTTCGAGAAATCGCTTAAGCCAGATCATCGAGGAGACAGGAGCTGAAATTTTGCTCACGGAATGTCCATCCTGTGTGCACAATTTCAGAAATGCCAAGCTTCGAAAACAGAAGATTGAGATCTACAACATTACGGAGTTTATCGCCCAACTGTTACAGGAGCGACATAAAAAGGAGGCAGCGTATACCAATAGCACATGCAAATTGCAAATTGTAAAATGCGAAGTAAAATTAAACCCAAGATCTTTTGATTTGCATTCGAACTTATCACGAACTGTCATTTTACATATTGGAGGGGGTGCGAAAATGAATATCGAGGGATATGAATTTCCAGAAGGACTTTATTACGACAAGAATCATTTTTGGGCTCGAGTGGAAGGGGATCTGGTGGTCATGGGGATGAATGATTACGCCCAGAAGATGGCGGGCAGCATTGTCTATGTAGGCCTTCCACCTGAAGGGAAAAAACTTGTCCAGGGGAAAAATTTTACTAAGATTGAATCAGGCAAATGGCTTGGAAAAGTATTTTCCGTAATGAGCGGTGAATTGGTGGCGGTGAACGAAGAGTTAGAAAAGAAAGCCAAGTTGATCAACGAGGACTGTTACGGTAAAGGATGGATGTTTAAAATCAAACCCGATAACATGGATGAGCTCAAGAATCTCATGACCGATTTTGCTGTCATTCAGGAGTGGCTCAAAGTGGAGATTGCCGAACACGGCAAGAAATAAGGATGATTAGGAGATTGAAAACCAGCTTCAGGGATTATAAAGTCGAAACCTTAAGCTTATGATCCTGTTATTAACAGTTGGGTGCAATTATCAGCCCCTCTGTGTAATCGCGATTTTTAATCGTTGCAATCAAAATATTTTTTAAATATATATGAAACTATCAGCCCTTTCTCCAAAACAGTTAGTTGAGATTGAAGCCTGCACTCGCTGCGGCGAATGCCTAAAGGTTTGTCCAGTGTATGTCCAGAGGGGTGAAGAGGAAATTGATCCTCGAGGAAAAATTCAAGCCTTTAAGTCTTTCATCCGCAGCCAGTACGGTCTATGGGCAAAGATCTTCGGTCCTAAAAAATTGGACGAAGAGAAACTTAAAAAATTCTCGGAGATGGTCTACCGCTGCACCCTCTGCGGCGAATGCAGCGTCAGCTGTCCTGTTTCCATCGATGCCAAACACCTCTGGACTGCATTACGGGAGACCTTGGTAGAGATGGGTCATTTCCCGGAGGCAGCCAAACGAATGAAAGCCAATGTCCTGAAGGCCTATAATGTCTCCGGAGACGAAAATGAAGAGAGAACGGAGTGGCTGGAGTTCTTGGATGAACTTCCTGATCATCAATATCAGAAAGAGAAAGCGGAGGTTGCCTTTTTTGTAGGATGCGTGGCTTCCTTTTTCCCTCTGGTACAGAAGATTCCCTTGCCTTCGTTGAAATCCTGAATAAAGCAGAGGTTGACTTCACCCTTCTCGGAGGTGAAGAGTGGTGCTGTGGGTTTCCCTCTTATCGGTGCAGGAATGAGAAAGGAAGCCGAGGTTCTGATCCAGCATAACTCTGAAAATGGTGAAAGAGAAGGGTGTGAAAAGGGTGGTCTTCGCCTGCCCTTCCTGTTACCATACCTGGATGGAGGAGTATAAGACCGACATCGAGATTTTTCACTCCACCCAATTCATCAAGAAGCTGATTGACGAGGGAAAGATCACCTTCAAAGAAAAGAAGATCAAAGTCACCTACCATGATCCCTGCGATCTGGGGAGGGCGAGTGGAGTTTATGAAGCCCCGAGAGAAATCCTCCGCTCTATTCCTGGAGTTGAACTGATAGAGATGGAAAACAACCGCGAGCAGTGTAAGTGTTGTGGTGGGGGCGGAAATCTAGAGATGGTGGATCCGGAACTTTCAGCAGCCTTGGCCCAAGAGAAGATCAACCAGATCCAGGCGACAGGTAGCCGATACAGTGATTACGGCTTGTCAGCAGTGCGTCCGCACTATTTTGACCACCGCCCGAAGAAAAGAGATTCCCATCAGTGCAATGGACATTACGGAGTTTGTGCTGAAAAACATGAAGAATGAGTTCGGAGTTAGGAGCAGTTCGGAGCATAGAGATTAAAGGATTTAAAATCTCCGAACTCCGAACTAATCACTCCGAACTGGCTTTTCGAAGACAAATGGACAAACATCTCATCTTTTACGTTATGTTTTTCCCTACGCTGATTTTCTTCTTCTGGGGGATGGGGCTCCATGTCAGCCTGTGGCTGGAAGGAACCCTCGAAGGAGCGGAGAAAGCCACGAAATGGGAGAAGTTGAAGATCTACCTGAGGAGAGGTTGGAGAGGATTCTGGGCAAGACCCGGTTGGTATATCAAAATTCTCATCACAGAGGTGATCTTTCACCGAAAACTTTTTAGCAAGTCTTTTTACCGCTGGTTTGCTCATACTTTATTGGTATTTGGTTTTGTGGCTACCTTTGTGGTGGATATGATCAAAGGTTTTACCACGGGTTATCTGGTGGAATTTGGCGTTTCTTTTGCCCATGTCTTTGAAACAGGTGCGATCCGTCCTTTCCTCGATTTTTTTCTGGAATTTTTCAGTTTTTTAATCCTGGTGGGTTGTGTCTTGGCTATCGTTCGGCGATTTATGATTCGTCCCGATCAACTCCGTACAGAAGAAGAAGACGTCACCACCCTACTCTTCATCCTTTTTTTAGAGCTTTCCGGATTTTTTATTGAAGGCTATCGAATCGCGCATCCTGAAGTGGTCCAGGCCAAGATCTATCTGGCTAATTTCACCCCCGCCAGTGCCAACAACTGGATTTCGTTTGGGGGTTACTTTCTATCCCAATTCCTGAGGGATATTAAGATCAATGCAGACTTTCTCTGGTACTTCCATGTGGTCCCCAGCCTCATCTGGATTATCTATATTCCCCACAGCAAATTGTTACACATCTTCACCTCTTCCATGACCGTCATCTCCGACCGCCAAAAAGAATTTGATAGAAAGTGAGGAGAATATGCTTTTTTTTGATCTCGGTAAACTTCCAGGCCAACAATCCATGCTCGTCTTCCATGCTCTTGCCCGAATGGGAATCGAGGCTCTTGTCGCTGTCTCCCCCAAAAGCCCTCTTGCAAGCATTGGGTATTTCCAGGATGCTCAGCAGGAAGTGGATCTACGATACTGCAAGGAAGCCGGAATTCCCTTCATGCGTAGAGAGGTCGGAGGGGGGGCAACCTATTTAGATGAAAATCAGATTTTTTATCAACTCATCTGGAAGAAGGACAATCCAAGATTCCCAAAAGCCATCCATGAGATTTATCCCTGGTTTTCTGAAGCCCCTGTTGAGACTTACAGAAAATTTGGGATCGAGACAGAATTTCGAGTCGTTAACGATATCATTACCAAAGCCGGTAGAAAAATCGCTGGGGAGGGCGGAGGCAATATCGGAGACTCTATGGTCTTTGTGGGCGGGATCCTCCTCGATTTTGACTATCAGGCCATGAGTAAAATTCTAAAAGTGCCCGACGAGAAATTCAGAGACAAAGTTTATAAAACCATAGAAGAAAATCTGACCACGATGAAAAGAGAACTGGGGACACCTCCTCCTCGGGAGGAAGTCGTGGAAGTCCTTAAAGAGAGATTTGAAAAAATGGTGGGAAAGTTGACACCGGCCTCATTGAATCCAGAGATTCTCGAGAAGATGAGGCAGATAGAAATATGGATGACCTCAGAAGAATTTCTCCTGAAAAAGACTCCCCGAATTCCGGAAGGAGTTAAAATCAGGGAAGGTGTAGAGGTCCTCTATGGTCTCCACAAGGCCAGAGGAGGTTTAATTCGAACTGCCGAGGAGATCTCCGAAGGAAGAATTGAAGACATCGCCATCTCTGGTGATTTTACATTCTTTCCAAAAGAACAACTGATCGGATTGGAAGAATCCTTAGAAAAAGCTCCGCTGAAAGAAGAGAAGATCATAGAAAGAGTGGAAACCTTCTATGAAGAAAAAGGGGTTGAATCCCCAGGCGTGGAATCCAAAGATTTTGCCCTGACGATCTTGAATCCGTTAAGGATTCTAAAGCGGATAAATAACAAAGCCCATACTGTCACCCTTGAACTCGTTTCAGGTCTGGTTGTTAAACGTTGAACCAAAGCATAACATTTGTTGGGTAGGGGAGGCAGTAAGCCTCCCTTCACTCAAATCGTAATAACCATTGATACGCAGACACGGTAAATAACTGAACGATTTGGCAAATTCCCTCTTCCAAATATTCCAGAAAAGGTGTATATTCCAGCGATAAATTAGCAATGGGATTATATCCAAAGACTCAGCTGAATAATCCTTTTGTAAATTATGCGGAAAATGGCCCCGTTACTGGGTTTTGTGGAGCACCAAAAGACCTTTTGAGAAATACATAGGCTTATTTTTTAGGAAAACATATCAACAACATAAAAAACAGTGTTAGGCAGGGGGATTTGAAAAAGATGGTTGAAATTAATCCTAAACGAATCACTGGTAGCTGGACGGAAGGATTTGCATTGGATTTCCATACTCTCAGCAGCGAATACATCGGTGATGACGAATACGGACATCCCCAATTTGATACAAAACGTAGTGAGATCGGTGAATTGCTATACAGGCTGAAATATAGAAAGGATAACTCCGTGCTCGATGATATCATAACTACTGCGAGCCAATTCATCAAATCCACAAATTGGGCCTGTAGACTTAATTGTCTGTGTGCCTCCGTCTCGAAAGGGGCGTAAGTTTCAGCCAGTTCCTCCTATTGCTATCGGAATAGGTAGGGCTCTTGGTATAGACGTCTGTGTAGACACTATTGTCAAAGTGAAAGATACTCCAGAACTCAAAAACATATTTGATTTTGAAGAACGAATGCGTATACTTAAGAATGCATTCGAAATTCGAGATCCGGTCGTCGCCGGACATAGTATCTTGTTATTCGACGATCTCTATCGTTCCGGAGCGACACTGAATGCAGTTTCAAGACTTTTGCAGCGAGAGGGTAAGGTAAAAAACGTATATGTACTCACCTTGACTATGACTCGGAGTATACGATGACGAAGGTGTTTTTTGGAGGGTCTCGAAAACTGACCCGTCTGAATCGTGCGATTAGAGAACGAGCTAATAATATAGTTGCTAAAGGCTTTGAGGTACTCATTGGTGACGCAAATGGTGCTGACAAAGCCATGCAGAAATATTTGGCCGAGAAAGGCTATAAGAACGTTATCGTCTTTTGCATGAGCGGTACTTGTCGGAATAATCTGGAAACTGGCAGACGAAGGCCGTGACTTCAAACAGAAACAAAAAAGATTTTGGTTATTTTGCAGCAAAAGATAAGGAAATGAGTAAACAGGCGGATTATGGATTCATGCTTTGGGATGGCAGGAGCAAAGGTACCTTAAATAATATCATTAATCTTCTCCAAGATAACAAATACGTGCTGGTTTATTTCTCTCCCAGCAAAGAATTCTTTACGCTAAAGAGCCCATCTGAGCTTGAAAATCTCTTGCAGAAATGTGATCCGATGAATGTCCAACGATTCAATCACACCTTACGAATTACGGAACGACTTATCGATGCTAATGCACAAAGGCAGTTGAAGCTTGCCTGACAACACAATCCAGCGGATGCGGTTAGCGCGCCTCGCTGATTTTCATCGTCCCAATGCATATTTCGATTGATTGTAGGCCACTTATTGAATAGACAATCTGGACACGGAAACCGAACCGGCTTGCGATAGAAAACCCATGAGTTCACCGAAATCTGTGTAGGGGCAGCCACTGTAGAAGACTTTAGGCGCAATCCCCGGGGCGAGCTCGGTACTCGGACGGCCACACTCCACCGGGATGGCATTAAGAAGTTGCGCGAGAATTGGATATACAGGATTTAACCCAGTCCCGTGGGTCGAAATCTAATGAGTTTCGGGATGGCCTCGGACGCTAATGCAAAGTAACGCCGATCCTTTTCAATGCCGATACTGCGATACCCGACCGCCTCGGCAGCAGCCAACGTCGAACCGGTGCCTGCGAAAGGGTCCAGTATTGCTCCCTCACCAAGGGGCAGAACACCGCGCACCACCCTACGCAGGAATGCCTGAGGCTTAAGACTCGGATGGGGTGCAAGAGCGCGTTCGTTCTTCCTCGTTGGAGACGAGGGAATTACGTCGCCGAAGGGCTTGTCCAGGGGACTGACGGCGAAATCCTCCAGTCTTCCATTCCCGCAGGTTGTCCTGTACCCGTCCCTCAATCGGCTTCCTGAAAATGACCCATGGTTCCCACATTGACCGGGGCATCACACTCACATCCTCGAATTCTTGGTGGGCAGCTGGGCGATCTCCTCCTCGCATTGTCATTACAAGGCGTATTATCTCCCCCCGTCGTTCGAGCCCGGCGTCCGCCAGAGCAGCTGACAGGATATAGGATAGTAGGGGATTCGATGCTATCACAACGTTTGCTCCCGGCACAAGTTTTGGGAGCAGGAGTCGTGCCCAGATGAAGAAAAAGGTCCGCAAGTGCTCACGTTGTTCATCCGTCAGCGTAGTGAACCTGGGAAGCGGTGATCTTACATGGCCATCAAATCCCGGCGGAATGCGCCAGACCCCTCCTTTTCCATTGCGAAGCTTCAGTTGTTGGTCAGGCGCGTACTCATGAAGACCATAAGGCGGATCCGTTACTACAGCGTGAATGCTGTTGTCCTCTTGTTTCTCGATCCAATCAAAACAGTCGGCGTGGAATAAGGTGGCGTTACCGATGGCGAATGGTTGTGCCCAGTTTGGCGGTATGGGAATCTCTCGTTGAGTTCCGACGGAATATTCTGACCTGACACGATAAATGCCACGGTCCTCTCGCACAAATAGCGCAGGCGTGTTAAGGAGCAAGTACGACCGAATGGATGAAGCAGGAGTTGGCCCCATGACCTTATTCACCCTGTCTTCGATCTGCTTGACAGAAAGCGCCTCCGAAGTTAGCGTGAGAACCTGGAGGATGGCATCGCGGACTCGGCCCGGCGCATATCTTTGCTCATTCTCATTCATGTGGAAAGTATAAACGTCCAAACGTCAAATGTCAAGAACAATTTAGGATTGCAGATTGGACCAAAATACTCATATGATATTGTAATAATGCCCAATAAATAATACAGTGTCTTGGCTTAGCATGAAACGAAAAGACTTGATCCGGAAATTAGAGGAGATGGGCTGTATTTTTTGCTCAACCTGTCCCAAGATATAGTGAGATAAAAGACAATCTCGCAAGACATATCATCAATATGTTAAGGAAGAATGTCTGATACGCAGAAGCCGACGAGATAAGCTATTGGGCCATATTCGCTGACAGTACAGCGACCGAAGTCGGCCCTACTCGTCTGCAATCCGCGTTCCGCAATTAGGACAGGATTTCTTTCAAGCGCTCCCATCAGGCAATGGATATTCCGAATTTTACAGGTCTCTCCCATGAGGCCGACTCTCCATACTTTTCCCTTCAGCCAGCCCAAACCTCCTCCGACTTCGATGTTATATTCATTCAAAAGCCTCGACCGTGTCTTGACATCATCAACCCAATCAGGAAGAACAACAGAGGTCAACATGGGCAAACGATACCCTTCCTGCGCGAAGGGTTTGAACCCAAACCCTTCCAATTCCATCTTTAAACGGTCGCCCAACATTTCATGACGCTTAAATCTTGCCTCGAGTCCCTCTTCATGGACAATCCTCAGCCCTTCCCTCAATGCATAAAACATCGATACAGGAGCGGTGTGATGATAAACTCTTTCTTCTCCCCAATATTTTTCAAGTAGAATTAAATCGAGATAAAAACTTTGAACCTTTGTCTTGCGGGACCGGAGGACATCCATCGCTTTGGAGCTGACGGTGATCGGAGAAAGCCCTGGTGGAGCGCTAAGACACTTCTGGGAACTACTGTAGCAGACATCGACTCCCCATCCATCAACCTTCACATCATATCCTCCCAAGGTGGTCACCGCATCCACCACCAGAAGGGTATGCCCTTTTTGGCAGTAAGCCCCAATCTCTTCAAGAGGTTGCCTCACTCCGGTGGAGGTCTCCCCATGAACAACACCACAGATTTTGGCCTCGGGATGTTCCCTTAAAGCCTCGATCATTTTCTCTGGCTCAATCTTCTTTCCCCATTCTTCCTCAACCCGAATGACTTTCGCACCACATCGCGAAGCCACCTGAGTCATCCTGTCTGCGAAGAAGCCATTTACTCCAATGACAACCACATCTCCAGGCTCAACGAAATTGACATATGAAGCCTCCATCCCAGAACTTCCTGTACCAGAGATTGCCAGGGTCACCCGGTTTTTTGTCTGGAAAATGCCTCTTAGCATTTCACTGATCTCGTCCATACAGGCCAGAATCTGGGGATCGAGATAACCGATGACCGGGTTGGACATGGCTTGATAGACCCGGTAATGGACATTGCTCGGCCCCGGACCCATCAGAATCCGGTAGCTCGGATGCATATCTCCTCCCATCCACTTTTCCATCATCAACCCTCCTCCAAGAAATTTCTTTAAAAGTCTCGAAATTTCTGATTACACCGATTAGGAGCTAATTACATAGATATGAAACCTTCTAAATGAAGGGCATCTGCGTAATCATCTTTTGAAATCTGTGTAATCAAGAAGAATCACTCTCTAAATCTATTTTCATTCCATCGCTGGCAGCGATGACTTTCAATCCCAATTCTTTCTCTAATTCAGCGGCCACGACCCAAGGTTTTGCTTTGATCATCGTCATCCCAAAATGGGTCAGGATGGTTAATCTCGGCTTCGCTTTCTTGAGGATGGTCTTCACATCTTCAATCGAGAGGTGATCGATCGGATCATCCCCAATGGGTTTAAGCCGAACGACATGGATGACCAGGATCTCTCCTCGATAAAGATTCGGAAGCTCCGGGAAAAATTTTGTATCCGTAATGAAAGAAATCGTCCGGGGCGATATCTTAAAATTGAGTCCATAGGTCTCAACTCGATGCTGGTGTATTTGGGAGGTCGAGAATTGAATATCTCCAATTCGGTATTCGGAATGCTCCTTTAACACCTCGACTTTTTCAACATAACCCATCACATATTTTAAAACAACTGGATCTTCTTCAAGAGCGTCCTTGGGAGCGAACAGGGTCCCCCTCTTCTTAAACCCTCCCTCCGTCATGGCCTCAATCATGACGTTGACATCGCCGGAATGGTCTAAATGTTTATGGGTGAGAAGAATGCCATCCAATGTGGACGGCTCTAACTTGGGTTTGCTACTGAGACAGCGAACCAGGGCACCAGGCCCTGGATCAATATAAAGATTCGTCTTACCCACCGAGAGCCAAACTCCACCAGAGGCTCGGAGTTGCTTCATCACCACAAATCGGGCACCTGCCGTGCCTAAGAATTTGATGAAAGACATGTAATAAACGAATAGGACGAATGATAGCGAATCAATCGAACATCAATAATAAAAATTATTGTAAACCTAATAAATGTCATTCATAGCCTCAACCTAGACCTTCACCTTAAAGAATTGGTATGTTAACTTTAAGGTGGACCTTAATCGTCAAGTTGGTATCATTCGAGTTATTCGCCTCTCTCGAGTTCTCTTAGCCTATCATCATCCAGTCCGAAGTAGTGCCCAACCTCATGGATCACCACTTCTCTCACTTTTTCTTCAATCTCCTCCCTCGTTTTACACATCGACTCGATAGGAAATTGGAAGAGTGTGATTTTATCCGGAAGGACATTCCCGTAATAAAACCCCCTCCGATCTAATGGGAAACCTTGATAAAGTCCCAATAATTCGGAAGGGGATCGCAGTCCCATCTCTAAAAGAAGCTCCCGTGAGGCTCGATCCTCCACGACCACATCCACATTTTTCATCTTCTTTTTAAAAAATTTGGGAAGCCTCCTCAGCGCTAAAACCACTACCTCCTCAAACTCTTTTCGAGTCAATTTCATTCAAGGTTGAGGAACCAAGTTAGTTCGAGTGGTTCACCGAATTTAACGAATCCTATTGGACTTAACCCATTCGGCGGCATTCGACTATCACTTCGATCCCTTATTTTTATTTTTGCAGCTCCGGGACGATCTTCTCGAAGTAATCCAGAACCTGCGGGTTACTCAAAGCATCCCTGTTCAGAACCGGTCTTCCGTGGATGATATTGGTGACAGCACTCTCCACCTTTTTCATATTCATGGTATAGGGGGCATCAGGCATCTCCATGATGATCGCCGGGACATGACGGGGAGAGGCTTTTTCCTTCAGCATCTTTTTGATGCCATCCTTCAATCCTCTGTCAACTGGGCACCCGGTGCAAGTTTCACGAAAAGAATGATGCGCTGTTCCCCCTCCCAATTCTGTCCGATGGCCAGGCTGTCGGCAATTCCCTCTATCCTCTCCACGACATTATAAATCTCAGCGGTGCCGATCCGGACTCCGGATGGCTTCAGAACGGCGTCGGAACGGCCATAAAAAGTGATTCCCTTTGTGTCACTGTTAAAGACGACATAGTCACCGTGGCGCCAAATATTGGGATAGTATTCAAAGTAGGCACTCTTATATTTTTCTCCATTCGGGTCGTTCCAGAAATAGAGAGGCATGCATGGAGCAGGAGCTTCGCATACCAACTCTCCCTCCTTATCCCAGACGGGTTTCCCATTTTCATCATAGGCCTTCACCTTCATGCCCAAGGCCTCCACCTTGAAGTTCCCCAGCATAGACACGTTGAATCGGGCTGCCAATGGCAAAACAGCCATTGATGTCCGTGCCGCCGGCGATGGAGTTAAAATGGAGGTCTTTCTTGACCTCCCGATAGACCCACTCAAAACCCTCTGCTGAAAGAACAGAACCTGTTTGAGAAATCTCTCTGAGGGAGGAAAGATCATAATTCTTCCCAGGTTGAATCCCTTCGCCACGGAGATAGTTGATATAGCTTGCACTGAGGCCAAAAAAGGTTATCTTTTCGTCCTGCACCATTTTCCACATTGCATAGGCATCGGGATAGTTCGGGTTGCCATCATACAGGACAATGGTGGCACCCACGCCCAGTGTGCTGATCAGCCAGTTCCACATCATCCAGCTACAGGTGGTGATGTAAAAGACTTTGTCATCACGCTTTAGATCGCTATGGAGCATCAGTTCTTTCAAATGGTGGAGTAAAATGCCACCTGCTCCCTGCACCATGCATTTGGGTTTGCCGGTCGTCCCGGAGGAGAACATGATAAAGATGGGATGGTCAAAGGGTAATTGTTCAAATTCAAGGGCTGGCTCCTTTTCCGGGGCCAAGAAGTCTTCATAATGGACGGCATTGGGAATATTTCCGATATCTGTCTTACTTCCCGTATAGGAAACGATGACGACTTTCTTGAGGGAAGGGATGGCTTTGGCCACCTCTGCTGCATTCCCCAGGGTATTGAAGGGCTTCGCCTTGTAAAAATAACCATCCACCGAAAACAGGACCTTGGGCTCTATTTGACCCAGTCGATCCAGAGCAGCCTGCGACCCGATGTCTGTGGCGCAAGAAGACCAGACAGCTCCGATACTCGTCGCTGCCAACATGCCCAATAGCCGTTTCCATCATGTTCGGCATATAGCCTGCGACCCGATCTCCTGGTTGAATTCCTATCTCACGCAAGGATTTTGCCAGCCGGGCCACCGTGTTATAAAGCTCTTTGTAAGTCATGGTTGAATATTTCTGGGTTTCCCCTTTGAATATAAAAGCCACTCGATCATCACGATAACGCAGAAGATTCTCTGCAAAATTCAGCTTCGCTCCAGGAAACCACTTCGTCCCCGGGAATTTTTTCAGGTCCTCCACCACCCGATCCCACCTTTTTGAGGCTTTGACTCTCTGCAAAATCCCACATGGCAGCCCAGAAATCAGGAATGGAATCAACAGACCACTGAAACAATTCATCGTAAGTTTTAAATTTTTTCCCATACTTTTTGTTTACAAATTCAATAAACCGGGTCATGTTAGCGTTCTTGATCTTATCTTGAGAGGGAACCCACAGAGGCTTTTTTGCACCTTTTATAGTTGATAAAGTTACGGTAACAGGTTTAATGGAGACCTTCTTGGCGGGTTTTTTAGATGGCTTTACTGAAGGTTTTTTCAAAGGCTTTTTTGCAGGTTTTTTCAATACCTTCTTCGTAACCTTTTTTAAAGGTTTTTTGGAAATTTTTTTAGAAATTTTCTTTGATGTTTTTTTCGATGTCTTCTTCAAAGGCTTCTTCATAAATATCCCCCCTTCTAAATTTAAGTGTTTTTATCTTGGTGTCCACACTAAATATCATTCTTAAAATCTTCCGTCAAGAAGTATTTGCCCACCCAAAACCTCGCAAAGCGTTAAGGGCATAGCGCATAGCATTAGGACCATCGACCTCCTCAACGTCTTTGCCAAGGACTTTAATTTTCTCAATTTAATATGTTATTTATTTTCAATCAATTATCTTACTGGGAGATAAATGGGACTTTTAAAAGGCCTAAAAATGCTTGACCTCTCAAGGCTTTTGCCAGGTCCTTACTGTTCTCTCCTCCTGGCTGATCTCGGAATGGAAGTGCTCAAGATCGAAGATCCAGAGCAGGGAGATTATATGAGGATGATGGGCCCTGTCCGGAAGAAAGACAGTGCCTATTTCCTTGCTCTAAACCGAAATAAAAAAAGTATGCTCCTGAACCTCAAAGTCAAAGAAGGAAAAGGAATTTTTTATAAATTAATCGATACCTATGACATTCTTTTAGAAGGTTTCAGACCAGGAGTGATGGACCGACTTGGAATCGGCTATCAGGAATTGAAAAGAAGAAATCCTCGTGTCATTTTCTGCTCTCTCTCAGGATATGGACAGGATGGACCTTACAAAGAGAGGTCTGGCCATGACATCAATTACATCGGTCTGGGAGGCATTCTCGAATTGACCGGATCAAGGGATGGTGATCCGATCATCCCGGGCACTCAGATTGCAGACATCGGTGGGGGGGGAATGATGGCTGCCATCGCCATCCTCGCCGCCATTGTGCACCGTGAGAAAACAGGCGAAGGACAATATCTCGATGTCGCTATGCACGACGGCGTCATCTCCTGGCTCTCCATCCATGCGGGAAGATACTTCATGGATAAAGAACTTCCAAAACGAGGAGAGATGCATCTCTCTGGAAGGTATGCCTGCTATCAGGTCTATCCAACCAAAGATGGAAGACATATCTCCCTGGGAGCACTCGAACCGAAGTTCTGGAAGAACTTCTGTGAAGCGATTGGGAGAAAGGACCTCATTCCTGAAACAATTTATAGAAGGAGAGGAAAGGGTTCAGATCATTGAAGAGATTCAAGAACTTTATCAAAACCAAAACCCAAAAAGAATGGGTCGAATTTTTTAAGAATGTCAGATGCTTGCTGTCGAACCCATCTTAACCCTTGAAGAGGTCTTTCAACATCCACAGGTTCTCCACCGGAAGATGGTGATGGAGTACGAACACCCTGTTGAAGGAAAGATTCGCCAGGTTGGAAATCCCATCAAATCATCCCAATTCCCTTTTGAGGTCCGTACTCCCTCTCCTGCATGGGGAGAACACACGATGGAGGTTTTGAAAGCGATCGGTTATTCAGAAGAAGAGATTAAACATTTTAAAGAAGTAAAAGCAATCTAAAAGACTGGAATACTGGAATGATGGAACAATGGAATAATGGGTTTAAGGCCAATAAACCTCTTTTCTTTTTTACCCAATATTCCATTATTCCAATATTCCATTATTCCATTGGTTTCCATGGAATGATGGCCAAAATCGAAATTGACCAAGAGCGATGCAAAGGATGTGGACTCTGCACGATCGCCTGTCCGAAAGCCCTGATGAAGATCGGGGAAGAAATCAATCGCCAGGGATACTTTTACGTGGTCTGGGATGCTAATGGCTCATGCACAGGATGTGCGATCTGCGGAGAGATCTGTCCGGATGTAGCCATTCAAGTCTGGAGGGAGAAAAGATAGATAGGGAGATGAGGGAGATAGTGGAATATTGGGAGACAATGGAATAATGGAGAGCGAACGAAGTCGTCCCTTATGGTAAATAACTAACCCAATATTCCAGTATTCCAACATTCCATTATTCCAGGTGTATGTATGGACCAACATTCTGAAAAAATATTGGCGAAAGGGAAACGAGGCCATTGCAATGGCAGCCATCGATGCAGGATGTCTCCTCTATTTCGGGTATCCCATCACTCCGCAGAATGACATCCCGGAATATCTTTCCAAACATCTACCTCCCCTGGGCGGAGAATTCATCCAGGCAGAAAGTGAAATCGCTTCGATCAATCTGCTCTTCGGAGCTTCCGCAACAGGAGCCAGGGCCATGACCTCCTCCTCCAGTCCCGGTATTTCACTTATGCAAGAAGGAATCTCCTATATGGCAGGAAGTGAACTTCCTGCTCTAATCGTCAATATCTCAAGAAGCGGACCGGGCCTGGGAGGTATTTCTCCTTCGCAGGGCGATTATTTCCAGGCCACACGGGGAGGAGGACATGGAGATTATCGAATGATCGTCCTCGCCCCTTCCACCATCCAGGAGATGTATGATCTGACTTGTCTCGCCTTTAACCTTGCGGATAAGTATCGAAACCCGGCCATGATTCTAGGAGATGCCCTGATCGGACAGATGAAGGAACCTCTTATCCGCAGAAAGTGCGCAGAAAGATGGACCTCCCGCCGAAGGATTGGGCCCTGACCGGTGCACAGGGGAAGAAAACCGAATCGACTCAAATCTCTTTACCTCCAGGACGGCGAACTGTCAGAACATAATTGGAAGCTTTACCAGAAATATGAGACAGATGAAAAAAGAGGAGGTCCGTTTTGAAACTGTCTTTACTGAGGATGCCCGATTTATTATTGCCGCCTTCGGAAGCATGGCAAGGGTTTCAAAAACCTCTGTCGATCTGGCCAGGAAGGAAGGAATGAAGGTGGGCCTCTTTCAGACCCATCACCCTCTTCCCCTTTCCGGAAAAAGCCCTTTACGATCTTTCACAACGGGTGAAACTATTTTTAACGGTCGAATTGAATACAGGACAGATGGTGGAGGATGTGAAACTTTCGGTGGGCCGGGATGCGGAGGTCTATTTTTACGGAAGACCACCAGGCGCCTTACCTCTCTCCGGAAGAGGTACTGGAGGAAATCAAGAAATACTATCGATCAATGGAAGACCAGAGGCGTAATAGCCACTGAGTTACAATTCCAATGTAACTCAAAATCCTTTAGAGTTTGATGATTGGAATTACTTGGTAATTGGAATTTGGGTTGGATTTGAGGAGTTAAGAGATGGAACTGTTTTTAAACGTCCAGAATGTTTGATCGATGTTCCTTTCCACTTTTGCCCAGGATGTCATCACGGCATCGCCCACCGATTGGTGGCAGAGGCCATTGACTATTTTAAAATCAGGGAAAAGACGATCGGGGTCGCCTCGGTGGGTTGTTCTGTCTTCATGTACGACTATTTCAATATCGATGTCTTGGAGGCTCCTCATGGAAGAGCATCCGCTGTCGCCTCAGGAGTGAAACGGGCGAGGAAAGATCGAATCGTCTTTACCTATCAGGGAGATGGAGACCTGGCTGCCATTGGGATTGCAGAGGGAATCCATACGGCCAATCGCGGGGAAAACATCACGATCATCTTTGCCAACAATGGAATCTACGGGATGACCGGAGGCCAGATGGCACCCACGACCCTTCTTGGTCAGAAGACAAGCACAAGCCCTTACGGAAGGGATTTCACCTACGATGGTTACCCCATCCGAATGGCTGAGATGATGGCGACCTTGGAGGGATGCGCTTTGTGGCCAGGGTGGCTGTAAACAATCCTGCTAACTTGATGAAAGCAAAGAAAGCGGTTCGAAAGGCCTTCCAGATGCAGATTGAAGAGATGGGTTTTTCGTTTGTGGAGGTCTTATTGGCCTGTCCCACCAATTGGGGGATGTCCGCCCTGGAGGCCAATCGCCGGGTCGAAGAAGAGATGATCCCCTATTTTCCACTGGGCATCTTAAAGGAAAGAAAAATGGCAGATTACTTATAAGAAATCAATGTCAAATTGCAAAATTAGCAATGATAAATTGCAATGACCAATATTAAATGAAATAATGTGGTTATTGAAACACTTATTCTAAAATCCCTCCCTACCTCCCTTTGCCAGAGGGAGGAGAAAACTTGCGCCTTATGCTAAAGGTTGATGAGGTGAGATTAGATGGTATAATTGATGAAGCAATCGTTTCTATTACGATGTGATTGTCGCTGGATTTGGAGGACAGGGAGTGCTGGTCATCGGAAACCTTCTCGCCTATGCCGCCATGAAGGAAGGCAGACAGGTCACCTACCTCCCCGTTTATGGAGTGGAGATGAGGGGCGGGACGGCCAATTGTACGGTCGTGATCTCTTCCAACGAGATCGGATCCCCTGTTGTGGAAGACCCCATGCGGCCATCGTGATGAATCTACCTTCTTTTATGAAATATGAACCCTCATTCTGCCGAAGGGACTTCTGTTGGTGAACTCTTCTCTCATTGATCCCAAGGAGGCTTCTCGGAAAGATATCGAAATTCTTTCCATCCCTGTCAATGAGATCGCTATTGAGAATGGAAACCCAAAACTTGCTAATATGGTGGCATTAGGCGCTTTTAATGAAAAGACGAAATTGGTTCAGATGACTTCTCTGTTTGAGTCCTTGGAAAAGGTTTGGATGAACGTTACCATCATCTCATCCCATCCAATATCAAGGCCATCAGATTGGAGCCGAATATGTTCAATCTCTGTGACCCTGTCCGTATAGGGTTCCTGGCTTACCTATTTCGAAAGTGGTGCAGGGGTGAGGGAGAAAGGAAACGATGGAAGAAGAAAGAGAGATTTTGAAGAGATCCGTGTCGGAGAAAAGGTTAAAGGTCTTGAGAGAGCAGAAAGGGTCTCTCACTGAAAGACCTGGCTGACTTGACTGGATTTTCAACCGCGTTGCTCTCTCAGATGGAAAACCATCTCGTCTCTCCCTCCCTCGGAACGATCATCAAGCTGGCAAAAGCATTGGGGGTCAGGGTGGGTGATTTCTGGGGTGAAACCGAGGGAGAACCTTTCACCATTGTGAGGAAGGATGAACGAAAAAAGATTTCTCGATTTGCCTCAAAAGAAGGGGTGAAGTACGGTTATTCGTATGAGTCTTTAGGGTTCGAGAAGAAAGACCGTCATATGGAACCTTTCATCGTGACGCTGGAACCCGCCACGGTGAAAGCGGCAAAGACTTCTGTCCATGATGGGGAGGAATTCATCTTTGTCCTCGAAGGTGAAATGGAGGTGATCCTGGGGAACCATACCGATGTCCTTTACCCAGGGGACTCCATCTATTATGATTCCACTATTCCCCATCGGGTCCAGTGCCATCAGGATAAAATGGCAAGAATTTTGGCCGTGCTTTATACAGCCAATACGTAACCCCTCACCCCTCCCTCTCCCCTTGCCTACCGGCAGGCAGGCAATGGAGAGAGGGGAGGGAAGAGGGGGTATTAGGTCATCAGGGAACCAGGATGAAGGGTATCAGAGAATCAAAATATCAGGAAAAGTCTTTGGCCTGATGCCCTGCTATTCTGATTCCTACTACCTGAGATTCTGATAGCCCAAGGAGAAAATCAATGCTGAAAAAACTCCCTCTCTCGATTCTCCTCACCCTCTTCCTCATGATGCTGCCTGCATTTGTCTCAGCCAGCCCACCCTCAAAGTGGGAACGTTGATCCCCTACACCGGTCGATGGGGAGATTCGGGGAGAGAATGTGCCAGAGGAATGTTGGATGCAGCAAAATGGCTCAATCAGCGCGAGGGAATCTTCGGAAGGAAATTAGAGATCATCCTCATTGACGACACTTCCCAACCTGCTGAGACCATAGCGGCTTACCGAAAATTGAATGAAGCAGATCGGGTTCTACTCCTCTACATCTATTCGATTGAGACAGCCCTTTCTCTGGCTCCCCATTTCCACTATGATCGAATCCCTACCTTCGTCAGTTCGTTGCCTTCTCAATTCGCCAACGCATCCAAATATCCCTATATTTTTTCAATCACTCCAACTCCTCTCGATTTAGCAAAAATAGCAATGAATTTTATTTCGGATAAATCCGGAATCAAAGCGAGAAAACCAAAAGTCATCTTTATCGGATCCTCCGACCACTTCGGCCGCCATTTTTTAGATGAAACGAAGGAATACGCCAAAACGCTGGGAATCGACATCGGACCGGACATCTGGATATCCGATTTATTCTCATCTGGAGACAAGGTAACGAAACACATTCCCCCTCTCCTCGCAACGATCACGGCATACAATCCTGATTTCGCATACCTGAGTCTAACATCTAAGGAAGCCTCTACCTTATTGCAGGAAGTCAGGAAAATGGATATCAAGACCAAATGGATTTGCAACATGAGGGCTTTTGACGAAAATCTGATGCCATTCGATGGAGTTTTCGGAGTGCAACCCATTTCTCCTTTTGGAGAAGATGTTCCAGGGATGGCTGGAATTAAAGAAGCCCATCAGAAATGGCATCCCTACGATTCTCATACACTTTCTTATGTCGAAGGTTGGGCGACGGCACAGGTGATCTCAAGGGCTCTTAGCAAAATCTCTTCCTGAACAAGGATTTTCTCGTGAGAAGGTAAAGATTGCGTTGGAAGGTTTTAAAGATTCCGTAACAGGAGGCCTTACCCCACCTCTTACGATCACTTCTAAAGATCATCGCCCCAGCGTGGAATCCCGGATCTTCATCGTCAAAGACGGAAAACTCTCAAGACATACGAGCTTCATCTCCGTCGGAAGATAAAGAGAAAGTGATTAATCCCTTCATAATTGTCTTGACAAACTTGACTGATCAAGGTAAAAAAGTAGAAGAAATCGAACCATCTCATAGGTGGGAGAAATCCTTTTAAAGGAGGGAACCGTATGAAAGGAAAGAGACTATTTCTTTGGGTAGGAATCCTCGTTTTAGTAATAGGTTTATTCAGCATACCCCTCTTTGGTCATAAAGCCAACGCACAAGGGAAACCGATTGTCATTGGAGCCCCTCTGGCCACAGCCTTTCTCTATGGCTGGGATGCAGCAAGGGCGATCACCCTGGCTATAGAGGAAATCAATGCCCAAGGAGGAGTAACCGTCGGTAAAGAGAAGAGACCATTTAAGAGTGGAAATAATGGATACCCGTGACCTTGAGCCTGGAGTGCCGACCAGCGATGCTTTGTTGGTCGTGGAAAAACTTATCCTGGAGAAAAATGCTGATTTTATCGTGGGTGGCCCTGTTCGATCCGAAGCAGCCCTTGCAGCAATGGACTTACTCTCCAAGTACAAAAAAGTATCCATATTGACGACAGGGGTTCTAACTCCGGCTTATCACAAGCGAGTGGAAGCCGAGTATGACAAATTTAAGTATTGTTTCAGAATCTCCGGCGAAGTCGCCTGGATGGTGGTAGGAGAATTTATCCCCTGCCTGATGGAAATTAAAGCGAAACATAATCTCAACAGACTCTTCATTATGATCCAGGATGTAGCCCATGCCCGAGCAGGCGGAGACCTCGTTGAAAAAATGTCTAAAGAGAAAGGATGGGAGGTTCTGGGCAAAGAGGTTTACCCAACTGGAACAACAGACTATTCTGTGGGTTTGCTGAAGGCTAAAAAGGAAAATGCCCAAGTGATCCTCATCTGGATGGATATGCCTGAGACTTCCATCCTCCTTAAAGCAATGGTATGATATGAAAATCCCTGCACTTCCCTATGGCACGATCATTTCTGCTGCTGAGGAGCCTGGATTCTGGAAGGCGACAGAAGGAAAAGGTGAATACGCCATGGCCAGTGTCGTTAATGCAGGGAATGCTCCATCGAAAGCCACTCCATGGACGATGAAGTTCGTTGAAGCCTATACAAAGAGATGGAAGACAGAACCTGAAGGTTACGGGACTTCATCGAGCTATATGGCGGTCTATACTCTGAAAGATGCTATTGAGCGTGCTGGCTCTCTTAATTCAGATGCCGTGGTGGCTGCTCTTGAGAAGACAGACTTGATGGGAGTCTATGGAAGAATAAAATTTAATCCAAAAAACCACCAGGTCATCCCAAGCGTTGATCCGAATGAGGGCGCTGTGGGAACAATCTTTCAGTGGCAGGCAGGAAAGAGGATTGTGGTTTTCCCGCCCAAAATTGCAATGGGCGAGGTCAAACTTCCTCCCTGGATGAAGAAGTAGAGAAAGATCAATTGACCAATTACATGCAATAGATCAATTAGCAAGTTACTCAATGGGAATCAATTTTGATCATTGATAATTGGTTCCATTGCCCATCTGATTTATTCGATTTATTATGGATTATACTCATCTACGGGATCATCAATAGTTTCTCGCTCGCTTTAATGGCGATCGGTTTTACTTTAGTTTACGGAATTTGTCGACTCCCCAACTTTGCCCATGGGGCGCTCTATGTCATCACAGGATTTCTTGTCTGGAGCCTCGTACACCTCCTCAAATTGAACTATGTCATTTCTATTATCCTGGCATTGGTGATTATGGGGTTGGTTGGAGCAGCCATTTATCGATTCGTTCTCATTCGAGTGAGAGGAATGGCCACCTCTGAGATCATCGCCACTTATGCCCTGGGATTGGCTATTCTCGAGTTCTTGCGTTGGGGAGGGTTCAAAGGGATGACCTATACGCTTCCTGTTTTCATTGAAGGCAGCGTCAATATAGGAGGCATTCCTGTCGACTTTCAACGGATTATCGTTATAGGCATAGGAATCGTTGTGGTCTCCTTTATGTGGCTCTTTACCCATTTCAACAGGACCGGCTTGGCATTGAGAGGGATGGCCCAGGACGAGCATGCGGCGATGATGTTAGGAATAGATTCCGACTGGATGGCTGTTATTGCCATGGCTATGGGATCTATTCTGGCCGGACTTTCTGCGATTGCCTTACTTCCTTTGGGCAACATTGTTGTGGAGGCGGGTTACAATGTTTTAATTCTCTCGATCGCTGTATGCATTGTGGGAGGTTTGGGCAGTTGGGTGGGAGCAATCCTCGCTGCCTTTATGATTGGATTCCTTCAAATTATTACTGTTACCTACATCCAATCCCATTTCCAGATGGTCGTGGCACTCCTGGCTATTATCGTCACTCTTATACTAAGACCTTCCGGGCTCTTTGGCAGGCAGAAGGAACTGGAGGAAAGAGTCTAAACACAAGCTAATGCAAATTGCAAAATGCAAAATTATAAATGCTAAAATGATTTTAATAAATCGGAGATAAAGTTTGCACAATCAGGAACGACGCAAAGAGAGAATAGATCGGGGGATCAAGGTCCGAACAGAAGGAATCTATGCCGTCTCTTCATGGCAAGAGGTAGCCTACCTCGTTCTTCCGAGACTGATTTTAATTGTAGGTCTTCTTCTCCTTCCCCTTCTTATTCCATCCCTCTATTGGAAACGGGTTGTATCCATTGCGGCGATATATGCCCTGCTCGCTCTCGGGTTTGATTTCTTAGCCCATTTTGTAGGGTTGGTCTCCCTGGGAGGCGCTTTTTTTATAGGGGTGGGCGGATACACGGCAGCCCTCCTCAATAAATCCTTGGGTCTCTCACCTGTGTTTACCATCCCTATGGCCACCATTGGCGGAGCTATTATTTGCACCCTTCTCCTTCTCCCCGCCCTTCCTCTTAGAGGAGTCTATTTTGCGATTGTGACCCTTATGTACCCTCTGGCTCTCATGAGAATCATTGAAGCATTGAATATCTTCGGTGGAACGGATGGTATCCTTGGAGTGGCCGGTTTTCCCAACAGATGGGTTGAGCAATATCTCATCATCTTTATCGTGATCTTCGCACTATTTGGTTTAAGGAGGTTGGTGAATGAGGATATAGGACTCGTCTTTCGCGGAGTCAAGGATAATGATCAGTCTGTCAGAGCCTCTGGATTAAGCATCACTCTTTACAAAGCGATTGCTGTTTTTATTGCTTCTGGACTTGGCTCTCTCGGAGGTGCCTATCTTGCCCATATCTACATGTGGTCAGGAATTTCACAGTTCGCTCTCGATTTTTCTGTCATTCCCATTGCTGCGACAGTGATCGGTGGGGGAGGTACTTTGGTAGGTCCCTTATTGGGTTGTTTCTTTCTGGTCCCCATCTCAGAATGGTTACGAACCTTTGGAACTTTGAGAATTGTCTTCTATTCCGTAATCCTAATGGCCTTCATCATGTTTCGAAGTGAAGGAGTCATGGTCTACGCCCAGCGGAAATACCATCAGTTTCAGAGGTGGGTAAAGGTATGAGTGGAGAGAACATTCTCCAGGTGACAGATGTCTGTAAAACCTTCGGTGGCGTACAGGCATTACTGAATGTCAGTTTTAATGTTCAGCAGGGCGAGGTCTTTGGAATCATTGGCCCGAATGGATCAGGGAAAACGACCCTCATTAATTGTATTACCGGTTTCATCAAGATGGATTCCGGGAAGGTCCTTTATAAAGGTAAAGATATTAGTTACAAGGCACCCAATCAGATTGCCAATCTCGGACTCACAAGAACCTTTCAGATCATGAGGCCTTACTACAGCCTTCCTGCTTATAAGAATCTTATTATTCCCCTCTTCTCCCCAAGAGCAAGACGGAAAGGGGGATGGCGGGGAGGAGGTAAGCTCGGGGATCGAGGAACGGTCAGCATCGATATTTTAGAAGAGATTGGCTTCGAGAGAGATTCCTTTGTACCTTATAAACTGGCATCCAGCCTTCCAACAGGATATCTGAAACGTCTCGAACTTGCCAGATGTCTTGCTTTGAGACCGGATCTCATCCTCTGTGACGAAGTTTTCTCCGGACTGAGCATGAGCGAAATCGCCAGCATGGTTCCTTTAATCGAAAAACTGCAGATGGATGGGATCACCCTGGTGATGATTGAGCACCGATTAAGGGAACTTTTCCGAGTGGCCAGTCGGGTGATGGTCTTAAACTTCGGAGAAAAATTGAGGGAGGGTATTCCTGAAGAAGTCATGCAGGATGAGAAGGTAAAAGAGGCTTACTTGGGATCGGAGAAGCTACTCGATTATACGTTTGAAGCCTAATAAAAAATCATTGCAAAATGATCAATTAGCAATTAGCAGTTAGCAATAGAAAGAGAATTTCCAAATCATTGCTAATTTTGCACTGCTAAATTTTCAATTTGCAATGAGTTTTAATAAGAGACCATGATGGAAGCCGAATTAACTTTCACCCAATTCGAGAGGATGGTCGAAAAATATCCTGATCGGCCAGCGATCATTTATCTCGGCGAGAAGTTTACCTATGCCCGATTGCGGAATCTCATCGATCGATTTGCCACGGCTCTGAATCGCCTGGGAGTGCGAAAAGGTGATAAAGTCATGCTCTATATCACCAACTCTGCCCAGTGGGTCATCGCCTTCTTCGGGATTCAAAAGATTGGGGCGGTGGTGGTGCCCGTGGCTCCCATCTACACTTCTTTCGAAATCGAATATATGATCAATGACTCCGGTGCGGAGACGATCATCTGCCTGGATACCAATTTTGGTTACGTACAAGATATTTTTTCCAAGACCTCCTTGAAAAGGGTTATCGTTACAAATCTTGTCGATCTTCTTCCTCTTTGGAAACGTACCGTTGGCTTTCTCTTCGATAAGATTCCAAACGGTATCGTCAAAAAGGGCGAGAACGTCTACTTCTTCAAGGATCTCATCAAACAATCACCGGAGAAAATGGATATTGAAATCGATCCTTGGAAAGATCTCTCCTATATCCTCTATACAGGGGGAACGACAGGGTTTCCCAAAGGAGTGCCTGGAAATCATATGGGCATGATCTCCTATGTCAGGGATGTCATGGAGGATGTGGCAGGAGGATATATCGAGGAGGGGAAAGATACCTATATGGCCATTAATCCTCTTTTTCACATCATGGCCCTGGGGTTGTTTGTAGCGATTGGTTTAAATTATGGCAATACGACGATCATCATGCCTGTTCCACAGGTCGATTCCATTTTGCGAGCCATCGAAAAATATCGAGTGAGATGGATTCTTGGAGTCCCGGCTCTCTATCGTATGATTCCTCGAAAATGACCGATTGGACCAATATGATATGAGCTCTCTTAAATACTGCTACTGTGGAGGAGATGTCCTTCCCATCGAGGTTTTTAAAAGATGGAAGGAGCATCTTGGAGTATCCATCTATCAGGTCTACGGTTCCACAGAAGCGGGCCATGTCACCTACAGCCGCCTGGACAGAGAACCAGAGCTTTCGTCCATAGGGTTACCTCTCAAGACCAGGGAATGTAAGGTGGTCGATCCGGATACCCTGGAGCCCGTGCCCATGGGTGAGATAGGAGAACTCGTGGTGACATCGGACTATACGGTAAAGCATTATTGGAATAAGCCTGAGGAAACGAGCCGATCCTATGTCGATATTGATGGCAAGATATACTATCGAATGGGCGATTATGTCCGGCAGGGTGAAAAGGGAGATATCTACTATGTCGAAAGATCTGCAGATGTGATCAAACACAAGGCTTATCGGGTCTCTGCCTCAGAGATTGAAGCGGTGTTGCAAGACCACCCCACGGTCATCGGAGCCTGTGTGATCGGGGTTCGCCGATCCGAAAGTCGGTGAACGCATCAAAGCCATCGTTGTCCTCAAGGAAGATGCACGAGGTGTGGATGCCTCTGAATTGACCCGATGGTGCCGTGAGAGGCTTGCCCCTTATAAAATTCCACAATATATTGAATTCAGAGATATGCTCCCCAAATCAAAAGTCGGGAAACTCCTGAGACGCGAAATCAGAGACGAGGAACGAAGGAAAACAACGAAAGAGAAAAAGTAATATGATAGGTTAAGGCTACGGTTAAGAAGCCCCTGCCTACGGCAGGCAGGCTGGTGTAATGGCTTGAGGTATGAGGCGTAAGGCTTGAGGCAAAAAAATTTAACCTCCAACCTCAAACCTTAATCCTATAACAATAAACCAAACTTGAATCCCTGCCCTAACCTCTCGACAAAATACTCCTTCAGAAAAAAGAAGCTATGGGAATCTACGACGAACCCTTGATCAAAGGTTTTGAACGAGCCTGCGAGAAATATCCGGACCGTACAGCCATCATCTACATCGGAGAGAAAATTTCTTACAAAAGATTGAAAGAGCTCATCGACCGGTTTGCCACGGCCCTCTACGATTTGGGGGTCAGGGACAACGATAAGGTGATGCTTTACATTCCAAACTGTCCCCAGTTCCTGATCGCCTATTTTGGGGCTCAACAGATCGGAGCGATACCCGTTCCGGTCTCACCCATCTACACACCTTATGAGATTAAATACCTCATCAACGATTCTGGAGCTGAAACCGTTTTATGCCAGGACACGAACTTCAGGTACATCCAAGAGGTCTTTCCAGAGACCTGCCTGAAGAGGGCGATTGTCACAAACTATGTGGATTTACTCCCATGGTACAAGCGGACCGTGGGCGCTTTGTTTGATAAAGTTCCGGACGGCGTAGTGAAACGAGATCAAACCGTATACTTTTTTAGAAATTTAATCTCCAAATATCCACCTCACCCCCCCAAAGTGGACATTAACCCGAGGGAACATCTTTGCTATATCCTGTATACGGGCGGGACAACAGGTTTTCCAAAGGGGTGCCCCCTCACTCATACAGGAATGGTATCCTTCGTCCAGGAGATTCGTGCGGTTGGCGAAGGCTATATCGGTGAAGGGAAAGAAGTCTTCATCATGGTCAATCCCCTTTTCCATCAGATGGCACAGGGGATTATTCTAGGAATGGTTCTGACCAAAGGAAACACGGCTGTGTTAATGCCCATCCCACAGGTGGATGCGATCTTGGAAGCGATACAGAGATATAAAGGGACCCTCTTTCTTGGAGCCCCTACCCTTTATCGTATGATTTTGGAAAATGATCGAGTAGGTTTTTACAATTTATCCTCACTGAAGTACTGCTGGAGTGGAGGGGATGTTCTCCCTCTCGAAGTTTTTAATCGTTGGAAGAAAATGTTCGGTGTGCCGATCTATCAAGTATTTGGCTCTACAGAAGTCGGTTTTGTTGCGATGAGCCCGTTGGATAAGGAACCCATCCCTGGGAGCTTGGGTGTCCCATTACCCTCGAGGGAAGTGAAAATCGTCAATCCAGAGAATCTCGAAACGGTTCCCGCTGACTCACCCGGAGAACTACTGGTGACCTCCGAATATATCCCAAAAAGTTACTGGAATAAACCCGAAGAAACTGCTGCCTCTTATGTAGAGATCGACGGCAAAATTTGGTACCGAATGAAGGATTTCGTTCGAAGGGATCATGACGGGCAACTCTATTATATGGATCGGAGCGCAGATGTCATCAAATATAAAGGATATCGAATCTCCTGCTCGGAGATCGAAGCCATCTTGCAAGACCACCCTGCTGTCATTGGGGCCTGCGTCGTAGGTGTTCCTGATCCCAAGGTAGGAGAACGGATCAAAGCCATGGTGGTGTTGAAACAAGATGCAAGAGGCGTAGGGGGAACAGAATTGATGAAGTGGTGTCGGGATCGATTAGCTCCTTATAAGATCCCAAGTTATATTGAGTTCAGAGATATGCTTCCCAAGTCAAAGGTTGGAAAGTTGCTGCGCCGTGAAATCCGAGAAGAAGAACGACGCCGTATCGCCAAAGGCGAACGCACCATCCGAGTGTAAACCCCGTTAGAAGCTCTTCGACCTTCCAAGGTTAGGGCTCACACGGGACTTTAAACCCCGTGTCCATTCTAAAAGGAATTTTATCTTCATCATCGCTGCAAGCCCCGATAGAAGCGAAGCTTCACACGGGGCA
Source organism: uncultured delta proteobacterium (assembly GCA_963818595.1). Taxonomy (GTDB): domain Bacteria; phylum Desulfobacterota; class BSN033; order BSN033; family UBA1163; genus UBA1163. The sequence continues at coordinate 32,054 of CAWFSX010000076.1, forward strand.
AGCAACAAGGCTTTCTAATGGGGTAACTTCACATAACCTACCATATATCTTTCGATCACCCATCTAGTAGTACATCCTTGAAATCAAGAGTTGTTGATTTCACCCGTCAGTGCGACATTTTAAACCGAAATCATTAATAAATATGAACTTAGCGGGATCAAACGAGCAGCTTCTGTATACTCTGACAAATAATTGCCGTCGCGAGTTGGTTCCAAAGTGCAGTCTTGTTTTTCATAATATACTGTATTTACCCTATTTACTTTGCTAAGAAAATATGAGATTAATAGATTATGGATAGTTTTTTATTTGGCGAAGATCGAATGGACCCTTTGCCTCCTTGCGACCATTGGAGGGATTGGCCCGTGATTCGTTATTGCCTGGGCCCCAGTTTAATAAAATAGTTTTGGTAAACAATAAATCCTTCGCCAACATTCTTTAATCAGAATGAATATAGGAAAGAGAGGAGGAGAGAAATGATTCCCGAAATTAAGAACATTCTTTATGCTACGGACCTCAGTAAGAACTCATCTTATGCCTATCTTTATGCTGTCGATATGGCAAAAAGACATAACGCAAGAATTGTCATTTTGCATTCTGTTGAACCTGTCCGTCAAATTTACTCTGTTGACATGTCTGATCGCATTGAAGCAGAATTTAGAAAAGCTAAAAAACAAGAACGGGAGACGGACATTGAGGAAATCAAGAAATACGTTCAGGAATTTTGTAAGAAAACAGAGAACCAAATTGGTTTTCCATGCGTTGAGCTGGTATCCAAAATCCTCATTCCCTTGGGCCATCCTGTAGAAGAGATTTTGAAGGCAGCAGATGAAGAAGGTTGCGATGCGATCGTCCTTGGAACTCATGGAAAAGGATTCTTGAGACACACTTTTCTTGGAAGTGTGGCTGAAGATGTATTAAAAAGAACCCGAAAACCCGTTTTCATTATACCGTTGCCATCTGGACCAACCATTATTGATTGAGATCATATCTGATAGATTGATATATTCAGTCACGCCAGGGAGGATTAGAAATAGTCCTGCATTTTTATTTCCACTCTCTTAAGTGCCAAGCCTTGACACTTACCTTCTTAAGCGTCAGGACCTACCACTTCTTATGATTGTCGTCGATCTCCCCGAACTACTACCACTGGAACCTTGTGAATAATCAATTATTATTTTATTCCCTTCAGAGGCCGTTGCTTTGGACCGTTTGCCCCTTTCTAATCTCTTCAATACCTCTATTCCATCCTCCTTGGGGAGCTCTTTTTCTCGTTTAAAAACCGATGAGGTGGGGTTATCCGAAAAATGGATCGTTCCTTTCTCATCGACCCATTTATAAAACCCTTGCCCAAAGATGTTTTCAGTAAAGGCAAAAAGGCCGAAGACCAGAAACGTTATCAAAACGATTTTTTGCATTCACCCTCCTTAATGAAATGAGAATCCATTATCACCTATTGAACTTTACACTAATTGAGATAGCATTTTCTATGCCAACCTATTGATTTTATTTAAGTCTTCGATATTAAAAAGAAACTTTTTTTAGAACCTTCGTTTTGAAAAAGAGGGCTGACATTTTTTGTTCATTTCAGGTTGAATTTGTCATACCGCGATGAACTAGACTAATTCGTTTGTTGATTGTAGATTCTCTGTCTCTCAACAAAACATTATCCTTTGAGAATGTAGATTTCAATTCTAAACCAATTGGGAGTAGAAAATATTTTTCACTTTTTAAGGGAAACCATTGGGGACTTTTGAGGAAATCTTTTCCATTTTAGGTTAAAATTAAATTAGGGGAATAAAAGAAATCATTGTTATTATAACCTCTTACGGTAATAGAAGAATTTGGCATTAGAAATGCACATAAATTTAACAATAACTGAACAATTGGAGATATGGATGAGAAGTTTATTAATTAACAAGAATCTATCCTTTTATTACTGGCTCAGAAGGAAGATCGGGAAAAAAGTGGCTTTCAAGGTGGCAAACACTATTGAAAAGGTAATCCTAATCTTTGGAAGAGAACAGGTTTAAAAAACATGGTAGCTTATGAATTTTATTTAGTTGATGATGAGGAAGAATTCCATCTACTTGGCATTCTGCCAGAAAGGAGAAGCGATCCATTAAGAATAACCCAGGAATCCATTTTGAACTGGGGGAAGTTGATTGTGGGTGAAAATGTTGATTTAAGTGGTTTTTATTTTATCCAAATAGAAGTGTAGAAAGGAATTTTTGTTTAAACGTTTTTATTTAATCAGTCTCTGAAAATTATTTTGAAACACTGCTCCTCGGTCTCTATACCCCACATTTTTCTATTGTTAACCCTCCGATCCTTCCGTAATCTCTAATGTCAGAAGTGATAACTGAAAATCCAAGAGAAATACAGGTTGAGGCTATCATGAGATCATGAGAACCAATGGAAATCCCTTTTTTGGCTAAAAGGGCCCAAATCCTTGCATATATCCTTGCCGCACTCAGGTCGAATGGATAGATCGGAAAGACCTCAATGATCTTTTCAACATATGCCACTCTTTTTAATCTTCTCTTCAAGGATAAATAGGACAGAAAAAAAGTTCGCTATATTGCTCAATGAGGATTTTAGAGACAAACTCAACAGCTCCGGGCGCCTACTTCTTCAGCACCAATGGGAAGTCAGGGATGGTCTGGGGTTTGGCAGTGGCAGGGGTCTGTTTCCCCTTGGTCAATTCCTTCACCCTCTCCGAAATGTAAAGGTCAAGCATATTGATGGTGATTCTCCCCTTCCCCGTATAATCCGCCCTGCCATTAACCCCTTCAACGACAGCTTTTGTAAAAGCTCCGTTTCCCCAGTTCGGATCTTCGAATGAATATTGCTTTCCTGTGGACGAGGCAAAAACCACTGCCCCGTTTTCGGCACTGGCAAGCTCATTGACAATGCCTGTGATATCAGTGGGTGCCCCTCTGGCCCCCATGACATTCCCAGCATGGCAGGTGTCAATGAAGAGGATCGTCTTCCCTGCCATAGAGGCCACAGTGTTCTTCATCTCAGTAAACGGCAAAGCGGTCCTCCTCAATCTGTCTACATTTGCGTTAACAGGCAGGAAGTAATAGATCCCACCTTTTTCATTGACCCCGTGTCCTGCCAGAAATATAATTGCTATATCCTTACTCGTCGTCTCTTTCGAAATCCAATCAAACCCATCCAGTATCTCTTCCCTCGTCACCTTTTCATCCGTCAGAACTTTCACTACCACATCGCGGTATAGCCCACCCCTCTGCTTGAGGAAAGACGCTGCAAAGTCACTTGCATCCTTGGCAGCAAACTGGAGAGTCAGGTTCTTATCTTCATATTTGCTCACACCAATAGCCAGGACATAGAGTTTGGGCTTGATGACAAACTCATCCTCCTTCACTTTCCCCGACCACTTCAAGGTCACCTTAGCTGGCTCACTGACGGCATATTTATTCTCTGCAATAATCGAAATCTCAGAATCCTTCTCTGGAATAGTCACCTTTGTTGTTCGGAGGTCCTGATCTCTTCTGATTTGTTTGATTACCAAACCCCTCCCGATGGGTCTTCCATCCACTAAAACCTTCACTCTTGTCACTAGGCTCTGCCGAAGGGTTACGGATAAAAAATTTTACTTCAATCTCTTTCGTGGAAACCTCAGCACCGTCCTGAGGGGAAAGGATACTGATCACGGGCGGGAATATCTTTGCGACAGGAACTTCCTCTGTTTTTTTACCTGATTCCTTGTTGGCAAGTTTTATTGCCTCGGTCTTCATCTAACGTTTCCAAGGTCTTTGCAACCACATCGGGTCTATAATAATTTGCCCTGAACCTTGAAACAGGGAAGAAGTCCGCTGCCTGGTCACTTCCGTTATTCTTATGCCAACCGATCAACTCTTCTGCACCAGGAGAGGCATCGTAGTAACCCGATGGCGTCCAGAGAACCCATCGCTTCCTATCTGCGTGAGGAAAGAATGCCAGGAGCTCCTTTCCATCCTTCATCCGGTACCATCTTATCGTGCCGTCACCCAATGCGGCCACGGCAACTTTGCCATTCGGTGTGACATTCACAGACCAGACCTCACCGGGAGCTGCAACTTCCCATATCGGTTTCCCTCCCTTATCGAAGAGATGAATAAATATGCTTGCCCCAAGAAGAAATGTATTTTTTTCAGGTGAAATAGCAAGACTCCGAGAAAATTCGCCCTCGCGAAGCTCTAAAGGCCTACCGTTTAACTTCGGGGTTGCTGTGCTATCCCAGTCTGTGATGCTCAGGCCATCTGCTTTGGTAAGGGGGGATGAAAGATTCTTTTCTGTCGATGGGCTAGTTTCGATGGATCTCCCGATCACTGAAAATCGGGCAGAGGACTTACCAAATTTCTCGTAGTTAAACTGGATCGTTGCACCATCATGAGAAACAAGAAATCTTTTATAGCCGAGTCTGTAATCGGCAGTAGGTGGGTTTACATTGACAATTTTTTTGTCATTGGCATCAAATACCCCAAAGGAGGGGGTGTCTGTCGCAAAAACGATGCCTCCATCCTTTAGGGGCAGATATCCCAAAGATACGGCCATCTTCCTCAGGAAAATCCTTGTATCTGCCCCTCCCCCATCCGACCATTTACGGATGAAATAGGGAAACCAAGACCACTTCCCTGCATAAAGGAACTTACCATCCGATGACCAGCATACTGGAATAAAATTTCCTTTGGCAACTCCGCTGGTATCAGGAGAATATCGATAGGAGAGGTCTTTGCCTGAAAGAACATCCACCTTTGGTAGAATCACCAAAGCTGACGGCAACGTTCTCTCCATCGGGCGAAAACCTTGCAACAAAAGGCTTATTGCCACCAGGAACTTTCTTTTTAATAATTAATTTGAAGTCATTTCCGTACAGACGGACAAAACCGTCGAAAGATGCTGTGACAAGCCTTCCCTTCCCATCAAAATCAACCCTGAAACTGTAATCCCCATAATCCTTGTCTTCTGCGACCATAGAATAATCTGAAGTCTGATAAATTCGAATCCCTCCATTTTTTCCCATTGCCGCCACAAGAAACTTGCCATCCATTGAATAAGCAAGGTGCCTAATCACTTCTGGAAGACCAGCTATGCTTCGAGTCATTCTTCCATTCTCACGGTCAAAGAGGTAGATGGAATAAGATGTCCCCTCCTCACTCGTGGTCCGTCCACCGCAGGCAATCGTTTTTCCATCAGGAGAGATTGCAACAGCGTAGATCATCCCTATATGCCCTTCACCGATTGGAGGTCTGAGGACCTTCAATAGCCTTCCAGTCAACAGTTCCCATATCCGTACCGTTTTGTCACTGGAACCTGTCACTAAGAATCTATTTTCTGAATCAATGGCAATTTTAGAGATCGGCCCTGTATGCATTCCTGTCTCCATACGGAGCATAGGCACCTTCGGAAGGTTAGACGAATATGCCCTTCCTATGGAAATCAGCAAAAGGACTAAAGAAAGGGATAGAATGGCCTTTTTCATTAGAGAGAAATCTAGTAAATATCGATGGGTAATTCTCAGCTTATTTTTTCCTCGGTTCCGTTTTTTGTGTCCGCACCCATTCCTCCAGTTTTTTTAGAACCGGGTTCCCAGGCTGTATCTTCTGGGCTTCTTTTATGACTTGTTCCATCTCTTCGAATTTGTCGTAATCCGCTAATACTCCCAGGAGATACATTTCAGGGGTGATATCGTCTGCCTCTGTCTGGCTTCTCATGCTTTGATAATTTTTTTTAGCCATTGTCATTCCAACCTGTTCATCTTTGCTGAGCACTATGGATTCTTGAGAGCTCTCATCCATACCTCTAACCTGCATGGTACCAGAACGACTGAGTCCTGCTCGACGCAGGAGAATTGGAATGCAGCGCATTGTTTTCGAGGCTTCTGTTGGCAAGATTGTCACCTCTGGCTGAGTTTGAGCCCCTTTTTCAGCTTTCGCTCGACTCTGCATATCATCCACTACCAAGACAACCGGTCCTTTCCATGTCTCTTTTCGACCGCTTTGAAAGTAAATCAATTGTACCATCGCCTCTGACGGTATTTTAAAATGATCCCCTTTGCGTATTCTCATGAAGGCTTGTGCTTTCTCAGGTACCTTTTGATAACTTTCGTTCCTGTAGGTGACATCGCCGGATAATTTCGTGATGAGCCCCACATCAGGAGGCAGGGCCTGAGCCTCAGTCGAAACCTCTATCGGCCCTATCAACACAGCACCCAAACAAATAAGTTTTACGAGGGATGGGACCTTCTTGCAAAAGAATCTCATCATTGTTCTCCTTCCTTTGATCTCAGGCCAATCACTTCGTAGACCTGAACGTATTCTTTTCTTCCCTTGACGGTTACGTTTTCCTGCTTACCCGTCACAACGCTTGGACCCGCTGCCTGAATCGTAACACTGCTGGCGACAATGGCCCATCCGAGGTCTTTGGTCAAATTCTCTAAGCGTGATGCTAAATTCACCGTGTCGCCGATTGCTGTGAATTCCATGCGCTTGGGAGAGCCCATGCTTCCGATGACCGCCTCGCCTGTATGAAGTCCGATGCCGATTGCGAATACAGGAAGATCCTTACCAGCAAAGTGCTGATCCATCCAGGAACGAAACTCCCGCGTCGTCTCGATCATGCCCAGGGCAGCACGTAGTGCACGCAGCGCATGGTCCTTGTAAGGCACTGGTGATCCAAAGACGGCCATGATCGAATCGCCGATGAATTTATCCACTGTACCACCCTCCTTAAGGATAGGCTCGTATACCTTGCTGAGGTAGGTGTTGAGCATCTCTACTACTTCGCGAGCATTTAATTTCTCAGAAATGGTTGTAAAATTTCGGATATCTGAGAAGAGGATAGTCACCTGAAGTGATTCACCCCCCAAATCGGGCCGGTGCCCGGTGGCAAGAAGCTTTTCTACAACCTCGTCAGAAACGTATCTTCCAAACATTTGCCGCAACCGGGTGCGCTCTTTTTCTTCTCCGGTAAGCCTGAGACCGAGTGTCCCCAAATAACTCACCACCATTCCAACATAAACGCTTGCCACAGGTAAAATCCAGTTGAGACGGAAAAAAAGAAAGGCCAAAAACGCACAAATGAAACCGAGCAGGAGACCCATCCCTATTCCTTGCAGAGGATGTAATCTGAAAAATAGGGCTGTCCCTATTGCGATCACTGTTACCAGGTAGATCAGGCGGAACCAGTTCGGGACGGATTGGGGAAACCGTCCCGTAAACAAGGTTTCCACGATATTGGCATGGAGTTCAGCGCCGCTCATCATCTGTCCTTCAAAACCCAAAAACCCATGTACATAGGGAGTCATATGAACATCCTGATTCCCTGCATGTTCTGCTGCGATGATGACTACTTTGCCTTTGAGACTTTGGATTTCATGATCTTTATCCGCACTGGGATTCAATAAATGGCTGAGGGAGACTCGAGGAATTGTTCCGGGTGGGCCAACGAAGCCAATGGTGCGGGTATGAATTACATTGGGTATCTCCCGGCCACCTAACGACCAATTTAAAGCTGTTGGTTCCAAACCCACGGCTCGCAATACTAATAAGTTGGCAAAGGTCAGATTTGGAATCGTCCCGTCATCGAATAAGGTAGGGAAAAACCGGCGGATCACTCCATCTTTATCTGTAGAGAAGTTGCCCAAACCCACATCCATCGGACCCCCTGGAAGAGAAAATAAATGATCGCTGATGGGCAACAGGAGTTGACATTTACCTTGATCATTTCCGGCCACGCTTCCGACGAGAACCACCTGCCCAGAGGCAAGTTGTGCTCTCATGGGGACATCATAAGTGCGACTTTTTTCAGTGCGTGATAATTCAAGAGTCCTGAGCCATGATTCAGCGCTAACGGTAAAAAGATAATCGACTCCAATGACCCGGGCCCCGGCCCGGCGGATGGTCTCGATCGCATGAGCGAAATGTGGCCCCCAAAATACGAGTGGCTCATCTTGATGTTCCAAAAGGGTCTGATTATCCACAGCCACAATGGCTACATGCTTAGGCTCAGCCCGAATTCCTGCCACATTGTGCCAAAGGTCGTAATAGATATATTCAAATACATCGAGCCATCCTAAATGAGTCATGACCTCTGCAGTACCAATGGAGATAATGATAAGGATTAATCCTATGGCGGTTTGCCGGATCGGCATCCGAAACAGGTTGCTGATAAATTTTACCACTCTAACTCTCCCACCGCGGTCTTCATCTCAGTAAACGGTACACCTGTTCCCCTAAGTTTGTCAATATTGTTTGATTGACAAGGACGACGATTTTTGGTAAAAAATCGTTAGTTATATTAAATGTATGCATCTTTTAATTAACCTGTAACCCAAAAAGAAGTTCTAAAGGGGGAGGGTATGAGATTTAAGGCGTATGAACAAGGACTCCACTTCTTCGAAAAGAGAGTTGGGGTTTTCGTTTCTTCCATTTCTCCTCATGTTTTTTATGATCTCCAAATCTATATGCCTCTCAATCCACCATTATAGAGGTGGATGGCATCGCCTGTATGGGCTATGACAAATCGAGGAAGCAGACTGAAGAAGAGGCTTTGACCAATGCGAAGAAAAAAGCCGTGGAGCATGCATCCACCTATATCAAGAGCGAGAGTCGGTTGAAGGATTTCGAGCTTGAGAAGGATCTCATTGAGGCCTATTCCAATGCAACGGTGAAAGTTATTCAGGAAATCAGTAGGTCATGGTATAAGGACGCATCATTGGGAGAGTGTTGTCAGGTGAAGATCAAAGCAGAGGTGATCCCTGACAATGAAGCGATGGATCGAATTTCAAAAGGTAAAGGTCAAATGGAAGATCCGTCAGCACCGCTTAATGTCCAACTCTGGGCCGATAAAAAAGAGTACAAGAAAGGAGATAATATCAAAATTTATATCCGTGGAAACAAGCCCTTCTATGCCCGGATTTTACATAAAGGAGTGAATGGGGACCTTCTGCAACTTCTTCCTAACCCTTATCGAAAAGACCAATACTTCAATGGAGGGGTCATCTATGATATTCCTTCCGGGCCAGATCGGTTTGAAATGGAAGTGACCCCGCCTTTCGGACAAGAGGCCATCATCCTCTATGCTAGCACCGCCCCTCTTGGAGAAATAAATCTGTCCCCTGTCGGAGGTGTTTATAAAATAAAAACTGAATCGGGAGAAGTTGCGAAAGAAGCAGAGCGGTGTCTTTGAAAGAAAAAATTCCTGGGCAACAAACAAAAACGGCTGAATTCTCGGAAATCCAGATCCTTTTAATCACTGGTAGGTAAAGAATAGATACGATAAGAATGTGCCAGCGGTAGTTTCCAATCTCGGTAAGGTCAGGCTTTTTAAAATGATCGATAACTCCGATAAGAAACGGAAAATAAGAAATGAGTTATGCCTGACCCAATGACCAATGAACCCCACTAACCTCATAAACAAATCAACATCCCAATCCAACCTTGGACAAGAATGGAAAAAAAACCAAAAAGAGAGGAGGAACGAAAATGAAGCACGGATTGTTATACACATTAGGACCCATCGTATTGATAATGGTTGCGTTCACCACCAGCCCTGCTCAGATGCAGATGCAGCAAATGCAAATAGCACCTGTGGTGCCAACCGCGCCGGGACCGTATTATGCGCCCCCATCTTGGACCTACAACTGCCCGCTTCCGCTCGTTTCATCGTCCTGTCGGACTGGGGTGGTACCGCTGTCTTGGACAAGGAGACAGGGCTTGTGTGGGAGCGGTCGCCGAGTACGAGCACCTTAAAATGGCTTGATGCTTCTCAATATTGCATTAACCTGACTGTAGGGAATCGGAAGGGCTGGCGGCTGCCCACGATCCAGGAGCTATCGAGCCTTTTAGACATGTCTGTGCCCTCCGGACCTAAGCTTCCGTCTGGCCATCCTTTTATTATCAACGTACAGACGAGATATTACTGGTCGTCTACTACCTGGGCAGGCAATACCACCTTAGCATGGTGCGTGGACATGGCCACTGGCAGCATTGTCGGACCGGGTAAGACCGTCAACTACAACTTCTGGTGCGTCCGAGGTGGACAGGGTGTGGATCCTCAGTGATTTGGTCATTTGGTGATTTGAATGATTTGGATGATTTAATGATTTGATAGTAAAGGGTCGGACCTTGAAGCGGGACAAGAGAATAGTGGATGTTGTTCCTCATTGACTCCCTCCGAGCGAATCTCCATTCACCCATAATTGGGAAATAGGGGCCTGACACTTTTCTGAGGCAAAGTGATTCTTTTAGAGGAGGAAAGACTATGAAAAAGACAGTGTTGTTCTTCCTGGTATTGGTTCTTTTAGGGACAATGGGTGTGACAGGCCTGGCCTGGGCTCAAGGAACAGTAATTCAGCAAACCCAGCCAAAACCATTGGAACCCGCCCCAGTAATAAAAGGGGTAGAGCCGCTTCCTCCCACTTTCGAATCCACCAGGAGAAAGGCCCTCGATCTTTACGCCTCGCTCATCTCCCGGGCCGCGCCCCAGGTCAGGGTCAAGATCAGTGCTTCGGCCCTGACTTTCAAGAACTATCTCGCGCAATGTTCTCGGAATTGCGACCTCTACCAGTTCTGTTTCAAAGATCTCACGGCCCGCTTTACCAGCCTGACGGACACACAGGTACATCTGTTGATGGCCTTGGTCTTCGCGGAGGCAGTCTCAAACATGAGTCAGCAGATCCAGCTTGAGCTAAAGACGGTCATGCAAATCGAACAGCGGTTCATGTCGGCCATTTCCAACGTCGCGAATAGCCGTTACGACACGCTGAATGCAACAATCAATAACATCCGCTAGAAGCCGAATTGGGGACGTTTCTGGGAACTGAAACCCGGTGCTAACGAGATCAACATAACCGTCGATCCAGAAAACCGCGTGAAAGAATCAAATGAAACCAATAATCAAACTATTTACCCATAAATTTGTCGTGCACTCCTTGTGCTTTTTTTATTGACATTCAAATCTCTCTTTTATACACTCAACTCATCATAAAGCGAGTTCTTATCAAAAAATGCGTGGTCGCACTCGCAGGGCTTGATGCTATGAAGCACATGAATATTTATGCTGTGCCGGCTGAATTGGTTTTGCTCAGATTAAGTGCAATAAAATATCCTTAGGAGGGAGGAACGAAAATGAAACACAGACTGTTTTACACATTAGGACCCATCGTATTGGTCATGGTTGCTTTCACTATCAGCCCCGCCCAGGTGCAGCAGGTGCAGCCGGTGCAGTTGGCCGTGCCATATAAGCAACCACTCAAAATCTATCAAGCAATGACCGCTGTGGATGCTCGAAAAGCCCAGCCAATTTATGACTCTGGTTGGACCAGACAAATTGGAGTCTCAAATGGAAGTTACAATCTAAATACCAGTGAAGTATGGGCAACATCGATTGACGACGGTAAATTTATGTCATCAACACATGGAGCTGCCGGATTTCAAACGAGTGGCATACAAAATACTGGAGAGCTCTCCTTGGAAGGGTGCTACTGTCACAGCAACAATACAAGTACTATCACTATCACTCTCAGGTGCCCCTATGATTTCTCCTTACTACCCATTACAGCTTTGTGTGAACGGGGTTCCCAATACTGGCCTGGTACAATCTGTAAACGGGTGGATTGGTATATCTAATCCGGGTCTGTATACTGTGAGTACACCACCTTTTGATATGCTGCCAGGGGTCATTTATTCTGGGTTCCGCACATATAGCGGCTATTCCCCAAAGGAATAACGGAGTTAGCGCCTATGCAAAAGTCGTTTCAATAAAAATAAACCTCTAATCCTGACTCCTGCGCCTCAGCGATGCCACAAAACAAGCCAGCCGTGATACGTCACAAAACAAAGGACTGGGGTAAGGCATAAATAATTGATTCTGAATCAGAAAAAGTTGGTGAAAGAAGCAGAGCGGTGTCCTTAAAAGAAAAAATTCCTGGACAACAAACAAAAACGGCTGAATTCTCGGAAATCCAGATCCTTTTAATCACTGGTAGGTAAAGAATAGATACGATAAGAATGTGCCACCGGTAGTTTACAGTCTCGGTGAGGTCAGGGTTTTTTAAAAGGATCGATCACTAGATAGGAAACTGAAAATAAGAAATTAGTTATGCCTGACCCAATGACCAATGAACCCCACTAACCCCATAAACAAATCAACATCCCAATCCAACCTTGGCCAGGGATGAAAAAACAAACAAAAAAGGAGGAGGAACGAAAATGAGACACGGACTGTTATACACATTAGGATCCATCGTATTGATCATGGTTGCGTTTGCTACCAGCCCTGCTCAGATGCAGATGCAGCAAATGCAAATAACGCCTGTGGTGCCAACCGCGCCGGGGCCTTATTATGCGGCCCCGTCTTGGGACCTACAACTGCCTGCTTCCGCTCGTTTCATCGTCCTGTCGGACTGGGGTGGTGCCGCTGTCTTGGACAAGGAGACAGGGCTTGTGTGGGAGCGGTTTCCGAGCCCAAGCCCCGTAAATTGGGTCAATGCTAGTCAGCGTTGCATGAACCTGACTGTATGGAATCGCAAGGGCTGGCGGCTGCCCACGATCCAGGACCTGGCGAGTCTTGTAGATATGTCCGTGCCCCACCCCAAAACTTCCCTCTGGACATCCCTTTGGCAACGTTCAGTCGTCCTTCTATTGGTCAGCTACTACCCACACCAGCAGTGCCGCCCTCGCGTGGGGCATGGACTTCGCCTATGGCGTCGTGGGCAACGGCGATAAGCTCACCGGCCGCTTCGTCTGGTGTGTGCGCGGCGGACAGGGTGTAGATCCTCAGTGATTTGGTGATTTGAATGATTTAATCATTTGATAGTGAGGGGTCGGACCTTGAAGCGGGACAAGAGGATAGTGGATGTAACCCCACATTGCCTCCCTTCGAGCGAATCCCCATTCACCCATAAAAAAATAGGTGCCTTACACTTTTTTGTTGGTTCGGACCGGTCGCCAGCCGATTTCAACCTTTAGGCTGTTTCTGAAGAAGGTGTAGATTTAAAAAAGTGTCTTAAAAAGCTTTAGAACTTACGACTCTCAACGCCGTCCCTGCTTCTTGCTAATCCTAATAACAAGATAAATTTCATAAAGATTTTATTGCTTGACACATTCAACAATTTAATGATATTTGTCCTAAGAAAAATTATTCTTTGAAAGGAAAAAAAATATGGAAAAGATATCGGTCTTTGGATCAGCGATTTTCAGGTTTTTAGTGATGGATAGGGAACGGGGAAATCGGTTCTTGAAGCGAAGTCCCTTAGTTCTCATAGGGCTGTTTCTTGCATACTTCGTATTCTTACCTCTTCAGGCTTCAGGGTGGTCCGTCGAGGCGCAAAAATACTTTAATTTTTTGGGAAACTACAGTTGGCCGTACCGGGCATCCGGATCCTTTATCAGCAATTTTCCCAATCCCAATGTGCAATCCAGCAGTGGGGACTATTTCCACAAAATAGGGTGGGAATATGAAGTTCATTTCTGTTTTACGGAGGATGTCCCAGTTGTTGGAGATGTCGTCGGAGCAGTCGCAGGAGTATTCGGAGCAGAGGGATGCCTATACGAATACACGCATGTTTATGGTTTTTTGCTCAACTGGGATTTCAATGTGAGAGGTCCTATCAATTATAACTACAATATTCCCTTTACTGCCTCCCTTCGCTTTCCTACCACTGTTTATCCTGGTCAGCGTATCTATTTGGATCCGACCTTCACCTGGGGCGCCCCTCAAGTTGGGGCGACTCAAGGCTATGAATCCTCTCTCACATCATCAACCTACGTTGATTTCCCCCTTGATTTCATTGATACTCTGTCTACAAATTACACCCAGTACGCCAAAAAGGCCCATCTTGATGGGCAAATCCCCATATCTGCTTTTGTGCCCGCGATACCTTTTAACACTTCTCCTACGGACATTCCATTCCCCGGGAGCGGTTCCTGGGGTGGTTCAACCACGACGTTGGGTGCGACCGGAAACCTGAATACTTTCGGGAATAAACTCGTCAGTTGGGAAGCAACAAAATGTTCGGTGGATGCCTACGGAGACTCTGGATCTAACCCTGCTTGGTACCAGGGTCACGAACAGTTCGAATTAGTTGCCACTGTTTTGCAATACATTCCAATAACGGCGCCGATCGGTGCAGGGCTAAATGTTGTTAGAGAGTTAGGAGGATTCAAGTTGAATACAGGACTCAATGGAAGCATCTATCGAGCAGACCAAATAAACCTTGAGTTATCCGAAGCCCCATATATCGACGTGCCTTCGGATCAGAAACCAGGGTCCACCTGGTCTTTTAATCAACCGGTGACAGTCAAATACAGAGTCCGAGGTTGGAGCGGTTTCTCCTATCCTATAACCTGTAACGTGACCTTTGACATGAAAGGAATTTCTACAAAGACTTTACTAACTTTACCCGTGACATCGATTTCCGCGGGAGAAGCATCTATCGGTTGGCAAGAAAAAGTAGCTCAACTTATACTTAAAGGGAGCGTTCCAGTGGTCCAAAAAACCAATTATAACAGGTCACTAATAGTTGAATCCACCAGCTTTGCCAATTTCTACAATCCACCGGGAACAGTGAGCCTTAGGGTTTCACCTTTCAAACCTGGAGTTAAGGTGGCCAGTTTACAAGATACCCAGAAAGTGATCCGCGAAAAAGCAACGGTTTTTTTACCAAAGGCCACAGCCAAAGTGGGGGTGCCACTTGCGGGGCAATATACTGTGATTTTAGGAAAAACTTCCGAAGCAACAGGACAACAAATTATTAACGCGTTGAAGAGCAAAGCTATTAGTGGATTTATCGTTGCCATGCCAGGCTCTCAAGAGAAAGTGATCACTCTCGGCTCATTTGCAAATAGAAAATCAGCTGAAACTCTGTCTGGCATGCTTAGTGAAGTATTCCGCATAGAGAGTATTGTTTCACAAGTTATTGACAGTAAAAGTTATGTGCCTATAAAAAGTGATGTATTGACTAAACTTTCTAAGTAGATTCCGTCTATAAATGTCTTTTCCGTCATGCCGGACCTGATCCGGCATCCAGAAGATTTTTAGGAGATTGAGCCTACCCCATATTTAATGGGGTAGGCTCAATCAGTCCTGCCTGAATTAAAAATATTGTAAAATCGTTTCTGAAGCAGTACACTTAAGGCAAGGTTTGTCTTCATGACGGTTAAATAACGCAGGAAAGGAGTAGGCCATGAGACCCGGTTTCGGGATATCCAATAAACATTTCAAAAAAATGTTGATGTTGGCAATATTTATTATCATCCCTTTAGTGGGATGTGCGACCACACCCATGGAAACACATCAGAAGGGAATGGAGAGTATGACGGAAAAGGAATATTTCGTTCCTAAAAAGCCTGTTGACCGCCATTACATCGGATCCGCATGGTCCAAACAATTTGGCCCTGTTGAAGATCCTGGTTCTTCTGATATTCGTATCAAAGTGGAAAGGTCTTTCAATACCATGCAGCAGAATTTTGCTTACAATGTGGGCATGTCATTGGGAGGTCAAAGCACCAAAGGAGCAACTGTTGAGGCTGGTGTTGAAGCTGGAAAAGCCAAAAAGTCCCAACTTGAGGATGTGCAGATCATCAGTCCTGTATCCTTAGCGGATGTTCCCTTTGAACTGAATATTCCCTACATCACCGAAGCGTTACGTCTTGGAAACTTTGCACTGAAGTCTGAGAAGGCGGGAAAAGCCGGTGTGAGTGCTACAGCCAGTTCAGTCCAGGCAGGGGCTAAGGGAGCAATGGAGGGTGGTGCAGGCACAACTGGAGACGGATTGGTGGTTGCCTATAAACTCCATATGATTGATCCAAAGACCTATACAAAACAGGATTCTGGCAGTATTGCTCTCGAATTGGATAAGACGATTGACTTTCCAAAGGCCAATTTATTTGCAAGATCCTATTTGAGGGCCATAGAGCCAGGGTCCAGGCAACCTCTACCCCGGAACCTTCTTTGGGCCTGTGACCAAGCCAATGCCAAAGCCAAGGACATGGTGGCAGCCTGGATCATCGAATTGAGGTCAACAGATCCGAAACGCAAGTCTCTCCAGATTGCATTCCCAGCCTTCCCGAAGATAGAAGATTGCCAGAACTTCAGCGGAGTCATCTATTCCAGGATTGATCCATTAACGGATAAAATCATCCGCCAAAAAATTAACATCACCATTATTCAAGAGGAGCTTTCAGATTCTCTAAAACCTAAAAAGTGGGAAGCCAGGATGTCTCTTGTTGATGAATCTTTTAATATCAAACTGGTTAAGCAAGGCGATCTCGGAAAATAGTCATAAGAGGGAGACTTAAAATGAATCGGAGAGCTTTATTGTTATCTTTTTTAACACTGTTCCTTGTGTTATTAGCTTTCAATTCTTTACGGGCAGTTGGAAAACCCGATGTGACCAGCCATGAAGCTACCTTTCTGGGAAGCACAGTCAATATGCATATCGAATGGCAATCTCCTAATCCTATTGTAACGGTGAGAATTTCCATTGCCAACAAGCAACAAGACATCAAAGTCGATCCCTATGATAACAGGAGAAATCCCTCCGGCTACGCAGGCGAAGTAAATGTGACAATAGGTCTTGACTGGGTACCCAATCAGCCCTTTAACTATGTGATTCAGTTGGAAGACGAGCTGCGGATGAAAAGTGCACTGGTTACCGGGAAGGTTAAAGTCCCCGCATCTCAGCAACCTCAATACCCGCAATCCCCTCAATACCCTCAACAACCCGGAATGATTATACAACCTCAACAACCAGGCATGCAGATTCAAATCCAGCCAGGCACCCCAACCCACATTTCAGCCAGCACCAGGTATCCAACCCTATTCCTCAACCTGGCATACAGCCAGGTGCTCAACCAGGAGGCCAGCAGGCTGGCACTATTATCGTTATCATAGTTCCCCAAATTGTTGCCGATAGTGGAGCGATGTGGAGAGTGGGGAATAGCCCATGGAAGAGAAGCGGAGAAGCTATCCCCAATCTTCCTGATGGGGATCCATACGATTGAGTTTCAGGACATTGGCAATTGGATTAAACCAGAAAATCATAAAGGTGATGATTGAAGGTGGCCAAACTCTTACATTAAATGGAATTTATAATAGTAAATAAACTGGAAAGAATCTGATGAAATATAGATTATTGGCTGTATCCCTGTTGGTTATTTTCTTTTTTTCTACACTTAGCCTAAAGACTATCGCCCAGGGAATAAGAGAGGGACAAGTTAATTGGGTTGATGGATACATTAGCGCTGTTGGTGAAGGAACAGCTACGCCAAGCGGAAATAAAGTGAAGGATCAATTAAGGGCAGTGAGAGCCGCCACCATATTGGCGCAGAGAGCACTCCTGGAAACAGTAAAGGAATTGAAGATTGATTCAGGAGACGAAGGTCCAGAATAAAATGGTTCAAGAGGATGTAATCAACACTCGCATCGAAGGAACCATTCAGGGGGCTGAAATCGTCAAACAGAATGTCCGATGGGAAGGGGATACACCCATCGCTACGGTAGAGTTGAGAATTTGTCTTAGCGGAATAGGTGGTTGCAAATCAGAAAAATCGATTGTCAATGCCCTTGCCCTGGATCAGAAAGATGAACCTGCCCATGTTCCCCAACAGAGATTGAGTGACATTGTCCCGAAGCAAGAAACAGCCATCCCCAAAACTCAGGATATCATCTATGACAAGAGCAAACCGGTCACGGGCATTATATTTAATCTTCAGGGCCTCTTTTTTGAGCGGGTGATCTTACCGGTTGTGATTACCATCGGTGATGAGAACAAACCGTTTACAGTTTATTCCGTAAAAAGTGTAGAGCCGCAGGTTATTCGTACCTATGGTGTGGTGCGATATGCCGATTCAGTAGAACAGGCCAAGCAAAATCCTCATCTCGGTAATAATGTAATCATTGTTCCAGTGTCAGGCATCACAAAGGAAAATATGATTATGATTGGATTTGATGCCGCCCGAATTATCCATGAAACAACCAGTCATGGCAATGATTATTTGAAGAAGTGCCAAGGTCATCATCGCCGCAAAATAGTTGGCAACCCATCTCCTTCTTTTTATCTTTCAGCCTACATCCTACCTTATTTCTTCAACGCCATCTACTAATTTTGAATGAAATCCTCATCAAGAATTATCGATTACCACAGATGAAAGTTTGTATGGAAGGAGGATTTTAGAAAATCACGATAACATGAAGCAGTCCACAAGAAAGGGGGTGCGAATATCACCAACTAAACACTTTGGGACAAGAATAATATTAACTATTATAGTTCGAAATCCCCATTCCTACCATGGGAGCAAAGAGCAGAGGAAGCGGGGAGGTCCCCTCCTTGCTTGGATCATACATGAAGCGTTGGGTCAGATGGCTGGAGGGAGGGCTAACACTATGGGGATTCGACAGTTTATGTTAGATGGCGTCGTACTATATTTACTGTGGCCTCTAAGTTGAGTCCAGCGTCGTGCTCCTCTGAGTTCGTTGAGCGTTCACTGTTGGAAACAATAGAGATGGCAAGGGCTACCACAATACCGGACACCATTGGCGTCCACCCAGTATTGCTGGGTATATGTTTGGGTTTGTGAGATAACTACTCCATAATATCCGAAACAAGATGAGTGTTGATCGGCCGTGCTATACATACATTCTGAGACATTCCAATTGTTGCAAAGCTGTGAAGGTGTTGACCAGACGATCGATTGACTTGTCGTTAATGCAGCTTTCGTACCGGTCCATACATAGATTTTGCCATATGGGTCATATGAGGGCGGCGCTAGCGGCCTCCCGTACTCGTCGAGACTTATCGGATTCAATAATCTGCCGGTTGTGATGATCTCATTCCAGTTGTTTGCGACCGTAACACCGTTTCGTAGTCGAAATGGGCCTGAGCTGGGTTTCCATCCGGTTGCTGGTGTTCTATTATTCGCATCGGAAAGCCAGGCCTTGTATGTGCCTGATAGTCCGGCCGCGCTGGCCAGTCGCTGGCACAACTGATCCGCTCCGGCCACCCCACCTAAGTTTCCCACATATGTTTGAGAAGATATAAACACTGTCTTGGGAACCATTAGTGGCTGTGGAGTTATTTGCTGTTGAACTTGAGCCCAGGCCAGCCCTGTCACACCCATTGTCCCCAAAAGAACCAGTACCATGGAGAACAATACTGTCTTTTGTCGAGTAGACATCTTTTATAACCTCCTTTCGGTTACTTAATGCCCCTCACGAACCGTGCTTGGAGATTTCCCCCACACGGCTCTTCAGTGGTGCATCGTCAAAAGACTTATAAGCTAATTTCCTGTTTCCTTCCTTTATCTACTTCTGAGGGTAGAGAAAGTATCCAATTAGCCTATCGCACTACCGCTAACCCCTTCGCTCCACAGGCATTACCCTGCTTCATCACTAATATGGGTTAGTCCGACTACCAGAATGTCATCTCCTACCTCTTGCCGTCTATAGGCTTGTAGATAGAATATTCAAATCGAGAACACCCTGGTTCTCCCGAGTTCATATCAGTTCCATTTAATATCTCGCCATCCGTCTCAGACCCCGTCGGGTTCTCATAACCTCGCCGTTACTCGGTTATAAGAATGCTGCCTGCTCCTCTATGAACAGTATCGGCCTCCGACACGTTGGTGATTTCGGGGCTCAATCGGTTCGCTTTCGCTATGGCTCGATACCTCCCGCTTCCCGCACCATCCAGCCAGCTAAGCATAAAACCCGCATAACAGGCTGAATGTGGAATTAAGTGTTGGGCTGGTGGCTAACCTTTACCCAAATAGGACTTTCACCTACAAGAACTCATACGCTTTGCTCGGCGCACTCATAGTCTATCCTCCTCTTAATGAATCGTTTGAAGTTAGCTGTTAGATTGCTGCGTTTACTGAATCACGGAGTATAACTGTAGGCATATTATTCTTACTTGAATAGAAGGTCAAGCGAAAAATTGGCTCTCCAATCTTTCCAAGTTCAGCCTAAATTAATGATTTCCATTTGAAGTAAAGTATTCTGAAGGAAAATGTCAAAAGCAAGAAGAAGTTACCTGCAGAAAAGGGAATGGTGATTTCATAAAGAGTGAGAATAAGTGTCCGTTAGACGATGAAGATTTGTGGATGAAAGAGATCACAACGTGAGGCTCCCGGTTGCGTCCCCAGACCGGAGCCTAGCGGATGTTGGTGATACTTCCCTTCAGCGTGTCCCATTGGGTTTTCAAGACGTTGGAAATAAGCGTATAACTCCGATTTTCCCTTTGCATGTTGTCCCATAGCTGCCGCTGCATCTCCAGACTCATTTTTGAGACCCCCTCCGCAAAGACCAAAGCCATCAACAGATTAAACTGTGTGTCAGTCAGGTTGGCAAAGCGGGACATAAGATCTTTGAAAAAAAACTGGTAGAAGTCGCAATTTCGAGAACATTGCGTGAGATACTTGTTGAAAGCCAGAGCCGAATCACCGATCTTGGCCTTAACCTGGGGCTGGGCAAGGGGGATGAGTTTGGAGTAAAGATCAAGAGCCTCTTTCCTGGTGGATTCTAAAGTCGTCTGGGATACACCGACCTGAACCGTTCCTAGAACAAATAACCCGACCATTAAACTGATTGTCAAATTCGTTTTCATACAAACTTTATAGTTTTTCAAAATGTTTCCTCCTCTAAAAGAATCGCTTTGAGTTATGCGTTTACTAAAGGAAAATAACTTATTTTTCATGCAACAAATATCATCAAATATTGAAATAGTCAATCAAAAAAAAGCCTCGTGAGAATTATTTTTTTAAGGATTATCACTTGTAATGCGGTATAGCGATATTGATACTCATCTTGAGGACTTCAGGAATTTATCTTCGGAAAAGGGGATGCGAATAGCACCTTGTGTTATTATAGATTGACAAGTGATATAAAATACTCTGGGAGGCCGGCGTAAATGGAAAGGGTGAATCTGTATAACACCTGATGCCTGAAGAGCATGGTTTGTAGATTAGATCCTCTTTCCAGTGCTTTGTTCAGTAACTCGTACAGTATCAGAAACCGTCCCAAATGGGAATGAGTTTGTACTTGCAAGGTTGATTCGAACAGAGCTTTTACTGACCGGAGGTCTCTGACGATTGAAAGGGGGGAATCCTATGTCAGCACCTGTCCTTGGGATCGACATCGCCAAACAGAGGTTTGAGGTGGCATTGCTTATCGAGGGTAAGGTCAAGAATAAATCATTCAAGAACACAACGGAAGGTTTTGAGACTCTGGCCGTTTGGCTCGCTAAGCTAGGAATTTCGAAGGTTCGAGGCCTGTCTGGAAGCGACCGGCAATTATGGGGAAGATTTGGCCATCTATCTCCATGAGGCTGGTCATTCAGTCAGTATGGTCAATCCCGCCCGGATCAAAGGATTTGCCCAAAGTGAGTTGATCCGTACGAAGACAGACAGCATGGATGCGGGCATTATCGCCCGTTTTTGTCTGGCCATGAAGCCAGAGGTGTTAGCAACAGCCTAAGAGGTACCAAAGATAGTAGGGTGGTTCCCACCTAATATTCCTTCCTGGTTTTTTCTCTAATCCAATTCTTGAAGAGATAGCATTGTCATCCCTCGGTATAGGATGATCCTTCTGAACTTAATGAAGAAGGAGGACATCCTTGGGGAAGAGGTGTTTGTTTTGTGGGCAATTTTTTATACCTGATCCGAGAGTGGGAGACCGGCAGAAAGCCTGTCATCGAGAGCCGTGTAAGAAGAAGCGTAAAACGGTGGCTCAGCGTCGGTGGTGTGAGAACAATCCGGGGTATTTTCAGGGGCGTTATCCATATGTCAAGCAGTGGCGTGAGCAAAGGAAGTTATCCTCTGGGGGAACTCATCCGGGCATGATACAAGACAAGATACCCCTCTTGGAGCCTTGTCTGAGGCTGATTCTCGTGATCCCGGGGCGCAAAGACGGGATGATACAAGACGAGATCCGGTTACGAAGGCAGAGCCGGTGCACCTTTGTGGCCGATGGGTATGGATAAAGCATGATACAAGACAAGATCGACAAGGGCAGGGAGTTTCCTTAAAGTGGAACCATCGAGATGGAGGTGGACTCAAGGAGGAGACTCATGGAACCGATGGTTTGGAGCCAGATCAAACATCTCTATGAAGTGGAGAAGTTGAGTATTCGGCAGATTGCCCAAAAACTTCGAGGGACCGTAAAACCGTGGCCAGGGTGATTCACAATGAACGAGTGATGCGATCTTACCCGGATTCGATCCTGCGACCCTATGAGCGCCTGATCGATCAGTGGTATCAGGAGTATCCCTTTTTAAAGGCTTCTCAAGTCTATGAACGGCTCAAAAGTTATGGATTTAAGGGCAGTTATGTCACGGTTTCTATCTGGACACAGAAGTACCGCCAGAAGAAGAAGCAAGCTTACCATGAGCTGACATTTCTCCCCGGGGAGGAGGCTCAAGTGGATTGGATTGAGGAGCGTTTGCCTTGGGGAGTCGCTTACGGCTTTGCCATGATTACTGGCCTACTCCCGATACCTTTATGTGCGGTTTTATCCCCGGCAGAGCCTGGAGTTTTTTTCTGGAGGGTCATATCAGAGGCCTATCGAGAGATGGGAGGCGTAGCCCATCGGCATCGGTATGACAATATCAAGACCGTGGTGATCGAACGAAGCCCTGAGTTGAAGTTCAATACCCAGTTTTTGGACTTTGCCCGCCATTTTTCTTTTGGTTTTTCCATTCATCTGTGCAACCCTTACCGGGCCAATGAGAAAGGAAGAATTGAACGGGCACTGCGGGACCTGCGGGATTTCCTCCGGGTCAACACTTTCCAGGATCTCAAATGATCTAAACCGCAAAGTCAGTCTTTGGCGGATCGAGAGAAATCAGAGGATCCATCGTTCCACCCTAAAGACTCCCTTTGAGGCGTTAAAGGAAGAAACGCTCAAACGTACCTTCCAGCGATCCCCTACCGCCCTTATCGGGTCCTCCTGGCCTCCATCAGCAAAACCGGTATTGTCGAGTTTGAGACCAATCGCTATTCCGTCCCTTCCTCCTATGCCGAGTAGAGCTTGTGAGATCATCGCCTATCCGGACCATCTCGACGTGATGGTCAAAGGGGAATCGGATCGCTTTTGGTCGAAGAAGTTTCGGTCGGAAAAGAAAAGATCGAGAATCCCACCCATCGAGAAACGCTCTTGCGGATGACCCCCCAGTTTAAATCTCAGAGGATCTATCAGTTGATGGATCGGATGAACCCCGCTCTCCATCACTTCCTGCACGAGGCAGAACAGGAAGGCCACAACCCCTTGGAGATTGCTAATGAGTTTTTCAAGCTACTCAAGCATGTCTCCAAAGCCATGCTCCTTTCTGCCGTCCGGGAAGCCAACCGGATCGGAACCTTCAAAATCCGATATGTTCAAAGCCTTCTTCAGGTGCCATTTTCCAACCTCAACCCCCAAACCCTGTCTTTCCTCAGGAAAGTAAACTCTTAGACATTGACTATGAAAGGAGGAAATCTGAAAGACTATGATGAACTTCTCTGAGCTCTGGAAGTCTTTTAGGCTGCTGGGAGACCCTGCCTCCTTCTCCAAAGAGGATTTAGCGTTCTTAGAACGATTCCTGACCGAGCGATATCAGCTGAGAGCTAAAGAAAATGCAGTTGTCTCATGCGAGCCTCCGGAATCAAAAGAATCAAGCTCCTGGGCGACTTCGACTGGACCTTTAACCCCAAAATCCCCCACGATAAGATCATGGAGTTTATTCACACCGACTGGCTTAAGAAACCCTCCCACCTGGTCCTCATTGGCCCCGCAGGGGTCGGCAAAAGTCACATCGCTACTGCGATCTGCCATGATGCCATTCTCAAAGGCTACCAGACCGTCTTCGTTTCCCTCTTTGATCTGACCGCCAAACTCGCCAAAGCCAAAAACCTCTATAGCCTGATCGATTTTTATGCCAAAGTCCCTATCCTTTGCCTCGATGAACTGGGTCACGTCATCCCCTCCAAAGAACAGGCCGATGCTCTCTCTTCAAATCATCTCCAAAACGAACCGAAGTGGCCACCACCATCGTAACCACCAATCTGGTCCCCTCGGATTGGGGTAAAATCTTTGACGCCGTCACCGCCACCGCCATCCTCGACCGACTCAGTATGAATGGAAGGTTCATTACCTTTGAAGGGAGATCTTATCGCAGAAAAAAATGAACCCACTCCCTGGGCTTAAGCCCAGGGTTTCAGGTCTACTGACATGATCTGGCATAATTACCGACGCTGCTCTCTTATGTATCGCCGTACGACGTCTTCATCAACGTTGCCTACTGTCTCGGCAAAATACCCATCCGCCCAAAAACTATCTCCCCACAAAAACTCTTCAAGCTCCGGATACTCTTTTCTTATCACCCGACTCGTTCCCCCTTTTCAGCCTCTGTACCACTTCGGCCACACTATCGCTTGGCTTCGTCTGGATGATAATATGTACGTGGTCCTCTTCGATACTTAGTTCACTGACCCACCATTTATTCATCCGGCATGCTTCGTACAACAACTTTCTCAGGCGGGATGACCAGTTTGCCTCGCAGTACTCGCCGACGATATTTCGGTATCCACACCAAGTGGTACTGCAAACGGTGTTTCGTATGGGACCCAGTCTGGTATCTAGCCATAGCCAGATCATGTCCCAATTTGCTCCGCTTCGCCAGGTTCCACCTGGCTCCGCTTCGAAAGGCCATTCATCCCCAGGTTTAAAAGCCTGGGGTTTTCTGGCATATTTTATAAAAGAGCTTGCTAAAAATAAGGGGAAGTAAGTCAGTACAAACTTCTTAGGAACGATCCGTCTTTACCAAGATCGCTCCTGATGGATTCCTATATTCTTACCTCCATTTACAGGGAACCACCCCTGTCACTTTTGGCTCCCTCTTAATTGTCGCCCACACAGAGGCCTGGATTCCACCTTCACCGGCAGTCAGGGTCCTACGAGCTCTGGTGAGACGGGCCGATAGCCTGATCGACATGCTTACTCAAGAAAAGAATCGGCTCGGTACGGCACATGAATCTGTCATCCCTTTGATTAAAGAACATGTGGACTACGCTTAACAAGGAAGTCAAAAAAGTCAGGGAGCAGATTGCTGATATCATTGACCAAAATCCGAATCTAAGACAAAAGAAGGATCTGTTGGTTTCCATTCCAGGCATCGGCAAGGCCACCATTGCCGTTATCCTGGGGGAGTTAGACCACTTTGAAAAATTCAACCGTGTTCGTGAACTGGTCGCATTTATTGGACTCGCTCCAAAAGAAACCCTATCCGGATCTTCGATTAAGGGGAAACCAAGGCTATGCAAGATCGGTCATGCGCGGCTCAGGAAAGCTCTCTATATGCCAGCCCTAGTATCAATCCAATGTAATCCTGTTATGTTGGCTTTTTATAACCGGCTAAAAGAAAAAGGCAAGAATGGAAAAGTCATTGTTTGTGCGATTATGAGGAAACTGGTTCACGTTATTTTTGGTATCCTGAAATCCGGCAAAAAGTTCGATCCAAATTATAAACCAGTTTTTGCTTGACAAGAACAGTATCTACGAAGTGTGAGGCAGGGTTATACTAAGAGTTGATGATTTGCGATTGAAAGAGAGCCTAACGACCAAGTGCTAGGGCCGCTTTTCACCTTCACCCTCTCCCGAGGGAGAGAGAAAAAACAAATCATCAAATTACTCAAATAACCAAATCGCCGAATCACCAAATCACTGAGGATCCACACCCTGTCCGCCGCGCACACACCAGACGAAGTGGTTGACGGACTTACCGTCGGTGCCAACGTGGCCATTGCCGAAGCCCACGTACCACGCACCGAGGGCATTGCCGGCGTAGGTAGTAGCCGACGTGTAGAATAACGACTGCACATTCATAAAGGGATGGCCAGAGGGAAGTTTCGGGCTGGAGGGCACAGACATATCTACAAGGCTCGCCAGCTCCTGGATCGTGGGCAGCCGCCAGCCCTTGCGATTCGACACAGCCAGATTATTGCAAAGGTAAGGAGCCTTAGCCCATAAAACTTCGGTCGTGCTCGGAGACCGCTCCCACACAAGCCCTGTTTCTCTGTCCAAGACGGCGGCATTACCCCAATTTGACAGTATGATGAACCGACTGGCAACTGGCAGTGTTTGGTCCCAGGACGGGGTTGCATAATACGGTCCTACCCCAGTGGTCGCCAAAGTTGCAGGGGCCCCCGTCTGCACCTGCTGCTGCAACTGTGTTTGGGCGGGGCTGGTTGTGACCGAAACCATTGTTAATACGATGATTCCTAATGTGCAAAACAGTCCGTGCTTCATTTTCGTTCCTCCTCTCTTTTTGACTTTTCATTCCTGTCAAAGGTTGGTTTGGGATGTTGATTTGGGCCTTTTCACAGTTTGGAAAAATCCTACTGAATTTGCATGAGAATGTCAAAAGGAATTATCGAGGATTACTGATTAGAATTGATTACAACTTGAAAGGTTGTATTAAAGGAGGATTCTAGAAAATCACGATTACAGGAAGGAAGGGTCGAGATAGGGAGTAGAAGTAATTTAGGACTTTTGGTTAAATCGTTTTCACTTTTATCAGTGTCTTTTTTCACAAACATTTGATTGAAAATCTATAATTTATTCAAGAAATTACTGGTTTTCAGGATTATTCGTTTTATTTTAAAAAATCTTGACAGTACCAGAAAAACGGTCTATAAAAACACTAATTAAAGCATAGATAAAAACCACGTTGATAGCCGAATATAGCAGTGGGAAAAGGA
>CAWFSX010000077.1:0-43325 GCA_963818595.1 uncultured delta proteobacterium
TTCGTCAACGGAGGCAACCTCCACTAAAGGGGTATATTCTTTCAGAATAGAAAAAATTCGAGCAGCGGTTTCTGTATATTTTGAATGGTTCCCCTTCACAAGAATTAATTGAGGACAACGCCTTTTTGCCTCCTGAGTGGACATCCCTGCCCGAATTCCATAAGGCCTTGCCTCATAGGTGGCTGAGGTGACCACGCTTCGGGAAAGGGAACCACAAACCGCTGCAGGTTTTCCCCGCAACGAGGGATCATCCCTTTGCTCCACTGAGATAAAAAAAGCATCCATATCGATGTGAAGAATAATGCGATCGTCCATAATTACAAGGGTTCAGGAGTTCAAGGATTCAAGGGTTCAAGGGTTTGTTTATGGAATCTTCACTTGAACCCTAGACCCCTTGACTCCTGGAACCCTATCTTTTTAAAGTTTTCTAAAAATCCCGACCACCTTCCCCACAATGGTGACCTTTTTCTCTCCCTTTTTGACGACAATGGGTTCCATCTTTGAGATTGGCGGGTTCAAGCCGAATTAAATCTCTTTTGTGAAAGATCCTCTTAATCGTGGCCTCATCTTCGATTAAGGCCACGACAATCTCCCCATTTTCTGCATTGGGTTGGGGCTTTACGAGCGCAAAATCTCCATCCTGGATGTGGGCATCGATCATGCTATCACCCTGGACTCGAAGAAGGAAAACATCTCCCGAAGAGACAAGAGTCCGATCGAAGTTGATGTAGCCCTCGATATTCTCGATGGCAAGAATGGGTTCACCTGCACGCACTCTTCCCACAATAGGGACTGGAAGGATATGGGTGAGACTGAACTGGGGGTAGCTTAAAATTTCAATCGCCCTCGAACCTCCCGGGACTTTACGGATGTAACCTTTCTTCTCGAGGATGTTTAGGGTCTTTTGAGGGCCTCTTGGCCCTTTCAACCCAAAATGAGAAGCAATCTCACGAAGCGTCGGCGGAAATCCCTTTTCTCTTGAGGAAATTCTTTAAAAAATTAAGGACTTTCTCTTGGGTTGGGGTAAGTTCTTCTTTGCTTTCCAATTGTCTTCTCCCTTTAACCTTGAGCTTTCAGCTTTATACTTTGAGCTTTATTATATGGGTCTACATTTGTAGACTATTTATATCCCCAATTCTTTTCGATGTCAAGAGAAATTTTTTTGAACTTGAATTTCTCTTATAACTTCTGTAAAATCCAAAAGTAATGCTTTTAATGAATATGGAGCTACCATGAAAGCTGATCAGAAACGATGGGACGAAAGATTCGGGAAAAAAGATTTCGCTTTTGGTAAAGAACCCAATCCTTTTCTAAAGAAACATATCCGTCTCCTTCCAAAAGGAAGAGCCCTCGATATTGCGGCGGGCGAAGGAAGAAATGCAGTCTTTCTGGCTCAACATGGATTTGAAGTGGATGCCGTCGATATCTCTGAGATGGGTTTGAAAAAGGCGCAAAAATTAGCCCGAGGAAAAGGGGTCAAGATTAACACCTTTCTCGTTGACCTCGATCAATATCAAATTGAAAAAGAGCGATATGACCTCATTGCCAATTTCTACTTCCTCAAACGTCGTCTCATCCCAAGGATCAAAAAAGGATTAAAAAAGAGAGGAAGAGTGATCTTCGAAACTTACCTCCTCGAACATAGAACACTCGGCACAGGAGGACCCAGGCAAGCCAAATATTTTCTTAAACCCAACGAACTTCTCAGGCTCTTTAAAGATTTCACGATCCTTTTCTATCGTGAAGGAATTTTTAGGGAAGGCGGAAAGAAGAAGGCAGTGGCCAGCCTGATTGCGGAAAAAAGCTGAGAAGGGCACAGGGTTCAGGGTTCATGGGTTCTAGTATAAAAAAATTACGTTTAGCCTCTCAATTAGTTATTTCTACTCTGATCCTGCCCTTGAAGCGCTATGCACTTGAACCCTTACAAAACAAATCCCAATCCCCAGAAAACCAACATCCCCAGAAGGACCGATCCCCAGAGGTTCTTCACCTTCCAGGCAAAGATAAAAACAGGGATGGCAGAAAGAAGATAATGAGGTTGAATCTCAACCTTCCCTCCTTCGTTGAAAAAGAGGATGGGAAAAACAATCGCGCTCAAAATGGCGATCGGAATATAACCCAATCCCATTTTAACCCTTTCCGGGATAACCCGTCGGGTTAAAAAGGCCATGGGAAGAAAGCGAGGGATAAAAGTAACAAGTCCCATCCCCAAGATGAGGATCAATATCGAAACTCTCATTTCTTATCTCTCCCAGCCATTTCGATGGCTATCCCTATCCCCGAAGCGAGAATTCCTGTTAATAGGATGTACCAATTCCCAGGCAACGCCCATTTGAAAACAATAGAAAAAATTCCAGCAATCACCATCACCCATAGATGATGAATCTTCTTGATTTGAATGACGAGGAGACAGATAAAGAGGCTGGAAAGGGCAAAAGGAATACCATATTCTTTATGGTCGATCAACTTTCCAAATAGTGCCCCTCCAACGGAACCAGCGATCCATGCTATTTGAGAGGTCATTTGAAGTCCGAAAAGATAAGAGGGTCGATTTGAAATTTTTGAAGGATTCGACATGGCAACGGCAAAAGACTCATCGGTCAATTGAGCCGATAAGAGGCCGAGGGTTCGAAGTCGATGCCCTTTGAAATGGGGGGAAAGAGTTGAGCTCATCAGGAGGTGCCGAAGATTAATGAAAAAGGTTGCAACCACAATGGGAAACCACGAAATACTTTTGGAAATCATTTCAATCGCTAAAAATTGGCTCGCTCCTGCATAGACGAGGAGACTCATCGAACCCGCCTCAAATGGTGTGAGGCCTGTCTTGCGCGCCAGTACACCGAATGCCATTCCCACGGGAAGGTATCCTAAAACGATGGGAAGAGCAGCCTTGGCTCCTTCTTTGAATTGATGATCATTCAACTATGGTTTAATGTAAAATGATTTAAGCAGTCCAAGTGGTTTTAGGAACTTCCCTTACTCTTGAACTTGAACTTTCAATTTGAATTCTATAAAGTTTTCTTTGGTGCGATTGAAATAACCGAATTGGAGAGAAGGAAATTCCCTCTTCAGAACATCAATCATCTTAGAAATTCCCATCCCCTCTCCTTTCCCCATGACCTTGAGATAGAGGTCGGGATCGATGTTGAGGTTTCGCATCTGAATGAGATCGAGGTTCGTCTTTCTGATCAAATCGATCAATCCCTCCACTTCGTCCTCCCTGTCTGTGAATCCCGGAAAGACAAGGAGATTAATCGACGTATAGATTCCTTTCTCTTTTGCCTGGATCAGGGAATCCACTACCTCTCTGAAGGTATACCCCCTGGGTTGGTGATAGCGTTTATAAAATTTTGAATGAGGACTGTTGAGTGTGACACGAACGCTGTCAAGCCCGGCATCACAAAGTTTTTCCAACCGTTTTGGAAAACTTCCATTGGTATTGAGGTTAATCGTTCCTCGATCGGTTTTTTCTCGAAGTTGAGAATCGACCTTTTCCAAAAGTCCCCACTGAATTAACGGTTCTCCTTCGCAGCCCTGACCAAAACTGACAATGGCATCTTCTGCTTCTTCTAAATGCGGCGAGGCGACACCCAGAACCTCATCGACGGTAGGGACAAAGCTGAATTCTCTCCTGGGAAGCCGGGCAACATTCAGAGGGTTGAAGAGAAATGCAACCCAGACAATCTGCATTGCATGAAGGGGAAGTAGGCAGTGGGCATTCCCATCTTCGAAAAAAAACATTTTTAGCTGCAAAGCAGTGATATTCCAAAGCACACCTGGAAAGTTGTCGAAGGAGGCGATTCTTTGGGGCTTTATTAAGAAAAGCCTGAACCTTTCTTTTCAAAAGGCGATCGTTCTCAAAATATTTTGGATTCCAATGAGGATCGGGATCAATGAATAATCCGGTGGCCCAAAATTTTTCATCTTTCCAACCCACAGCACTGTATGCCCAAAGGGGTAAGGTAGGAGCTTTCAGCTTCAGCTGTGTGGCGGGAAGGAGTGTACGGATGTATCCTGGCGGTAGGAAAGCTGCAACCGCTGCACACTCCACCTCTTTCTTTCCCAATTTTACTTTTCCCGAAGAGATGAAAGATCTTTTTTTTTCATCCCATCCAATTGGATTCCTTCCGGGTAAGGTGAAGAGTTGACTCCCTTTAGGCAGAGGCACTAATTCTGATGGATGGGGTAGAAGGAACCGATCTCCAGATCGACCTGATAGCTTCAGAGAGGGATGATCAAAGATATTCCCGCCAGGGTCTGATAAGATGAGCCGAGGATATTCAGAAGTGAGGCATGATTCATCTATCTGGCAAGTGATTGGCAAGGCCTGTCGGATATCAGGAGTGCGATGGATTAAGATTTGAGGATCACTTTGTCTTGAGAAAATGGAGGCAACATTTTTTCATGTCCAAAATGTTTCCTGTCAAGAACAACATCTTCTGCACTCAATGCGCCATGCACTAACCTTTGCATCTTTTATTAGGTCGGATACTTTCTCTCTCCTTTCGACTTTCTCAACGAGTGCTTAACATTTTTTCTCTTCAAAGCTGCCTTCAAACGATTACCTTTTTTCCGTCTCTTCATGCTTGCCTCCCCCATCATGGAATGATGGAATGCTGGAATAGTGGAATGATGGGTGATGATTTATACTGCAAAGAATATATTTTATAGTTATTTAATATTCGACCCATTATTCCAACATTCCAATATTCCAATGACGCCTTTATTTGACTAACCAGATGCCTGAAACGATCAGTGCAGTACCAATGATTCGGTGAAGGGTGACTCCCTCCTTGAGAACCAAAACACCCAGAAGAGCGGTCACCAATGGATAACAGGCCGCAATGGGAACAATCTTGGAGGTGGCCTCCATTTTCAAAGCCATGTAATAAGTCCACATACCGAGGATACCCGCCATCAGACCACTCGCCCCAAAGAGAAGCACACTCTTCCCATCTAATTCAATCAATGCCCTCCCTTTACCCAATAAAAAAGTGAGTATGAGAAGGCCTACCGTAACAATGGCGCTTCGAAGGGTGACACCAATCAAAGGGTCTACTTTTGCCAACCCTATCTTTTCAAGAATGGGTGTCGCTCCCCATAACAACATAGTGACGATCAACAAAAAGATAACCACCTCTTTACCTCCCCGATGGAGCCCCGTAGGTAAGCCCGTGGTACCTCCATCTCTTTAGCGAAATCCGCCGAAGCACTCACCTACGCAAAAGGCTTAGGAGAATTAATCTCCTCGCAATCATCTACGGCTAAAGCCGTTGTCTTCCGCGTAGGTGGATAAAGATCGATTTCGTATAGCTTTCAGATTCTCCACCATGGAATAGGGAATTTTCATCTCTCCCCTCCCTACCCCAATATCTAACCCGTTTTTTTCGATTCCATGATAATCTGTACCTCCGGTTGCCAGAAGACCATGCCTTTCAGCAATGGTTTTATACTGTGCCACCTCCGATGAAGAATGTTCTGGATAATAAACCTCTATCCCCCTAAGTCCCTCTTGGACGAGCCGGAGGATAAGTTTTTCCAATTCTGAGTATCCATTCATGCCAAGAGTATTGGGATGGGCAAGCACAGCTACCCCTTTGGCTTCGTTGATAAAATGGATAGCCTCTTTTGATGTAAACCTGAGTTTATCCACATAGGCGGAGGCGCCCTTCTTCAGAAAACGATCGAAAGCCTCTTTGAAACTTCTGACATACTTTTTTTGCAACAGCACATTGGCAAAATGAGGCCGTCCAACCTGCCCTCCACCAGAGGCTTTCAGGACCTCATCAAAGGTTATATCGATTCCTAACCGATTCAACTTCTGGACAATCTTCGGGTTTCGTTCTGCCCTTGCCTTCTGGAGATATGCCAACCTCTCATTGAGAAGGGGATGATGAACATCGAGAAAAAATCCAAGGATATGCATGGAGCCAGGTGAATGCTCGGCACTAATTTCTATTCCCGGTATCACCTCAAACCCAATTCTTTCCCCTTCTGATATCCCTTCCTCCAACCCCTCAATGGTATCATGATCCGTGATCGCAATCGCTTGAAGTCCTTTCGTCTTTGCATATCTCACGATCTCTGATGGGCTTAGCACCCCATCAGAAGCGGTTGTATGAAGATGAAGATCAACATATCCCATCATTATAATTTTAACTCCGTTTTTATAGAAAAGAGGGATGGAAGATTGATACCTGCCTGTCGCAGGCATGATCTAAATTCTAATTTTATAAAAGATGGACTACACAAAGTCAACTAGATCCCTTCCTCCCGTAAACATCTCTTTTCCCGTGATAGGGTGGTATCTCCTTTCCTATAACCACCTCAGGATGGTCAGAAAATAGACAGGACGGTGGAGAAAGCTTTAGACCTGCCTGCGCGAAGCCCCGCCTCCAGAAACCTTGCGGAGGGCAGGCGCTTCGGCGAAGGCAGGGCGGAAACCTTTAAAAATTAAATTCGAAGGCTCCAAATCTAATGAAAGCTCCGATTCTAGGAATCACGAAAACACCCCTTAACATTTCAACTGATCGCAATTCGAAAGCTTTCGATGCCGGTCTGTCTGTTCTACTGGGATCACGGAATGAGAGATGCTTCCCTTCCTCCCTAACGCCAGAATGTAAGGGCTTTTTCCTATACCCTCATATCTCTAATGGGTTGATTACACCATAGAAAATTTAATAAAATTTCCAAAGAAATTAAGGAATAAATCCTATATGAATTTAGTAATATTATCCCTTAAATTTATAACCTATTGATAATAATAAATAATTCACAAAAAAATAAAACTTGACAAAGTTGGCTCTTTTGAATATATTAGTATTGAGGTTTAATTAGAATTAATTTTTTTAATTATAAGGGGGTCCATTCAACAGATTAGGGTTTTTTGTTAAAGGGATAATTGAATTAATTCACCCTTTCCATGGTCTAAGAATGGAAGGGGTTTTTTGTTACAAAAAGAAAGGGGTAAGATACTTGTGAAGAATAGTAAGGCAACAAACAAAAAAGGAGAGGAATTAACCTTACAGCCCGTTCAATCCTCATCCCTTTTTGCTGAAACCCAAACCTCTATTCCACCTATCAAAGCCGCATCTTACATAGAGGGTGAGTTGGAAGAGACTATGGAGGAATTAGAGCTTCAAACAGAAGAAGGGGAATTAGTGGTTGAGGAAGAGGATGAAATTTCAACGGATCAGATCGCTCAGGAAGAAATTATTTTTCAACCTCAGGATATCACATGGGAATATTTAAAAGGCCTTGAAAAGATATCCCTTCTTACACCAGAAAAAGAGGTTGAATTGGCAAAAAGGATTAAGGAAGGGGAACGTCAGGTCAAGATCCTCGAAACGAAAACCAGTCGTCTTAAAACCCAATTATATTCTCCCTCGAGTCCAAAAAATGGGAAGCGGAACCATCACCACAACCGGCAAGGATATAAGTTAAAAGGCAAGAATGGGAAAAACGGGAAAAAACCAAAGACCACCCCTTCAGAGATGAGGGAGAAAAATCTTCAATATAAAAAAATGTTGAACCACTATCAACAGGCTGTCTTCGATGTCCAGCAAGCAAAGAATGAATTGATCCAGGCCAATCTCCGGTTAGTTGTCAGTATTGCAAAAAGATATGCTAATCGGGGGCTCTCTTTCTTGGATCTGATCCAAGAAGGAAATCTAGGTCTCATTCAGGCGATGGTCAAGTTCGATTATACCAAGGGTTTCAAATTCAGTACGTATGCCTCCTGGTGGATCCGAGCAGCCATTTTGAGGGCTTTCGCAGAGAAGTCGAGGACCATTCGTATCCCCAACTATCTTTTTGAAATTAAAGGAAAGTTGATGAAATCCTTTAAGGATTTGGTAAAGAAATTGGGTCGGGAGCCCACCTCCCAAGAGTTGTCAAAGGATAGTGGAATTCCTTTAAACGATGTGGAGAAGATTCTCAACCTTATTGAAGAACCGATTTCTCTGGATATGTCGATTGGGGAAGAGGATAGTACGCTTGAAGACCTCATCCCTGATGATAAAAGCCTCTCCCCCAGTGACTGCTTGCTGGAAAAAGATTTAACCGATCAAATCCGCAAGCTCTTATCTGGTCTTTCTCCGAGAGAGGAAAAGATTCTCCGACTCCGTTTCGGCATCGGAGGGGATGGGGAATGCACCCTCGAAGAAATTGGGAGACAATTTGGTCTCAGTCGAGAGAGAATTAGGCAAATCGAAGCAAAAGCTCTTGAACGTTTGAGAGACCCTAAACGTTATAAAGAAATCAAAGAATATTTTGAGTGATTTTTTGAGAAGAAAGTGAAAGGGGCATCCATGGATTCATATGGGTGCCCCTTTTTTCATTTAAATGGGAGAAACTTAATCTTCCATCTGGATGGCCTCTACCGGACAATTTTCGGCGGCTTCTTTACAGGACTCCGTAACATCCTCAGGAACCTCATCGACTTTGACACGAACCTTATCATCGTTCATCTCAAAGACCTCTGGGCACTCCTCTGCACAAAGCCCACATCCAATACAGGCATCGTCATCCACTGTCACTCTCATCGAACATCCTCCTTTTCATATTTTAGAAATTACTTCCTAATCTCCCCTATCCTCCTTGATTAAGGGGGGGGGAATGGGGAGATTAAGCCGCCCTCCTGAATTTGTGATAGAGGTATCCGAAAGCCAACCCCATCCCGATCAACATCAAAATCGAGACGATGGTCTCAAGGGAATCTAAATGAGTGGCTGCCTTTTCGTAAGTCGCTCCAATCCACCATCCAAAAAAGGCAAGGAAGAAACATCGGAAGATCGAACCTAAAAAGGTACAAATGGTGAAGGGTCTAATGGGAATTCTGAGCAGTCCGGCAAGAATAGAGACAAGAGAGATAGGGAAGACTGGGATGGCCCGGGAGAAAAAGATACTCAATGCTTCTTTCTTTCCACGGAAACGCTTCTCTAAATTTTCTATCTGATTCCAATCCACACCCAAAAAGCGCTGGAACCGTACCACTAACGCCTTCCCTCCATAATAACTGATGGTATATCCGATATAGGACCCTAAAGTGGATGCGATCGTACCAGGAAGAACGATGACCCACAAAATCTGGAGGAAGGCATTGGGAATGGAAAGCCCCGGTGAGACAAGGATGGCCCCTGCTCCCATAATGATCATTGGAGAGGGGATGGGAATTATGATCTGTTCAATCATCACGCCGATGAAGACTGAGAGCTGGCCATGAGTCCTCATCAACTCCATAATCCACTGGGTAATTTCTGAAATCAATGCCTCCTCCAATAGTCCATACTTCATAACCTCAGATAAAAATTCCGTCAAGTCTTGCAATGTGGTATTACTTATTTAAAAAAGAATAAACCCCGTTAGAAATTCCAGCGGGGCATTAAACCCCGCCGGAATTATTATAAAACCTGACCCCGCTGCAGAGCAGCGAGGCATTATTTCTAACGGGGTAAAGATTTTAGCCCAATGACTCTTTACCCTGTTGTTGCATAAAGGTGTGGTTGATTCAGTATATCACATTGATTTAACGGTTGTGCCTTTATGGGTAAGGGTTTGATGAATCCAAACGCCGAATTTAATGCAACAACAGGGTTTATCGTTGGGTTAACAATAAATCTCCCGCGAACTTCCAACCACTTAAACGACCGTCACTGATTCTTGCAATGATTTCTTCGCACGCTCTTTCGTAATCTTCAAACAGATCTTCTGAAACCAAAACAAGCCTGTCGATACCCTGTATTTCCTTTACTTCGAGATGATTCGCACTAAATTTTGCTTTTTCGGTTCTTCGAATAAGTTCTAACCGCGACCCTGGTAAAATAACATGGATGAGGCCGCATCGAAGATTCTCATACAAATCAAATGGCTTACCAGTCCCTTGATTGAATTTACGATACGACGTTGGAAAAAGATCATAAATAGCTCTTCTAAACCGTGGAGCACTTAAGCCTTTAGCTGAAAAGGGCTCTGAATCAAGGCAAGCTCCTAAAAATTCTATTCCTTGACAGATCAGGCTAAATGAAATATAGGGATGTCCCTCGTCCTGTTGAATTTCCTTAAATTCATCGATCAACACTTTTTGAATAAAATCCAAAATTCTCATCAAATGCGTCCCTGTCATCCTAAATCTGAATCGCTCTTTTTGAGGGACCCCCTATGAAGCGCTAAGATTTAACAGGCTGCTGAAAAAGTCATCCTTTCCAGGTTGCTCAAAAAGGGCCAGATGCAAGGCCCCCGAAATCCTGAGGAGTGAGGCGTACTTGGCTGTACACCGCAACGACTTGCCCTGTTAGATAGAATATTTGTTGGTTTTGCAACCATTTGAAAGCTGATATCTTCACTGACTCTCTCCAAAACCTAATTGCTCATCTAACAGGGCGAGGGTGAGGGAAACGCAGCAGATGGCCATTTTTCAGCAACCTGCTAAGATACTCGATGCCGATAGCTCAGGCAAAAGCCATCGTCCATCGTCACGCTCAGGATGACCGTGTCAAAGTCGGGATGCTTTCGGATCATCTCCAAGTAATCCTTCATAGAGAGGGCCTGCCGGATGGCGTTGTGGACCGAAAGGATTCCACCGGGGACAAGTTTCTTCGGAAAAAGTTTTTTGAAATAGTCCATTTGCCCCTCTTTGTCAGCATCCATAAACACAAAATCAAAAGGCCCTTCGAGCTTTGCCACCTCCACATGTGCATCTCCCTTGATGCAGGTGACACGCTTTGATAACCCTGCCTCGCTCACGTGCTTGCGCGCCAAGTCGTATCGCTCTCTGTCGATTTCGATCGTGGTCAGTCGGCCACCGGTTTCCTCCAGCCCGAGTCCCATCCAAATCGCCGAAAACCCGTGGGAGGTACCCAATTCGAGGACATTCTTCGCGCGGGTGGCCTTCACCAGAAGATGAAGAAACTCTCCGTCTTTGCGGGGCACGCTCCAAAACTGGTAACCCTTTGCGTCCATGTCATCCAGCAATCCCTTAAGCTGAGCCAAATTTCTTTTAACCGGTGGCGGGCCACCTTCTACAGCATCGGCAATGGCCAGTGGGGCGTGTGTGACCGCCCCGAAGAGACTCATTGTCCCGATTGTTTTAAGAACCTCTCGACGACTAAATGGCCGCTTAGATTCCATGTGACCTCCTCTTCTTTGACCAAATGATATTTTACTCGATTACCAAACAATGCTCAACCCTCGCCTCCTGAAAGGGAATGACCAGCACTAACCTTTCAGGACATGCGAAAAATAAGGGCACACCCATTTTTTATTTTAAGGGTAGTTGATTATGAATATTTTGAGTAAGTGTCTATGGTGAGTAATGTTTTGCTGTGTATTGAGTGCGCCGTCATGGCAAGGATGAGGGAGGAGGAATCATTCTTCCCTATTCTGCTTATATTTGGAGCAAAGCTCTTTATATCTAAAACAAGTTACGATATGGTCATTGACAATACCAATGGCTTGAAGATGAGCATAAAGGATAGTAGATCCCACAAATCGAAAACCTCTATTAATCAAATCCTTACTAATTTGATCTGATAGTGAAGTCTTGGCAGGTATTTCAGAGATTTTTTTCCAACGGTTAATGATGGGTTTGTAATTGACAAAGCCCCAAATATATTGATCGAAGCTACCGAACTCTTTTTGAACGGCAAGAAAACATTTAGCGTTATTGATTGAGGCTTCGATTTTTCTCCGATTTCTTACGATTCCGGTATTCGATAACAATTGCTCAATCTTTTGATCATTGTACTTTGAAACTTTCACAGGATCGAAATGATCATAGGCCTTTCGATAATGATCTCTTTTCATTAGAATTGTAGACCAGCTTAACCCGGCCTGAGCAGATTCGAGTACTAAGAACTCAAAATGCCTATGATCATCATGGACTGGAGTACCCCATTCTTTATCGTGGTACCTAAGATAGATTTCGTTTGTGGTAGGCCAAGGGCATCTATTCACATCAACTCCTGATATCCAAAGGGGATAAAAATAGATTAACAAAAAACCATGATCTACTGAATATATCAGAGGTACTAAGAGACAACAAAAATATCCAAAAAGTCTTTGGCATAATGTTGGGCGAAGTTGCGCGGGGCGGTTTATGATGAGTGTCCTTTTGTCATTTTGCTTTTTTCCCAATCGGACAAACCGATACACAAATTCCACACAAACTTATCTCTTTTTGAATGTTCCTCATTGATAATTCACGACACATACTCCGACATTTAAATGCATCATAAAAATCGTTTCTGTCGATTGAAACATTCCAAAGTTTTCCGTTTGCAGCATGGGCTGGACATTTATCCACACAAATTTGGCAAGTTCCACAATTACTTTCGTCTATGGGTACACCGGTTTCGCTGAACTGATAATTTGTTAAAATACTTGCCAGCCTCACTCGCGGGCCATACCTATGAGATATTAGCAAATCCGTTTTTCCGATCCACCCTATGCCAGACCTGGTAGCAGCCATTTTATGTGAATACTTTAATCTGAGAGTTTTTGAATATTCATCATCCAAATCAGCATCATGAACGGTTGCTGGTATGGCTTGAGATTGAACTCCTTTACGCGTAAAAACACTCGCCATATTCTTTACGATAGAATTTAATTCATCATTGGCACTCATATACAAATTGTAGTAGACAATATTCGGGCCACTTTCAATGCTATCAATTACTTCACTATCCATTTTCTTACCAATCACAACAGCATAACGATAATTAAAATGCGGCTTTAAAAGGTCATGCATATCGGCAAAACCGACAAGATAATCAGCCGTATTCGGTAGTTGACTTAATATTTCCTTCTGTAAATCATCCATTTTCTCCTCCTAACCACCCCATGGAATATGTCGCCTAACGTTCAAGGCAAAAGAAGTGCGAAGTATTTGACTGAAAGGTTAACTTAAACTATTAAACCTTATGGTATCCTAATGTATATTTTTATTCACAAAATATCATAATGATAAAATATGTCAATTTTTTCTGAATTTAGGAGATTTTCACTCGACCCCTTAAATCCCTACCTGCGGCAGGTGAGCTGGGCCCCTCGAACCCTTTTAATTCTTTTCTCAGGCGTTTTGCATCATAACCAAAATGGATCAATATCTCCTCGGTCGCTTTGACGAGCAGCTCCAGATATTTTTTGACATCGTAGGTGTCGTCCGGCCCCACTAACGGAAAAGGTTTGACTCGTTCCGCCTTCTCCTTGGATTCGGCATCCTTGATCACATACCGGACCTTTTCTCCGGGATGGATCTCAATCCCAACATCTTCCAACTGTTGGGCAGCCAGAGCGGTGAGGCTATCCACTTTATAGGCATTGGGTTCCTGAGAGATCCTCTTCCTGATAGCTAAATCTTCTTGCTTTGCCTGGCCGTCCTTCAACTTCAGGCTATATTCGAGAAGAAGGTCCAAAATCTCGGGAATCTTCGACTGAAAATCCTCCATATTTTTTGTCGCTGTCAAAACCTCGATCATCCGAACCTGAGCCTCTTGAATCAAAGGAGGCATATCGCCTCGTCGAAATGATAATCCCCTCGCCTTGATCTTTCCGTTTTGGAAGAGTCCGAAATAACGGTTGGCCACCGGGCTTTCTGGATTACCTTTTGAGGGGAGAAAAGCCACCCATCGATAAATTCCCTCCAGACTCATCGTGATCCCAGTTGCCTCGCTGATCTTCCGGCAGAGTTCGAGAATCTCCTCCTCTCCGAATCTTTTCTTACGAATCCAGAGGGAATCAGTAATGGCGTGAAGAAGTTCGAACCCCTCCTCCTCACAGATCTCCTTGGCTTGGAGGAGGCTTTCCCTTCCAAAGGCAGTAACTGCCTCATGGGCTTCGATTCTTCCAAAACGAGCATTTCGATAACCTAAATATCCAAAGGATGTAACCAGCATCCATTTGAGTGCCGTCTGCTTCCGATTGTAGATTTCTCTTTCTCTTTTCTTTATTTCTCATTTCCTCTTCGAAATCCTTCCCCTCTCCCCCGGGGGGAGAGGGTGGGGTGAGGGGTACTCCGCCATGCACCACGTCGGGTGCATGGCAGCCCTGAACCTTACATGGTTCAGGGCGCATTCCGCAATCTAATTCTTTCGCCATCTTCTTAAGCCATGCCCTTCTGGCTAAGATGGGCCTGAGCGTCTTGGGAATAATCCCTTCTCTTTTCTCACAAATGGTATACCCAGCTTCCGGGACTCTGTGGTTCTCACAACAACCACAGAGTATGGTCTCCGGAGAGATATTGTGAATCGCCATCATGGTGGGATACATCGAGGCAAAGTCAATCTCTGCCACATCCTCGAAGATCCCCAACTTAGGTTGAAAGACAAGACCTCCCTTGTCTGCAACGAGAAGATCCCACGCCGTCTTGAATCGTTCCGGCTCCCCCTTTCTCCATGGGACAAGGATGTTATCCTGAAAGGCTCGATCGAGTTGCATCGAAGTAATCGCTGTCCCCGGAGAGGTCCGAGCCATCCGTTGAACTGGGATTTTGGCCAACCGTGCCAGTTCGATCACTCCTTCCATTCCCGATTCTCCATAGATGAAGGAGTTTCTACGATCGATATGCCATCTTCCGAGAAAGAGATGAGCAGGGGCTTGATAGTAGGTCCGGCCATAGGAGAAGTAAGAACGGCCTTTAGGATGGAGTTGCCTTTTCAAGGGATAAGGCTCCCGATCCCAGGGGATGGAAACCTTCCACCTCTTCTCTGCTGAAAAGAGAAGGGGCAAAAGAGAGGCATCTCCGTCATCGCTCAGGATGACATCAGGGTCGAAATGTTTGAGAAACTTCTCGATTTCTCTAACATCGATCGTCTCCATCTCCACCCGATACCCTTCACATTCCAACAGGAGAGACTTCTTCCGAATGGAGTCTCCCTCCACACGCAATTCCATTACCCGAAGGTCAGGAATGTCTTCGTCGTTCATCCACACAGACTCGGATGGATCAGGATGAATTTCAAAGATCCGGTTTCCTTCAACCTCAACGATACATCGGCCTGTCGGAAACATTTTTCTCTCGTAAAGATAAGTCTGTGGCAAAGGGATGTCACAGTTGTGGAAGGTGATTCGCTCCTCCCACTGAGAGAGAATCCTGAGGAGTTGGGCATAATGCTCCGAATCTACAACCTCAATCTCCATCACTTCGACTTCATCACCACTCCAGAGTTCCTTCTTTCTGGTCCAC
The DNA here is from genome assembly GCA_963818595.1 of uncultured delta proteobacterium. Lineage (GTDB taxonomy): Bacteria > Desulfobacterota > BSN033 > BSN033 > UBA1163 > UBA1163. The sequence goes on from CAWFSX010000077.1 coordinate 15,182, forward strand.
TGGTATCCTGCCACCCGCTGCCCTTTCTGGAGTGAGTGGAAGAGATCGAGAAGATCGCTTCTCTCTCCCTGAGCGTAAAATCGAGGCCGGAAAGAATCTTCGAATCGTCGAAGCTTTCCATCCTCCTCTTTGATCCACAGAATCATCGAGGACTCCAGAGGATAAAGATCGAAGAGTCGTCCCCGGATCTCCATCTGTTTACCCCACTGTCAGAAAATAGAAGTCTCTAGCCCGAGGGTTAGGGCTAAGATGCCCGTTTGGTTAATGGGGTTAGGTCGTTCGTCTAAAAAATATCAGTCTTAACCCCTTAACCTAACCTAAACCGGCTTCCTCACCTTAACCCAATCACCATTTTCATTGTTTGCGGGTGACGACTCCCCCATGATCCATTACGGAGAACCTTACCCTACTGCCCTTTTTCTTCCAGGGCCTTAGTTTCGATCTCAATTCAACCAAAACCTTCTCATGCTCGAGGAGAATAGAGATCAGGATCGTCTCAAAAGGCCAGGGTCTCGAAGCATAGACCCCGGCTTGCACATGAAGCCTCGCTTCTTCGAAGAGCCGGTCGAGGAACTGTTGATCCTCTTTTCTCAGCCCTCTTCGAAACTTCCTCCATTCTTGAACCTCTTGTTCCAAAACCCTGCTAAAAGGAAGAACCGTTCTTCCCATAAACAAACCCTCGCAAAGAGCATAGCGCATGGCGCATAGCGTAATGATCTTGAATATATAATCGCTTCCAGCAAACAGAATAATTGAAACAAGATTGTCATTACGAGGAATCCCGAAGTTCCAGGGCGGTTGTGAGGTATGACCGAAGCAAACCCAAAGATTCCTCACTCCGCTCAGAACAAGCTCCGCAATCCCTTGAGCTTCACTTCGCCCTGAACACCATGCGGTGCAGGGCTTCGTTCGCAATGACTGACCATCCTTGCTCCTTTTTCCAAAATCATTTTTGGTCCTTCGTCATCCAAATCGATCCTCCAAACCTCATTCGCAAATTGGAAAAGCCTTCTCGTAAGATAGGTTCGTTTTGAGTTCATGTCCCCCACCACCCGTCCGGCGCCATAGCCTGGCTCTGGACGGCGGCGCCCCCCTTTAGGAAAGGGGGAATTGAAGTCAGAAGATTGGAATAGAAAAAAAGGAACTCCTCTCAAAGCCATCTCTTCTAACTTTCTCAGAGATTTTTCGAAGAGGGGACGAACCTCTCTATCCGATACATCCTCATCTAAAAAGGTATTGATCAACCCCAAAAGGATGATCCAACACCTTTCCGGTTGGGCAATCGCTCCCCCCTGACTGAGCAAGTCGTTTAATCTCTCCCCAACCATGATGGCCATTTGATAGCAAGTGAAGGCCCTTGCAATTCGAATTCTTTTGAGAAGGCTCTCTGGAGGAATGAATGCCTTTCTTGCGAAGGATGATGCCATGTAAGGATTGAAACGATTGGCCCCGTCCAATACGATGACCTCGATCCCTCTACCTGCCAACCATCCCGCCACATAGGATGCAATTTCTCCTGTCCTCTCTCCCCAAAAAAGAACTTTTCTCGGAGAGATGGGTTTCTCCCCTGGATTGCTCAGAGCCAATTGAGAAAAGATCTCATCGAAAGAGACGCTTAATGGGAAATCCATCCGATTCCTTCCGAGGATTGCAGATTTCAGATTTAATCGGTATAAACGCTATACCCTATGCTCCATGCGCCATGCGCTATTATTTAGCATTTCCTAAACACCCCGATGACTTTTCCAAGGATTTGAACTTCTCCTGACCCCTCCTCAATCTGAATCGTCTCCCAGCGCTCGTTGTCTGGCCTCAATTCGATTTTCCTCCCCTTCTTGAAAAAACGCTTCACCGTTGCCTCTTCCCCTACCAAGGTTACCACCACATCCCCGTTTTCTGCCGAGGGTTGGGACCGAACAACAACATAGTCATCAGGGAGGATATAGGGGGACATGCTGTCGCCCTTCACTTTCAGAAGGAAGACCTCTTTCCCTTTCACCCACTCGGTAGGAAGAGGAATCGTCCCTTCCACATGTTCTACAGCTAAAGTAGGTTTCCCTGCAGCCACCCTGCCTAAGACTGGAATCTCCCGGCTCAATAGCCTTCCTTCTTTCTTTAGATGTTCCCCATACGGTCCACCCCGCTGATATGAACCATGCGATTCATACCCTTGAAAGACGAGGATCTCGAGGCCTCTGGACATCGAACCCCTCCGCTTCAAATAACCCTTTCTCTCCAATGCCTTGAGATGATCGAAGGCTGCCCGGGGATAGATATTGAAGCGCTCGCCGATCTCCCTTACCGAAGGGGGATAACCTCTCTCTTTGATAAATGTTCTGATGAAGTTAAAGATCTCTCTCTGCCGGGATGTCAGTTCCATAGTCACCTCTTTCAATTCAGGGCTTCTTTTTAAGTCTTTGCTCCAAACTCTGGACTCATCACTCCGAACTTGTGTTTTGAGGATACTATACATTTGTTTAGTTGTCAAGGAAATTTTAGAACTCTGCATGATTACCCTATCTATTACTGCGAGCACTAATGGTGTAACAAAGTGAGATTGCTTCATTTCCTTCGCAATGACATTAAAATTTATTGATTTTGCCATTGTATTTCGTTCAATCTTTGAGTTAAAATTAAATGCGTTTTGAGAATGCAGGATGTACAATGTGGGAGCGTTTGAAGGAAGACATCCGAACCATTAAAGAGAGAGATCCTGCCGCGAAAAACTATGTGGAGATTTTTCTCTGCTATCCCGGTCTCCATGCGATCTGGCTCCACCGCATTGCCCATTTTCTCTATCAAAGGGAATGGTTTACGACTGCACGCCTGGTTTCTCATCTTTGCCGGTGGTTCACAGGAATTGAGATCCATCCCGGTGCAAAAATCGGTAGGCGACTCTTCATCGACCATGGGATGGGCGTGGTGATTGGAGAGACCTCCGAAATCGGCGACGATTGTTTGATTTATAAGGGAGTGGTCCTGGGTGGGACGACTCTCAAAAAAAAGAAGCGCCATCCCACTCTGGGAAATCGTGTGATTGTAGGATCCAATTCAACAATCCTTGGCGCCATCACCATCGGCGATGGGGCAAGAATCGGTTCTAACTCAGTGGTCGTCAAATCTGTCCCACCCGGTGCCACGGTGGTGGGTGTTCCAGGAAGAATTGTCGAATCGTTAACCGCTGAAGTGAAGGCAGAACTCGATTTCGAACATGGAAATCTCCCAGACCCATTGTCTGATATCATGAAGATGATTCTCCAACTCCACTCTAAATTAGAGGAAAGAGTGAAACGGTTGGAGAATCAAGAGGAAAAAAATCAGTCCCGTTGAGGTATGCATCATGGCAAAATATCCGAAATTTTTAATGGAACATTTTCAAAATCCAAGAAATGTAGGGGAGATTTCTAACCCGGATGGTGTCGGCACCGTTGGAAATGCCTCCTGCGGAGACATCATGCAAATGTTCATCAAGGTCGACGGCGGTAAGATTACCGAGGCGAAGTTCAAGACCTTTGGCTGTGGAGCTGCCATTGCCACCAGTTCTATCCTAACAGAGCGGATCATCGGGGCCACTCCGAATGAAGCCATGAAGATATCGGAGGAAACCTCCCAAGAAGTCCTTGCCCAATTACCTAAAGAAAAAGTTCCCTGTTTCACTCTGGCTACCGATGCTTTAAAATTGGCCATCGACGAATTCCAGTGCAAACGGGCCGGGGTTCATGAAAAAGGCGGTTTTGATTTGAAAGAGATGGAGAAAGGTTAAGAGGGACAACCGCATGACAAAAGAAGAAAAGGTCGTTTTCCTCAAGAATCCAAATAGGGTTCTCGAACAACTCATTAAAAACTTCATTAATGAAGCTCACCCCAATCGAAGAACTCAAATCGACCACGGAATTTATTGGGAAGACCCTCTGATAGGATTTGCCTCGGGGATTGATCCTCTCTTTTTTGAATATAAAACCCTCATTGGTCCCTTCCATCTTACCCCAAGAGAAATCATCTCAGCAGCCCTCAAAGAGAGAGGAAGAGGCCTTCTCTTTACCGAAATTGAACAGATCAGCGTCATTTCATGGGTCCTCCCCGCTTCTGAAGATACTCGAAAAAGCAATCGTCAGGAGACACAATTTCCATCCAAACTCTGGGCTTACACTCGAGATTTTGGGGAAGCCTGTAATGGCGCCCTCAAGAAACACGTCGTGACTTTTTTAGAAGATTTAGGACATGTTGCTGTGGCACCCACTCTTTCTCCAACATTTCAATATTCTCGGGATGAGAAGGTGGGCTGGGCCTCTCCTTGGTCTGAACGCCATATTGCCTATGCTTGCGGTCTCGGAACATTCAGCCTCAATGATGGTCTCATCACTCCCAAAGGGATGGCTGTTCGATTCGGGAGTGTGGTCACCCTTCTTAAGTTGGCACCCAGCGAGAAGAAATACCACCACTATAGAGAAAACTGTCTGCAGTTTCGCGATGAAAAATGTGGAAAGTGCATCCCGAGATGTCCAGCCGGTGCGATTACAGAGAATGGACATGACAAAGATAAATGTCAGGAATATATCAACTCCGAGCCTTTGAAAGCGAAGCGATTAGAATATGGGCTCAAAAACCCTCCTCCTTCCTGTGGCCTCTGCCAAACCGATGTCCCCTGTGAGTTCGAAATCCCAAGACCAAACCTCATCGCGTAGAACTAAATACATTCGTTACAGGAAACTTCATACCTAAAGCACTTTTTTATCCTCTTGACAAATTATGTTTTTTGGATTATATGATTAATGAATCATATAATCATGGAGGCATTTATGAATGAAAGGATTCTTGAGTTGAAGGCTGAAGTTTTGAAGGCCCTGGCTCAACCTACCCGTTTGAAGATTCTGGAATTGCTTCGGAATGGTGAAAAATGTATTTGTGAAATCGTTCCAGCGATTAATGGAGAACAATCAAACATCTCCCGACATATCTCTCTGATGCAGAAGAGCCATCTGGTCACAACCCGAAAGGACGGAGTAAAGGTAATGGTGAAGGTAAATGACCCTAAGGTTTTTGAAATTCTGGATAGCATCGGTCTATTGCTGAAGAAACAGATCATTGAGACCGGAAAGCTCGTTCAACAACTCAGATAAAGAGAAGAAAGGATAGAAAGATGGATTTTTTACTGAGCATGTTACGAGGTGGTTTAGACGCTTTGCAAGACTATATTCTTGGCCCATACCCTCACCTGTTTGGTCCCTGCTTTTTTCATCGCAGGTGCCATGTCGGCCCTGTTCCCAAAGGACAAGATATTGAAATATCTTGGTGAGAAGACGAAGGCCTATATTTCCTACCCAATTTCTGTCGTCGCAGGCTTATTTCTTGCCGTCTGCTCCTGTACGGTTCTTCCTCTTTTTGCCGGCATCCGACAGAGGGGAGGAGGGTTGGGACCTGCTGTCGCCTTTCTTTATACAGCCCCTGCCACCAATATATTGGCCATTATCTATACCGGTAGCTTAATAGGGGCTGATTTGGCTCTTGCCAGGATTATCCTCTCTGTCAGTTTTGCAAGTATCATTGGAATGATCCTGACCGCTACATTTAAAGGGGAAGAAAAAAAGATCCTATCAAATGCACCAGACCCAGCCATTTCACAAACGCTCACGGACGGAGGTGAAGAAGGTAAAATCTTATCGATTTTGGGTCTTCTTCCTCATTTTAGTTGCCATCCTTCTGGTTGGGGCTTCATCGCTGATCGGTTGGGCAGTAAAGATTCCAGTTTTAGCAGTTCTGATAGCAGGGGTGCTCGTCATTATTATATTCTGGATGCCCAAAGAGGATACTCAAGTCATGGCTAAAGAGACCTGTTCATTTGGGCGAAAGATTGTCCCTTTATTACTCATTGGTGTCTTTGTAGCAGGGATTTTGAAAACAGTGATCCCGGAGAAGTTTATCACCACTTATGTAGGAGGAAATCGAGTGAGTTCAAATCTGATTGCTGTCCTCTTTGGAGTCTTCATGTACTTCCCAACCCTGGTAGAGGTTCCGATGGCGAGGACCTTTCTCGATTTAGGGATGGGAAGAGGTCCTCTCTTGGCTTATCTTCTGGCTGATCCAGTCATTTCACTTCCCAGCATTCTTGTTATCAGCAAATTGATCGGACTGAAGAGACTTTTTGTCTATGTGGGATTGATTATTTTCTTCTGTACGTTGGCTGGACTGATCTATGGGTTTGCCCTTACCCTATTATGTGATGAATTACCATCAATGATCTAAGGAGGTAAATATAATGAAGAAGATTGAAATTTTAGGTATGGGTTGAGCGAAGTGCAATCAGCTCGCGGAGCGAGCTAAGGATGCTGTCAAAGAACTGGGAATTGACGCCGAAGTGATTAAAGTACAAGACATCAAAACCATCACCAATTACGGTGTGCTCGTCACTCCGGCTCTGGTGGTGGATGGAGTTGTAAAGGTTGCGGGAAAGGTTCCAAAGGTGGAAGAGATTAAAGGATGGATTAAATAAAGAAGGGGGGAATAAAAATGGAAGAGAAATGTTTATGCGAACCGACTGAAATCTTGATTTTTCCATGTTCTGGTGGTTCCAATGTAGGGCAGATTGCCAATCAAGCAGGTGTAAAATTGACTCAGGATGGCATGGGTAGGTTTTTCTGTCTGGCTGGCATCGGTGGTCATGTCAGCGGGATGATTGAATCAACCAAGGCAGGTAAAGTCATTGTTGCCATTGATGGCTGCCCGGTGGCTTGCGCTAAGAAGACGCTTGAACACACTGGATTCAATATCGATGAGTATGTTGAGATTACGAGTATGGGCATTGAGAAGAATCACAACTTGAATCCTCTAACTTCTGACGTGGAGAAGGTAACCCAATATCTTTCAACTCAGATTTCCAAAAGGAGAGGCCTATTGTAGCAAGGAAGGGTGCATGGAGGAAAAGGATTATCGCCTCGTTCTTATAGGCAACACGCAGGTTGGTTTAAGAGGAGGAAAAGGGATGACGATCAAGAAGGTTGTGTTCAATCTAAACCCTGAAGAGACACTAAGGCTAACAAGAATTCTCGTCGATGAAGACAAGGGGGAAGCCCTCCTGTTTCTAAAAGAGTGCCTCAAACCTCAACTGGAACAGGCGACCCGAGATCATTGAGTGCCGGTCTTTGAGGCTTCGTATAAGCCTTCTCAAAGGGATAATTTTGCTGGAAAGGTGAAGTGAAAGCACAAGAAAAATGCTTGACGCCAACGATCCGGCACAACCTAAAGGAGGCAAAAGGGACATGGACCATCCGTTGATATTGAAATTGAGTCCTGAAGAAACGATGATGCTGAAGAGAATTCTCCTCGACGAGGACAAGGAGGAGGCGCTTTTGTTTCTAAAACAATGCCTCAAACCACAACTGGACCAGGCGGCCCGTGGCCATATGGTACGGGCTTTCGAGGATAAATAACTCCATGAGTAGAAAAAGGCGAGAAGGGTTCCTTTTCATTTCTTTGATCAAATTATTGATTCTCTTACATACTTTTATTTTCACATCAAACGTCCTTTGCGCAATCTTCAATGGATCGACGGATTCCAAAAGAGATTGCAAAATTCTCTCTTCCGAAACTTCTGGACTTTGGAGCGGGTACAGTGCATCCCCTGCAAGAAAATGGCTCCCATTCTTGCAGGAGCTGACAGAGGAGTATAAGGGACGGGTTGTCATTAAGATGATTGAAGTTTATCAAGAACAAGAGCTTACCAGGGTCAATGGAATACGGCTCATCCCGACACAGATATTCTTCGATGCAAAGAATCAGGAAGTTTACCGGCATGTGGGGTTTATGGATAAAGAAGCAGATCAAGAAAAGTATTTCGAAAAGATGGGGGTAAAATAGACGATGGAAACTTTTCTCAATTATCTCTCTCAATCTCTTTCTGAAAATCCATTTCTTGCCTATCTCGGCGTCTTCCTTGGAGGCATTCTTTCCTCTTCAAGCCCTTGTGTTCTGGCAACCATTCCCCTGGTGATCGGATATGTGGGCGGCTATTCGGAAGGAGACCGACGGAAAGCTTTTCTTTATTCGTTGACTTTCATCCTCGGCCTCTCGATTACTTTCACTATTTTGGGTGCTATTGCTTCTCTGGTGGGAGGCCTCTTCGGTGTGATCAGCCGGACATGGTATTTTATTGTCGGAGGTATTGCTGTTGTTATAGGCTTACATCTTGATTGGTCTCTTTGAACTGGAGCCTTCCCGTACCCGTTCATCTTCAACCAAAGCAAAGGGGAATACTCGGGGCATTCCTCCTCGGCATCTTCTTTGGTATTGTTTCTTCACCATGCGCCACTCCTGTACTCGCCCTCATTTTGACTTTTGTTGCCTCAAAAGGAGAAGTTGCCTATGGGACTTCTTTATTATTTGTTTACGCCCTCGGACACTGCGCCCTCATCTTTTTGGCAGGGACGGCAACCGGATTTGCTGAAAGCTTCATTAAGTCTAAAGGGATTTCCAATATGACGACCTGGGGGAAAAGAGTTGGAGGAGTGATTGTCGTATTCGCTGGGATTTATCTTGTTTTATCTGGGAATGACACTTTAAGATTTCAAAGAGGTGAAACTTATGAAAAAATGGATGATCATCTTCTTTTGTCCTTGCTCTTTTCTTCTCCCATGCCACTGTTAGAGGCTCAGCAATCTTCTTCTATTCAGATGTATCTTTTCTATGCGGATGATTGCCCCAGCTGCCAGGCCATTCTTCAAAGCTATGTTCCCACGCTTAAATCGATGTATCCCTTCCTTGAAATCAAGACCTTTGATCTTAGCGAATCCGGCTTATTATGAAGCTCTCGCAAAGCTTGAGACAGAAGTACAACCGCAGGGGGAGCGAACTCCCGGTCATCTTTATTGGAGATCAAATGCTTTCCGGAGAACAGGAGGTCATGGAGAAGCTTGATCCTCTCATCCTGGAATATCAAATAAAAGGAGAACTCTCGCCTTCCCTGCCCCCCCTTGAAATCGCTTCGGCGTCGAAAGTTTCCGAGAAAACCTTTTCGGTCGATGTCGCCTATTTTTATCAGAAGGGATGCCCAAAATGTGATCGGGCAAGTTATTTGCTTAAGTATATCATGAGAAAATATCCTCATCTGAACATCAAGCAAATCGACTTGAATACGGCTGATGGGAAGCGTCTGAATGAAACATTGTCAAACCGACTTCAATCTTCCCTCGGAAAAGCGTCTGATCGCCCCAAGTATCTTTATTGGAAATGACTACCTTTCCCCAGAAGAGATCACGGAATCCAAGGTGGAGGCATTGATCCAAAAATATGAATCAACAGCACCGATCACCTGCCCGCCGAACAGGTTCTCCGGCAGGCGGGCTATCCCTAACCCCTGACGAAATCCAAAAGGCAGATGCATCGATTATAGAACGATTTCAATCGTTTGGAATCCTGGCCATCCTCCTGGCGGGTTTGATTGAAGGGCTGAATCCCTGTGCTTTGGCTACACTCGTCTTCTTTATCTCCTATCTCACCATGGTAGGCCGGACACGAAAAGAGATTTTCTGGGTAGGAATGGGTTTTACCGGGACGGGCTTTGTCACCCATTTATTGCTCGGCCTTGGAATTCTGGGTTTCGTCCAGCATCTTTCATTTCTACCCCTCTTCTCCCGAATCGTCTATTTAATCACTTTTGTTTTTTCCATATTCCTTGGGATCTTCAGTCTCTACGATTATGTCCAACTCAAGAGAGGGCGACCCTCCAGAGATGACACTCCAGGTGCCGGATTCTTTAAAGAAGAGGATTCACCGGATCATACGGACAAGAGAGGGTGAATTGGAGGCGAACAAAGAAGGCAAATCCACTCGCTTTTTGCTTGCCGCGATGGTGATTGGTTTCATCGTTACCCTGTTGCAATCCACTTGTACCAGCCAGGTCTATCTCCCCACCATCCTATTTGTTACCAATATCCCATCCCTTCGAGACAGTGCTATTTTTTACCTTATTTTATACAATATCGTTTATATCCTGCCCTTGGTGGCTATTTTCGGTATTGTCTATTGGGGAACAACCTCGGAACAATTATCCTTCTTTCTCCAGAGGAGGACTTCGACCATCAAACTGTTTACCGCCCTATTCTTCTTTGTATTGGCGGGTATATTGATCATCATTCTCTTGTGAGGACATGTTACTTAACTCATATAAAATCACACGCATCCTTCCTTGTCTGGCTGATCCGGAGAAGATCCGGGTGATCGCCGAAGTATCGGGTGAGATTTATGAGGCCTTCCCTTATCTGAATGCCATCCTGAAAGGATGTATCTACAACCATCCGGCTTTGACATTGACCATCAAAAAGGACGGAAAATTATTCACCTTGCATGCACACCATATTACCTTGGCCAAAATTGAAGATGAGAAAGAGGCCGAAGAAATTCTGAAATGGTTGAAGAACCTGATCAACGAAACTTATGAGAATCGGGATCAGGATTGAACCCAACTATCTCCAAGGGTGCGGAGCTGAAGGCATTGGATATTTTTAAACTCCTACCTGGAACAAATTGTAAAAAGTGTGGGGAACTGACCTGCCTTGCCTTTGCTGTAAAATTGGTGGGCCAGGAGATTGCGATTGGGAAATGTGTCCCTCTCTTTTCAGATGAATTTAAGGAGAAACGAAAAGTTCTTCTTGAACTCCTTCAGGCCGCTGGGTACGAAGTCCCAGGGACCTATCTGGAATTTAAAGAAGTATAAAAGGACGTGGTTTCACACGAAAGGGACAACAAAAGGGGACTGTCCCCTTTTCCAAAGACCAATTCCCTATTGAAAAATATTATTCTCGTGTAAACCCCGTATATCCCCGCCCTAAAGGACGGGACTTTATTTATCCTTAGATTTGAAATTGCCTTCATCCCCAGTCTGAAGACTGGGGCTTTCGGGATTATACGGGGTAAACCCCAAATTGGGTTTAAAAGAATTCGTTAGAAAGAATAGGCTTGAAAAATTAAAAAGAGGAGGGAATGAAATGTCTTCAAAAGTGAGAATTTTCGGCACGGGGGTTGACCCTATACGAGTAAGGCTCGGGAAGCCTTTGGAGACAAGGCGGTCTTCTTCGACGTAGGGGCAGACCCTAAAAAACTCAATGAGATGTTGAGTCTTTCCGGTGGCCGTCGACAGGTGCCTGTCATTGTCGAGGGAGACAAGGTAACGGTCGGTTTTGGAGGGGCTTGAGGGGTCTGATTTGCCGGTAGGTTACCGGCTCAAGGCTGTTAGAATTTAAGAAAAGGGGGGACTGTAAAGCCATGATGAAATTTAGGGCCCCCCGTTGGTCAAAGGCTTCCAGGGCGAGAACGAAGTATACCCCTCTCGTCATACTCAGGGATTTACCCCGTTAGAAATTCCAGTCGTTGCGACTCGAAACCGAGCGAGGCATTATTTCTAACGGGGTAAATAGAATAAGGAGGATATCAAAATGGCTGAGGAACAAGTTATTCGAAAACTCTCATTTCTGGATCGGTTTCTGACTTTGTGGATCTTTCTGGCGATGTTCGTCGGAGTGGGTTGGGGATATCTCTTTCCCGGGAGTGGTCGACTTCTGGAATCAATTCCAGGTCGGTACGACCAACATCCCCATTGCCATTGGTCTCATTCTGATGATGTATCCACCCCTGGCCAAGGTGAGATATGAGGAACTGGGGCAGGTCTTCCGGAATTATAAAGTCCTTGGCCTTTCTCTGGTTCAGAACTGGGTCATTGGTCCTATCCTCATGTTCCTTTTGGCCATTACTTTTCTTTCCGGCTATCCCGAGTACATGGTGGGCCTCATCTTGATCGGTCTGGCCCGCTGCATCGCCATGGTCATCGTATGGAATGATCTGGCCTCTGGAGACCGAGAATATTGCGCTGGACTGGTGGCCTTCAATTCCATCTTCCAGGTCCTTTTCTTCTCCATTTACGCCTACATCTTCATCACGGTCTTACCCCCCTGGCTGGGATTGAAGGGAATGGCGGTCAAGATTACGATTGGCCAGATCGCCGAAAGTGTGTTTATTTATCTCGGTATTCCTTTCATTGCCGGTGTTCTCTCCCGCCTGATCGGCCTTAAAACCCTGGGCCGGGAATGGTATGAGGAGAAGTTCATTCCCAAAATCAGCCCGATCACGTTGATTGCCCTTCTCTTTACCATCCTGGTCATGTTCTCCCTCAAGGGTGAATACATCGTCCAGCTTCCGCTGGACGTGGTCCGGGTGGCGATTCCCTGTGTATCTATTTCGTGGTCATGTTCTTTGTCTCCTTTTATCCTCTCAATGAAGGTGGGGGCAACCTACGAACAATCCACCACTTTGAGCTTTACGGCCGCATCGAATAACTTCGAGCTGGCCATTGCCGTAGCCGTGGCGGTGTTCGGAATCAATTCAGGCCAGGCCTTTGCAGCAGTCATCGGTCCTCTGGTGGAAGTTCCTGTTTTAATCAGTCTGGTGAATGTGGCCCTTTGGTTTAAGAGGAAATATTTCCCCTATGCCATGGAAACTCCGACCGGAGTATGTCATGTCACCTGCAAGCCTTGAAGGGAAGGAGAATAGCGACAGGGCGATGTTAATTTTATGAAAGCGGTGGGCCGGACAAGGGTAAATTGAAAATGAGGGTCTATTCTCTCAAGGAGGAAGTGATAAAGTATGGTAAAATCGTTTGTTCGACCCATGCCATGAAAGGAGGCAAGATCATGATAGAAGACCTGAAACATAAGTTCGACAACCTTGGCGATGAGGAGAAAATTGAGTTCATGAAGTTGATAATGCCCTCATTCAGAGAGATTTTCAGGAAGAATCCCGAAAAGATGATGGCAGAGATGATGCCCTTCTGCGGGGACATGATGAAGTCGTGCGGTATGGATATGCAGGGCATGATGAAAATGATGGGCATGATGGGCAAGCAGAAAACCTGATACGGCAGGTATCATAAATGAAAATTGCGGACGTTCTCCCGTGCGGGCATGGTCCTCTTATCCCAATCAGTGCCGCACTTGTGGGGAAAGGCATGGGAGCCTGCCGGACTGGGCCGATAAACAAACAATTGAGGAGGTATAATATGTCAGGGTATAAAATCTCACAGTTTGAAGTGGAAGGATGAGTGACATGAGGAGACGATTCCGACCCGCCAACAGTTAGTTGGCGCATGCTGAGGTTTCCTGATGGTACACAGGTCCGTGTTAATGGTTTGAACGAGATACTGGCCGACCTTTACTCTGAAGGCAGACAGGCGAATAAGGAGACCGCCGAAGAAATCCTCGATAGGCTGGAGAAAAATAATAATTATATCCCGCCCTCCGCCCGACGGGAGTACAAAAGTGTCCTCCTTAAGGAGTACAGGGACTATGTTGCGGGCCGGAAAAATAAGGCCCCATAAAGAGTGTGTCTCTCGAATTGGCCCCTGCGCAGAAGAAATGACTCCTTTCGAAACTTCTGACGCTCTTCACCCCTTTGCACCCTCGGGATGACTGCACAGTTTGAACATGACGTGAACGACGATGTTCAAGATTTGATATAGAAACATGGCGGTAGCAAGAGGAACTAGTCGTATTGCGCGCACGGAAAAAAAAATTGTCTTTGTCTGCGTCGAGAATGCCGGCGAGTCAGATGGCACAGGGTTTGCCGAGGCTTTGGACAGGGAATAGGAAGTTTACAGTGCAGGGTCCCGCCCTTCTTCTGCAGATCGATCCGTTGGTCATTGAGGTGATGAAGGAGAAGGGAATTGATCTTTCTGGCAGACGGCCAAAGGGGTCTAAATGATCTCCCTCCGTTGAGATGGACTATCTTGTGACGATGGGCTGTGAGGAAACCTGCCCTGCTGTCCTGGCGAAAAAGATCATCGAGTGGAAGATTCCTGACCCCAAGGGAAAATCGATCGAGGTTTTCAGGCAGGTCAGAGATCTAATCGAAGAAAAGGTGAAAATCCTTCTTGAAGAAATCAGTTAAGGTTTGGACGGTTATGAATATCAGGCTTAAAATCTTTCAAATCATTTTAATGCTGAGGCAAATTAAAAGAATGGGAAGATGGATTTTGTTAACCATTTTGATTATATGCCTGTTCCTGATTTTGAGCAAACCGCCTTCCCTCGCCCAAGATACCTTAAAGTCGCTTACCCTCCTTTATACTAACAATATCAATGGTGAGATCGATCCCTGCCCGAGTTGAGGGCCAACGATTCGTTTTGGCGGTCTGGCCAGAAGAGCAACTTGGGTCAAGGAAGTTACGGAGAAGGAGAAAGGGGTTCTTCTCTTTGATGCGGGGGACCTGTTTTTCAAAAAATTCTCGGGCCCCCATGCAGAGGGTGAAATACAGAGGTTAAACGAAAAAGCACGTCTCATCCTGAAGAGTTTTGACCTGATGGGTTACCATGCCATCGGAATCGGAGACGATGATTTAAGCCTCGGGAAGAAATTTCTCATAGAACTTTCGAAAACATCCAATGTAACCTTCCTTTCTTCCAATGTGATGGATGAAGATTCCGGGAAACCACTTTTTCAGCGTTATATCATAAAGGAAGTGAATGGGCTGAAGATCGGAATTTTTAGCCTCCTCGCTCCAGATATATTTTTAGGCCTAGTCCGATCCGAGGAAAAAGGGATTGATTATTCGAGACCCTGTCGAAACAGCACAGGAAATGCTCAGAGAACTTGGTCCTCAAACCGATCTCATCATCCTCCTGAGTCATCTCGGTTATCCCAAAGATATGGAGTTAGCCCAGAAAATCTCAGGGATCCATATCATTATAGGAAGTCATACAGGTGTCGATCTGACCAATCCCCCTGTAATCAAAAACACCGTCATCGTGCAAAATTCATCCAAAGGGATGTATGGCCGGAAATTCAACCTTGCCTTCTCAAATAAAGAAGGCCACTTTCTATAATGTTAAGACAAAACATACCTATGAACGTAATCTTGCGAGGCTCCGGCAGCAACTAAGCTCGAGCAACTGCTTCAGAAGCTGAAAAAAATCAATGGCAAAGAGCCGTGGAAAATATTGAACGCACCCTTCAACAATTTCAGCAGAGAAATTCTTTCGCCATTACTTCTTTTCCCCTCGAGGAAACTGTTAAGGATCACCCCGAGATCAAGAAAATGGTCGACGACTATAAATCTAAATTTCCTGAAAAGATTGAACCCCCTATTCATGATAGCCGGGGAACCTACAGACCTGAGTCGCCATAGAAGTTTCTAACCTAGCCATTTTCTAATATAGTCTTATAGGCCTTCTCTACGGAGGGAATGGAATCGTTATCTCACCAAATAACGCTCCAGGATGTTATCTTGGCTTGCCCCTACGATCACATCTCCATTCACGATTTTTGTGGGAGTACCAGTGATTCGGATTCTGTCCCCCACAGCCATATCATCGAGAACCCTCTTTTTCGCCCTGCCCGTCTCAAGGGCAGATTGAAAGACTCTGACATCGTATCCTTTTCCTTTTAGGAGTTGCTCAATCTTCTGCTTCACAGCCTCTTTTTCCAATCTCGCGACGTTCTGTCCCTCATCCGTAAAGAAAAAATCATGAATGAGCCAGAAAGCCTCATTGTTCACCTCCTGGGCAGCAGCAGTCAGTTCCGAAAGTTCAAATGTTTTACCCTGGGGTTGAAATGGAAAGTGTTTGAATATGTATCTCATTTCTTGAGGATGTTTCTGTATTAACTTCTGCAATTTGACCCACGAATCCATACAGTACGGGCATTGAAAGTTGGAAAATTCCACGATGGTGACTTTCGAATTTCTGTTCCCCATAAAAGGAGATTTATCCATATCCAAAATCGCCATATCGATTTTCCGGGATCTGGGAGGACCCGCCTCTTTCATGGTCACATTCTCTCCCTTAATGAATAGATTCCCTAGAAAGACCTTCTCTCCTGTCTTGTCCACATAAACCATTGCAGGCATCTCTTTGTCAGGAAGGACGATGAGAAGCTTGACAGCATAAAAATCCGGAACAGGGCTTTCTTTTTTCTCTAAAAATTTGATTTCAGCTCCCGGGGGCAGACGAACCTGGGACTTAAACGTGTCGATGGCCACCTGGACAATACGGTCTTCTTGGGAAAAAGGTGTAACCGGCATAGTTAAAACAATAGCGATCAGCATTCCCATCCAAAAAATATTCTTTGCCATTTTCGAACCTCCTCTAATGGTCACTCTTTTATGGTTCTATCTTGATTCTCTCCATAATAGCATTGATTTTCTGTAACTAAGGGTTCCCTGTATCTATACAATATTTTTACCTTATTCCTGCATTTTCTGCTACCCCTATCTCCAAGAAGGTGAAAAGCCTGCCTGCAGGGATATTGATTTTAGGCTTTATTTAAGTCATAAAGATGCTACTCGAATCTTATACGATGTTCCTTCAGGATCTTCTGAGGGCAGAAAGAAATAAAGATGTTCATTAAAGACTATCAATTAAGGATCGTCCTCTCTGATTGTAATCCTTCCTCCCAGAAGGTGAATGCCATTGTTGATCTCTCTGAGGATATCACCGAGATCCTCCCCTATCTCAATACGGCCCTCAAAGGACTTCATTATTTTGAGGAAGAAAAAATCCTCACCATAAAGAAAAAAGGCCGACTCATTACATTTTGGCCTCGACAGATTGCACTGACGAAGCTGGAAGATGAAGATGAGGCTAGAGGTGTGATGGAAGAACTGAAACAAATTGTGAATGAAACCTATGCCAATAAAGACCATATTAAACCTACTTATACCTCCAGAACGACTTTAAGACCCCTTGAGGTCTTCAAACTACTACCGGGCAAGAACTGTAAGGAATGCGGGGAGACCACCTGCATGGCTTTCGCCCTCAAACTGGCCAATGATGAATTGGAGTTGGAAAGATGCCCCTTATTATTTACAAATGAGTTTGAAACAAACCGTCTAAAAATAATGAAAGGAGTAGGCTTAAATGAATAACACAGCTGAAGAACAATCCACCGAACCTAAAGGAGGAACGGCGAAACGAAAAATTATTATTTTTGTAGCGGCTGCACTGGTTGTACTGGCGGGCGCCTTTCTGTTCTACTTTTTTTATCTGGAGCATCCCAGCCGGCAAGCTCTTGCTCGGGTAAATGATGAGAAGATCACAGTTGAGCAGTTTAATAAAGAGCTTACCAAGTTGGAAAATCCTTTAATGCGGGATATGTTGCAGGAGGAGCCCAACAAATTTCTCGAGGGGATGATTATGAAAGTGCTCCTCTTGCAGGAGGCAAAAAAGCAGGGATTTTCTGCTCCTGTTAAAACTTATAAGGATGCAGAAAAGAACGCTCCATTACCCGAAGAATCCATCATCACTGGATTTTTGGAGAAAAAATTTTCTTCTCCACCGGAGGTTGCACGCGAGGAGATCGAAGCCTTCTACAAGATGTATAAAGACCAAATGCAGGGGAAACCCCTCAAAGAGATAACTCCGGTCATTGAACAGCTCATCCGGGAAATGAAACAACGTGAGGCATTGGGGCAGTTCCTGGGGGAACTTCGAAAAAATGCCAAGGTCGAAATTAACCAGGAGCGTTTACAGAAGATTGCAGCCAAACCACCTGAATCAAATACTGAAGAAGATTTCAAGCAAGCTCTCACAAGTGGGAAGCCTGTCTTGGTGGATTTTGGGGCAAATTCGTGCGTTCCCTGCCGTCAGATGAGACCCATCCTTAGAGAGATTGACAAAGAATATACAGGGAAGACTCGAGCTCTTGTGATTGATGTTTATAAATATCAGAACCTGGCCAGAGAGTATAAAGTGCAACTCATCCCCACCCTTGTCTTCTTCGACCCAAAGGGGAAAGAAGTTTTCAGACATGTGGGAGTCTTGGAGAAGGAAAAGATCGTCGCAAAGCTCAAAGAGATTGGAATGGAAACGTGATTCAATTTCGGATTGCTGAATGCGGATTGCGGAGAAATGGAGACATAGTCTCATATAGATCCCAGAAAAACTTTCATAATCCTAAACCTTGCCTCTGGCAGGCAGGACTCCGAACTCCCAATCTAATAACCTGGCAATTGGCCCTATATGGTACTCAACATATAGCACAATATTTGAATTATGCCCGACTTACCGAACCGATGTTTGCCATGTAACCTGTCTACCCTAAGCTTTATTGATGAGGGAAAAGATTAAATCCAAAATCTTCGACCTTCCAGAGCTTCGAAACCGTATCCAGGTTTTTCGAGATCGGGATTCTGCAGGTAAAGTCCTTGCGAAGATGATGATAGCCTACTCGGAAGAGCAAGGCGATCGTCATAGGAGTCCCCGCTGGAGGAGTGGCGGTAGCAGCCAGTCTTGCAAAAGAACTCCAGCTCTCTTTAGATGTCGCTGTCGTCAGTAAGATCACTCTGCCATGGAATTCGGAGGCAGGCTATGGAGCAGTGGCCTTTAAACTTGCAAAGCAGGAGGTAACAAATGAGCTTCTGGGATCTTAAGACCTTAAAGCTGGATGAATTTCGGCCCGGCATCTGGAGTAAATTAGAATCAGGGAAAAATTTAACCATGGCTGTTATGGAAATCGCTCCAAATAAAGAAGGGACTGCCCACGACCATCCCTTCGATCAGTGCGGAATCGTTTTAGAAGGGGAAATAGAGATGGCCATCGGTGAAGAGAAGAAACTACTGAAACCCATGGGAACCTACTTTATTCCAGCAGGAGTAAAGCATAACTGGAAGACAAATAGTTCGTCAGCCAAGATTTTAGACATCGTGGTGAAACAGGGCTAAAAGAATATAAAATGGTCGGGATCCTATGCCCCCCCTTCAATTCCCGGTGTAATAGCTAAAATTGACCTTTCGTTGTATTTCTGATAAATTACCCACCAAAGTAATGCTTTGCTTTTTACGATTTACACCTAACGGGCGAGTGTGCCATGCGGTATTTTCCCATGGGACCATAAATGCAGATCTCCTTCCGATTGAATATTTTTATTGACAAAAGGTATCAATTGATACCATAATATTTATGGATCGACCTTCCCATAAAGAAATCAGCCGAAAGTTAAAACTGTCAAAGGAGGCGGTATCAGAAAATCGAATTTCCATCTTGAATCCAGTTAGTGTCGCTGCTGACACATTAGAATTAGGCCTGAACCTTCGAAACATCTCAAATATCCTTAGCGATCTTTTGGAAGAAATAGAACCGAATGATTATGCAGGACAGTATCCTCCACAACGTTCTTATGAAGATGAAATAAAAGATTGCGAACTTTTAGCCTTTCGGTGGTTGAGTAAGAAGTTGGGTTGCAGAGTGTATTTGAAGTTTACGCTTAAAGAAACCAGGTTGTGGCTCGTGTCTCTCCACGAGGACCGAAAAGAGACTGCGGGGGGTTGAAATGAAAGAAAATGGAATGAACTGTCCTGAGGGACATGGAAAAATGGTGATCAAAAGAATAAGAAAGGGAATAACTTTTCGTGGTATTCATTTAACTGTTCCGACAAACCAGTATGTGTGCAGGGTTTGTGGTAAAGAGGCAGGGACGGTCAACCAGGCGGCAGATACTCAGATGGCGATTTCGGAAGCCTATCGTAAAGCGGTCAACCTGTTAACTGGCAAGGAAATCGTTGAAAAGAGGAAGAAATTGAATTTGACTCAGGAGTCTCTCGCCAAGAGGATGAACGTCGGGATTGCCAGCATCAAGAGATGGGAAGGTGGCACCATTCAAAGCAAGTCCATGGATCGCGCCCTTCGGATTGCCCTTGGAGATCAGAGTGTGGGAGATAGTTGCACCGGAAATCGTGCCTTTTCGATTCCCAGGATAAAGTTGGTATTAAGAGAATTCGAGTCTGTCCTGGGTAAGCATATCCTGAAGAAGAATGACAAGATGCTCTTTGCAGCAAAATATCTTTGGTATGCAGATATGGTGGCTCACCGGGAAACAGGGGAAAGCATGACCGGTTCCACCTATGCTGCCCTTCCTTATGGACCCCAGCTCAATAACTATAAAGATTTGATCGAAGACATCATGAAAGCTGATGAGTCGAAGGCAGAGCCTCTTAGCCGGGAGGAGAAAAGGATTGTCACTCGGATTGCCATGAAATTTCCTGAAGAGCGGATGGTATACGATGCCGCCCATAAAGAAAAATGTGGAAGAAACAACCGAACGGAGCAATTATTCCTTACACCGATTCAGCGGAATTAGGTGGAGTCTAATGGTTCCTCAAAAAGAATGGACTTTTTTGTCTTTTACCCCTAACGATTGAGGATTAACGCTATGCTCTTCGCTCCATGCTTTTTTACGGACACGCAACACGAGTCACGATTCACGCTTTTGTATTCGATTTGATTAGGAATGAGCTTTTGTTTTAACTCTCACGAGTTCCACGAACCACGAGTCACGAATCACGATTCACGGTGGGATGCGCTCTCCTTTTTTTACGGACACGAATCACGGACACGTGACACGGAATAAGGGGAGTGAACCATGCCAGCGATTGCATCTCTCGAAGATTTGAAGGTAGCCCAAAGGCGCTTTCGATCTATGTTTTTGGCAGCTTACACCTAACGACTTGCGCCTTACGATTTACGGTAATATCTTAACGCTATGCGCTTTGCGCTGTGCAGGACGTTGGCTACGGCTCCGGAACAATTGAAAGGTGAGGGGGATTAGAATACTGATTCACATTTCAAGGCCTGACACCATTGGTTCTTAGACGAAATTGGAGATCTCAGCCCTACCTCCCAGGTAAAACTCCTGCGTCTTTTACAAGATGGTGAATTCTTTCCCCTTGGGTCTGACATAGCCAAACACTCTGATACTCGGGTCGTTGTAGCAACGAATCAAAATCTCCAAGCATTGGAGGAGTCGGGGAAATTTCGTAAGGACCTTTACTACCGACTCCTTGCCCATCATACTCATATCCCTCCTCTCCGCGATCGGAGGGAGATCGTGCCCCTTCTCGTAGACCACTTTCTCGCGAAAGCCTCCAAAGCCCTCGGGAAAGAAAAACCGACTCCTCCTGCGGAACTATTTAGCCTGCTTGCGACCTATCCTTTCCCTGGAAATATCAGAGAACTGGAGTCCATGATTTTCGATGCAGTAACAAGCTGTAAATCAGAAAGGCTCTCCTTGGAACCCTTCAAATTGTATATCCATCAGAGTGAGCCTGCCGCTAAGACCGATACCACGGAACAATCCATTGCGGTATCGACTCTCAAAGAAAAAGTCGAGACCATTTCTCACATGACTGAGAAACAGATGATCATTGATGCCTTGAATAAAACGGACCAGAATCGGACGAAGGCAGCCAAACTTCTGGGGATCAGCCGCCGCACCCTCCAGAACAAGATAAAGGAATACGGCCTTTAAATTTATATTGTGGAGTTCTTCCGAGACTGTCGAAAAAGCCCAAATGTTGCGATTTTAGAAAATTCACATATAGTAAAATCAACTATTTACGTGTCCGGAAAAACCTGATTTAAGGTTTTTCGACAGTTTCCTGAAATGTTGTTTTTACATTTTTGTCCCACCATACAACTTTTGAAGTGGTAATCGATAATTCTTATTGAAATTTCCATTCAAAATTAGTAGACTCTTATCAACCCATATGGTTTTAAACCAAAAATCCAACAATCAAGTCGTGGATATAGCAGGGAAACTCAAAATCCCCTATCAGTTGAATATCTTAGAACGCAGTGGGACTGACTATGGAGCGATTCATCTCCACCGCCGCTTGATGCGGACCCAGTGTCGAGTCTGACGGAAAAAAAGAGGAGGAGTTTGAATAATTTTACCATTCTTTACGCCTAAATGATATAAGGAGGTTATGGAAAATGTCATGCTGAACTTGGTTCAGCATCCAACAAAGTCAATGATTTACGAGAGGCTGTAACAAGCACAAGGTGACAAACCGGGACTATTTACGAGACCATCAACTTTTATAAATATTAAAAGAAAGGAGAATTTATCATGTTTAAAAATTTACTGGTTTTTGTTTGTTGTTTTGTAGTATTTGGCATTGGCTATGCAGTAGCACAGGAAGAAGAAGTTGGCCCTCCTCCGGCTTTTGCAAGGTACACCGTCCGAGGTAGTTGTTGTGCCAAGTGGAGGACAATCAGTTTATTTAGTACCTGGTCAAGTGGGCCTTTATTTCTACGGAGGAATCTGGTACAGGTTTTATGGACATGCCTGGTATCAATCTTCAGTCTATGGTGGGCCTTGGATAAGTGTGGTGATGCCTCCAATATTTGTTTCGGCAATTCCTCCTGATTATATTTTTAGTTTACCTCCAAGCTATTATCGTATTCCCTATGGTTCTTTCCACAGATCATTGGAGAGGTTGGGGCCACAATTATTGGATTAAACACGGTTGGTATAACCATCATGATAGAGATAGATGGCACTATCATGGTAGACCAGGATATGACCGTTATCGTCATCACTCTGGTTGGGACAGAGGTCAGGACCTGATAGAGGGTCGCGAGGTCATGGACCTGACAGAGGACCTGATAAGGTGGTCGGAGGACCGATAAAGGCCTGGACCTGGCAGAGGACCGATAAAGGTCTGGACCTGACAGAGGACCTGATAAAGGTCGGATGGACCTGGCAGAGGACCTGATAAAGGTCAGGCGGTGATCGTGGCGATAAACGATAAACTTTAAAATTCTGTAAGAATAACAATAAAAATAAGGGATTTGGGTTGTATTACCATTTCCCTTATTTTTATTTTAAGTCTGAAGCCTTTCTTCCCGAGGTCACTTTGAAATCCCATCGAGTCATTTCCGAGTGGTAATTCCTAAAAGATAATTTTAACAATATTAATTTTTGGATTGACAAAAGGTTATTTATATGATTGTTTTTTAAGTACACCATTTACATAGGGAGAAGAAGTTTATAAGAACCCAAACAAGAACTTTAATAAAAGTAGTTTTACTCCAAGGTACGAGAATCTGCGAGGAGAAGAAAGAGTTGCTGAAAAAGACTTAAATTCAGATAAGCATAAAAAGCCTCAAGAAATGAAACTATTCGTGATCGTCAATCCCATAGCAGGTAAAAAGGCTCTTCGGCTCCTCCCTAAAATCAAGCGTTGGCTTTCGCAAAGTCCCCACGAATTCTCTTTCAGTATTCCAAGATCTCAAAATGAGATGCGCTTAGAAATAATGAAGGCTCCTTCCCGAGGAGTAAATATAATCCTTCTTTGCGGAGGGGATGGAACGGTCCACGAAGCCCTTCCAGCCATAGCGGAATCAAATCTTCCTATTGGCTTGATCCCCTGCGGTCGTGGAAATGATTTTGCCAGAAACATCGGCCTTTCTATGAATTTGAGAAAGAATTGCATCTTGCCATTCAATCCAACGTTTCGTAAATATGATTTGCCGACCATTAATACCATCCCCTTTGCATCCATCGCCTGTATCGGGCTTGATGCAGAGGTCAATAAATTGGCCCGAGAGGGAAAAGGTTATTTTGGCGGGAAATTAGGGTATATCGTTTGTGTACTGAAAGCCCTGAAAAGATTTAGACCCTTCGAGATCGAAATGACGATTGATGGCCAATTTTGGAGAGATCGCGTGATGATGGTAACAATAGCAAATGGCCCCTATTATGGGGGAGGGATGAAAATCGCTCCCGATGCAATAATGGACGATGGAGTGCTGAATATCTGTATCGTGAAAGAGATGTCAAAGTGGGAATTGCTTAGAGAATTTCCCAAAGTATTTAAAGGCACTCACATCTCCAACCCTAACTTCGTCATGAAAACTGGCCAAAAGGTAAAAATCCAATCGGATGAACATAGAGAGATTTTTGCTGATGGAGAATACGTAGGGAATCTACCCGCTGAATGTACGATTGGAAATCAGACAATCCAAATCATGTCTTTTCATTGAAATAGAAGTTAAATTCATGAAACAACTTCTACGGATGTTGATTATTGGACTGACCCTCTTTCCTACATTTTTATTTGGGGAAGAAAAACTTCTCACCATCATCCATACGAATGATTTACACTCCCACCTTCTTGGCTTTTCACCGAATATCGATTACACCCCTTTGCAAACCATGGATGATTTAACATTGGGCGGCTGGGCCAGAATAGCGACGGTAATAAAATCGGAGAAGGCAAAGAGAAAGAATCCAGTTATTGTGATCGATGCAGGAGATTTTCTCATGGGGTCACTCTTCCACATGGTTTCTCGTGAAGAAGGACTGGAACTTCGATTGATGAAACAGATGGGATATGATTTGGTCACTCTGGGGAATCACGAATTCGATCTCACCCCTCGAGGATTGGCGAGGATCCTCACATCGGCTCATGAGAAAGGAGGAATGCCAGAGGTTGTCTTTTCGAGCGCTATTTTCAATAAGACGAACCCTGAAGATGATGGGCTTGAAGAAATATTCCAAAAAGGTCTTGTGAAACCCTACCTTGTCAAGGAGATTGGGGGGATACGGATCGGATTCTATGGCATCATGGGTAAAGATGCGGCGGAGGTTTCTCCCTTTGCTTCACCTGTTAAATTCAGGGATCCTTTTGAGGTCTCTCGTGAAATCGTAAAGATTTTGAGGGAGAAAGAAAAGGTCGATATGGTTGTTTGCCTATCCCATAGCGGTATCCGTGGAGATAAGTCCCGGACAGAAGACGATCAATTGGCAAAGGAAGTGCCTGGGATTGACCTCATTGTGAGTGGTCATACTCACACAAAGCTGGCAAGGCCCCTTGTGGTGAATAAGACCATTATTGTTCAGGCTCATGAGTTCGGGAAATGTGTGGGTGTTCTCAGTATAGGATATGAAAAGGGTGAGACGAAGTTAAAGGAATATAAACTGATTGACATTGACGATAGCCTCAGGGCAGATGAAGAGGTCCAAAAAAGAATTGATTCTTATATAACGAGTATCAATGAAAAGATACTTAAAGAGGCCAATTTAAGTTTTTATCAAGTGCTTGCAAAGACAGATTTTGATTTGAGACTTGCGGAGGATGAATCGAACCTGGGAAATCTGGTTGCCGATTCCATCCGATGGGTCATCAATAGAATGGATTATGATAAGAATGATCCTGCCACCAAGGTTGTGGTTGCCATTGAATCTAACGGGGTGATCCGGGACGACCTCCTGAGAGGAAAGACAGGAAATATTGTGGTATGTGACCTCTTTCGCACGATCCCATTGGGAATGAGCAGAGGGGATGACACCATGGGATATCCCCTTATCACCTCTTATCTCTACGCCCATGAAATCAAAAAGATCCTGGAGGTGTTGACGAGTATTTATCCTAAAAAAGGAAATAAATATTTCCTCCAAGTTTCGGGGTTGAAATTCAAATACAATCCTAACAGGGTCATCTTCGATAGGGTAACCGATATTTCAATCGGGAGCGAAGAGGAGGGATATAAACCTCTCGACTATTCAAAATCGAATAAGGCTCTTTATAGGATTGCGGCAAACATCTATAATGCGACTTTCCTGAATTTTGTGGGTCGCTTTACCTATCATATCCTTGACATCGTCCCAAAGGATCGAAATGGCAATCCAGCTCTCCCCAGAGACCCAAAAGGAAATCCATTCGATCTCCTCCTTTCCTTAAGAGTTGATGTCAACAAAGAAAAGCCTGGAATTCAGGAGCTTAAGGAATGGATCGGCGTTATAGATTATGTGAAGAGCTTCCCGGATAAGAATGGAGATGGATTCCCTGATATTCCAGAAAAATATAGAGGAAAACTTGGTAGAATTATAAAAGAGCCAAGCTGGAATCCCATTTCACTCCTTTCAAGAGGAACCTATGTAACTTGGATAGCCTTCGGAGTGGTAATGAGTTTAATTTTTATGGTTGGGTTTGGAATATACTTCACTTCAAAGAAAATGAGAAAAATATGATGCTTTATCTCTCCCTCCGTTTTTTGATCTTCACCCATTCTTAAATAAATAAAAATTTATTGCCTTCAATCTGCGCAATCAGATTCACACCCCACACTTATATCTGTGCAGGTTAATTCTCAAGCAGTTTAATTATCTCTCTATTGTCTATCATTTAAAATCCCAATAAAAACAAAAACATAAAAAGTATTATCTTTGAGATGAGAGAATTGAAGATGGCTTATACGGCGCCCGCGCTCTTGAAATCATAAAGAGAATTATGGAAGATCCTGGCGAATCAACTTCGACGTCAGGTCGGCACAATTAACGCCGTTTTCAAAGCCAAAATGGTAAACGGGGCATTATTTAGATTGTAAGAATATCACAAGCTCGCGGTGTCAAGTTCTTCCTCCTGAAAGAGTGATTCTGAAAATTAACCCATTAAGACAAGACTTCAAGTAATAATCGTCAAAAGATAATTTTCACAAATTCATTTTGGATACCACATTTCTTGACATCTCGTGCCTAAGTGAATATTTTTATTTCGGAGAGAATAACATAGGGTCTTTTGTTAAATCATATTGGTTTTTTAAAAAGGGAGGGTTGGATATGGAAAAGATGGAAGTGAAAAGCCTCAACAAGCCGGATGAAGTGAGGACTTTTGATAAAGGGAAATTGGAGCTTGTAAAGATAGGAGGAGCTGTGATTGGGAAAGCAACCTTCCAACCTGGATGGAGGTGGTCTGATTCTGTAATGCCTCTGGTTAAAACAAAAAGTTGCGAGGCACCTCATTTCCAGTATCATATTTCTGGAACTTTAAGAGTGAAGATGGACGATGGCACCGTAGTAGATTGTAAGGCTGGCGATGTGTCTCTGCTGCCGACAGGCCATGACGCTTGGGTTGTTGGGAATGAACCGGTGGTTGTGGTTGATTTTCAGGGTATGGTGGATTACGCTAAGGAAGTAATTAAAAAATAAGAATAACTAAATTCCACCTTCACAATTTTATTCCGGATATTGACAACCAGATCTTTTTTCATGCATTTATATTCAATTAGCTCTCCATTAAAAGAATAAGAGAAATTTTTATCTATTATTGTTAGAGACTTTATAAAAGGGGTGGTTCTATGATTCGAAGACCTATCAGGCTATTGTTTGCGATCTTAGTTGGTACCGTTTTGCTTTTCTCTGTGAGCGAAGGTCGAGGAGACAATGGGCTGGAGCATCAAGCAATTCAGATACCACCGATTAGTCTTGGCACTTCGGGTAGCAACATTTACGACTATAGCCGCAGATATTGTTGTAGCGGGACACTGGGAGCCCTCGTACGAAAAGGTTCTACCTATTATATTCTGAGCAACAACCATGTGCTTGCGCAGGCCAACAAGGGGGAGGTAGGTGAGGAGATCAGCCAGCCCGGGCTCATCGACTATAACTGTGGGGCCTACCAGATTGTTGCCCACCTCAGTGATTTTGTTCCTATCTCCTTCGCCAGGCGAACGACGAACGTGGTCGACGCTGCCATCGCGGAGATTGTTCCCTGGAAAGTGAGAATGAACGGCGATATTCTGGACATCGGCCAGATCAGTGGCTCCACTGTGCCACCTTCGATCGGGCTTGCCGTCCAGAAGAGTGGCCGGACCACGGGCCATACCTTGGGGACAATCGCTGCCATCGACGTGACCGTCTCCGTAAAATATTCCACTGAGTGTGGCTCCCGCAGGGGGAAGAAGGCGACATTCGTCAATCAAATTCTCATCAATGATGCGAGCTTCAGCTCGGGCGGCGACTCCGGTTCCCTCGTCGTGACCCAGGATACAATCCCAAGAGCATTGGGACTACTTTTTGCCGGCAGTGAGACGACGACGGTTTGCAACCCGATCGACGATGTGCTTGATGCTCTCGGGATTTCGCTCGTCGGTACGGACTCTATTGCTGAAGGTTCATCGAACCTTTCCGGACAGATGAGTGCAACTGAGGTTGCGGTTGCGAGGGCCGTGAAGGCGCGCCATGAAGGGGCTATCTTTTCGAGCCACTCGGCGGTGTGCGGTGTGGGTATCGGCCATGGCGCGGGCAGGCGGGCCGTAATACAGGTTTACGCAGAGCGTGACCTCCTCGGTGTGCGGCGCGCCATCCCTCATATGCTCGATGGTGTTTCCGTCGAGGTTATCGAGACCGGCGAGATCGTCGCGTACTAAACGGTCAGACATTTGAGCATTATTAGTTAGAAGGGCCGTGCAAGATTCCAAATGCAGATTCGCATCTGCATCGAAGATTAAAATCGAGGGTAGGGTCAAAAAAAGACTTTGCTCTTTTTATTTTGTGCAATTCAAACTTGCTCCTGATAATCATTAATCTTCAGGCATTACTCCAATT
>CAWFSX010000078.1:0-8500 GCA_963818595.1 uncultured delta proteobacterium
GATTAGGGAAAAGGGGTGATTCTGGAATGCTTCCATTTTTCCTCTACAGATAATTCCATCCTTTATTCCCCTTTTTCTCAGTATATCAGTGTCGATTATCCTGTGGGACTCATCACCTTCGTGATATTTTTGAAACTTCCGCATAATCTCGATGTTTCCACAACCTGGGATGTCAACCCTGATCATTTCTAAACCCCTCAATCTTTACAGATCTTTATTGGATCTCCTATTTTTACTTCCCCACTTTCAATCACCTTACAGAACACGCCTTCTTTGGGTAAAATAGAATATCCCTGATAGTTGTAGGTGTGAGCTTGGGATGGATCTTTGCCAATCTGGATGACCATGAGTTTTGTTTCGCCAATTTGTAATGTTGACCCAATAGGGATGGACACTATATTGACTCCCTCGGTGGTAATGTTTTCAGCGAAAGATCCAGGCCCAGCCGAGAGGCCTGTCTCTTGACAAAGTTTTTGGATGCTCTCAACCGCTAAAAGGCTTACCTCTTTTTCAGTCCCGGCATGAGAATCTCCTAACATCCCCAGTCCTTTTTGAAGGAAACCTTTCCCCTCATTTTTCTTTGGATCGGTTCGCCTTTGACTCAAACACACACCGACAACCATCCCATACTTTTTCATCGCATTTTATGCTCCCTCGCTAATGGCTTTTTCCGGGCACTCCTCGATACAGGTTCCGCAATCGACGCAGGTTTCCTCGTCTACGACGGCCTTCTCGTTCTCCACTTTGATGGCCTCTACCGGACAACCCTCTTCACATGTCTTACAACCTGTACATTTTTCTTGATCAATGATGACTGCCATTTTTCACCTCCTGTTATAATTTGCCCCTCACCCTTCCTCTCTCCCAGCGCCTGCCTTCCGGTAAGCCGGAGGAGAGGGAGGAGGTGAGGAGTTAGAATTCTTGACGGATTCTTTTCTTAAAAATGAATAAAGAGAGGCTAAAGAGTAAAAAAACGAATCCTAATAAAATTAGTAAATCCAGATACAGAGGGATCATTCCTTTATCTTCCAATAAGCAATGTTTCAAACCATCCACCGTGTAGGTCAATGGCAGAAGATAAGAGAGGATAGGAAGAGGAAAGGGCATTGAAGACACGGGAAAGAAGACCCCGCAGAGGAAGATCATGGGAAATCGAAAGAAGTTGGACATGGTCATCGCCTCAAAAACTTCTTTCACTCCCACCGAGATCAGGATTCCAAGAAGGGAGAAAGCAAGGCCTGAAAAGATGAAGATGAGAACAAACGCCCAGAAGTGTTTTACGGAAAGCCCCATGAGTGGAATCAGGATGAGGGTGATGAAAACGGCCACCATCAGCCCAAAAAGGGTGCTCCCAAGAGTTTTGCCTAAAAGGATGGTTCTGAAATTCAATGGAGCGAGAAGGAGCCGTCTCCAGGGCACCTATTCTTTTCTCAAAAGTAATCACGATGGCAGCCATGGAGGTGCATGAAAAGAGAAGGGTCAAACCAATCAATCCCGGGACAACCTCTTTGATTCCCGTTGGATTTCTGAAATAGAAAGCTAATACAAAGACGATGGGAAGCATCAATCCCCAACTGATTAAGGGAGGCTTGAGGTAGTAGGCCCCCATATCTTTTTTGGCAATGAAATAGGCCTTTTTTATTTCTTCTATCATTCTCCCTCTCACCCTGCCTACCTCAGCCGCCAGGGGAGAGGGAGGAAATTATTCCGGACCTACTTTCATGGGTTTATCAATCTTCATCAATTCTGAATCGAGGCCGGTTATCTTTACAAAAGCATCTTCTAAGGTGGGGCTTAAGGTATTGATCGTTTCAATTTTAGCCCCTTGTTCTTCAAGAACCTTAATCACTGGAGGAGTGATTTGATCAAGCTTTTTGGTATGAAAACGGATTCGGTTTTCGGCAATCAAAATTTTTTCAATTCCTTCCATAAAAAGAAGCTTATTCTTCAAGTCTTCTGTAATTCGATCCAATCCGATTTCAAGAATCTCCGTCTCTTTGACCTGGGCTTTGATGCTTTCAGGAGTATCGATGACCCTTATTTTGCCTTTCACAATGACGGCAATCCGATCACATAGACTCTCTGCTTCAGGGATGTAATGGGTGGTGAGAAAGATGGTCAACCCCTTCTTTTTCGAATCGAGAATAAGCTTCCTCAGTCCCCTTGCACTCATGACATCCAGACCTGTTGTGGGTTCATCGAGAAACAGGATTTTAGGATGATGAATCAGGGCCGCAGCGATCGTAAGCCTTCTCTTTAATCCTCTGGATAATGCCTGGAAGGGTTTATTTTGATGTTCCTTTAGCCCGAATTCCTCAATAAGCTGAAGGGCTTGAGTTTTTCGCTCTTTTTTTGGAACCCCGTAGAGTTCAGCCTGATAAATAAGGTTTTCAAAGGAAGTCAGTTCACCATATAGGTTCGATGTTTCAGGCACAAGGCCAATTGTCTTTTTGACCTCCACGGGTTCCTTCAAAATATCGTGGCCATCAATCCATGCGGTGCCCGAACTGGGTTGGGTCAGGCCTACCATCATCCGAATGGTGGTCGTCTTCCCTGCACCATTGGGTCCAAGGAAGCCAAAAACCTCTCCTTCTTTGACGTCAAAGGAGATATGGTCAACGGCAAGCATTGGACCATAAGATTTGGTCAGATCTTTGATCTGGATTACTATCGCCCATAAAGAAATCCCTCCTCATCTCCCCTGCCTACCGGCAGGCAGGCTTTATTAAAGGGAGGAATCTTATCCAATTAAAAGGCCATCTCGGTTTCCAGACCTTCCAAACTTTTCCAACCAGTTCTGGATTGGATACGCCTTACCGTTCCTACTTCTCTATCAACTCTTCAACCTCTTTTTTGCCCTCTTCCAACTCCACTCCTTGTTCTCCATCTTTTCTCAGGAGTAGAGTCAGGAATTCTCCAACATGAGTTTTCTCTTCTTTTGCTATATCAAGTAGAATCTTTTTGAGATATCTTATCTTTGACCATGGCGGCCATTTGTTCGTAAAGGTTGATAGCGTCCAGTTCCGCAATGACTCCGGCCCTTAGTATCTCTTTGTCCGTTTCTCCTTTTCCAACATGGTCAAGATTGATGGGTATCTTTGATAACATGTTTTTCTACCTCCTTTTTTCTCTGCACTATTCAGACCCCCTCTTAAGAGAAGAACTGTAGAAGTGCCACACCTACCCAGAACAGCAACTCCCCGGAGTGCCGCACGAATTAGGTGCCCCACAACAGCCTCCGGGACTGGGTTCAGAAGATCTTCGCGAAGAGCTGTTGGATGTATTATGGGCAGACAACAGCTTCGTCAAATCCTCGCTCCCGCATTGTTTGCATCGGAGTTTCTCCTTCCTTCCTATAATTAGAAATTCATTCTCTTGACCACACCTCTCACAACGGTACTCATAAATCGGCATATAATCCTCCTTCCAAAACTGAAGAGAGTGACTCGTCAGTTAGATTATTTCGCTGCAAATTCACCAACCCGCTTCAGAAAGCCCTCTATTAGATCAGCTTGTCGTAACACCCTATCCTTCCACTATCAGCTGATAGCTCACTTTCCCTTCTTCGGGATAGATGAGGAATGTGACCTTCTTTCCTTCCGTGAGATATCCTTCATATTGGCTTCGAAGGTGGCCAAAATCTGTTGACTCCAGAAACAGCCTTAAGACTTCAAGTCTTTTCCCAAGTTCTTCATCTACACATCCCTCTTTAAGAAGGAGATTGAGGGTCCGTTCATATTCTTTTTTGGATAGGGTTTCAATACAACTTGACAGATTAGGTTTCAGTTCAATGGGGACCATTTTCATCTCATGACGGAATCTTTGTTTCAACTTCTTAGAATGGTGGGCCGTGCGGGACTCGAACCCACGACTCTCTGCTTAAAAGGCAGATACTCTACCTCCTGAGTTAACGGCCCCAACGATTTTGAAAAGACCAAACAAACTATTCCCCCCTCCCCTTTATCCCCTCCCACCAGGGGAGGGGAAGGTTTAGATGGTAATTCTCACTTCAAAATACTGATCTATTGGAAGATGAGCAAATTGGACAGCACCAATGCAAGGGACGACGTATTTGACTGGCCACTGTTCTCCCAGAATGTTGAAAAATTCAAGACATGAAGAACAGACATGAATGCTATCCGCAATGCGAATAGGGGACCATTCATCCATTCAGAGTTGACAAAGATATTTAGGATCAAGAAAGTTGGCATGATTTGCTGAATGGCTCAAAGATTTTGTCAAAATCAAAAGGCTCTTTGGGTCGATGACGTTCAAACCACCTCTGGTAGAATTCTTTTTCAAGCGGATCAGACTTTTCCCAGACATCAGGTTTTCAAGCTCTGATATTTTTCTGATTGAATCAATTGAAGGATTTCTTCATAGGATGGGAATCGGTCGGGTTTAAAATTTGATTCTTTGATGATGATTGGGTTTCCAATATCTAGGATGATCCAGGGATGTATTGCTGACCACAAGGAATTTACCCGCCTTGTCAGATTTCCGATACCACGAAGTCCTCCTTTTACAGAAGCCATCCCATGCTGGAGGTGCTAAGTAGCCAATATCTCTTGAGGATCTTAATACCCGGCAAGGAATTCGAGCCTCATCGTCCAATTCACTCTCCCGTTTGCTCAATATCCTCCCTGACCTTTTTCAAACCATGTAGAGTCAATCCAATAGCAGAATTTTTTGTATTCGGACATTTTTATCGCTTGAAAGAACCTATGCTTCTTACGTTTGAAACGCGAATCACTCCCTTGTTATTGGCACCAAGGCAAAATTCACATTCCCTCTACTATTAATGTCCGCATCCGCCCTGATGGGATCGGCAGGAATTGTACACGGAAAGTTCCTGGAGCTTATTTTCGCTCAATAGGGAAAGGTTTTCTTTTACGGTCGAAGCCCCAGCTCCATATACTCTTATCCCTAACGCGTTTAACTTCGTCAATGCACCTGCCCCTATCCCACCAACTACCATTGCATCCACACTCTTCCCATCAAGAGCCATGATTGGATTGCATGCACCGTGAACATGATGTAAGTCCTTATTATTCACCGTTAGAACCTCTTTCCCTTCGGTATCGACAATGATGAATGCCGGTGCCGAGCCAAAATGATCATAAACTTCGCTCTCAATTCCTTGATTTGTCTGAACTGCAAAACCTACCTTCATGATTTTCTCCTTTCTCGTTGATATGAGTCTGTATTCGATTATTCATTTTCTCCTTCGTTATTGTTTTTGTTGGATCCCACGACAACACCTGCCTTGTCCTCTACCAAACCTTCTGGCATATCCTCTATCTTCTTGCGCTCTGTGAATGTTGCCACTTTTGCAGGAAGGACAGTTCTCCGGTCTACCCGTTCCGTAAGGTAGCTCCCAGGAGTGCTGGCAGTCATAACATTTAAACTTTCTCATAGCAGCCATTTCAAACTCACCTCCTTCAATCTTCAATGCTTTACCCTTGACCAATGCCTCTGCCACCTTTTTGTGTGCAGAATCAATAATCCGTCCAAAGGTTGGACGTGACACCTTCATTTTTTCTGCTGCCTGCTCTTGGTATAAATTTTCAAGATCAGCAAGCCTGATAGCCTCAAATTCATCAACAGTTAAAATGACTTCTTCCAGCATAGAGAGTGGGATACCTCTTGGTTTGAAGTAATTACTTTCAGGCATGAAACCAACTCGCCTGCAATTTCTTGGCCTTGCCATTAGAGATCTCCTTTCAACCTTAATTATAAGCATATGCTCATAATTTGTCAAGAGGCTTTTTAGGTATTGCCTTTTTATAAATTGCTCCCTCAATCAACATCGTCATTCCGGCGAAAGCCGGAATCCAGTCCTTTCAAAACCCTCTGGATGCCGGATCAGGTCCGGCATGACGGAAAACGCTGCTTATGGACAAACAATAAGTATTGTCCCTCGATGTTCGTTCAGTTGCTAAGAATGATGTTGATCAACTGAGGCGGGTAAGAAGATGGTTAATCTTTATGGGATACCCCTTTAAGGTAAAGGAAAATAATTTTTAAGCAGATCCTTCAGGGGTTTTTCTTCTCTAAAGACTTCCCCGATCAGGATTTCACGGACGACTCCTTGACGATCGATTAGAAAATTCGTAGGGATGGCATAGACGCCATATCTTCGGGCCATCTTTCCATCCGGATCCAAGGGAACGGGAAAGGTGACGTCGAGCTGTGCGATAAAGGCCAGGGCCACCTCAGCGCTCTGTTTGACATTGACGGCCAAGACCAGAAAGCCTTCTTTCTTCAATTTGCGATAATATTTATCGATGATGGGCATCTCATAACGGCAATAAGGACACCAATCTGCCCAGAATCTTAAAAGCACTACTTTTCCCTTGACCTTATCTAAGCTCCAGGCTTGGCCTTCCAGGTCCTGGAAGTTAAAATCAATAGCGGCGGCTCCTAATTTGGGTAGAGAGGTTTTCTCGGCTTTTTCCTTACAGGCGAAGACCATGAGGAAGAAAAGAAGTCCTATAAAAAGAAACTTTAAAAAATTTAAATTCACCACTTTGGTTTCATATCCTCTAACTTAGGAGGAACCCAATCCTCAGGGACACAGCATCCTAAGGGCTTGAGAAGTTCTTCATATAAGACTTTCTTTCCTGTTTGTGTATCGATAAACACGGCCCAACCGCCAACGACTGAGGCTGGATGGAGAGCTTCTTGGGGGAAAAAATTAAAAGCATAGACTCGATAATAGTCAATCGAGTTTGTCTTTTTAACCGGATAGATCAGTACGTTTCGGCCAGAAGCCTGCATCTCAATTTTTTATAATCTTTGATTTGCTTTTGGCCAATTTTTAATGCTTCTTCATGACTTATCTTAGAAGCTCGCGGTGCCTGTACATTAGGATAAAGTAATGCCCCTAAAGATTTAATGCAACCCTGGGGGTCAATAGAAAACCCTAAAGAAGACTCGTAGATGATCACACCCTGAAAGGTCTGCCAGTAACTCACATACCAGGTATCTGATATTTTTTCAGCCCCCTTCAGCATCAATTGGTCAGGCTCAATTTGGAGTAAGGATTTATATTTATTGACAAGTATGGGCCCTGTATGGGTGATCTCTTCCCTGGATAATTTTGCAAAATTTTTAATTTCTAATAGATTCGACTCGATGCCCCGTATGATCAAGGGAGCTTGGGTGAGAGGATCCCATGAATGGATAACTTTTGGCCTTTGTAGTTGACTGTTTCGTATTCCGGTCTTCCACTCCCAAAAACTGGATCTGAAAGAAGGAGCAGAAAGAGGAGAGTCGATAAGATGGATGAAACAATCTGAGGTTTTTGGAAGTCATTAAGACCAACAAATTGGAGACTGGAAAAAAGCTTACGCTCTCTTGATTACAAGGATTTTGAAAGAGGATTACAGAGATTTCTGGCCCTTCTAAAAATCTCAAATTCAGACCTTGACACTTAAATAACGTTCCTGAATATCGATAGCGCCTTCCAAGCGCTGAGGGTGTCCCCTCATAGACAATCGTGCCTTTTTCCATGATATAGATCCCCTGGCAGATATTCTTAATGGTCTTCGAGATTCTGTTCCACCAACAGGATCGTGGTCCCTTTCTCGTTGATGCTTTCACGGTTTCAGCAATCAATTTAACCAATAAGGGCATCAACCCTTCCATGGGCTCATCCATAAGCATCATCTTGGGCTTGGTGATTAACGCCCTTCCCACGGCAAGCATCTGTTGTTCTCCTCCTGAAAGGTACTTGCTTTCTGGTTAAGCCGTTCTTTCAATCTTGGAAAATATATGAATATTTCCTCAAGGACTTTTTTCATCGAATTCTCCCTTGACAATAGGCATCCTCAGGTTTTCCATGACGGTCAGTTTGGGAAAGAGATGTCTGCCTTGAGGCATGTAGGCAATGCCCATGCGAGGGATCTGATAGGGTGGCATGCCTGATAGATTGACCTCGTAAAAATGGACTGATCCACTTCTGCGGGGAACCAGACCCATGATTGATTTTAGAGTCGTTGTCTTCCCCGACGCCATTTCTACCGATCAAGCCAACCAAGCTTCCTTCATTGACCTCCAAGGAAGTATCATGAAGGACCTTACATTCTCCATAACTGCAATTTAATTTTTCCATTTTAAGCATGTTCGCTACCCAAATAGACTTTTTTCACTTCTTCATTTTCTTTGATCTTATCGGGGGGGCCTTCTGCCAGAATGGAACCGTGATGAAGAACAGAGATGTTGTCCGCCAACTCCATAACCACTCCCATGTCATGTTCCACCAAGATAATGGTTTGCCCTGAAAGCATGCTTCTCATTTTTTTGACCAGAACCATGGATTCCTGGCTGTTTAATCCGGCGGTGGGCTCGTCGAGTAAGAGGAGATCTGGCTCCGTACTTAAGGCGATCCCCATCTCCAAGACGCGTTGATCCCCATAGGACAATTCAGAACAGATCAGTTGGGCTTTATCTTTAAACCCGGTAACCTCTAACATGGATTCCGTTTTTTTCTTTGACA
>CAWFSX010000079.1:0-14335 GCA_963818595.1 uncultured delta proteobacterium
GGGGTAAAATTATGTCCGCCTGTTTTGCAGGTAAATCTCCCTCTCGGAGCCTCTGTTCAAGAACCCAAAGGTTTTCGCCTTTCCCTCAATTTTGGAATCCACGGAAAGTGACCCACAATCGCTACATTTTTCCCCTGACCCTTTTCCAGAATGATCTCAAAGGCATTCTTTTCAATGCATCTGGATTCATCGATATCGATCAGTGAATTGATGGTTGCCATTCCGATGGAGGCCTCCAACAAACTCTCTGACTTAGCGTATTCGGCCAATTCGGATGCCGTCTTTCGGGTAAGATTACCAACGTCCCTCACACCCCGATCATGTGAAGGGCCTTCCTCTCTGAAAGTCGAGGAGAGACCGCAGTGTTTTGTGATGACCGCAGTCCAGAAGACACAGGTATGGACACTCTTCACTGGAAAATCATTTCTTTTGAGACTTGAAAAGAGATCGTCGAGTATTTTCATTCCTATCCTCCTCCTTTCTCTCCGTATATCAGTTTCGATTGTCCTGTCGGACTCATCACCTTCGTTATGTTCTTAAACCTTTCTCCAAATATTGATCCTTCTTCAGCGAGAAACTTCCTCGCATCCTTTGAACCAAGAAAGAAGATCCGAATATAAAAAAGCAACCGCACAAATGCTTTCTCAGGCTTCGCATGCTCCATCAGACAGAATCTGCCGCCATCGATTAGAACTCTTGCCACCTCATCGATGGCCCTTTTTCTTTCATCCCCCTTCAGTTCATAGAAAGCATGAGAACAGGTGACCCCATGAAAAGAGGATTTTTTGAAAGGGAGTTGGCTGGCATTGGCCTGGACTAGATAGAGTTGACCCAAATTCAGTCTGTAAGCCTTTTCTTTTGCCTTCTCAAGCATCCCCCGAGAAAAATCGAGGCCGACGACCAAACCCTTCACCCCCACACCCTTCGTTAATTCCACTGCAACCGAACCAGTGCCAGTACAGAGGTCTAAAGCCTTATCTCCTTTTGACAGGTTTGCTTTCTCTGTAATAAATCCCCTGAGCGAACCTTCTCTATCTCGGGAGTGTAATCGAATAATGAGGTCATAGACCTTTGAAAAAAGATCGTAATAGATTTGTCGTAAAGATCTCATTCACCTCACCCAACCCTCTCCCTCGGAGGCACATCCACTCATTCCATCATTCTGTTTTACTCCCTCAATGTGGCAATGAGTCTCTTGGGTTTTAAAAAAAGATCCAAGGCATCGGAAATATTCTTCACGATGACATCCGCATTCTTCATTGCGGAAGCAGATATTCCCTCATCTCCTAAAACGGCGATCCCAAGAGCAGCCTCTTTCAGAATGAGATGATCATTGTTTCCGTTTCCGATAGCAACCGTCCTCGTCGGATCCAGGGATTCCAAAACTCTTAATTTCACTTCGGTACTATCTTCTTCTGAAACCTTTAGCAATTCCACGCCCATATCTGAACTTTCTTCGCTGGCAGTCCCCTGAGTGTCAGCTGTGAGTATGTAAATTTTCACTTTATCGGATAGGGTGTTTATCTTCTCTTTCACTTCCGAAGGAATTTTTCCGTCTGTGGCAATCGTTCCATTCAGATCGAGGACCAGATTTTCAATCTCGATGTTTCCCCAGCCGGGGATATCTATGCTGATCATCTTCTTCGCCTCTCAATCTTTGAATACTTTTATAGAATCTCCTATTTTTACCTCTCCACTTTCGATCACCTTACAGAACACACCTTCCTTCGGTAAAATGGAATATCCCTGATAGTTATAGGTGTGAGCTTGAGATGGGTCTTTCCCGATCTGGATCACCATGAGTTTTGCCTCACCAATTTGTAATGTTGGAACCTATCGGGATGAGAAACTAAATCAATTCCTTCAGTAGTGATATTTTCTGCAAAGGATCCTGGAGCTCAGCTGAAATTCCTGTCTCATGGCAGAGTTTTTGAATACTCTCAATTGCCAAAAGGCTTACCTCTTTTTCAGTTCCAGCATGAGAATCACCTACCAACCCCAATCCTTTTTGGAGGAAACCTCTCCCCACATTTTTCTTGGGTTCTGTTCGTTCTTTGACTCATACATACACCAACAACCTTACCCTGCTTTTCCATCGAATTCTACACTCCTTCGCTGATGGCTTTTTCAGGACATTCTTCAATACAGGTTCCACAATCGACACAGGTCTCTGCATCGACCACGGCCTTGTCATTCTCCACTTTGATGGCCTCTACCGGACAACCCTCTGCACACGTCCCACATCCTGTACATTTCTCCAAATCAACGATGACTGCCATTTCTCACCTCCGTTAATTTTTATTCCAATCCTGAGGTAACTCTGTCTCCAAAGGATTCTTCTGATTTTCAGAAACCTTTTTTATCTTACTGTACTCTCCAATGATCCCATTGGCACAAAAAATTCCACTGTTCCCTTCCTTCGATTCCTACAATCCTTTTTTCTCAAACCAGCGAAAGAGTAGTAATCCTCCGATCACAATGATGGCTATGATGATCCAGTGATTCACACCTAATACTTGGGGAAAGGTAATTTTCCCAAGATCACCCCATGTCAAAACCGTCTTTTTCATACCCGGATAGGCCTCTGCATAGAGGGCTGCACCTGCAAGCATTCCCAAAATCCCCCAGATCGCATCAAAACGTCCCTCCCCCAGCGCCCCGGCCGAAGTTCCAGGACAGTAACCCAAAAACCCCCAGCCAATTCCAAAGATCAAGCCACCCAGAATGACGCCTCCTAAGATCGTTGGTTTTATGGAGAGCTTGACCAAACCTAAGTCTTTAAGCAGATAAGTACCCACCATCGCCACCAGGATGGTTGAGAGCATAAACTTGACAATGGTCATATCTATTAGCCGAAGGGCACCGAGCTGTTTGTCGTAGCGTATAACCCTTGCTTTCTGCAATAAAAAGCCAAAGATGATTCCTGTAATGAGCCCATAGAGTAGCATCATCTTTGATCACCTCCTCCATAGAGGAGTCGGGCAATGAACATCCCACCAATGAAAAAAGCATATCAGGGCGATGTAACCACTCACTGCTAACTGGAGCGAACCGCTCAGTCCATGACCACTCGGTCACCCATCTGCCAGGCGGGCGCCAAACATGGCGATCACTCCACCCACAAAGGCGACGATGCCCCGTTTGAATTTACTTGGCCCAAACCGTTTTTCCCACATATCGGGCACGCCCTTCCAGAGGAATGTGCCAGAAGTTGTCGAGGCAATGAGGGAACCGATGAGAATACCCACCACAAACATCCACTGCCAGTCGATTTCAGGAATCTCTTTAATGAAATAAGACATTTTGGCTACCCGTTCAGGACCGATGATTTTTTCAATCATTCCGGCGGAACGGACAAAGGTGGTCGATGCGCCAAAGTACTTTCCGGCAACCAAGACGGAAAAAATGGATAGCACCCCACTCAGGGCTCCCGCTAAATAGGGACTCCAGCCTTTCTTTTCCGTGACTGCCATCTTCCTTTACCTCCTCTCGTATGATTGCGAAGAAATTGTCCTGCTCACTCCATAAGAGTGCTCTTGAGCCCAAGTCCATACATGAGGATCAAGGCGGAAGCGACTTTTCCAGATTTTGAATCTCAATTTCAATAAGCACCTTAAAAAAGAGGGCGTTGAGGTGAAGCGAAACCTCAACGCCCCGCTTATCAAATTTAAGCTGTGAAGATGTATCTGGTTCCAGCAGTGTTAATGATAAACTGGCTCGGGCATCTCCTTGCGAACGTTGTAATTGCCTCCCATCCTGAGCAGTGCATGGGGACAACATAATCTGGATTAATAGCCTTAATGTCTGCAATCGTTTTCTGAATTTTTGGCATTGGAGCACCGATCAAATGGAATCCTCCGATTACGGCATGAACTTTATCTATTCCAGTCATTTTCTGAGCGTGTTTTACTGTGTTGACGATCCCTGCATGGGCACAGGATGAGACAGACCACCAACCCTTTCCCTTTTACATTAAAGATCAGTGACTGCTCTCCCATGAAGAGATCGAGCTCCATTTTATCTCCTCTTTTAATGAACAAAATCGGGGACCCTTCTCATATTCTGTTACTCTCTCGATATTTCCTGTTAAATATGCACCAGGGACAATAGGAGTTGGATCTTTTACCTCTACAATCTTAACCATACCGAGGCTTTCGATTTCATCCCTTCTCAACTGCTCAAGATCGATGAGACCACTCACATCGAAAGGTCCGGCTGGAAGTATTGGCAAACCTTTGAGCAAAAGGTTTCCTCTCCTACATACAAGGGGATCCCTTTTCTGATTTTCGTCCTATTGTATTTGAGAATGGCAATGAGATTTCCCCAATGGTCAAAATGGCCATGGCTGATCCCGAGGGCCTCTAATCTTTTCAGGTCGAGGTCGAGGAGCTCCATGTTTTTACTTACCCCTGGAAATCCAATCCATAATCGAACATGAAGGCATAGGACTTGCCATTGACTACTGTCTCGATGTAATAAGCCAAACCATGCTCGGAGTGGATAGATGTACCAGGAATGATCAAATATCTTTTGGCCATCTTTGTAATTTGGTCCTCAGACAATCATAGTAATTGTCGGTTATGACAGTAATAACCAATTTTTCAACCTCTGGGATTTTTACAGAACCATAAGCCACCGTAGCACCTCCTTTCAAAACATCTCCTGCCATCAATACCGCACCTGTTGCTGCTGATGTCTTTAAAAACTCCCTTCGATTCATCTCTTTTAACATAATCCCCACCTCCTTTATATAGATTAGTTTCTACTTCTTTTCCGATTCCTCAGCCTCACAAGGATGCCTCTCCTCTCCGGGATGGCAGATGGCAATCTGCTCGGCTGAGCAGTCCTTTGGGTCTCCCTTCAGATTTTCGGGATGAGTGCAACCAGATTTGCTTTGGCACATGATTCTCACCTCCTTTCAAAATTCTTGACGGATTCTTTTCTTAAAAATGAATAGCGAGAGACTAAAGAGCAAAAAAACGAATCCTAATAAAATTAATAAATCCAGATACAAAGGGATCATTCCTTTATCTTCCAATAAGCAATGCTTCAAACCATCCACCGTGTAGGTCAGTGGCAGGAGATAAGAGAGGATAGGAAGAGGAAAGGGCATTGAGGACACAGGAAAGAAGACCCCGCAGAGAAAGATCATGGGAAATCGGAAGAAGTTGGACATGGTCATCGCCTCAAAAACTTCTTTTACTCCCACCGAGATCAGGATTCCAAGAAGGGAGAAGGCAAGGCCGGAAAAGATGAAGATGAGAACAAACGCCCAGAAGTGTTTTACGGAAAGCCCCATGAGTGGAATCAGGATGAGGGTGATGAAAACGGCCACCATCAGCCCAAATAGGGTGCTCCCAAGAGTTTTGCCTAAAAGGATGGTTCTGAAATTCAATGGAGCGAGAAGGAGCCGTTCCAGGGCACCAATTCTTTTCTCAAAGGTAATCACGATGGCAGCCATGGAGGTACATGAAAAGAGAAGGGTCAACCCAATCAATCCCGGGACAACCTCTTTGATTCCCGTTGGATTTCTGAAATAGAAAGCCAATACAAAGACGATGGGAAGCATCAATCCCCAACTGATTAAGGGAGGCTTGAGGTAGTAGGCCCCCATATCTTTTTTGGCAATGAAATAGGCTTTTTTGAGTTCTTCCATATTCCCCCTCGACCCTCTCCCTCTGCCTACCGGCAGGCAGGCGTCAGAGGAGAGGAGGAAATTATTCCGGACCTGCTTTCATGGGTTTATCGATCTTCATCAATTCTGAATCGAGGCCGGTTATCTTTACAAAAGCATCTTCCAAGGTGGGGCTTAAGGTATTGATCGTTTCAATTTTAGCCCCTTGTTCTTCAAGAACCTTAATAACTGGAGGAGTGATTTGATCAAGCTTTTTGGTATGAAAACGGATTCGGTTTTCGGCAATCAAAATTTTTTCAATTCCTTCCATCGAAAGGAGCTTATTCTTCAAATCTTCTGTAATCCGATCCAATCCGATTTCAAGAATCTCCGTCTCTTTGACCTGGGCTTTGATGTTTTCAGGAGTATCGATGACCCTTATTTTCCCTTTCACAATCACGGCAATGCGATCACATAGACTCTCTGCCTCAGGGATGTAATGGGTGGTGAGAAAGATGGTCAACCCCTTCTTTTTCGAATCGAGAATAAGCTTCCTTAGCCCCCTTGCACTCATCACATCCAGACCTGTAGTGGGTTCATCGAGGAAACAGGATTTTAGGA
Source organism: uncultured delta proteobacterium (assembly GCA_963818595.1). GTDB lineage: Bacteria > Desulfobacterota > BSN033 > BSN033 > UBA1163 > UBA1163. The sequence goes on from CAWFSX010000079.1 coordinate 6,236, forward strand.
TGTGAATCAAGGGCAGCGGCAATCGTTAGCCTTCTTTTTAATCCTCTGGACAATGCCTGGAAGGGTTTATCTTGATGTTCCTTCAGACCGAATTCCTCAAGAAGATTAAGAGCACGAATTCTTCGTTCCTTTTTTGGAACTCCGTAGAGTTCGGCCTGGTAGATAAGATTTTCTAAGGAAGTCAGTTCTCCATAGAGGTTTGATGTTTCAGGAACAAGACCAATTGTCTTTTTGACCTCCACGGGTTCCTTCAAAATATCGTGGCCATCAATCCATGCGGTGCCCGAACTGGGTTGGGTCAGGCCTACCATCATCCGAATGGTGGTCGTCTTCCCTGCACCATTGGGTCCAAGGAAACCAAAAACCTCTCCTTCTTTGACGTCAAGAGTAGAAGATATGGTCAATTCGTGAGCTATTGTTATTCATCTCCCATAATCCTTCGTTAGATCTGGAGTAGGCGTTCAGCAGCCATTTGCATACTTGGACATCGATTTTTTCTGTTTCAATTCACTTTTGAATTCCTGATGGGGACGCCCGAGGCAATCGTCCTTCTGTCTCTCAGCAGAGTCCGTCACGCAACTTACCAGTAATACAGGCAGGATACATAAAAGCAAAACACATCTGTTCATTTTTCTGTGTCCTTAAGATTAATCTTAGAATGTTAAAAGGCCATCTCTGGTTTCCAGACCTTCCAAACCTTTCCCACCAAATCGGGACCAGGTTTTAGGGTCGGTTTCCCAGGCTGCCATCCGGAAGGCATGACCTCACCTGTGGCACGCACATGCTGAAAGGCCTTGACCTGCCGGATCAGTTCGGAAACGTTCCGGCCGACCGGTGGAGTTACAGTCTCCATTGCCTGAATGACTCCATCCGGATCGATCAAAAAACGACCTCGAATGTTTACTCCTGCATCTTCATCGTAGACTCCATAAACACTACCGATACGACCTCCTGCATCTGACAGCATTGGAAATGGCACTCCCCCTGGCACCATCTTCGAGAGTTCCTCCTCCTGCCAGATCTTGTGGAGTGAAACGGCTATCTGTGCTGAATGATAAAAATTCTACACCGAGGGATTTGAATTCTTGATATTTGGCGGCAACTGCCGACAATTCAGTCGGTCAGACAAAGGTGAAATCGCCGGGATAAAAACAGAGCACGACCCATTTCCCTTTATAATCTGAAAGTTTAATGTTCTTAAAACCCCCATCCACATAGGCACTTGCCTCAAAATCGGGTGCTGGTTTGCCAACTTGAGCAATCATCTTTTTTTCCTCCTTTTGAATTGTTGATGGGTTGAGATGTTTTTGACTCCCCCGTCATAATTGGTCCTTTTGCTGCCTTTACGCATCCATCTTTTGCTTCTGCCATAAGATACCTCCTTTCATCTTTTTTAAATTTCTCCTTTGTATTTTCCTGGGACCTTACAACAATGTATTACGAATCCTTCAGTTTTTTGAGCATTTTTTTTATCAATAACTCCCTTTTTAATCGAGAAATGTGATGGATGATTAAAATTCCCTTTAGATGATCTATCTCATGCTGATAAACCCTGCCTGGGAAACCAATTAACTCCAGATTCACTCCTTTCCCATCCAAATCCAAAGCCCGAATGAAGATTTTATCCTTCCGTTTTACCGGTACTTCGATGTTTGGTAAGCTCAAACATCCTTCCTCCAAGACAGATTCACCCTCTCCTTCGATAATCTCCGGGTTGATGAGAATATTCAACCCCTCTCCCAAATCAACCACTATAATTTGGCTGGGAATGCCAATTTGGGGGGCTGCCAGTCCTATCCCTTTATTCGCATACATCGCCTCAGCCATGCGATCTGCTATTTCTTTGACTTGACCATCAATATTTTTAACGGGTAACGCTTTCTTTCTTAAAATAGGATCAGGATAAATCCGAATCTCGTCCATTCAATCCCTTACTATGCTTGTTAGATTATTTTATCATGATAATTCTCCCAGCACCGGTTTGCCTCATTTCCCTGTTAAGGTGGCAAGATAGGCTTCACCAAGCTTCTCCACATGATTTTTTATATTTTCAAAAAAGTGGAGATGTTTTTCTTCATCGGAGAGAAGTTCCTCAAAGAGATCTTTTGACTTTTGATCCCTTTCAGAAGCGCAGAGGACTGCTGCTTCGTTATACATTTTTACCGCTTGTGCCTCGAGAGCCATATCCGTGGCCAGCATCTCAAGGATCTCTTGTCCTTTTTTGGGGGTGGCATCAGGCTTCGAAGTCGGTTCACCTTTGAGGAACAAAATTCTCTCAGCCAGTTTTTCAGCGTGCTTCATCTCGGCAATTGCAATGTCCTTGATCTTTAAAGCCAGTTTACCGAAATCCCTATCCTCTAATTCATAATGATGAATCATGTACTGATTGATCGCAGTCAATTCTCTCGACCGAGCCTCATTCAACAAATTAATCACTTTTTGCCTCATAGATCATTCTCCTTTCTGATAGGTCAAGATTTTTAGGTTTGAACCATCCCTAAGTCTTTATGATTTGGAGGTTAAATCTTAGTTTCTATTTTCCAAACAATGGCTCTTCCATATCCAGAACCTTCAAAGGGCTCTTTCCAGTAAAGAGCTTATGATTTTCCCTACGGTATAAGCATTTCCCTTCAGCATCAATTTGCAGTTTTTAAAAGGCATCCAGATAATTCGGTTTCTCCTCTTTCCAGGATGATCATACAGTCATCGAATTCGCAATGGATAAAAGATTTCCCATCGAGTTCGATCTTCTGGTTAGAGAATTTGGAGCTTTTGTATCGAATCTTAAATCGTCCATCAATTTGGCTTTCAAGTCGCTTTCTGGATGCCTCTTGTTCATCGGCATCCTCAAAATCACTGGACAGGTTTCAATCCCTTTAAAGACTTCCCGTAAACTTTTGAAAAATCTGTTTTCTCAACCCACCCCATCCTGACATTTGTCTTCGAATCGATTGGGGGCAGATAGGGTTTGATGTCCAGGAGAGGGGTTCCCTCCAATGCATCCAATCCTTTTACTTTCAGCTGGTTCCCTTTTCTTTCAATTAACTCCACGACGGAAAAGCCCAACGAATTAGGTCTATCCGGTGATCGGGTGGAAAATAGACCGTGAAGCTCTGGGCTCCATGGTGTCTTTACCAGAAGGGAGTAATCATTCCCCTGGTGAAACCAATAGAGTAAAATCAGATGAGAAAACCCATCGATATCCTTTAGCCCTTCTGCATATTGATCAAAAATTTCAATCCAACAAATCTCTTCCCGCCCCTGGGGCGGGCATTCCTTCCTGTCCTTATACGGAGAATGAATGATTCCAATGGGTTTCAGTTGCATGTCTTTTTAATCTTTCTGGCAGCCATCCTGGCTGCTTCTCTATCCTCAGGAAGGTGCCTTAAAGATGAGTGTATCTCCATCGTTTAAGGATGTCTGCATACGGTTTTCAGAGAGATAGGTTGCTCCATTAAGAAGCACCCGAATGTCCATATCGATATCTCCATTTTTATCCAAAAGGAACTTTTTCACTTCGAATCCAAATTTTCTTACCAGGGCGTCGATCAATTCTTTTAAAGTCTTACCAGGGAATTCGAATTCTATCTTCTTGCTCTTCCCAAAGGTCTTATAAAGAGGTAATCCTGCTATCTCGATGTTAACCTTCATCTTTCTCATCTCCCTTAGATGAAATGATTTCGCCCTCAATAAATGAGGATACTACTTGTCTTCAAATATTAATCCCGTCTGCAACCGCTCCCTGTGGAACAGGGAGGAGTCGAACATCGTTCCTCTCTTCCGCAACAGGTGTGTCCAGGTGACTGTTTTTCACTCTTTCAGGGAGTGAGAAACGGAAATCATCTTCTCCAATTTGGGAACTCCCACACTGTTTGCATGACAGAGATTTACTTTTTGGTCCCATTCCCACCAAAAATTCTGAAATAGTCCCACAATGATTGACATCGATATTCATAAATCGGCATGTAAACTCCTCCTTAAAACTGAAAAAATTGAAAAGCATTTTGTCAGATCATTTGTCGTAACACCCTATCCTTCCACTATCAGCTTATAGCTCACTTTCCCCTCTTCGGGATAGATGAGGAATGTGACCTTCTTTCCTTCCGTGAGATATCCTTCATATTGACTTCGAAGGTGACCAAAATCTGTTGACTCCAGAAACAGCCTTAACACTTCAAGCCTCTCCCCAAGTTCTTCATCTACACGATCCCTCTTTAAGAAGGAGATTGAGGGTCCGTTCATATTCTTTTTTGGATAGGGTTTCAATACAACTTGACAGATTAGGTTTCAGTTCAATGGGGACCATTTTCATCTCGTGACTGAATCTTTGTTCCATCTCTTAGAATAGTGGGCCGTGCGGGACTCGAACCCACGACTCTCTGCTTAAAAGGCAGATACTCTACCTCCTGAGTTAACGGCCCCAACGATTTTGAAAAGACCAAACAAACTATTCCCCCCTCCCCTTTATCCCCTCCCACCAGGGGAGGGGAAGGTTTAGATGGTAATTCTCACTTCAAAATACTGATCCATTGGAAGATGAGCAAATTGAACAGCACCAATGCAAGGGACGACGTATTTGACTGGCCACTGTTCTCCCAGAATGTTGAAAAATTCGAGACATGAAGAACAGACATGAATGCTATCCGCAATGGAATAAGGGACCATGCATCCATTCAGGGTGGCAAAATATTTAGGATCAAGAAAGTTGGCATGGTTTGCAGAATGGCTCATAAGGATTTTCTCAAAATCGAAAGGTTCTTTGATTCGATTCCTTTCAAACCACCTCTGGTAAAAATCTTTTTCAAGAGGATCAGGCTTATCCCATTCGGAAGGTTTTCTCTTTTGATATTCTCGTGATTGAATCAATTGAGAAATTTCATCGGAGGAAGGGAATCGATCGGGTTTAAAATTCGATTCAGTAATGATGATAGGATTATCCAATGTCAGGAAGGTCCAATGGAGAATTGCTGACAATTAAGAATTTCTCCGCCATTTCGGATTTCCGATACCAGGAGGTCCTCCTTTTACAGAAGCCATTCCACGCTGGAGGTGCAAAAGACAATAGTCTCTGTAGATGGTCTTAATACCCGGCATGGAATGCGGGCTTCATCGTCCAGTTCATCTCCCTTTTGCTCAATATTCTCCCTGACCTTTTTCAAACCATGTAGAGTCAACCCAATAGCAAAATTTTTGATATTTCATCATTGCTCGCACTATCCAATCTCTTGCCTCAACCTCAGACCTCAGTCCTTGTTGCATTAATAGGCTTTCTACCTCTTCCCACATTCTATGCACGATCCCCTGAACTTCGTTGCAAGGATAATCCATGACGGTCTTCCTGTTGACCAATGCCTCAACCACTTTAGGTTCGTAAGGGATTCTCCCGACGAGTTTGGAGCCATTATTTTCACAATAGGAAATAATTTTTTGAGAGTTTTCTAAATTGATATCGAATTTATTGATGCAGACCATCGAGGGGATCTTGAAATGCTCTGCCAGTTTCAAAATTCTCTCTAGGTCATGGATCCCTGAAAGGGTAGGTTCTGTCACGGCTAAAATCAGATTTACTCCGGTCAATGAGGCCGTGACGGGGCATCCGATGCCCGGGGGACCGTCAATCAGAATTAAATTTAGATTCTTTTCTTTTGCGATCTCCATGGCCTTCCTTCTCACCACGGTGACCAGTTTACCTGAATTCTCTTCTCCGATTCCCAATCGGGCATGGACAAAGGGGCCATAAGATGTCTCAGAGATAAACCAATCCCCTGAAAATGCCTCCTCCATCACAATGGCACTCTTCAGGACATATGTGGAAACAAAAGCCACATCCTTCACACGAGATAGGATCAACCACCCCATTATCGATGGCATTAAACCGACATATTTCGGTGCAGAGACCACATTGGGTGCATTTATCTAAATCCACGTGAGGAGATCTTCCACCAAAATATTTCTCCTGGATCAAGACTTTCGGTTGGAGCAAAAGATGGAGGTCTGCGGCATCGACATCGCAGTCCACCATCACTTTATTTTTTGCCAATGAGGCAAAGGCAGCGGCAATGGTCGTTTTTCCCGTTCCACCCTTGCCGCTGACAATGGCTAATTGTTTAATTTCGGAGTGGTCCATAAATTTCTCTTATTCCCCCCTCACTCATTCCCTCTCCCACTCTGGGGCAAGGAGGATAGAGAAGACTGATAATTCAAAATCGCCTGGTGTAATCCTCTTATGGCCAAGAAGAGAACAGTGAGCCTTTCTTGCCGGGATGCCACCGGCCGCTTCGATCACATCGTTGTCCGTCAGTTTGAGTGCTTCTTCGAGAGTTTTTCCGATCGCCAATTCTGTGGCAATGCTGGAGGTAGAAATTGCTCCTGGGCATCCCATGGGTTAAGAATTTGAAAGTCGGAAATTTTCCCATCTTCCACCTTGATATAAACCCTGATAAAATCTCCGCAGGTCGGATCGCCTACCACCGCCATGGCATCGGGGTTTTCTATTTCTCCTACGTTTCTTGGATGCATAAAGTGATCGATCAACGTCTCGTTATAGACGAGATAACCCACTTCATCATTCAATTCTTGGCCTTCTTCGATTTGACTCATGAAGTTTCTCCACCTTTTCAAATAATTCTTGGAATTGAGAGATATAAGAAGCTATTTTCAACCACGAAAGGGATCCCCTTTGAATAAGATTCGGCGATTCTACGGTCCATTGGGATTTCCATGAGAATCGGAATATTTTTTGATTTGCAGTAATCCCATATCTCCTCGATCCCCTATATCCGCTTTATTGATCACCACTCCCTTTGGAATCCCCAACTTTTCCAGCATGCCAACGGCTAATTCGAGATCATTCAGTCCAAATGGCGTTGGTTCGGTCACAAGCATACAGAAATCACTTCCCTTGACCGTCTCAATGACTGGACAGGCTGTCCCCGGAGGGGCATCGAGAATGGCGATCTTATCCTTTTGAATCCTCTCTTTTGCTTTCCTGATTACAGGGGAAGCCATGGGTTCTCCTATATTCAGAATTCCATTGACAAAAGAGATTCCATTTGCGCTACCTTCCTGAATGATGCCGATTTCCCTCTCCACTTCAAAAATGGCCTTTTCAGGACATAGATAAGAACAGGCACCGCAGCCGTGACAGAGTTCGTCAAAAACCAAGACATGTTTTTCAGAATGACAGCAATTGCATGATATTCACATACCTGTGCGCATTTTCCGCAATAGGTGCACTTCGATTCATCAATTCGGGGGACCGAAATTCCCACAGAGGTCACCTGGTGGATAGAGGGGGATAAAAAAATGTGGGAGTTAGGTTCCTCAACATCACAGTCAATCAATTGCACAGTTTCCTTTGGGAGAGAAAGAGCCAAATTGACTGCGATGGTGGTCTTTCCGGTCCCCCCTTTCCCGCTTGCGATTGAAATGATCATGGATCCTATTCTCGTTTATGTTTCCGAATGAGAGTGCCTCTCGTAATAACAATGGTGCTCATGCATTCGATAGTGGACCCTTCCTTCTTTCATGAGTTTTCCCAAATATTTCACTACCTCATCTAAATGCAGTCCGAGAGCCTTAGAAATATCCTCTGCTGTACATGGCCTCCTCTTAATCAGATTGATGATTTCAGCATCTTTATTGGGTTCAAAACTTTCTCCCATAGGCGCAGCAAATTCAGATACCACCTCCGCATTATTTCCGAAAAGGGTCCTTATCTCTTCGAGTCGTTTTAGATTTAACGGGGATGCGAAGTTTTCAGCAGGGGGTCTAACAGGAGTGTTCAATTGGACTTTGTCAGGCTGGATTCTTTCAATAACTTCTTTCAGGTTGGTAATTTCACGCATCTCATCGTTAAACCCTCGACAGAAAACAATCTCTAACCAGACTTGCCCTCGATACTGCTTATGGAACTGAATAAGACCTGAAATGATTTCATCAATTTTTAAAGATAGATGAGGCCTATTCACATACTCAAAGGTAAGTGGATTGACGGCATCGAGGGATGGAAGAACGACATCAGCTTCCATTAAATCTTTTCTTACTTTTTCAATAAATAGGAGAGAGCCATTCGTTAGTACCGCTAAGGGTATGGAAGTG
>CAWFSX010000080.1:0-6176 GCA_963818595.1 uncultured delta proteobacterium
TATCGAGAATTCTATTGCTGATATTAATTCCCTTCAAGGCGCTCTCCAAACAAATTGAAACAACAAAAATCCAAACCGTAATAGGATTGACGGACGGGGTACTTTCCTGTCATCACAGGACCGTGTCGGGAAAAGGTATTCATGGTTATGGAAAAGGTGATGCCGGGCCGGTTCATCCTGAGCATGCAGGTGACAAAGCTTATATTCATGGCTTATAATGCAACAATAAAAAACAGGAGGCGATCATGTTTTATGAAGAGAAATGTGACTTTTGCGGAAAGTGCCTGGAGTTTTGTCCTTACGTCGATTACGGCCTGGAGCGGGCCCAGCAGGAAATGAAAGATCTGCGTCGCCGGAGGAACACCCCCCATTGTAGGTCTCTGTGTGACCTGCGCCTCTTGCAACCTAGTCTGTCCAACACAGGCAAATCCCTTTGACCTGATCAATGAGCGCCAAGAGAAGACAGGCGCCTTGGGTATACCCGAGGCAGGCCATGCAGAATTTTACCAAGCTTCATAGCCTGCCGACAGTGGTCAAAAAAGGCAAAGAAGGCATGCCTGTTCTGAATCTGTGTATCGTTGGGGATATGATTCGGGAATTCCTGGACAACCCCCTCTTCGAGGGTTTGACGGTTGTCGAAGGTGCAGATTACTTCTGTACAGTCGGATACATCCATCTCGGGAAACCAAGCCCTGTCCATAAGGAGGCAAAACGATTTATCGACAATCTTGCCACCCTTGGGGCAAAAGAGGTCATCTGTTTCCACGATGACTGTTACACAATGCTGACAACCCTGGCCCAAGAATATGGTTTGAAAGTGCCCTTCCGTCCGATCCACATTTTTGAATATCTTTACCGGGAACTGAAGAAGAGAAAAGACCATCTCAAGAAGAATCCTATCCGGGTTGCCTACCAGTCTCCCTGCGCCTCACGCTACACGCAGGGAAAGGATATCTACCTCGATAAAATCTTCGAGTTCCTTGGCGTAGAGAGGCCCGCCCGTAAGTATGAGAGAATCAATGCCCTATGCTGCGGTGCCCCACTCATGGCCCGTGATAAGGACCGGGCAGCGTTGGTGAAGAAGTGGAATATCGATGATGCGAAGAATGTAAAAGCCGACGCCATGGTTTTTCTTTGCCCCTTGTGCTATCTCAACCTTCGGAAGCTTTGCAAAGATGAGTCGATAAACCCTATTTTGATAACGGAATTATGTAAGCAGGCACTTATAATTTAAGGAATCTAATACAAACGCGTTTAGTTTTTTGACAATAGTCCCCCTCCCCTCTCCCCCTGCCTACCGGCAGGCAGGCGTTGAAGAGAGGGATAGGGTGAGGGGCGATACCCATCACCTAAAATTTTATATCACCTTATTTAAAATTTGCAAGCGACCCCTTTTAGAAAATTTTGATCTTTTGACAAGGGATTCAAGGAAAGGGTAATATGAATAGAATGGTCAAGAAAGGGGAAAAGTTTAGTCTGTATAATTTTTTTTCGAATAAAGGAGGAGTGGGATGGATCTCTTAAATGCAATGAAGGAAAGGCGAAGTTGCCGAAATTTTCTGCCTGGCTCGATCGATGAGGCCACGATTGAGAAGATTTTAGAGGCGGGCACTTGGGCACCGTCTCCGCTCAACAGTCAACCATGGGAATTTATTGTCGTCACCAACAAGGAAGTTAAGGAAAAGATCTTTTCTGAAGGGGAAAGATGTCGAACGTGGGCCCTTGAAAAAAGTGGGTGGAAGTGGCTGGGATCCTACCCGCTCGACTTTTTGCGATCCGCCCCTGTCATCGTCGCTGTGGTTGGGGACCCCAAGAAGTCCGGTGTGGACATGTTTACGGAAGAAGGTCCGATGGGCTATCAAGCCGCCTGTGCAGCAGCCATCCAAAATATGCATCTTGCCGCACATGGCCTGGGTCTCAGCAGCTTGTGGTTTACTTTATTTGACAAGAAAGCCATCAGAGAGATTCTTGGCGTTATTCCTGAAAAAACGCCTCTGGCGCTGATCTGCCTTGGAAAGCCAGGGAGTTCCATCCCTCCCACACCCCGAAAAGAGGTGAAAGAAAAGACGACTTATATCCGTTGACCTTTTTCTGAGTTTCAAAACGGAGGTGCTCGATGAGAAGAAGATGGATTGGGATCATTTTTGCTATGTTGATTGCGTGGAGTGGTCCAGCCTATGCGGATCAAACCGCTGAAGAGATACTTAAAGCGGTTGTGAAAATACAATCGGTCATCCCAAAGGATGCTCATACGGCGAGCACCCTTGGGACGGAACGAGAAGGGAGCGGCGTCGTCATCGATTCAGAAGGTTTGATTCTTACCATCGGCTACCTCATCGTAGAAGCTGAGACGATTGAAGTGACGGGGTCTGAAGGAAAGCCAGTCAGTGCTGCGTTTGTCGGTTATGACTACCCTACTGGCTTTGGCCTTTTACGGACAGGCAAGCCTCTGGGTGTGACGCCTATCAAGCTGGGGCAGTCGTCAACCGTCAAAATAGGGGACCCCGTTCTGATTGCAGGCCATGGAGGGACAGATACAGCGATAGCAGGTCGAATCATTAGTCGCAAAGAGTTTGCAGGTTATTGGGAGTATCTTCTCGATGAGGCTATTTTTACTGCTCCGGCTTATACCAATTTTGGTGGAGCAGCGCTGATCGATCCAAACGGTCAATTGTTAGGCATCGGGTCTCTTTTCAGCCAGCTCACGATCCCCGGATTGGGCTCGATTCCCTGTAATATATTTGTTCCGATCGATCTCCTTCATCCGATCCTATCTGACTTGAAGGCCGCGGGCCGTTCTCGTAAACCACCCAGACCCTGGTTGGGGATCAATGCGGAAGAGGCCCACGGCCGTATTTTCATCACGAAGATTACCTCAGGAGGTCCTGCTGATGGGGCAGGCCTGCAACCCGGAGACCTCATTCTTAGCGTAAAGGGGAAAACCGTGAACGGGCTTGCAGATTTTTATCGTAGGATTTGGGAAGTTGGCAACGCAGGTGTGGATGTCCCTCTCAGCCTTCTCAGGGGAATCCAGATCCGTGAGGTCACGATTCGTTCGGCCGATCGTCACCAATTCCTTATGCTGAAACCAAAAAAGATCTAATGTTGTGGAGTTAAAAAGAGGTGTTTTCGGAAACATTGCTTGGGATCGCCGTTGGGATCGGTTTGAGCGCAGCATGTGGCTTCAGGGTTTTCGTGCCTTTGCTGGTGATGAATCTCGCCTCCCTCACCGGAAACCTCCATCTATCTCCCGGCTTCGAATGGATCGGGAGTGACTATGCAACCATCGCCTTTGGCACGGCAACCCTCGCTGAGGTTCTCGCCTATTATTTTCCTTGGCTTGATCACATTTTGGATCTGATTGCATCTCCCGCTGCCATCATCGCAGGTATCATTGCCACAGCCTCCATGGTAATGGAACTCTCCCCATTTCTGAAATGGACATTAGCCATTATCGCAGGCGGAGGGGCTGCAGCATTAGTCCAAGGAGCGACAGTTGCCCTTCGCACCAAATCGTCAGCCTTGACGGCGGGGTTGGGTAATCCTATAGTTGCCTCTGCTGAGTTGGGCGGTTCACTTTTTACAGCCCTTTTGGCCATCCTCGCTCCGGTTCTTTGCCTTATTCTGGTTGCATTGCTCTGCATTTTCGTCACCTGGAAAGCAGGCCGTCTCTTTTTCGGAAGAATGAAAGTAAAGTAGGAGGCTCAAATGCCCTATTTAATGAAAAAAGGATTCCTTTATGACATGGAGGATTCTTTCGATATCCTCATGGACTATCATGTCATCTTCATTGGAGAAGAACATGAATCCCGCATCTCTCACAATGCAGAATTGACTATTCTTAAAGGGCTCGCTGAACGGGATTCGAATCTCGTCCTCGCCCTCGAAATGTTCGAGCGCGATGTCCAAGAGTCCCTTGACGCTTATTTAAAGGAAAAAATATCAGAGAAAAAATTTCTGAAACAGGCCCGGCCCTGGCCGAATTACCTGGAGGATTACCGGCCACTCATTCTATTTGCGAAGATGAAAGGAATGCCAGTGATTGCAGCGAATATTCCACGAAGGGCAGCCGCAGCGGTATCCATGGCAAATGAGCTCTCCCCCGAGGTCATGGGGGAGGACAGGATATACCTTCCAAAAACCGTTTACCTCAAATCAAAGGAATATTACAAGCGCTTTGCCTCCTCTATGGAAGGAATGCCCCATTTCACTCCCATGAAAGGCATAAAAGTGGATGGACTCTACAAGGCACAGGTTCTGAAGGATGCTGTGATGGCAGCCTCCGTCGAACCATTCCTCAATCGTCGTATCCTCTTCTGCTGTGGGCATTTCCATTCCGATTACCACCTGGGCATTCCCTATCAACTCAAGAAGAATCATCCAAAACTTAAAATCGCAGTCATCGCCATGGCTCCATCGGTGGAGAACCTTCTCATGGAAGACCGTTCAAGGGTGGCTGATTTTATTTGGGTTGAGGAGTAATGGGATGGCAATCAGTCCTGGCGAGGGGGTTTATATAAACCTCTTTCATTCGCTTCGAATAGACCTGCCCGATAGGACCGATCATCGACCAACGAGAGATTCGATATCATGGAGGGGGTGAGGATTGAGATTTTTCGACTCTCGTCTAATCTCTGAGCGATCAGTTCAATAGACTCATCACTGGTCATCCAATTTAATTTATCAAAAACCTTTAAATGGAGAGGCAGGGTGTAGCTTCGTAATGTCTTCTCACGCTCCACATTGTAATACTGCTCAAAATAAGACATCACTAACTCACGCAGGGTACGATAAATCGGCTCACGAAACCGTAACCCAACAAAATTGGATTTTGCCACGGCCCCCCAATATTCATCGATCCTGTAGGGTGCCAGCAGATGGTCGTCGTCCCGGTCATTGGGGACCATCTCCAGAATGAGTGGGGGGTAACCGAGGCGACGCAGTGCAGCAGCGGCAAACAGGGCGCCATCAAAACAGTGCGCGACTCGATCCCGGAGGACACGCAGGGGACAACGATAAATGTGTTCCGTGCTATAAGGAAGTCCATCAAGAAAGGCTTGTATTTTGACTGGAGTGGTTAACGTCTCAAGAAATTCGCGCTCGGACCTTTTCAACGCCTGATGAAAATCTGTCATGGCTTACATTCGAACTCCTTAAGTCAAATTGATTTCTTTTTAACTCATATGATCAGGAAAAAACAAGGTGAGTTTCTAAATCCTTATAAAACCCTTGAATATGGAGCCACATTGGTGGAGGTATGTCCTATGCCCTTTGGGGTTTTACAAATTGAAACTGAATCATCATATTTCCATTGAAAGGAAAAGAAAGGAGAACTCAAATGGTTCAAAAAGATAAAAAAATTTATTTCAGAGATATGGGTATGGGTTGCGATTTAGTAGTTTGCGGTAAGAACGAGGAGGAAGTCATTAGTAAGGCAGGTAAACATGTGTTAGCCATACATGGCATCGAAGGATTCTCAAAAGAATTCTATAATAGAGCACAATCAGCCATTCGTGTAGGAAACTGCGATGATGAAGATGCCGAGGAAACCATTTCGGAAGATTGCAGGGTATGTGATGAATCGTATTTTGGCTGCGCCGACGAATGCTGTTGTTAGTGGTGTAGCACAAAAATATGGCTATATTTCAAAGATGATTTTCCGTTTATTTAACGGCCATATGCGAGGTTACAAACGTACCGAAATATAGGTGCAACGCCACTAGTCCCTTCAGGCGGCTTATGGGGACTCCTCAATAGTCTGAAATTGGGACTTGATCGACAATATAACGAAGTCCTCTCTTCTTTTGTCTCGAATTTTATTAAGGTTTAACTGAACAGTTCTTAAATTCGATTTGACCTTCAATCTCGACAGACGCGTTTTGGCCTTTTATCCAAAGTGTTGTGTCCCCATCACTATATTTCGTTCCCGATGCAGAAGGGACACGATGTAAGTAAAATCTTTTTCCAGGGGTTGTGAGAAAGGCAATATCGACGTTCTCGTAAAACTCTACTGCGAAACTCTTCCCTTCATCGCACCTATAGGTAACTCCAGATTTGAATGTTTTATTGGAAGAACACCCAAACCCTGCGGTAAGCACCAGAAGGACCAATGCAAGACATACCGATCGAGAATTGCACTTATTCATTTTTTCCATCAGTACATCAGAATATACCCG
>CAWFSX010000081.1:0-46968 GCA_963818595.1 uncultured delta proteobacterium
TGCTGCGGTGCTGCGGTCACTTCGATAGGATAATAAGTTATTGAGGTTAAGTGTTAATGAGTTAGTTAGGGCTAACGGTGTTGCTGTTAAATGATATAAAGATCAGGTTCAAGGTTAAAGGCTCAAGGGTCAAAGCGAAATTCTTAAGAAAATTCACTTTTGATTTTTGAGGAGACATACTCAATTTGTTCGGATGTTAATTCAGGAAACATCGGTAATGATAGTATTTCTTTGGCGACTTTTTCGGTGATGGGATAGTTTCCGTTGGTCAAATCATATATTTTTATAGGCATTTTGCAAATGGAGTGGAATGGGGTAATGAAGGCCTGTGTTTATTCCATTTTCTGAGAGGATATTTTTGGAGTTCGTCTCTCTTTTGGGTACGAATAATATAAAGATGGTAAACTGCTTTTGACCAGAAGGGTTGAAGGGAGGAATAATGTTACGGGTTACGGGTTACGAGTTACTTGAGTTGTTGAGTTACTTGAGTTGTTGGGTTACTTGAGTTTTTGGCGAGTGCTCGAGGCTCCAGTCTCGAGTGTTTAAGTGTTCAGTGTACAGAGAGGCGTTTTGGCGGCGTTTTTCGTTCCATTCAGACAGATGTTTCAGTTTGACTCTGAGAGATACCAGCCTGAATGGCATCGAGGCGACCGTTATAGCCTTCAAATTCATGGTAATATTTCTTTGCCTGGCCGTGGTCGCGGAGCATTCGAATCTTTTGGGCAATTTCTTCATCATTGGTTGTAACCGCCCCACCCTCACCACAGGCTCCGAGGTTCTTACCAGGATAAAAGCTGAAGGCAGCAGCCAAACCCATAGAACCCGCTTTTCTCCATTTCTTCGTCTCTTCTCAGAGTAATAGAGCGCCCCATGTGCCTGGCAGGCATCTTCAATGACGATTAAACCATAACGATCGGCGATTTCAAGGATGGAATCCATATCGGCGGGTTGGCCGTATAAGTGAACGGGGAGCACGGCACGAGGCCGTGGTCTGTTTCTTGGGTTCTGAGTCTGGGTTACTTGAGTTGATTGAGTAAGTTAATTCTGACCCCTTACGACTTGCGCCTTGCGACTGACGGTTTTTCAGATAGTCTTCGAGCTTGTTGGGGTCCATGTTGTAGGTTCGTTCGTCGATATCGACAAAGGCGATAGTAGCACCGGTTTGAGAAATGGCTTCTGTGGTTGCAATAAAGGTATTGGGAACTGTAATGACTTCGTCACCAGGACCAATGCCAGCGGCAATTAAGGCAAACCGAAGAGCATCGGTGCCGCTATTTACGGCAACGCAATATTTGGTTTCGCAGAATTGAGCAAACTCCTCTTCAAATGCCTGGACCTGCGGCCCACCAACAAAAGAAGCAGTTCGGAGGCATTCTCGAAAAACCTCAACCAGCTCTTCTTCGAGTTCCAGGTGGGGAGTAATTAAATCGAGAAACGGAATGTTCATATTTAAACCTCGCTTTGAGGATAAGGTACAAGGCTTAAGGATTAAGGTTAAGGATTCAAGGATCTTGAGGACATGAGGACAAGGTAGAAGGATAAAGGACTGGAAATTAAAATACAGGATCTGAAGGTATAAATGCGAACGAGGACCTATTATACGACTAGTATCCATAGAAAAGAAGATAAAGCTTCAAATAGAGCTTTATTGATATAACAGCATCCAATGCGACATATATTGAGAGCTAATCTGCACAGGCTTTTGTATTACTAAGCAAAAGCATATTCGAATCACCTTTTGGCTCCTGAAAAGTCAATATATGATGCGAACCTTCCTTTAGTTTATATTTGCACTCAACAAAGATCGAGATATCTTTCATCTGATCTCTGCCAATTTTCGAAATCTCTTTTCAGAGATAAGATTTCAATACCTATAATGCTTGAGTTCTGAATAGTCCACTCGACCCTTTCGGTAAGTATCCGCTAGGCCATATCTGCTTTCGAGTAATATGTCTTTCAAAGAATCTTCTGCATATTACTGGTTCTATTGAGAATATGTCCACTGATCTGAGCTAAATCCCAATTTCTTTGATCTATGTAATATTCTTCACTCAATTTCATACTCACGTTTCCATACCTCAAGTCGACTTATTCATCTGGAGTCCTTTATCATTTATCCTCTCATCCTTAATCCTTAATCCTTTAGTCACTTTTTGCCTTTATCCTTTAGCCTTGAACCTTAAACCTTCATCTTGTATTCCTCAAAAATTCATATAAAACATGTGGTACTTCTTCGTCTCTCTGATTGAGATAAAGATTCGATACTGCGGAATATGCGGGCGGGGTTTCCGGCAACAATCGTGTTTGGCGGAACATCTTTGGTTACAACACTTCCTGCACCAACAATGGCGTTTTCACCGATGGTCACATTACAAAGGATCGTTGAGTTGGAACCAATGGATGCACCCTTTTTAACGAGGATTGGCTCAACTTTCCAATCTTCTTCGGTTTGAAGCTCTCCATTGAGTTCGTTGCTCGTGGGTATGTATCATTGATGAATACGACACTGTGACCGATAAAAACATTGTCCTCAATGGTCACTCCTTCGCAGATAAAGGTATGACTTGAGATTTTACAGTTCTTCCCTATCCTTGGCGTTCTTCTGGATTTCTACAAAGACTCCGATCTTTGTGTTGTCACCTATCTCACAACCATAGAGGTTTACGAAGTTATGAATTTTTACATTTTCACCAAGCTTGACATCAGGTGCAATTGATTGGAATTCCATTTGTTCTCCTAAACATCGCAAGGCATAGCAAGCGTCGAAGGTTAAGTGGAAAGCGATGTTATCGGTGAGTTACTGAGCTCATGAGTACTATGAGTTCAAGGTTCGGGAATAAGCTCCCTGTGAACGTAGCCTTCCTACACTTCACGGGCTGTTCGCATTTTCTATCGCCAGCCGTTGGCCATTAAAAATCCGTTTCCATTGTTTTTTGATTTTTTGTTCAATAGTCTTAAGACCCTGAATGGGAACAGCTTTGCCATTTAGTTTCAGAGATTTGTTTGCAGCTTCCAAAATCGAAACAACCCTCAACCCGCTGTAACCATCACTGAGAGGAGCTCTCTCCTTTCTGTATACATTCGATGAAGTGATCACATACTTTCTTGAGTGGTTCATAGTCATCGATTCTTGGACTATGAATATCTCCATATCGGTAAGAAAACTGAAAATCTGCAAAGGTATCATAATAAGGTGGGACTTCAACTCCTTTATCATAAATTTTAATCTTCTCCTGGGGCTCAATGTCATCATAGACCAGCATTTTTCTCGATCCGACTATGGTTGTTCGACGAATCTTATTGGGATCGAGCCAACTGTTATGAATGAAGGCAATGAGACCATTTTTGAAGTTCAGAGTCGTTGTCGCCACATCTTCAATTTCAGGATTGAAATGGGCCTTCCCCTGGCTGTTGACGGATACTGGGACTTCTCCCATAGATATAAGAATGATCGAAATATCATGGGGAGCAAGATCCCACACCACATTAATATCGGGCTGAAAGAGTCCAAGATTTACACGAGTACAACTAATATAGAGTATCTTTCCCAAGTTCACCACTCGCAATAATCTCTTTTATCTTATTCACTGCTGCCGTATATTCGAATGTGTGTCCCACCATGAGAACCTTTTGTTTCTCCTCAGCCAGTTTTATTAATTCCAGCGCTGTCTCATAGGAATGGGTGAGGGGCTTCTCAATAAAGACATGTTTCCCTTGAGAAAGAAAGTCTTTTGCTATCGGATGATGAGTCTTCACAGGAGTGGCAATTGCTACTGCATCCAGATCCGGCATTTGGAGAAGCTCTTTGTAGTCTGATAGAACCTCGACAGACGGATAAAGACTTTTCATACGGTCCAATCTCTTTTGGTCCAGATCACAGCAGATCAATTCCTTGACCTTGTTGGACTGAACGAAATTCCTAACAAGATTTGGACCCCAATAACCACAACCAATGACTGCGAGTTTCATAAAAACTCCCTCCTTAACGGAAATGCAAAATGCAAAGTGTAAAATGCAAAATGCAAAATGTAGAAACCTAAACTAATTGAACCTAAAACTAGAACATACATCTTTAGCGGAAAGCGCAAAATTGCAAAATGCAAAGTGCAAAATGCAAAAATGCAAAATTATTGATCACATTAGACTTACCTCTTTTGGCTGTCACGACGGATTTTGCAATTATATTTGCCAACTCATTTCCTTCTTTTAAAAGTGGACGAACAACTTCTGCTGCAACCAAATCCGCTCTTAAGGATACTCGCATCCAGAAGAGAGATTCACGTAATTCTTTCAAAACAATCTGCAGTTTATGTATAAAATCCTGTCGGCTTTCTGCTCCGCAGGCTTCTTCATAATTGGCCCCAGCCGAAGTTGCAGAACGGATGAGTTGTCCTGCGATGTGTCGTCCAGCGAAGTTCCTTTTGATTTTTGCAATTCCTTTAATAACTTCAGCTGCAAATCCCTCAAATCTTTCCGAAAGATCTCCTGGGTATTCATTTTCGTTTCCTTTCCCATTTTGAATTTTGCATTTTCCATTTGCATTTTGCATTCTCAGGCAGTTAGACTGCACCTTTGGGACGGATGACTGCTCTTATTGTTTTGAGCAAGATCTTTATATCAAGCCAGAGAGACCAGTTCTGGACATATCGCAGATCCAACCGAACCATGTCGTCAAAGGATGTCTTACTTCTTCCATCTACCTGCCAGAGCCCTGTGATCCCGGGTTTCACTTCCAAAATCCTTCTCAGATGCCAGGGTTCATATTTCTCAACTTCATAGGGGAGTGGAGGCCGTGGTCCCACCAGACTCATCTCTCCTTTCAATACATTGAAGAATTGAGGAAGTTCATCAATACTTGTCTTACGAATGATTTTCCCAACCCGAGTAACTCGGGGATCAGATTTCATTTTATAAAGCGGGTTCTCCTCGTCTCCTTGATTTATCTTTTCATGCTCACCTTTGATCAGGTTTGTGACATACTCCCGATGGATTTGGTCATCTCCATTCCAGAATACATGGATCGAAATTTATAGAAAGGAAACCGTCTCCCTTTCCTGCCTAACCGTGTTTGCTTAAAAATGATTGGGCCTGAAGAGTCTTTATGGCTAAGGCTGAGAGAAGCATGAATGGCGAAAAAAGGATAAGTCCGACCATGGCTCCTAACATATCCATACCCCTCTTTAATGCATCCTGGATTTTTTTCGGTTTTAGCGATTCGTCAAGATTGAGTGGAAATAGATCCGGTTGACTTTGTTCCTCATCAAGAAGCTTGTTGAAAAGGTCATCAGGATAGGTTCCAGTGATTACAGAATGAGCCAAATTTCCATTACCATTTAGGACCTTTTCGACACAACATTGAACTCCCTTCTCGTTGGTATCTGGGAGAATTAGCCCTATCATATCGTGATCGACCCACCCCTTAATGTCTGTATCGCGGGTATTTTTATGGAGCAAATTCATTAAATCCTGAATCAGTTGATGGTCACTAAGTGCCCCTTTACCAAAAGACAAAAGTGCAATTGACAAAGGCAATTTGGATCGATCTGCCCGACGTTTTTCAATCCGTAAGCGGTTAAGAAATTCGGATTTGTGAAGAATGTTGTGCATAGGATTTAGTGTTAAGTGATAAGTTTATTGGGTTCATTGGGTTACTTGGGTTCATTGAGTTAATGAGGAAATAAGTTATTAAGTTAATATGTTAATGAGTGATGCTGTGCTGCAGTTACTACGCTAAGATAATGAGTTAATAAGGATAAAGTGTTACGGGTTGCGAGTTGCTAGTTACGAGTGACCCAAGTGCTGACGTCTGCAGCCCTGCAGAAAATAAGACGTAACCATTTAAAGGGTGGAGAAGGAACGGTCAGGTTGAGAAGATTCTTCTTTTAGAATATTTTTCGAGGGCCTTTGCGAGGATACATTTGGAGTAACGAGACCAACAGTTTTCCTTTCGACAGTGACTCGTCTCTTCTTTTCCGTCTTGTTTGATTTCGTGAAATTTACAGGAGATGCAGGATTTGATAAGCATGATTAACCTCCATCACAGTAAAAACGCATAGGGCATAGCGCCACAAATAGTTAGAAATTTCACATGGCAGGCATGGCGCATAGCGTTATTAACTATAGAAAAACGTTAGGCGTAAGTCGCAAGGCGTAAGGGGTCATTTTAAAAAATTATGCGGTGCTGCGGTTCCAAAGTCACGCATGGCGAAAAGGGCGTAGCGCATCGCGCATTATTTTTGAGAGATAATGGGTTATTGAGATAATGAGTTATTAAGCGATAGATTCTAATTCGATCTTTTCAATTCTTGATAAAGCTTTGGGACGAATTTCTTTAATCGAAATGTAAATTACTTTTTCACCTTCATTCTCTATATTCTTTACCCAATTGAAGATTGAACTCTTTCAATTCCTTATCGAAATTCCGGTAATAAAATAATTTCGGCATCAACTGGAATTTTTTCCTCAATCTCAGGATGTTCAAAAAGGTATCGACTGAACTCAGCGCTGAGCTCAATATTTAGTTCTATCATTTTTTTTTCCCTATTCATTTTGGTCCTCCAATAACTTTCTCTTATAATATTCCCAATTCATATTTTAGATCGCTTTCAGCAAAAGTCAATGCATCGTTATAATCCTGATTAAATAGAGGAGTTTTCATTACAGTCCCCTTCAAATCCATCCTATCCCTATGAACAAAACCATGAGAAGTATCATACCTCACTACAGGATACCATTTATTACCAACCCTGGTCTCATATTGGATTCTAAAGAAAACTATCTTCCCCCTCTCTTGGATGTGAAAATGCCTATATCTATCAGAAGGACCAATTCGGATTGCATATTCCACTTTCCTTTGCGGCATAACTTAGACGAGAGTCAGTTTCGCCTCGACCCTTTTGTCCGACTCTTGAAAGGGATATTTATTTACCGAAAACCTCTTCATGTGTCTTAATTCTTTTCGTTTTATAATCAGCCCGTGCTTCCCGAATGCTACTAAGATATTCTAAAGAGGATGCCGCAATAAGATCCTCTAAAAAAACTTCTCTCTTTCTTTTCTCCATGCCTTTTATAGCCTCTATAACCTTTTCAGGCTTTACTTGAATTTTCATAGTTCCGACCATATTTTCTACTTATTTATTTGGCTTTAATTTATTAAAAGGTGGCCTAAAATTATCTTAGCAAGAACACCTTTATTTTTCAAGAAGTTCATTGATTAGTGTTGGGTGTTATAAGTTAAATGTTACAGGTTGCGGGTTACATGTTATGTGTTAAGTGGAAAGTTTAAGGAAAGCGAAGAGGTGCTGCTGTGTTGCGGTGCTGCAGTTTGAAACAGTTAATACGTTAATAGTTTAATGAGGTAATGCGGTTTTTCGCCTTGCGACTTGCGCCTGGCCACTTACGAATTAAAAAAGTTCTGTGATGCGGTGATGATGCAGTTAAAAATATTCTTGACATCCTGTATTGAAAAATGTATTATTTATACAGATAAAATATAGCTAATGGAGGTGTATTATGAGTGTGGTCAGAATGAACATAACCCTTCCTGAAGAATTGGCCCGTCAGATAGATAAGTTAGTAGAACCAAAGAAAAAAAGCCAGTTTATTGCTGAAACTCTTCAACGGAGGATTGCAAGGATTCAACACGAAAAACTGCAAGAAATCCTTGAAGAAGGTTATAAGACAAGAAAAAAGGAGACCCAATCTCTTGCAAAAGAGTTTGAATCCGTTGATCTGGAGGGATGGGATGAATATTAAAAGAGGGGAAATATATCTTGCGGCCCTTGACCCAGTTTTGGGAAAAGAAATTTCAAAAACCAGACCTGTCGTTATCATTTCAAATAATAAGAACAATCTCTTCTCTGGTACAGTCACTATCTTACCCATTTCCTCTCAGAATCTTGATAAAATTTATCCTTTTGAAGTATTTTTACCAAAAGAAAGTGGAAATCTTCCAAAGAACTCTAAGGTTAAAGCAGACCAAATTCGAACTATCGATAAGATACGTATTATCAGACTCATAGGAGAATTGAAAAAGAATCTAATAGAAGATATTGAAAAGGCCATCAAAATCCATTTGGACTTAGTGATATAGGGTTACTTGGGTTCATTGGGTTACTTGGGTTCATTGGGTTACTTGGGTTCATTGGAGTTATTGGGTTTATTGGGTTAATTGAGTTATTGAGTGAATACTTGGGTTCATTGAGTGATACAGTGCTGCAGGTTTCTGACTCTGGTTCAGCATTGTCTATCTTGATTGTTTTCGAGATGGCGGTTGTTGAGTGAAATCATGAGTTTTTCGAGGCGTTTGGAATGGAAGTCGAAATTCCTCTGGAGATTTCGAATCGCCGCAATGTGTTCTTCCATTTGATCGAGAATGTCTTTCATTATCACCTCCGGTGATGATAGGGTTACTTGAGGTTACTTGGGTTCATTGGGTTACTTGGGTTGTTTGAGTTGAGAGTTTGAGATACTTTGATGAAACCTGAATCCATTTTGGACACGATTTCAGCTTGGTTATAAATTTCTCCAAAATCGTCTTGGTTGATATATTCTTGATCCAGCGCTACATAGAGTTGACTCTGAACTTCAGCGGCCGAACTCTTCGATATAAATAGAAATTGAATGAACTCCCTATTACTCCTCCTTGCAAATCCTTCAGCAATATTGGACATGGCTGATACAGAAGCATCCTGTACCTGATTTACTAATCGGAAATCTTTTCTGAATTTTGGACTCTTATTAATTACACTCATAGACCATCTTTACAAGTTTTCGAGCCTCTTGCCAGGCTTCTATATCTTCGAAGCGGGTTATTTTCATGTTAATTTGGGTTGCTTGGGTTTAGTTGGGTTACTTGGGTTTTGTTTGGGTTACTTGGGTTTGTTGGGTTTAATCATTTACACAATTAACCCAATGAACTCAATGAACTCATAAACCCAGATAGGCTACCGCCGGTTCGAATTGGGGTCAATTCTACGTTGAAAAGTCAATATTGAATTGTTTGGCCACAATCAATTGTGGGAAAAATAGTTAAGTACCGCAGTTACTTGAGTTACTTGGGTTACTTGGGTTGCTTGAGTTAACTCAATAAACTCGACAAACCCAATGAACTCAACAAACACTTGAACCTTTGGTTCAAGCGACTTTTTCGATCATCGAATAATGCATCTCTACTGCGGGTTGATAGCCAATTAAATTCAATAGAATCTTGACCCGCTCGTTGTCAGAAACCCACCTTTCAAAGATTCCTAAAAGATCCTTGAGTGGGCCTGTTTTAATTCTTACTACGTCATTGGGATTAAAATTTTGCTTTACTCTCACAATGCCTTGACCATCGGTCCTTTCTTTGATGATCTGTACCACTTCTTCAGAAATGGAAACGGGGTATCCTCCAAAGCCCAATACGCACTTCACTCCTTTCGCCCATCTGACGAGAGGATAGTTTTGTTCAAGATCAAATTTCCCAAAGATATAACCGGGAAACAGGGGTTTCAGTTCTTTGGTCATCCTGGCATTTTTTGTAGTAAATGCTTCTATCAGAGGACCGAAGATTTCAACCCCTTTATTTGAGAGGTAAGAAGTTGCCTCTCCTTCTTTTTTGGGCTTGGTTTGGATTACGTACCAGTTTTCCATTTGCAAAACCTCGCGAAGGCGTCAGAGCGCATGTGCATAGCCATCATTATACTAAGCAGTGTCGTATAAACCTTACTAAATTTTTACTTCAACCCCTTATACCCTGGCCCTTACCTGCCTGATCTATTCTCTATAATATTTGTAATAGTATTTTGAATAGTAATGCGACGGTTTTAAATCAATTTGATTAAAAACAACTCCAATAATTTTCTGGCGATCGATGGATTTGACTGCTCGTTGAATGGTTTCCCTTGGCGTTCGCTCTGCCATTACCACGAGAATGATTCCATCTACCATTTTGGAAAGTAATGTTGGCTCAGTGGTTGAAACAATGGGTGAGGAATCAACGATGATGTAACTATTGTCTCCAAGTTCATTGAGGGATTTGAACAACTCTCCCATTCTTTTTGATCCAATTAGCTCCGAGGGTTTACGCGTAGGAGACCCTGCTGTAATGATTCGTAGATTTTCTATCTCAGAATTTATAAGAATTTCTGATAATGGAGTCCCATCTGAAAGATAATTTGAGAGCCCCTTTGAGTTTCGACTTTTTTCAAGTTGAATGCTCTGGTTTTCGAAGGTCCCCATCAATCAGGATAGCCTTCCCATGAATTTCTTGAGAAATGGCTATCGCCAAATTTACAGATACCATTGTTTTCCCTTCCCCAGGGGTTGCACTGGTGATAAGAATCGAATGGGGAGGGTTAGGTAACCGGTGAAAAATTTGAGTCTTCAGTTTTCGGAATTCTTCTCCTGCAAAAGATTGAGGCGGCACAATTAAAACAGGAATTTCTTCTTTTGAGGGAGGCCCTAACCCTTTTATCTTCTCAATTTTTGTTATCTTTTCCTCAGGAAATTTTAAAGTTGGTTCTTCCTTCTTTAAAACAACCTTCTCTTCAAATACCCTGAGAGAGGGCTCTTCTACTGCCTTCTGTCTTTTTTCTTCTTCTGCTTTTTCAAGGGCGCGATAGATTCGACTCATCTTTGATCCTTCATCAAACCGTAAGGCGTTAGGGCAAGGCGCAAGGGGTCAAAATAAGTGCTGCAGTGCTGACATGTTGCGTGACAGTGCTGCAGAGTTGCATTCACAAAAACTCGCATGGTGCATAGGGCATAGCGCATAGAGTTCCTATTTAAAGAAATTGGGAAAATGATGAAACTCCTTTGTTTAAAATCTCTTTAAAATATTGGAAGCCACGGAGAGCTTCTTTATAAAGGGGCATCAGGTGATCACCTTTTTGCAAATAAACGAACCATAGAATCCCTGCAGCAATAGAGAGGCAGATAAGGGACCCAATCAAAATTCTATGAGATTTTTTCGTTAGCTTTAAATCTTTAGCGACTTCCCTTACTGACTTTTCATCTACCAGCTTTTGGTCTAAGGCATATCCATTTAATAGAGCATTGTCACATAAGATGTTAATTAATCGGGGTATTCCTCCTGATTTTATATAAATTTCTTTAATTGCCTTTTCCGAAAAAATGGGTTCCCTTGCACCTGCGATTCTTAACCTCTTTTCGATATATTCTTTTGTTTCTTTTTCAGAAAGGGGTGGTAAATAGTATCGTAAATTAATACGCTGTTTAAGCTGACGAAATTCCGGTTGGGATAGCGTTTTATCCAATTCTGGTTGACCGACCAATACAATTTGAAGCAACTTGGATTTTGAGGTCTCAAGATTCGAAAGAAGCCTGATTTCCTCAAGCAACTCCGGGTTCAATCCATGAGCTTCATCAACAATCAGAACCACTCTTTCGTCCTTACGGTAGGCATTGAGTAAGTATCGATGGAGATTATGAAGATGCTCACCCTTCGTTTGCCCCTGAGCCCTTACCCCTAAGTCCTCCAAAATGTATTGAATAAAATCGTTAACTGTCAATTTTGGGTTAAAGAGGAACGCTGTTTTGGTGTGGCCATTCCCGTCAATTTTTTCAAGAAGGTAGTGAATCAGCGTTGTCTTCCCAGCGCCCACCTCTCCAGTAATGACAATGAATCCTTTCTTTTCTCTCACCCCGTAAAGTAATTGAGCCAAAGCTTCCCGATGGTTCTCCCCCAGAAAGATATAGTCAGGGTTCGGGGTTACATTAAAAGGATTCTCTTTTAGGCCGTAAAAATGTTCGTACATCTTCAAATGCTCGCATAGCGCCAAGCGCATAGCGCATAGCGCGAAAATAAAGAATCTTTAAACTACCTATCAAAAGCGCATAGCGCATGGCGCATAGCGCAGAGCGAAAAACTCAAAATCCCTGCATACGAACCGCAGAGCGAAAGTTACTTTAAAGTACTTTGAAAATTTGTAATTTGTCTGCAAAGATGATCGAGTTTATCTAATAACTTTTCTAATTCTCCCTCTGTTATAAGATCCCGTCTCTTTAACAAAATTAAGATATTAGCGTTCTCGAATGTTGATCTGCGAGCCATATTCAAGTATTGTTTAAAATCCTTTTTTGAGGAAGATCCTGAGCCTTCCGCAATGTTATTGGACATAGACATGCCAGCCCCTCTAAGTTGATCGGCAAATCGATATAGCTTCTTCTGTTCCAAGTCATCTGCAAAATCAAAGAGTTCATCCGCAATCTCAATAGCTAACTGCCAAACCTTCAAATCCTGAAATCTAAATTTTGCCATTATTCTTCCCTATATTCTTTTTTACGCTATGCGCTATGCTCTATGCGCCTTGCGTGCTTTTGCTTCGTTAGGCGGCTTTTTTTTCTTCTTCTTTTAGATTCGGAATCGTGGCCAAAACCGGAATCTCTAAATAGCTCTCCACGTCCGAGACGGTATGGAAAGTTTGATCCATTGATTCTCGAAACCAAGCCAAGCCCAATCCCATTGCCAAGCCAATAAAAGCTCCTATAAGCAAAATTTTGTTGCGATCGGGTTTGATCGGCTTTTCTGGAATGCGGGCCGGGTCTAAAATCTTAAATTGCTCACCCTGCTGTTTCCGTTCGAGATTCTCCGCCATCTGAGACTTGAATCTTCTTATCCGAGAGAGATTGATAATTCGTTTTTAAAAGGTCGTAATCCCTTGTCAAAAGTATTAACTCTTGCTCCCGTTCTTGGAGTATCTTCAATTCTTCGCTGATAGAGGACGATCTGTTCTTTCAGATTTTTTGCCTCTTCTTTCGCTCGCTTCGCTTCAAGCAGTGCACTGTTCGATTGTTCTGTATATTGTGTGATGAGCCTTTCAGTGTCAGGGTCTAACCTGGGAGGCGGCAAATTTTCTTCAGCAATTCCCTCCCGACGGCTCTTTAACTTAGCTTCCACTTGGGGTTCGAGGGTTGCAATCCTTTTCTTCAGATCAATGACATCCGGGTGAGTGTTTTTATATTTAGACTGTGCGCTTGCTAATTCTCGTTTGAGATTGTTATATTGGATGACCAATGGATCTTCTGCACCCCTTCCTACACCCAATTCTTCTGAACCTGTGCCCTCACTCCCACGTGAACCGCGTGAAGTCGAAAAACGCTCCCTCATCTTTAACTGTTCCATTTGATTTTGGAAGAGGACACTTCTATCCTCGGCTGCTCTCATGTTCTCATTGGTTGTCTTAAGTTGGTCCTGTAAACGCTCGAGGATTCTCAGATTCGCATCGAGTTGCTGGGGGAGTTGACCCATTGACCGCTCTTTAAAATTTCGAATATCGTGTTCTCTTACGTTTTAATCGTTCCTCCATACTCCTGAAGTTCCTTGCTGATGAAATCAGAAGTACCCTCTGCCTGAGATTCACGGACTTTTAAATTTTCTTCAATGAACAAAGACGCCAGTTTGTTTGTCACCATCATCACTGTCTTGGGATCTTTGTCTTCAAAAGAGATGGAAAAGGAATTTTGTGTCCGTTCGTTTTGAGGATTGGTTTGAACTTTCACCTCAATTGCTTTTCTCATTATTTCGACAATCCCCTCCATGGGAACATTATTTCGAATCTCTGAATAGAGGTTGAATTCCTGAATGACTTTTTCCAATCGGGTACGGCTTAAAATTTCCTGACTGATCGTATTTAACCGGCTTGCTACAGAATCCGTGATGGTCGGTCGGACATAACTCTCCGGAACCCTTTGTGACTGAACGAGAATCAAGGTGGTGGCTTTATAGACCTTGGGAAGATATTTATAAACACCAAAGGAGACCAAAACACCAATAATTAGTGGAATAATGATGTACCACTTTCGGCGTAGACCTATCGCTAAGTAATCTTGGATGTTGAAGGGGGTTTCAGTATTGTGCATTGTCGTTTACACTCCTCTCTAAAATAGGGTCCCAGGGTCTAGGGTTTAGGGTTCAAGGGTCCGAGGGTCAGGGTTCTAGGGTTCAAGTCTCTTTCACCTAAAGATTTAATAAGAGCTTTGAGCATCCTCTCAATCTCTCCTACACCTTCTAAAAGTCTTCCTAAATCTCTATCTTCAACGTAACCTAAATCTCCGGATAACATAATTTGAGTTTCCAACTCACAATTAGAACCATAAGCTATATACAATGCCTGGATGTATTCCCCTTTGTTCTTTCTCCCATATCCTTCAGCGATATTGGATGGAACTGATACAGCAGACCTTCTGATTTGGGATATCAGTCCATATCTTTCTTCTTTTGGAAAATCTTTTGTGATTTTATATATTTCTAAACATAGCTGATAGGCTTTCTGCCAAACTTTTAATTCTTTGAAATTCTTAAGCATTTGTAACTCCTTCCCTGCACTTAAAACCTTGAACCCTCTGACCCCTTGAATCCTTGAACCCTTGAACTAATACGTTGCGGTGATGCGGAAGATGCCGCGGTATTCGCTGTAGTCCCTATCTGAAATATTTGAACGATTCTCCCGGTGAGAGACATCAAGAGAAACCTTTAGCCACCTCAGTATTTGATAAGAGGCATTGCCTCCTATTGCCCATATCTGATCTTTCGGTGTTTTGTCCTCTATAACGGTCCCGGGGTATTTGGCCCATTCATAGCTGCCAAAAAGTCCAACAGTCATCTTTTGCAGAAGTTGATAAGTGATTCTCCCAAGAGCTCTGTAGTATTGAGTAAAGCCCTGATTCTCTGAAGTAAAAAAGTCCTCTGTATATCCACCCTGTAAAGAGAGACTATAAGTGGTTCTCTGCCCCCGTTGTGTGAGGAGAACATCGAAAAAAGGCCCATCTACCGTGGAACCCATCCGAGGATCCGCCAAGTAATAACCCCCTTGAACTCTTGCGCTCAGGGTTGGACTGAAGGCATGTTCAATACCAATGCTTGGCCTATAAACCAAATAATCAATGGATGTGCTTTCGCCAACGGAGGGATTATCGAAATTACGCCACAATTGAGTATATTCCCCAAAAATTGACGTTCTTGGATTAAAACGATATATGTAACGCCCCGTCGCCATATGACCTACTAAATCTGGCGAATCTTCGAAATCTCCAAGAGCGAGACCATACTCTAAATAGATTCCATGTCTGATATTGAACCAATATGTGAGCCTTGGATTGATATAGTTTTCCATGCTATCTTCGGCTACATCACTTTTAATGTTATAGATGTTGTTTCTGTAGTTGAGGGCAATAATGTTTTCTCTTCCAAAACGATATTCCAGTGAGGGTTCAAAAACATTCCGAAAATAAGGCTCTCTTATGCTCATTCTCGAAAGAAGAGTTTGGCCTGAAAGAGCTGTGGCAGAATAATCTTCTTCTCTTATTTCATCGGATCGAATCAGATAATCCCTGACCCGGAAAGTGAAATTTCGGGTGAATGCATACCAGGCGTTTAGCGTCCCATTAAGACTGATATAATTGTCATCGTGTTCTTTGGCATAAAAAACGAATCCCGTACGGAAGTCCAAATCGATTCCAAACCTGTCTTCGGCTGTAGGAGTCCGTGTAAATTCGCCTGTTACTGGAGATTTCGGCAATGTAGAAAATTTTAACCCCGGAGAGACAGTGGTGATAAAATCATTCCTTTTCAAACTGTTGGGGGCCAGATCGATATTACTGTTATATTCCTCCTCGGCTGTAATATAGACTTGGAAATGCGAGAGAATATCTTCTGACCAAGCATGAGCAATCGTGGGTAACAACATAAGAAACAAACCGAAGGCCAACCATTTTATTCTATTCATTTTTATTCTCCCTATTCATTTTACTCCCCCCTAAGCCTCGTATTATCAAAAGTGACCTTTCCTCTCCCCTTGGGGGAGAGGGTCAGGGTGAGGGGTAAGAAGGGTATCTCGGATATTCTCCAAAACACCTTCCAGATTACTTAATACCTGGTTATCCCAAAACCGCAACACCTTATATCCTTCGGCATGGAGCCATTCATCACGTGTCTTATCGCATGGATCGAGTGCATGCTGCCCACCGTCCAGCTCTACAACCAATTTTTTTTCGAGATTCACAAAATCCACCACATACCTGCCAACTGGTTGTTGGCGACGAAACTTGAAACCCTCTATTTGTCTATCTCTGAGATGCCTCCATAAATGCTGCTCCGTATCCGTAGGGTGTTTCCTGAGCCTTCTTGCAACGCCAGTCAGTCTTTTCACCCCCACCCTTTCCCCTCCCCCCTCAAGGGGGAGGGTTTCCCTTATCTTTCCGTACGTTCCAGAATGGTGTTTCATAAAACTTTTGACCATATCCTAGACCTTGTTTGATTTTAGGCAAAACTCCAGATCTTTTTTTTAATCCGGGACAATAATGGTATCACCTGCTTTTAAAATAATGTTTGAACCCGGATCGCCACCTTTCATGATTTTTTTATAATTTACTGTAATGCGTTTTTCTTTCCCGTTTTCTTTCCGTATGATTAAGATTTTCTTTTGATCGGCCCAATCTGTGAACCCACCTGCCATGGGTATGATTTGGAGAATTGTCGTTTCGCTTCGGAGGCGGTAAACCCCCGGTGTTCTGACTTGTCCAGAGACAAATACCTTGAAACTATTGGCCTCCGTCACGGTTACAGAAACATTGGGGCTCTCAATGAATTCTTTCAATTTCATGGTCAAAGCTTCCTTTAATTGGAGGGGAGTAAGCCCCGCGGCTTTAATTTCTTGAATGATCGGAAGAGAAATATTCCCGTCCATTCTAACGGGAACCGTTCTGGATAAGGCATCTTCTCTCCACACATGAATGTAAAGGACGTCTTCAGCTCCGATGATATATTGGTCACTGTCGACTGGCACTTCTGCCTGAGCCTGTTTTTTCAAAACCATCTCCTTGTCTGTCTGTGCGGAGACCATTGGTGCAGATGCCAAAAAAACCAATAACCCTATGACTCCAACGTAAATTATTTTTTTCATCTTTTTGCTCCCTCAATTTAACGGCAAGCGCATAGCGCAGGATAGCGGTTCTGAGGTGTCAAGTGTTAGGTCTTAACATATTTACTTGACCCCTGGACCCCTTGAACCCTTGTTTTAGTTACGTTTCGGCTTCTAAGGCTTTTCTAATGAGATCCTCCGTGTCTGTGCCATGAATAGGAAAACAGACTTGATCGATCGTGATTTCAAACCCCTTACTTTTAAAGTCATAATACTTCAGGACATCTTCAAATCGGGATTGAACATAGGCTCCCGCTTTTGCATCCGCATAAGGAAGAAGAACAACGAGTTTGTTTAATTCTAAAGTGCCGATGATGTCGCTTTCGCGTATTTCCTCCAGTAAAAGATTACTCAATGTGTGGTAGCAGGTCTGTAAACCTCCTCCATCACCATTTCCCGAAAATTGTTTAATTTTAAAGAACATGAGGCAGAGATAATTTTGGTAACGTCGAGAACGTTTCACTTCAAGGTCCAAAAGAAAAAGGAATAAATCTCGATTCAAGATTCTGTCAGATCCAACCTCCGTACTTCCCATAACCCTACCCTCTAATTTTTCCACATCCAACTCCCCTTCATCTCCCTATGGATGATCTGTGTCTGAATCACACTTCTTGGGTTTAATACCATAAAGAGTCCATAATTGATTAGACATACTCTTGCTGCAAATCCTCGCCCTAACCCCTCTTCGCCAAGAGAGGGGAATCTACTCTCATTCCTGCCTCAATGGAGGGAGGGGTGATGTAGGAGAGGGGTGGTCCTATGTCATTCTCCTCTCGAATCATCTATATGATATTTTTGAATCTTGTTTAAGAGAGCCTTGTAACTCACATGGAGCAATTGTGCTGCTTTCTTTCGGTTCCAGTGAGTCTCTTGTAGTGTGTTTTGAATCATCTCCTTTTCTGCTTCTTCGGCTGCTCTCTTTCCTGCGTCCTTTAGGTTGAAATTCTCTCCCCCTGTCAAATGATTTGGTGAGATATGATTAAAGGCTTCAGGATTTATTCCATTACCCACACTCCGACTTAAAAGGTCCTCAAGGACCAAATCTTCCTCACCAAATATGACAATCCGCTTAATCATATTTTCCAATTCTCGAATATTCCCGGGCCAGGGATATTCTTTAAAGGTGTGGCATGCCTTTGACGAAAATGAGGGGACGTCTTTCCCATATTTCTTTTTATAGAAATCAAAATAATATTGGGAAAGAGGAAGAATTTGATCTTTCCTTTCCCGTAAAGGTGGAAGGGTGATGTTGATGACATTGATCCTGAAAAATAGGTCTTCCCGAAAATGTCCCTCCATCATCGATCTTTCTAAATGGTCTTTCGTCGTGGCGATCACACGAGTATTGACCACGACATCGCCATCGCCCCCCTAAACGAGAAAACATACCATCCTGGAGGACCTCCAAGAGTTTTGCTTGAAGGGAAATATCCATTTCCCCAATATCATTCAGTAATATCGTTCCACTGATTGGCTAATTCGAACTTCCCAGGTTTTCTAAGATAGAGCCCCTGTAAAGGCCCCTTTTTCAAACCCAAAAAGTTCGCTTTCGAGGAGGCCCTTTGGAATGGCTGCACAATTCACTTTGACGAAAGGTTTATCTTTTCGATGGGAATTGAATGGATCACCTGAGCCAGCAGTTCTTTCCCTGTTCCGGTCTCCCCTTTAATCAGAACGGTAATGTCGGTCTTGGCGATTTCATCAATGATCGTCCTGATTTTATTCATTTGAGAACTATTAGAAAAAATAATTTTATAAATTTCTTTCATAGCGTTTGTATAATGAGCAATCTATATGCCAAAACACGGGATCATTGACTTGCTCCTTAATAACCTCTTGAAATTGAATAATATTCTCTGATCCTGATTACAGATATTTTTAAATCTTCTAAAAAGATAGAGAAAAAAGTGGAAAAAAAAGGGGAAAAAGTGGTAAACCATTTCCATCTTCTTCACTTTTTAGAAAATAAATGGAATTTAATTCCTCTTTTTCCAACCTCATTCAACAAAAATGAAAATCTTTTCTCAATATAGTAATCCATTGCTCATCTTTTGACTGTTTATTTTCTGTTGAAGTTTGAAAGAAATTTGAAGAAAGAATGAGGCTCACAATCTTGGGGGAATGAACCTTTTATCGAGATCACATTCTTTAATTTTATTGAGGAGAGTTTTGTAGCTTACATTTAATATATGAGCGGCCTTCTTCCGGTTCCAATTGGTCATCTCTAAGGCCTTGAGGATCATTTCTGATTCTGCCTTTAATGCAGCCTCCTGATGAACTTTTTTTAGTGAAGGGCAGTTTTTCTTATTCGGGGCCATCTCCTTTTTCCAGAACAGCATTTTGCTTTATCACAGGAATCTAATTCCTCAATAATTGTTTCTTCATCTCCCAGTACGATATATCTCTGGATCACATTTTCCAATTCTCGAATATTTCCTAACCAATGGTGCTGGGAAAAAAACCTCATCATTTTATCGGACAAGGGATGAACCTTTTTCTGGTATTTTTTGCCAAATTTATCCAGGAAATACTCGACAAAGATTGGAATCTCTTCCCTCCTTTCCCTCAAGGGGGGAATCGTGATATTGACGACATTCAGCCGGTAATAAAGGTCTTCACGGAATTGGCCATTCTTAACGCCTTCTTCCATATTTTTGTTGGTCGCAATTAATACTCGCACATCCACTTGGACATCCTTTTTACCCCCTAATCTCGAAAACTCCCTGTCCTGAAGGACCTGGAGAAGCTTACCCTTGGAGAGAAAGGCTCATCTCTGAAATTTCATCTAAGAAAATAGTCCCCCCGTTGGCCAATTCAAATTTCCCTGGTTTTTGACGATAAGCCCCTGTAAAGGCGCCTTTTTCATAACCGAAGAGCTCACTCTCCAGAAGTTCCTGTGGAAGGGCAGCACAATTCACCTTGACAAATGGTTTTTCGCGGCGAAAAGAATTGAGATGGATCGAGCGGGCGACGACCTCCTTACCCACCCCGCTTTCCCCTTGGATGAGTACGGTGACATCCGTATTGGCTACCTGATCGATAATTTCTTTAATCTGACGCATTTTCTCATTGGCGTAAATAAAGATCCCATCTTTTCCTCTCATCTCACCGACTTCAACAAAAGTGGAAGCGGAATGAGGAAAGAGTGGAATAATCTTTTCTTTTGAAAAAGATTTACTGGAATCTTTTACCAATCGGTTCATCTCTTTGATATCTAAAAAGAAACGGGCAGAGGTCAAGGCAGCCCCAACCTGGTTGGAAATATAGGCCAAAGCCAATTTATCTCCTTCATCAAAGGCTCCCCTTTTGGAATGACTGAGGTTGAAGACTCCCACTACCTGGTCTTTTTCTCGGATCGGAAAGCAGATAAGGGAGCTCACCCCATTATTCAGTCCGGCCACCTTCACAAAATGGGGTTCTTTATTGGCATCATTCACCATTACGGCTTGGCCCTCTTTGAGGACCCAACCCGCAATCCCTTCTCCTGATTTAAATCTTTTCCCATTGCTTGATTGGTCTGAGTAATAAACACTCTTCCTCTCATTTTTTCCACGGGCGGCACGTACGGCCAATTCACCCGAAACGGGATCTTTTAACATCAGAGAGCAGTTTTCAACATCCATTTCATCCATGACGGCATCTAAAATTGCCTTACAGGTTTCACCAAAATCAGGAACATTGAGCAGTGCTCCTTGGACCTTCTGAAAAAGTTTGAATGCCCTGCCCTTTTTATCGAGTGGGAGGAGAACAGGAACGGAGACATCATGTTTTTTTGATTGTTGAATTAATTCCATTTTGATTCTCAGGCCTCCTTTTGTTCCAAAACATTGGTTGAAAAAATAAGGGTTCTATCTAACGGCAACGGTAAAGATGCCCGTTTCGTCATTCGGCTACGTTGTCCGTCTTAAGAACTTCACGCCTGCGTGCCGAAACCACTGGCGTCAGGCACGTAACCGTCAGACCCTAAACCAAACGGGCTTCGTAACCGTAACCTTAATCTAAACACTCGGAGTATTTTCATGGTTCGAGAGTGTCATACCCGTCATGAGAAATTACTTATTATTTGAAACCCTACGAACAGCCAAAGGGACCTCTTGAATATTTTGATTCGTTTTCATTTCATTCAATATTTGTTCTAAATGTCTCTTTTGAAGAAGTGTTTTCCGATGTTTCAACCCTTTTTTGAGATGAACGAGAATTTTTACGCTTGAGACCGGCTTCAGGAAAAAATCATCGATCCCGGCACCCATTATTTTTCTATATTCCATCTCTTCTAAATTTTCATGTGTGAGCATCATCACATAAAGTTCAGGAAATCTCTTTTTTAATTCCCGAATCATTTCATGAGTACAGGAGTCATCGACTCGAAATTCAGTGATCAGACAGGAAACTTCAAATTCCTGGAAGTTTTGTAAGGCTCTATCAATACTATTGACGGCGAGCACAATATATTTCTCACCTTCCAACAGCGTTTTTAGAGTCCACTGGGTATGCGGTTCTTTATCCAGAATGAGGATCGTTTCTTTTGGCATATGATTAACCGTGAAAATTTTTTTTATTTCAAGCAGGATAAATAATATAGCAATTACTATACCATCTCCATATCACAAACCGATTCTTCTTAATCCGTTGATTTTAAACGAATATTTTAGGAGGGAGGTTTTCTTAAAAAGCTCTCGATTTAATTTAAATTTTACCTTTTGGTAAAAAGATTGCTCCAAATGGCTCAGGATGAAAGAATAGTTTAGTGATTACTTATAGTTTGATGAATGGTCTAAAAGGGAGGGATTCCCTTGCATTAAGCAGACCCACCGGGAACACTTCCAGACCCTTGTAATGCGGGCTTTATTAGAAATGAATGGGTCATAGATGACTTCATCAAAAGTGAACTCCGGCAAAGTTGGTGGACCATAGCGCTTGGCATTCAAAAGGTTCCGCTACAAGGCTCTTACAGTGTCCTCGCCGAGTCTGCTTTGGTGTTTTATCAACATTAAGGATTAATGGTGGGGGTGCTCCCTGTTTATCTCTTCTAAAATGGGGCTTAGGGTTTGAGGAAGTTCAAATTGATTGGGATACGTAAAGGATTGAAAAAACAGGTTTTGGGCAGACGTTTCCAAAACGTTGTCGGATTTGAAGGAAGGATAATTTTTAATCAAATTCGAAAGCCTTTGAGCATGAGAGCCTGAGAACCGATCTGATCTGTTTCGGGGAGAAGGATACCTATTTCACCATTACTTTTACCAACCATATCTTCTTCTCTTGTATGTCTTTTGACAATTTTTACAAGTTCCGTATAAAAACTGTCAAAGTGATCGCCTATTTCATTCTTCTTTGGCATTTGTATCAATAACAGAGAAAAAGGATGGTGATGCCGCTTTGCCTTCTTAATTTCTTGACGAAGGCATCTTTTAAAAAAGAGTGTGTTGAATATAAGTCCTTGAATCTTTTGGGTGATTGGTTCAAGCAGGTTAAGCCTTTCCAACTCTCGCATTTTAAGGACCAAACCCCTTTGCTTCAAACCCTTCTTAATATGAACAAGAATTTTTTCTGGGGAGTAGGGTTTTAAAATAATATAATCCACTCCGATCGTAAAAAGTTTTTCATAAGTTTTTTCATCGATAGTTGCGTTGGTAACGATCAGAATATAGGTTTCGGGAGAGTTCTTTTTCACCCAATATATAAAATAATCGGTTGTTTCAAAGGGAGGAATATATTCTGTAATGATTACAGAATATTGTCTTTTCTTTAAAAATTCATAAGCATCCTTTAAATTTGATGTCGTATCAACCTGATATTTTTCTTCTCCTAAAATCATTCGGTAGGCATTGAGGAGGTTTTTGAATGGGTCAATGAGTAGAATCCAATGATAGGGCATCATTATTTTTCCTGCAAATTTACTGCCAACTCTTAGGATTGCCCAATCTATTCTTTTGCGGCTTGATATGATATTTGTTGATTCGATTCGTAAGCATTTTTCGGGTGATTCCCAAAAGTTTTGCCGTTTTTTCTTGGTTCCAATCGGCCTCCTTGAGCTTGCTAACAATCCACTTCTTCTCTAAATCAGAAACCATCTTCATTAATTGGAGTCTTCCCCCCTCTTTCCTCTGTTCCACTCCATCTTTTAGAAAAAGATGGGGGGGAAGACCATCGATCGTAATGGTATTTCCTCCACAAAATACCGCCATCTGTTGAATGATATTTGCCAACTCTCTAACATTTCCAGACCAAGAAAACGTTTTTAACTGTTCTATCACATCGGGTTCAATTTTAAGAGATATTTTCCCCTTCTGAAATTTTTTAAGATAATGGTCGACCAGCAAAGGTATATCTGAAATCCGTTCTCTCAGGGGGGGAATCGTAACGGGAACGATACTCAGTCTATGAAAAAGATCCTCCCTGAAATTCCCTTTGGTTACCTCCTGTTGAAGATTTCGGTTGGTGGTTGAAATAATCCGGATATCCACTTTTGTCGGTTGGCTCTCTCCAACCCTTTCAAACTCCTTCTCTTCGATCACCCTTAAAAGTGTCTTTTGAAAATTCATGGGGATCTCACCAATTTCATCTAAGACCAATGTCCCTCCGTCTGCAGCTTGGAAACGGCCAATGTTATCTTTGACAGCCCCTGTAAAGGACCCTTTCTTATGACCAAATAGTTCACTGGTGAGAAGACTTTCGGTCAAAGCGCCACAATTGACTGTGACCAAGGGCTTTTTCCTTCTCAGACTGTTGTAATGGATGGTCTTTGCGATGAGATCTTTTCCAGTCCCGCTCTCCCCCTGGATCAAAACCGTCGCATCGGTCTCGGCAATTTTTCTTATGATTTCAAAAATCTCCAGCATTTTTGGGTGATTGCCGATGATATGGGGAAAGGAATATTTTTCAGTCACCTCTTTTCTTAAATAATCGATCTCCTTTTCCATTTCCTGGGTCTTGAGGGCCTGCCGGATGATAATAAAAAACCTTTCCAATTTATCAAAAATAGGTTTTTCAAAGAAATAGAAGGCACCCTTTTTCAATGCCTCAACGGCCATCGTCACGGAACCGTAAGCGGTGATCAGGATCACTGGAATGTGAGGGTGGGTTTTTTTAACCTCTAAAAGGAGTTCCATTCCGGTGAGGTCAGGCATCTTAACATCCGTGACGATACAATTAACCAAATCGGTCTGGAGTATTTCTAACGCCTTTTTCCCGTTTTCAGCTGAAAGCGTATGAAATCCCTCGTCCGTTAATACCTGACAAATGCCAAAAAGGGAATTGGGCTCGTCATCGACAACCAAAATAGAGGGATGAGACACTTACTTATCTCCTAACCTGCGGCCGATGGGCAATTCAATTTTTATGGTGGTCCCTTTCGCTTCTTCGCTCTCTATTTGAATTTTCCCATTATGCCGCTCAACAATGATTCTACGGCTGATGGCCAATCCCAAACCGGTTCCCCTGAGTTTGGTGGTAAAAAAGGGTTTGAAAAGGGATTTTATGTTTTCTGGCTTGATGCCTATCCCATTATCTTTAAAAATTACTTCTACGTGTGTGGCGGATTCCGCTTTACAGCATGTCTCAATGGTGAATTCTCCTTCTTCGGGCATCGCCTCAAAAGCATTTCTCACAATATTTAAAAACGCCTGTTTAATCTCCTCGTAATTGGCGAAAGTTTTTGGAAGGTGAGGGTCCAACTCTCTAATGACCTTGATTTTTTTAGATTCGGATTCATACATGTGGGAGACAATATTCATCACGACCGAGAGGAGCTCGTTCATATCCACTTCGATAAAACGGACCCTATCGGGAGGTCGCACAAAATTCAGACATTCCTGAACAAATTCGTTTAAATGTTGAACCTCTTCATTGATAATTTTTATCGATTGGCCAAGAACCTCATCTTTTAAATCTGATCGTCTCCGAATGATCGTGAGGGCTCCTGAAATGGCATGGAGGGGATTCCGAATCTCATGAGCTAGAAACGGGAAGAACCTTTCAAGGGTGGGGTATCGCTCAAACTGTCTATCTTCAATTTGGGCGTCCCGGATTTCTAAGGCGTTCTTTATCGCCGAATAAAGGACTTCTCTCTCAAGGGGCTTCGAGAGAAAGTCGATTGCCCCTTTTCTCATTAAATCGACCGCAACCTGTTCGCCTCCAAACCCTGTTACAATGATGATGGCAATATCTTTATTAATTTCTTTAATTCTTTTTAATATTTCCTCTCCAGGCAAATCGGGTAATTTCAGATCGAGAAGAACCATTTCTGGATCATCCGACATTGCTTTTTCGATAGCCGTCTTTCCATCCAAGGCAACGGAAACCTGGAAATCTTTATTTTCCAGCAACCGCCTAAGCAGACCAACAAATTCTACATTGTCATCCACCACTAAGATTTTTCTTCTCATCGTCTCCATATAAAACAGTATCTTAGAACAAAAATTTATTTTGTTCAACTGGGAAAATGATGGTGTGGAAAAATGATGGGGGGTTACAGCCGAAATCGCCACCTCTTAAAATGATTTGGCATTTATCATCAACCCATAGGTTATGGGTGTGAATTCATCGTCCGGCAATGATTGTCTTGTCTTTGTGGTATAATAATTCTGGAAAGCCCTATCGCGAGCTGAGTTGGTAAAATTGCCCTTAAAATGGATATGCATTCATGACTATTTCCTCCCTTAGAAAGGG
Organism: uncultured delta proteobacterium; assembly: GCA_963818595.1. Classification (GTDB taxonomy): domain Bacteria; phylum Desulfobacterota; class BSN033; order BSN033; family UBA1163; genus UBA1163. Next base: position 25,590 of record CAWFSX010000081.1, read on the forward strand.
CGTAACCTTATTATTCCCCCCTTTGACATTAAGGGGGGATGAGGGGGTTAAGGAAGTTATGAAATTCTTGCGGAATGATCCGACATTAAAGCAACGTCGACGAGAGTTGAGGCGCAATCAAACCGAGGCGGAGAAGGTCCTCTGGGCACACTTGCGAAACAGGCAGTTCTATGATATGAAATTTTTTCGACAGTAAGCATCGGTCCTTATATTTTAGACTTTTACTGTCCGACCATGAAGCTTGCAGTAGAATTAGATGGTGGACAACACAACCAGTGCGAGGAATAAGAGAGTATGATTCAGCCCGTTCAGAATATTTGAAAGCCCAGGCAATTGACGTAATTCGGTTTTGGAACCATGAGGTATTGCTTGAAATCTAAAAGCGTTCTGGCTGAGACTGATGCTGAAGGTAACCCCTCTATCATCTCCCCTTTCGCAAAGGGGGGAATAAAGACAGGTCCCATAGAAATGCCGGAAAAATCTTTTTTAAAAGTCAATTAGGAATGGGAAGGTGATTCCCTTTCATCACATTTGCTCCTTTCTGCAGAGGGGCCTCGCAAAATGAAGAAATTGACCATCTTTTCAAGGGTTCTAACTGGGTATCTGATCCTCATCGTTTTAGTCATAGCCATGGGGACGTACACATTTTACCAAATGGGGGAAATCAATAAAGTCACCCAATCGATCCTCAACATCAATAACCAAATGCTGGACTATTCGGAGAAACTTTTAGACCATATCTACTCACAGGTACGATATGAAAAGAAGTTTATCATCTCTAAAGACGAAATATTCTACAATGAGTTCCTGCGACTTAAGAATGATTTTGATCGAACTCTCGAAGAAATGACACCCCTGGCAGACTTCTCCCAAGCTCAGCTCTCTTTGAAGAACATCAAGGAGTTTTATCAGAATTATCAATCATTGATGCGTGAAGAAGTGGATTATCTAAAAGCGGGATACCCTGATACCCAGCTATCGTTCAATCAAAAGAAAGAAGAGGTCACTCATTCCATCATCAGTGAAATTGAAAAATTGAAAACGACCATCAGGCAAAATGCGACGGATAAGATAAAAATTTTGCATGAGATCGGAATGGAACTTCGTCAAATGGGTATGGTGATGACAGGAGCCTTTATGATCACCGGGATTCTTGTCTCTTTATTCATCAATCGAAGCATTACGATACCTGTCTCCATCTTGAAAAAGAAGACCAAGGAAATTGGACAAGGGAATTTTAAGGGGAATCTCAATCTCTCTTCTCCACCCGAATTGGCAGAGTTGGCAGGGGCTTTCAACCTCATGTGTAACAAGTTGAATGAATTAGATAAAATGAAATCTGAATTTTTCTCTTTTATCACCCATGAGCTACGCACTCCTCTCTCAACGATCAAGATGGGAATGGACCTCCTCCGGGATGGGGCTGAAGGGCCTGTTACGGAGGGACAAAAAGAACTCTTGACAGTGATTGAAAAGGAAAGCTATCGGTTAATCGGTTTGGTTAATTCTTTATTAGACCTTTCGAAGATGGAAGCAGGAATGATGTCGTTTCATCTGCAACCTCAAAATATTACTCCTTTGATTAACCAAACCCTCAAGGAGCTGGGGCCTCTCGTTGACTCTAAAAAAATCGTTCTCGAAATCATGGTCACGGAAGGATTGCCTATTGTAAAGATGGATAGCGAAAGGATTCTTCAGGCACTGCGAAATATCATCGGCAATGCAGTTAAATTCACTCCTGAAGGAGGTCGTGTCAAGGTATCCGCTCGCTCTGCCGACCATGGGGTGGAAGTCTCCATTGCAGACACGGGCCCTGGTATACCAAAAGAAAATCTCATTACCATTTTTGAGAAATTCCAACAGGTCATCACTGACAGAGCACTCCTTACCCAGGGCACAGGATTGGGATTAGCCATTGCTAAACAAATCATAACTCATCATGGTGGTAAGATATGGGCAGAGAGCCAGCTCGGGCATGGAAGTACATTTATCTTTTTCTTGCCTACTTGATATCTCTTTTACTTTTTAACTGTGCTCTGATCAAGGGCTCTAAGCCGACGGTCATGGATTCTAAGCCGCCGGAGGAAGCACAGGAGTATCTTTCGCGCGGTCAAAAACTTCTCTCCCAAAAGGATTTTGAGGGGGCTCTCATCGAATACGAGAAGGTTCTTTCTCTTTCTCCTCGCCAACCTCCAGAAGACCAAGCACTTTTCAACATCGCCATGGTTTATGTTCATTTTGGAAACCCCAAGAGAGATTACAAAAAATCCATCGATTTTTTTCTTAGAATTTTGAATGAATACCCTGAAAGTCATCTCGTGGAACAAGCTAAAATCTGGGTGGGTGTTCTCATGGAAAGTGTGGAATCTATCAAAAAGATTGAAAGATTATATGAAACGATTCAGAACATGGAAAAAATAAAACGGGCCTTACAGGAACTCCAAAAGGGAAAACCTCCTGAAACAAGATTTGAAGAACAAGGAATGGGTCGAGAATATTTGATTCAAGGCCATAAGCTCCTCGCTCAGGGAAATTATGAGGGGGCAGTTGGGGAAAACCAGAAGATCCTGTCTTTGTCTGACCCTCGATCTCCAAAAGACGAAGCCCTTTTCAATTTGGGACTTATTTACGCCCATTTTGGAAATCCCCAGAGGGATCTTGAAAAGTCAATCGAGTTTTTCAATAAGCTACTAAAGAGCTACCCCAAAAGCCCCCTGGTCGAACAGGCCAAGATCTGTATGGGGATTCTCCAGGAAAATGAGGAGTTAAACCGTCTCATTCAGAAACTCAAACAGGTGGATATTGAAGTCGAAGAAATGAAGAGGAAGAAAATAAAGTAAACCCCGTTAGAAGTAGGTTGCCAAAGGGAACTCCTGGTTATCAATGAAAAATTTCTAACGGGGTAAATTTAGCGGATGAATGTCGGTTTTCTTTACGTTTCCTGAACTTTACTAAAAATTAATTTATTTCAGATACTTCCCACCATTTAGGATAATGCTTTCCTCTGGCACTGTTAGAAACATTTACAAAACAAAACCCTTCGTTATATTTTAAATTCATTAAATTCAATAAGTTATATTGATGGCACTTATTTTGCTTCTATTTATTAGGGATAAAATCCGAGCATAAAATAGCCCTGTTTTATTTTTTCAAGTTTATTTTCTATCAACCCATCCGAGAGAAATTCTAAATATGATAGCCTATGAGTTTTATTGGCATAACGCAATGAAAGGTTACCAGCTCATTGGAATATTACCAGAAAGAAGAGAAAACCCTGAAAGAATAACTCAGGAATCGGTTATGAACTGGGTGAAAAAATATTTTAGCAACAATTTGAACCTTGATGATATATTTTTCATTCAAGTAGAAATTGAAACAGAATCAATCGGTGTTTTATAAATTGTTAACCCCAGAGCATCGGTCATTGTTTTGGGTAGGCGGATCACTTAGATTCATTTAAGATTTGAGGAGGGCAAAGGCAGAGTCAGAAACGACCCTGCCTTTTTTGTTGAAGGGGAAAAAACCCTTTACGCGATTTAGGCAGCCATTTAGGTTTTTATCTAAAAGAATATGGAAGTAAATTAGGAAAATATGGAAAATCATTTCCTCCTTATTAGAAGGGTTTAATGAATTTGAATAAATTCCAATTAAAACATGTTAATTCCCGTAAAATCTAACCTTGGCATAGAACTTGTAATATTTATGGTGGAGGTATTTATCGAATAGCAATGAATATCAGATTTAGCTTGATTGGGGAGGAGGGATGATTTAGATGAAGCTAAGGCAATCAAAAGAAGACCCCCAAATTTTTACTCCACATGAACGAACAATACTAAACCTTATTGCAGAAGGGTATAAGAACCAAGAGATTGCGAATGAGCTTTATATGAGTGAAAAAGCGGTAAGAGAAAACCAGCTTCGACTCATGAGAAAATTAAACGCCCCGAATGTATCATCCGTCATTGTTTGTGCTTTAGAAAAAGGATTGATTAACTTCTATGAGGTATTAGAATCAAGATTTTCAAAAAGATAAACTGAAACGAATTGAGTGTTACCATGGATCGACGACGATTTAATGGTCCCCTCTTCTTATTAGAGCAAGAGGCATTAACATTTAGGGAAAAGCAATTTGTCGAAGCGGTGAAAAGATATTTCTTTGAGCATGGTAAGTTAACAGAGCAACAGGAATCCATATTAAAAGGTATTTACAGGGAAAAAATATGGATGAGGAAGTCTTTTTTGAATCAGGATCATCTGCCAAAAGGTTCTTCCTCAAAAACGGCTTAAATGGATGATGCTAAAGAGTGGAGTGAAACGTTTTGACGATGATGGTTTATGAATTCTATTGGCGTGATCCGGTAAAGGGTTATCAGATCATTGGGGTTTTGCCAGAAAGAAGAAAGAACCCTACAAGAATAACCAAGGAATCGGTTTTGAATTGGGGTGAAAAATATTTTGGTAACAACTTAAACCTCAATGATATGTTTTTCATCGAAACAGAAACAAATGGGGAGACAATCCAATTTTTATAACTCAGGAGGAAATTTAAAAAGTACGTTACCCCGCCCTAACGGGGAATTCTTTTTTATTTTGGTAACGCAGTGGCAACTGAGCACAAAAAAGGGGTCACGACAGAAATCGCAACCCCTTGATATATTTGGTAGCGGGGGCTAGATTTGAACTAGCGACCTTCGGGTTATGAGCCCGACGAGCTACCGGACTGCTCCACCCCGCGATCTCATTCATTTTTAATCCATCCATTGAAATTTGTCAACCCCTCCCACTTCCTGACCGCTGTCCTGGGGCCACGAACTCTCTGAAAACTGTCGCTAAGATATGCCAAGACATAGGCAGACCTGCCTACCGGTAGGCAGGTCTGCCTATGTCGTTCTAACTATCAGTCACTCCTCTAATAAGTTGAAAAACTGGAAATGGTCAAAGGAAGTCGAAAGGTTGACAACCATCCTCTGTCCCTTAGAATATCCAAAAATGAGAAAAACCACCTACCTTTATATCCTTAAAGAAACTCTTCCCATCTTTCTCATCGGCCTGTTGACCTTTACGATGATCCTCCTGATGGATAAAATTCTCAAACTCATTGAATTAATTGTCACAGAGGAGTCAGCCTCTCCCAGATTTTAATGCTCCTCTTTTTCATCTCCCCTTCGTTTCTGATCTTCACCATTCCAATGGCCTTTCTCTTGGGGACGCTCCTCTCCTTTGGAAGGCTCTCCGGAGATAGTGAAATTACTGCTTTTAAGGCCTCTGGAGTGAGTCTGTATCAACTCTTTTTCCCTATCTCTCTTCTCTCCATTTGTGCTTATCTCCTCACCACCTTTTTGGTCTTTTATGGCCTCCCCTGGGGAAACCGTGGATTTATGGCAACGCTCTATCTGATTGCCCAATCCAAGGCGGACATCGAAATCAAGGAACGCGTCTTTAATGATATGTTCGATGGTCTCGTCGTCTATGTCGATAAGGTTCCCATTCAAGGGAAAAAGATGGAGGGAATTTTGATTTATGATGAGAGAGACAAGGAGAAGGTCCATACGATCTTTGCCAAAGAAGGTTTTCTTGTCAGCAATCCCGAAATCTCAGGAGGTCATCTTGAGGCTCCTTAGAGGAGATATCCATCGGTTTGAATCCAAGACGAAGGTCTATCAAAAAATGCAATTCGATACCTATGATTTAAGACTCGAATTGGCAAAGACCTTTGCCGCCTGGGGAGAAAGCTTAAAGAACATGAGATGTCGATTGATGAGATTAAAGAGAAGATAAGAAAGATGAAGACATATGGGTTAGGATACCACCTCTCAGGAGGTAGAACTCCACAAGCGATATGCCATTCCCTTCGCCTGCATCGTCTTCGGTTTGATCGGCGTTCCCTTGGGAATTCAACCCCGTCGTTCGGGAAGGTCTTATGGATTTATCCTCAGCATTCTCATCCTCTTGACTTACTATATCTCCCTCACCGCCTCAGAAATCCTTGCCATGAGAAAAACAATCCCCCCTTCTTGGCGGGTTGGACACCCAATCTTCTTTTCTTTGGTCTCGGCATCTATCTCCTCGTCAAGGCGGCCAATGAATCTCCTTTTAAACCATTGGTCTGGTTGAATGAAGGACTCGATCTCATTCAACGGAAGTGGAAAGGACTTTTTAAAGATGTTTGAAAGTCACCGTGTCCTTCACCGATATGTCATCCGGGAATATCTGAAGATCTTCAGCCTGAGCCTGAGCAGCCTGATCCTCATCTATATGATTGTCCTCTTCTTCCAGAAGATGGATCTTTTCATCAAATATCAAGCTCCTTTCTATCTTATCTTTCTAATACCTCCTCTATAAGACTCCCTGAGGTCATTTTCCAATGGACCCTTCCCTATGCGGTGTTGCTCGCCACCCTCCTCACCCTTGGCACACTTTCCCGACATAGTGAGATCACCGCCATGAAAGCAGGAGGGGTCAGCCTTTATCGAATCACCTTCCCATTGTTTTTCATTGCTCTTTTCATTAGTCTATGTTCTTTCCTGGGCAATGAGTATCTTGTTCCACATGCCAATCAGAAGACCCGATATCTTCTCTCTGTCCAGGTAAAAAAGGAAACGCCTGCGAGTTTCTTCAAAAATTACAAGATCTGGTATCGCAGCGATCACCATATCTTTAACATTCAACTGCTCGATCCGAAGGAAAAAGCCTTAAAGGGATTCACTCTCTATGAATTTGACGACCAGTTTCGATGTATTCAACGGATCGATGCTAAGGAAGTAAAATGGATCGATGGGAAATGGAAATTTTCCAATGGTACGGTGAGAGATTTTGATGAGGAGGGCTCCATCGAGACGACCCCTTTTAAGGAGTTAGAACTTTCCCTGTCGGAGACTTGGGAATCCTTTCAAAACATCGAGCGCCAGTCACGAGAAATGAGTTATACAGAACTTCGGACCTATATCCAAAAGATCCAATCCGCTGGTTATGATTCAACCCGTTATCTGGTGGATCTTTATTCCAAACTCTCCTACCCTTTCTTAAACTTGATCATGATCCTGATCGGTGTCCCTTTTGCCCTGAAGACGGGTCGATCAGGAGGGGTCGCCTTGAGCATCGGAATCAGCGTCATGATCGGATTTGCCTATGGCGTCACCTTTTATGTCTTCCTCTCCTTTGGGAAATCGGGAGTCCTCGCTCCCTTTCTTTCCGCTTGGATTCCTACCCTCCTCTTCGGTCTGGCCGGAATCTTCACCCTGATGAGCATCAGACAATAAAATTCGGCAAAGCGCAGAGGGCATAGCGGAAGCTAAAGTTTGCTCAGTATCCTAGATTGGGTTTACTCTACGAGAACGAGAACTCAATAAACTCTCTGACAGACTCATTAAACCGTGTTAGGGATTGCTCAGGGTATTCAGGTAGGAATTGATCTCCTGAAGTGTATCGGTCAGGAAAAGAATCCCAATGCCGATCAGAAAAAGACCACTCACGATGGTAATCACTCTCATATACCGTTTTATTTTATCGAAGGCGGAGAGGAATGAATTAAAAGCCAGGGAGGAAAGAAAAAACGGAATTCCCAGGCCAATCGAATAGTACGTCAAAAGTAGAATGCCTGTCGTAAAACTCTTTGATGTGCTGGCATAGATGAGGATGGTGGAGAGGATCGGTCCGATACAGGGAGTCCACCCTGCTGCAAAAGCGATCCCCACCAGAAAAGAACCCACATAACCCAGGGGCTTTTTCCTCATTTCAAACCGTTTCTCCATCTGCAGAAAAGGAATGTTGATGATCCCGGTGAAGTGGATACCCAGAAGGATGATCAGCACCCCTCCCCCTTTCATGATCCAGTATTGATATTGGGCCAATAACTGTCCCAGATAAGAGGCAGAGGCACCCATCAGGATAAAAATCAATGAAAACCCCATGATGAAAAATAAGGAATGGAAAATGGTCGCCCATCTCAGCCTTGACTTGGCTTCAACATCTGTAAGTTCTTTGAAGGAAACTCCGGTGATGTAAGTAATGTAAGAAGGAACCAAAGGGAGGACGCAGGGCGAGACGAAGGAGAGAAGTCCTGCAGAAAAAGCGATCATTCCTGAAATCTCTTGTGGCTGGTTCATGTCGTTCAAAATCATTATATATTATCTTTATTAAAAACAAAAATAAATTTTTGCTGGTTTTTAATATTGTAGTTTCAATATCATTGACAACTCCTTCAGTGGATGATAATTTTAATTATCCTTGTTGAGGGTTTTTGAATCTGTCATTCCAAAGGGAGGAGACTCATGGCCATTTTAGAAATCAGCGTGGTCCCAATTGGTACAAGCGATACGAGCCTCAGTTCTTATGTGGCCGATTGCCTTCGCATTTTGAAAAAGGAAAAGGTCCGTTACGAACTTTCCTCAATGGGAACCAATATCGAGGGAGACCTCAAAGATCTATTGAAGATCGCCCTTCAAAATGCACCAGGCTCCTTTCAAAAAAGGAGCCCTCCGGGTTTTGACTACCTTAAAGATTGATGATCGAAGAGATAAGAAAGGCACCCTTGAAGGGAAAAAGAGAGCGGTCAAAAATAAGTTAAAAAGAAAGAGTTAAGAGTTATGAGTTACGAGTTAGTGAGTTGAAAAGAAAGTTGACTTTGAGTTATTGTTTACCCGATTATACTAAAAACACTTTTATAAACAGAGGAGGGTTTAAATGAAGATCAAATGGTATGGACATGCAGCCTTTTTGATCACATCCGATCAGGGGACTGAAGATTATGATTGACCCTTACGAACCTGGGGCCTTTGGGGGTCAGCTTTCTTACGGAAAGATCAAAGATCAGGCGGATATTGTCCTAACCAGTCATGATCATGCTGATCATAATTATACGAAGGACCTTCCAGGAACTCCCCAGATCGTCAAGGGAAGTGGCTCGAAGACCATAAAAGGAATTTCGATGAAAGGCATCCCCACCTACCATGATCCTTCGAAGGGAAGCGAACGGGGAACCAATACCATCTTCACCCTCAAGATCGACCAAATTCAGCTCTGCCACTTGGGAGACCTGGGCCATACTCTTGAGCGATAAAGAATTGGCTGAGATCGGCCCGGTGGACATTCTTTTAATTCCAGTCGGTGGGTTTTTCACCATTGATTCCAAAGAAGCCACCCGTGTCGCTGAACAGATCAAACCAAAAATCCTCATCCCCATGCATTTCAAGACGGAGAAATGCGGATTTCCCATTGCCCCGGTGGAAGACTTTTTAAAGGGAAAATCGAATCTAAAGCGACCACAATCCAGTGAGGTGGTTTTCGAGAAAGCAGCGCTTCCTCAGCAGATGGAGATTGTGGTCTTAGAACACGCCCTGTAATCTTTGATGGCAGATTCGTTACCTCCGAATAATGAAATGGTCCTTGGTTTAAGGGTAAGGTAATGGCGAGGAGGCCAGTATGGGTAAAGGCAAAAGGTTAGGGTTTTAAAACCTATTTTCTAAGTAAAGACTATGGATCAATACCGTCTAAATCGCCTGCTCACTGCAGAGGAAATTACCTCGATCGTAAAAAACTTGGCGGACCAAATTTCCCGGGATTATGTCGGGAAGGAATTGATCCTGGTCTGTATCCTGAAAGGGGCCTTCATGTTTCTCTCTGATCTTGATCCGCCATCTCGAGATCCCTGTGAAAATCGATTTTGTGCGATTGGCCAGTTACGGATCCGGAATGAAGACTTCCGGAAGAATTGAGATCACGAAAGATATTGAGCTCCCCATCGAAGGCAAGGATGTTCTCATCGTCGAAGATATTATTGACAGTGGCCACACGCTTCAGTTTTTAAAAGATCGTTTCATCCTTTCAAATCCTCGCTCCGTAAAAATATGTGCCCTTTTGGATAAGAAAGCCCGTCGAGAGGTGGAGATCGAGGCGGACTATCTGGGAATCGATGTGGATGATGTCTTTATTGTAGGGTATGGAATTGATTTCAACGAACACTATCGCAATTTACCTGAAATTTATTATGTCACCCCAATCGAATCATTCAAAGGGATTAGAGGATGGAAAATCCTCCTCTTTCCCTTCTTCTGCTCTTCGCTGTCAAAGCCTCGCCTTCGCCCAATCCTTCTTCTCAACCGGATGATGCCTCTCTCTTTCGCGAAGGCGAGATTCTCCTCTCAAAAGGGGATACCGAAAGAGCCCTCTGGCGTTTCAAGAGGTTAATCACCGAATTTCCCAAAGAGTCCTCTTTTCAATGAAGCCAAATTTAGGATGGGAATCTGTTACACCCAACTCAAAAGACCAAAGGATGCCATTCGAATTCTCAACGAACTTCTGCCCACCTTCCTCGCTCCGACCAGGATGGTCCAAGTCTTCACTCTCTTAGGAGACAACCACCTTGAATTGAAGGATCGACTCAATGCTCTCCATTGGTATGGAAAAGGACTCCTTGTTGCCGGTCAACCCCACGAAGAGCTTGAAGAAAAAGGTGAGATCCATCATCGACACCTATGATGCCGAAGAGGAATTAAATCCGATCGAATCTCTCTACCGTGGGGCCTATGCAGGAGGTTATGCAAAATTGAAATTGGCCCAAGCGGCCAAACAGCAAGGAAACGATTCCCTCGCCAGAAAGATTCTCACGGATTTGGAAAAAGAGTATCGAGGGATGGATTATGGACCTTTAGCCAAAGAACTCTCAGAATCGATCCCCTTCCTCCCAAATCCAAATATACGGTGGGAGTGATTCTTCCTCTGAGCGGGTCCTATCAACCTTTTGGAGAAAGAGTGCTGCAAGGAATTCAACTGGCTATCAAAGAAATGGAATCCTGCCGGGAAAATTCCTCTGATTTCATTATCCATCCGAGATTCAAAAGGAAGTCCTTGGGAAGCGGAAAAAGCGGTTGAGGAGTTGGCGACCAAAGAAAAGGTGATCGCCATCCTCGGCCCTCTCCTCAGCAACACGTTGAGAGAGCCGCCAAGAAGGCTCAACAGATGAAAGTTCCCCTTCTTACCTTCTCCCAAAAGGAGATCAAAGGGTGATTTCCTTTTTCAGAATTCTCTCACCCCTTCTAGATCAGGTCCAAACCCTTGTTGACTATGCGACCAAAGAGTTGAACCTTCGAACTTTTGCTGTCTTTTATCCAAATTCTCCTTATGGACTCCATTTCAAAAATCTTTTTGTTCAGGAGGTGTCCCGAAGAGGAGGAAAAATTTCAGGGGTTGTGATTTATCAGGAGGATCAAACGGATTTCAGTCAGGAGATTAAAGGATTCTTTAAGATTGAAACTCCTCCAACCACATCTGCTCAAGAGAAAAAAAGAAGAGGAGTTCAAATCTCTTCACTCCGTAGATGGAATTTTCATTCCCGACACTCATGATCGTGTGGCCATGATTCTTTCCCAAATGTCTTATTATGATATAAAAGGAACTTTTTTGGGGACGAATGCATGGAATGGCCCAGGCCTGATTTCTACGGCTGGGAAAGCAGCCGAAGGAGCCATCTTTGTCGATGCCTTTTTTAAAAGAGACCCTTCCCCTCTGGTTGCCCATTTTGTCGAAGAATTTCGAAAAACCTATCAGAGGGATCCTGAGACTCTCGAAGCCCTCGGTTACGATGGGGCTAAATTTATAAAGGATATTCTCCATTCCAAATTGGTTTCCTCCCCTCTCCAAAGTTGAAAGAAGAACTTATCCGCAGGTCCAAAATTTTCAAGGAGTTTCTGGCTCTGAAAGGTTTTGGCGAAGATGGAAAAGCGATTCGAACGCCTCTCGATCCTGAAGGTAAACAAAGGTCAAATCGAAAAGATCGTGCCCTGATTTAGAGGGTTCAAGGGGCCATGTCCTGGCTTAACGGTAAGGCAGGGATCCGAGGGCTCCTAGGCGCCATGCCTGCCTACCAAAGGCAGGTGCTTTGCTCTTTGCCTAATTTATTACTTGTAACGTTCCAGATACCGTTCGAGCCTATTCATCCCTTCTTCGATATTGTCCAAGGAATTGGCATAGCAAAATCGAATATATCCCTCTGCATTCGACCCAAAATCGATGCCGGGCGCCACACCGACCTTGGCCTCGTTCAGGATGTCAAAGGCGAAGCGATAGGAATCGCTGGAAAATCTTTTTGCATTGGCCAATATATAAAAAGCTCCTGTGGGTTCCACTGTGATTCCAAACCCTATCTCCCTAAGTCTGGGGATTAAAAAACGGCGTCGCTGATTATAAGTTTCCCTCATCTTCTGAACATCTCTCTCGGCCTCCTTCAGGCCAGCCAGGGCACCCCATTGGGCAAAAGAACTGGCAGAGATGAAAAGATTCTGCTGAATTTTTTGCATGGGCCTTATGAACTCCTTGGGCGCAATGAGATATCCCAGCCTCCATCCAGTCATCGCATAGAGTTTTGAAAACCCGTTGATGACAAAAGCACGATCCGTGAATTCGAGAATCGAATGGACCTCCCCTTCATAGACCAGTCCATGGTAGATTTCATCGGAAATGATAAAGGGATAAAATTTTGCAATCGCCTTCATCCTCTCCGGTGGCATCACATTTCCAGTGGGATTGGAAGGTGAATTGATCATAATTCCTTTTACTTTCGGGCTCAGTTTCTCTTCGATCATTTCAGGCAGATATTGGAAGCCTTCCTCTTCCAACACCTTGACAAAGACAGGAACTCCGTCGACAAACTGAATGATATTGGGATAGCACGGATAATAGGGATTGGAGAGGATCACCTCGTCGTTCGGTTCCAACAGGGCCGCGAAGAGAAGAAGCATCGCCGGAGAAGTTCCTGAGGCGATGAGAATTTGTTCAGGTGACACTTTCACCTTATACTTATTCCAGTAATCCTCAGCGATGGCTTCCCTCAGTTCGATCAAACCCAAGCTGTGCGTGTAATGGGTTTTCCCTTCGCAAATCGCACGATAACAAGCTTCATTGATACACTCCGGAGTATCGAAATCCGGCTCCCCGACTTCCAAATGAATGATGTGCTCCCCATTCCTCTCCAGCTCTTGAGCCTTCTCCAGAACATCCATGACGAGAAACGGAGGAATCTCTTGACCCTTTTTTGAAATCATTACGAACTCCTTCATCCGTAAGGTGCAAAGCGCAAGGTGTAAGGGGTTTAAACACGATGCTCCATGCCCTATGCTTAAGTCTCTATGTCAACCTGAATGGGATCCCCTCTTTTCGCTTTCAATGTCTTTTGAGCATTCCCCTCGTTCATCGATATTTCTAAATAACCGCTACTCCCAAAAAGGGCCATCGGTTCACCTGGCTTTCCTTCCCAGTATCCCTTTCCCAAACCATGTATCTTCTTCTTCCCTATCCAAATCACATAAGGGTGACCCTTCGTACACCGAAAAAATATTTTTTCATCAATATTGCTGATGAGGTTGCCAAAGGCATCGATATGGAGAACCTCTCCTAATAATTTCCCTTCCCCGATCGCGGGTTTTCCGAATCCGATTTTTACCCATGAATGAGTTTGATATCCGAAGGCATTTGGCTGAATACCCAAGGAGAGATGGGCTGCCACCGGAGCAAAGATGTCTCTTCCATGAAATGTCGTGCTGAGTTTTGGAAGAAAATATTTCTGTTGGGTGAGGACGATGATCTTCTTCACCTTTTCTCTCTGTGCAACGAGAGTAAAGAGACCATTATCAGGACCTATAAAAAAATGATGCGGAGTCACAAGGAGAATCGGCTTCCCTGCCCCCCCTACCCCAGGATCCACCACAGAGAGATGGATCGTCCCCTTTGGGAAATAAGAATAACTATTGGCCAGGAGGAAAGCCCCCTCTTGTATATCTTGTGGACTCACCTGATGGGTAATATCAATGAGGGTGCATTGGGGATTGATGCTCAAGATCACACCCTTCATCGAAGCCACATAATGGTCTTTCGTGCCGAAATCGGTGAGTAGAGTGATGATGGGTTCCTCATCAAAGGCTCTTTGGAGTTCACGGGCTAAGGTTAGGATGCCGGTTTGGTCTTTGGGCAAGGGGCAACGGTCCAAGAACACCAGTGACATTACCTATCGACAGAACCGGCGTCCTTACCCTAACCATTACCTGTCCTCTATGAGCTTTTCAAGCTCTCTTTCAAAAGGTTTTCGGACAACCCCTTTTTCTGTGATGATGGCATGAATCAAGCCATGAGGGGTAACATCGAAGGCGGGGTTCAAGGCACTTACTCCTTTCGGAGTGATGGGGTTTCCTCGAAAATGGGTCACCTCTTTGATATCCCGTTCTTCAATCGGAATATCCCATCCAGAAGCTAATGTCAGATCGAGTGTGGAGATGGGTGCGACCACATAGAAAGGGACACCGTGATATTTTGAGAGAACGGCAAGGCTGTAGGTTCCAATCTTGTTGGCTGTATCCCCATTTCGTGCAATTCTATCCGCTCCGACCAAGACGAGATTGATCTTGCCTTCCTTCATCAGCCATCCTGCCATATTGTCAGTGATGACGCTCACGGGTATCTTTTCCTGGAACAACTCCCAGGCCGTCAGTCTGGCTCCTTGAAGCTGGGGCCTCGTTTCATCTGAAAAGACATGGAATCTTTTCCCTTCAGCCCATGCCGCATAAATCACCCCCAACGCTGTTCCATATCCAGCCGTGGCTAAAGCTCCCGCATTGCAGTGGGTGAGTACTCCGTCCCCATCCTTTATCAGTCTTTTCCCGTAAGCTCCGATTTTTCTGTTGACCTCAATATCCTCTTTGTAAATTTGTAAAGCTTCTTTCACCAACTTTGTTCTGGTCCTTTCAACCCCGTCAGTATGAACTTGATCTAATATCCTCTGCATTCGATTCACAGCCCAAAAAAGGTTGACAGCCGTAGGCCTGGTCTGTCTCATCTCGTTGACAAACCTTTTCAGTGGATTGGGTGAAATGCCCGGGGTTACTGAATTGGACTTTTTTCGCAGCGAGGGCAATACCCATGGCAGCGGCTACCCCGATGGCTGGCGCACCACGAATTGCCATCGTTCGAATGGCCTTGGCCACCGAAGAGGCATTCCGGCAATCGACATAGCGGACCTCCTGAGGAAGTTTCCGCTGATCGAGAATCCTGACCCGATCTCCCTTCCATTCAATGGTTTTAAATTTCATAGCGCCTAATCGCAGGTTGAGGCTAAGGTTTAGGTTCAGGTAAAAACTTATTTTGCTCTTACCCTCAGCCTTAGCCTCAACCTTTTAGTTTCTTTCTTAGCAATTCATTGACCAATTTAGGATTCGCCTTCCCTTTGGTCTGTTTCATCACCTCTCCCACAAAGAAACCAAAGATTTTCTCTTTTCCTTTTCGATAATCCTCCACCTGCTTTGGATTGGCCTCCATTGCTTTTTCAATGGCCTTTTCGATCTCCCCTTCATCAAGTATTTGAATCCAACCTTTGTCTCGAACAATCCTCTCCGGGTGTTCGCCTGTCCGGTACATCTCTTCAAAAACATCCTTGGCAATCTTTCCGCTGATCGTCCCATCTTTGATCATAGAAAGCATTTCTGCCAGGTGTCGAGGGGTTACCGGACATTGGTCGATCTCTCTCTCATCCCGTTTCAACTCTCTGGAAAGATCTCCCATCATCCAGTTGCTGACGGTCTTGGGTTCATCGAAATAGATTTAACAGTTTCCTCATAATAGGCTGACGACGACTTTGATAGAGTGAGTATTTTAGCATCATATTCGGGTATTCCATATTGCTTTATAAATCTTTCCTTTTTTTCACTCGGAAGTTCCGGAAGGCTTTTACGAATCTCTTCGACCCATTTCTCATCGATCCTCAAAGGAACGAGATCCGGGTCAGGAAAATAGCGATAATCATGAGCCTCTTCTTTCCCTCTCATTGAAATCGTAATCCCCTGATCGACATCCCAGAGTCTTGTCTCTTGAACCACTTCCTCTCCGCTCCTCCAACACTGCAATCTGACGCTTGATCTCATATTCCAAGGCCTTCTCCACATGACGGAAAGAGTTCATGTTCTTCAATTCTGTTCTCGTCCCGAATTCTTTCTGTCCTTTTGGCCGGACGGAGACATTGGCATCACATCGAAAAGTTCCTTTCTCCATATCCCCTGTGCAGATCTCCAGATATTGGAGGATAGCTCGAAGTTCTCTTAAATATTCGCCTGCTTCCTCTGGGGACCGGATATCCGGCCCGCTCACAATCTCCACTAAAGGGACGCCTGTGCGATTGAAATCCACATAGCTGAATGACTCGGTCTCCGGAGTTTCACCATGTTTCAATTTTCCCGCATCCTCCTCCATATGGATCCGGATGATCTGAATCCGCTTATTTTCCCCATCGACCATGATTTCGATAAAGCCATGCTCCGCTAAAGGATATTCATACATGGAGATCTGATACCCCTTGGGAAGGTCAGGATAAAAATAATTCTTTCTTGCAAAAAGACTGTAACGGAGCAATTCGACAAGAAGTGGCCAACCCTAATTTAATGGCAAACTCCACCGCCTTTCGATTGACCACAGGGAGAGAACCGGGTTGTCCGGTGCAGACAGGACAGGTCTGGGTATTGGGTTCTTCACCAAAAGCAGTAGAGCACCCGCAGAATATTTTCGATCGGGTCTCGAGCTGGGCATGGACTTCTAAGCCAATCACAGGTTCATATTCCACGGTTTTCTCCCATCTTATCGAAATATGGACGATTAAAAATATAATAAACCCATCCTCCTTGTCAAATGGAGGGCTAACTCACTCCCACTTAGTCTTCCCCACCCCCAGTTTTTCAACACATTAAGGAGTGAAGAAATCAGAATGACATAGGCGGGCAAGCTTCCGAAGCTTTAGGATGCGGTCATTTATAAATCGTTAGATAGTCTTGTGGTCTTATCGTCATTTGGCTGACTCACCATCGGACCAATGACTATACGACCGCTTAAAAGGTTGCCGCCCTAAAGCTTCATGCAACCCGCCTGCCTATGTCTTGGCATATCTCAAGACAGTTGAGGGCGTACAGGACTCCGGAACAACACGGCCTGGTCAAGCCCCTCGGAGAGGCTTCATCGGCCAATACCGCTTTGGGTTGAGCAGGTTGTTTCCAATGAGAGTTAGGAATCCCCAAACTCTGAAGGGCTGGTTACCCATTCATCCGGTGCCTGGCCTTATGAAGCCATGGAAAGGGGTTTGGCCAGGCCAGTGGTCAGGAGAAGAAAAACTGGGGATGGCCAGCCCATTTAGTGAGTTGACAAATTTCGGTGATTCCATTACTTTATTCGAAAATGTTTAAGAATATTCAAGTCCCGCATTCATTTTCTCTCATTGAAAAAGGAAATGTCTCTCTCCTGTTGAAGGAAGAGTATAAAAACTTTCTTCTTCAGCAGGGGATTGATGATATAAAAGCTTTCCTCAAAAAAATCCCTCAAACCTCTCGCATCCTTAAAGGTCGAATTCTCCATCCTTCTATCCCCCTCGAGAATGGAAAAAGGATGGTTCTCCGCCAATATTTGCATGGAGGGCTATTACGGACCATTACAGGTAGTCTCTACCTTTTCGGATCACGATCCTTCCGAGAACTCTCCATGACAGAGGAAATCCGATCCTGTGGAATCCCTACGGTACAGTCGATCGGAGCCATCCACCATCGAGTTTTCTTCTCGGTTTATCAGGCCTATTTTCTCTCCTTAGAAGCCACTCATGCCAAAGATTTAACTCAATACTTTCAAGAAATCGGAGCACAACCTACCCAGGAAAATCTCCTCCTGAAGCGAAAAACGATTCGGTCTGTCGGATTCCTTATCCGTCAATTTCACAAAGCCGGTTTCTTCCATGGGGATCTCCAACTTAAAAACATTCTGGTCGCAGGAGACCAAATTCTTCTCATCGATTTTGATCGCTCCTATCGAAAACCAATCCTCCCTGTTCAGAGAATGATGAAAAATCTCCTCCGCCTCAATCGTTCTGTGGAGAAGTGGAAACGGCTTGGTTTACCGATCACGCGAGCAGACCGCTGGCGTTTCTTTCTGGCTTATGCAGGAGACGACCAAAAGATCCGTGAGGTGATGGAAAGGACGCTTCGAACCTATTCCCTTCGCTTCTTATTTTATCGATTGGGCTGGACGGTTGAAAAAATTCTAGGGTCCTAGGGGTCAAGGGGCCTAGGGTTCGAGGGAAAAGAAAATGATTTAGATTTTAGGTCATTAAGGCACTAAGACGCAAGGACGCTACGACGCAAACATTTCAAATGAGTGAACACCTGAACCCATGAACCCTTGAATCCTTGAACCCTAAATAGTCTTGAAAAACTCTCTTAAGCGGGTTGGATAAGATAACGGGTATGAAAAAGGAAGAAGTGATCGGCCCCCGGAATAATGACTAAAGATTTTGGTTCTTCAATGTGTTGATACCATTCCTTCAACACAGAGGGAGGGCAGAAAAAATCCCGATCCCCTACAATGAAAAGCTTTTTCTTCTTACAACCCATTAAAAATTCAAAATTATAAATCTCAAGGGGTGGGGCGACGGCCACCATGCCTTTAAATCTTTCATCCTCGATGGCAATGGGGAAACCTGCCCAGGCTCCAAAAGAATATCCTACCAGAATGAGAGGGACATGGTCATTCTTTAATCTTAAATAGAGATATTCTGCAGCGGCCTTCACATCCTCCCTCTCCCCAATTCCCTCTCCATAAGATCCTTCACTTCCACCCACCCCTCTAAAATTAAAGCGAAGTGTGGAGAACCCTTCTTGAGAGGCTGCCTCCGACAGCCGTCGACACTACAGGGTGGTCCATATCCCCACCATACTGCGGATGAGGATGGCAGAGGATGACACCACCCCTAAAAGAAGAGGCCTCTTGAATACTCAAGAGGCCTTCCAATCGAATCTCATGAGATGGGATCAATACCTTCTCTTCTTTCATGCCATGTTGGAGAACGTCCAATTCCTCTGGTGAATTTCCCGGATCCGCCCTTTCCCTTTTTTCCCTTTTGGCTTCTCCTTTTCCCCCTCTTCGACCTTCGCGTCAACCTTCTCTTTTATCCACTCCAAGATGTTTCTTAAAATCTCTAAAAACCGAACCTCAAATCGGGTGATGTCTTCGCTTTCAATCCTTTCATTGATCGCTTTCAGCCATTCATCCAACTTTTTTTGTATTTCTTTTAAAATCAAAAGCATGTGAGGATCCGTTTCCCCCGTTTTTCTCATCCTGGACGGGGGTCACCCGGTATTCTTCTGTTTTGGTCTCCGTCGGTTTCCTTTTTTCCAACAAGGAGAAAGAACCGGAGACCAGGCCTATACTGAATATGAGAATGAGAAAGAGGGATAAAAAAGGACCAATCCATTTTTTCATCACTGACATCCACCTTTATATTAGAAATGGTGGGCGATGCGGGAGTTGAACCCACGGCCTTTGGTTCCGGAGACCAACGCTCTATCCAACTGAGCTAATCGCCCCTCTTAGTCATTTCCGATATTAACAACCTTTAGATGACATGGATTGAAGAGTCATTCTTTAATTACCAAAGGGTTGATGAATCCGAGCGTCGAATTTAATGCAACCACAGGGTCAACGCATCTCGTTAATCTATTCCTCCCCACCTTGGCGAACGTATCTTATTGTCTCTCCATTCGCTGTTCCATGTCGCACCTTTAAGCCAATCCAGAAAAAGGTGTAAACTGACTTGTTTGGG
This sequence comes from uncultured delta proteobacterium, assembly GCA_963818595.1. Lineage (GTDB taxonomy): Bacteria > Desulfobacterota > BSN033 > BSN033 > UBA1163 > UBA1163. The sequence continues at coordinate 45,199 of CAWFSX010000081.1, forward strand.
TTCTACGATAATGGTCATGACTTCAATATTGGGATTCTCATTTACAAATCCAGAAATAAACTGATGAATATCCTCCCTAAGACTTACAGTTGTAAAACGCCTTTTTCCCTTATTCGTAATATTCACCGTTATGAATTAAAGAAATAATCATATTATCCTTCGACCAACGCTCTATCCCACTGACCTAATCGCCTTACATAGAAAATAACTTCCCAAATCCCCCCTAACCCCCCTTTGCCCTCCGGGTCAGAGACCGCTCTGGGTTGGAGACTAAAGGGGGGTTAGGGGGGATTAATCATTTTCACCGTTCGTGCCTGCCTGCCGGTAGGCAGGGGAGACCAATCGCCCATGGACAATTAACTGGAAGTTTATTTACCACAATTTAATAGAAACTGTCAATTTTTTCTATTGACATCAAGCGATTCGATTTTGTAGGATGAGGGCGGTTAACCTTAACGTTGCATTAAAATGGATGTGAGTATGCTTCCAATCCTTTACAATTGCGGGTTTTTTCTATGGTTTATGGGTAACATACGATATCACCTGAGGCGACCTTTGTAATAGGCTCGAAAACTGAGATCGTAAAACATTTGAAAAATTACTCTATAAAGGTTTTAGCACCACCTCCTTGTTATATAAATTTTATACAATTGCAAGGTTAATTCTTCATTTTCCAAAAGGATAGACCAACTTTTTCGATAAAATTAAAAGTTAAAGACATCTGGTTGAATTTTGGAGGAGTGGCTGCCCTCTTAGGCGTCAGTTTTGATGTGAGAGAGGGACAGATGCTGGCCGTCATTGGCCCCAATGGGGCTGGAAAAACCAGTATCCTCAATTGCATTAATGGATTTTATCGGCCTCAAAAAGGAGAGATGATCTTCGAAGTCGTAACATTTACCACCTTCCCCCCCATCAAATTGCGCGCTTGGGCATTGGCCGAACCTTCCAGAATATTGAACTCTTCACAGGACTCTCTGTCTTGGACAATCTGATGGCAGCCAGACATCTCCATTTGAAGCGGGGTGCCTGGCTGGAGCCATCTACTTCGGCCCCGCTCGCAGAGAAGAGATCCGGCATCGAGAAATCGTTGGAGGACATCATTGACCTTCTTGAAATGGAACCGTACCGAAAGAAGGTGGTGGGTCTCCTTCCTTACGGCGTGCGAAAGCGGGTGGAACTGGGAAGGGCTCTTGCCCTCGAACCCAGACTTCTTTTGCTCGATGAACCCATGGCTGGAATGAACCTTCGAGGAGAAAGAGGATATGGCCCGGTTCATCATCGACATCCACGAACTCAAAGATATCCCCATTGTTTTAGTGGAACATGATATGGAAGTGGTGATGGATATTGCAGAGACTGGTCGTCCTCGACTTTCGGCAAGAAGATTGCGGAAGGGACACCGGAGGAGATCGGCAAAACCCCTTGGTGGTCCGGGCCTATTTAGGCGACGAAGAAGCCGAAAATAATCAGTGAAAATTCCAAAGTGCAAATTGAAAATTGCAGAACTATAAAATAAGACAAACCATTTTCATCTTTCAATTTGCATCTTGCACTGGTTCGGTTTTTTCTTTATGACCGAGGACACCCTGCCGAAACTTCTGAAAAAAAACGCCGAGCAGTACGGCGATCGAAAGATTGCCATGAGGGTCAAGGATCGCGGCATCTGGCAGCGGTTCACGTGGAAGGACTATTATGAAAAGGTCAAATACTTTTCACTGGGTCTCATCTGCCTCGGGATGAAAAGAGGAGATAAGGTTTCGATTCTGGGAG
>CAWFSX010000082.1:0-4479 GCA_963818595.1 uncultured delta proteobacterium
CCCGAAACGGTATTTCCAGAAAGGCTATGGTAGCCCTCGATAGAGGCTGGAGGATCGTCTCGCAAGGTGAGACTTGAGGGAGGAGGCTAAATCTTTTGCCTCCAACCTCAAACGGAGTGCTCCTCAAGCGAAGCGATCCTCAAGCATAGCGATCTTGAAAGGAGTATTTCATGGACAAACAAACACTCAATTTTACAGTAAACGGAGAACCCGTATCGGTGGAGATCGAGCCTCATCTCACTCTTTTGCAATTACTTAGAGATAAATTAGAACTGACTGGGACAAAAGAAGGGTGTGGCATGGGAGAATGTGGTGCCTGTACAGTCCTTTTAGATGGAAAGGCGGTCAATTCCTGTATCTTTCCTGCCATAGAAGTGGATGGAAAGAATGTGATTACCATTGAGGGTCTCACAGATGAACAAGGCAATCTCCATCCCATCCAGAAGGCTTTTGTCGAACAGGGAGCTGTTCAATGTGGTTTCTGTACACCGGGGATGGTACTCTCTGCAAAAGCCCTCTTGGACGAGAACTCAAAACCAACAGAGGAAGAGATACGTCACGGCATCGCTGGAAACTTATGTCGCTGTACGGGCTATATCCAAATCCTTCAGGCCATTAAAGCAGCCAGTGGCCAATAACAGGTTTATTGAGTTCTTTGAGTTTATTGGGTTTGGATTTCACTGGTTAACTCAACAAACTGAGTAAACCCAATAAACCAAGTTAACTGATTAATGGAGGTTATCATGGAAGAGTTTATCAATGTCGGAAAACGAATTCCAAAAATGGATGCAGAAGAAAAAGTAACGGGCAAGGCAATCTATATCCATGACTTGAAGATCCCAGGGATGCTTTATGGAAAAATTCTCTATAGCCCTCATCCCCATGCAAAAATAGTAAGCATCGATACCTCAACGGCAGAAAAACTTCCCGGGGTGAAGGCTGTTTTGACGGGTTATAATATCCCTCCCATCAAATTCGGTGTTTATAAAGACAATGTCACCTCTCAAGGCCAAAAAAGTCTGCTCCCTGCGGGATGAAATCGCTGCTGTCGCTGCCACAGACCCTGATATTGCTGAAGAGGCCCTTAATCTCATTAAAGTTGAATATGAAATCCTCCCAGCCATATTCGACCCTGAAGAGGCGATGAAGGAGGGGGCAGTCCTCATCCATGAAGAACATGTGGGCGGCAAAGAGAAAAAACCAACCAATGTCCTCAATCTTCCTTGGAGGCTGATTGCGGGAGATGTGGACGAGGCAAGAAAAAGTTCTGCCCATATTGCCGAAGACCGTTTCAAGGTCACCTGGGTGACTCACTGTTGCTTGGGAACGAGCGGATGTGTGGCCTTGTTCGATTTAAAAAACAATCTCACTGTATACAGTATCACCCAGATCCCCTCATTGGAACAAAGGGACTTCACGGATGCCCTTGCTGCAATGGGGTTGAAAGGGAAAAAGGTTCGAGTGATTAAAACGATGATCGGCGGGGGATTCGGAAGCAAACTCGATACCTATGCTTTTGAATATATCGCCATCTTATTAGCTCATAAGGCCCGAAAACCTGTTAAAATTGTATTCAACCGGGAAGAAGAGTTCTTGGCTACCTCTCCCAGACAACCTGCCATCATCGATATCGCTCAAGGATGTACGAAGGACGGAGCCCTGACTTTTCGTGATATCAAGATGACACTCGACAATGGAGCCTATACTTCCTGGGGGGCGACCACACCTTCTGTCATGATGATGCCCATCTCTTCTCTTTACAAAGTTCCTAATGTCCGCTATGTGGCTCGATGTGTCTATACCAATAATACCTATTCTCAAGCGATGAGAGGATATGGAAACCCGCAAGCCACTTTTGCCATCGATTCTCAGCTGGATATTCTTGCCGAGATGGCAGGAATCGACCCTCTTGACTTCAGACTCAGAAATGCCAATACCCCGGGTGAGATCACCCCTCAGAATTTTAAGATCCAATCCTGTGGTCTAAAAGAATGCATCGATGCGGTGGCCCAGAAACTCGATTGGCGTCAGAATCGAGGAAGGAGAGATGGAAGAGGAGTAGGAATGGCTTCCCTCATTCACGTCGGCGGAGGTGCCAGGGTTTATAAATCGGATGGATGCGGAACGATCATTAAGATCGATGATTTTGGAACCGTCAATGTCATCACTGGAGCAACAGATATGGGACAGGGAGCTGATACGGTCATTGCTCAAATCGTTGCAGAGGAACTTGGGGTAAGAGTAGAAGATGTTGTGGTCACCCATACCGATACAGACATCTGCCCCTGGGATGTTGGAGCCCATGCAAGCCGAACCACCTTTGTGGCTGGAAATTCGGCCATAGGGGCTGCCAAAATAGTTAAACGGCAGCTCCTTGAAGTGGCCGCCCAATCATTGGGTGAGGATCTTGAGTATCTTGATATCAGGGATCGCACGGTCTATTCAAAGAAAGATCCAGAAAAAAAGTCTCCTATTGGGAAGATATTAAGAGCAACCCATTATACCGCAGGTGGAAAGATGGTGATGGGGGAATATTTTTATGACCCAAACAATGAGAACTTAGATAGAGAATTTAAAGGAAATCTATCGGTCACCTATGCCTATGGAACCCATGGGGTCGAAGTGGAGGTGGATAAGGAAACCGGTCAGGTAAAGATTCTTAGATATATTGCTGCTCATGATGTCGGGAGAGCCATTAACCCAATGCTTCTCGAAGGGCAGGTCTATGGTGGAGTCACCCAGGGAATCGGCTATGCCTTAACGGAAAAACTGATTTTGCAAAACGGAAAAGTGATGAATCCAAACTTCCGTGACTATAAAATGCTAACAGCTAAGGATGTTCCAAACATTGAGACGATTGTCGTCGAAACGAATGATCCCTTCGGACCCTTTGGTGCCAAGGGAATTGGTGAACCGGGTTTGGTCCCCACAGCACCCGCCATCGCCAATGCGATTTATGATGCCGTGGGGGTGAGGATCAAAGATCTTCCTATTACTCCAGAAAAGGTCTTGGCGGCACTGAAAGAAAACCAAAAAAGGATAGAAGAGGTCAAGGTTAAGGCTGGAATGTCATGGAACCCTTCGCTGGTCGGTTTGAAGGAGCAAAGCGATTGAAGAATCTCGCTCAGGACTGGCTCCGTGAAGAATCTCAGAGATCCTTCGCTTTCGCTCAGCATGACACCTCAACCTTAACCTAAACCTCAATCTGATAGTATTCAATTCATATTCCAATGTTGCAATGTTATTCCGTATTGTGCAAAATTGTCTTATCCTGTGTTAACTTTTCATTAATTGTCCTCCTTTAAGTTATCAACTTCTCCCCATTAATCCCCTTTCAGCTCTTCTCCTAAGTCGAATTTCTTTATATATAACAATACAGTTAGGAGAAAAATCTGTATTCCTTATGAAAATTTGGTGCATCTTGGAACAAAACTTGCTGAATTTTCCAATTCTGGGAGAATTCTTGTCGCTTTTTTAAAATAAAAATGAAAAGTCAAAACCCTAAACAAAGATACTCACGAAATTAAAAAGGAAAGAACATGGGAAATCAAATGCTCAAGGGGAAGGGAAAGAATAATTTAATCAATCAAAAAAATAAAAAACAATTAAGAAATTTAAAAATCTCGACAAAGCCTAAGTCGGCAGAAGATGAAGTAAGGGAATTAAAACAACAGATGGAGACCATTTTAGGTGTAACAAAAACGGGTCTCGATATCATCGACTCGGAATTTAACATACGATATATCGACCCGGAATGGGCAAAGGTATATGGCAATCCCGCTGGGAAGAAGTGCTACAAATACTTTATGGACCGGAGTGAAATATGCCCTGGTTGCGGAATTCCGACCGCATTGAAAACAAAAGCGATAACCGTCACGGAAGAAGTCTTGGTCAAAGAGGGCAATAGACCGATACAAGTGACCACCATTCCTTTCCAAAATAGTCATGGGGAATGGTTGGTTGCTGAAGTCAATGTCGATATCTCGGAGCGGAAACAGGCGGAGGAGGCTCTTCGTAAAGCTCACAATGAACTGGAAAAACGTGTTCAGAAAAGAACAGCAGAGTTGGCACAGGCAAATGAAGCCATGCAAACTGAAATTGCTGAGCGCAAGCAAGCGGAGGAGGCATTACAAGAGAGTGAGATGAAATTCCGTGTGCTGACGGAAACCGCTGCCTCCGGAATTTTTATCCACCAGGGAAAAAAGTTTCTTTATGTCAATCCAGCATCGGAGGCGATGACGGGTTATGCCCGGGAAGAGCTTTTAAAGATGAATTTCTGGGATATTGCCCATCCTGATTATCAAAACCTAGTGAAGGAACGCGCTGAAGCGCGACAACACGGTGAACCAGTCCCTTCACGATATGAGTTAAAGATCATTACCAAAAATGGTGATGAACGTTGGGTTGATTTAACTTCTGGAATAATCGACTTCCAGGGGAAACCTGCAGTATTGGGAACAAGTTTCGACATCACCGAGC
>CAWFSX010000083.1:0-5154 GCA_963818595.1 uncultured delta proteobacterium
GGCCTCCAGCCAGATCTGGGCACATGTTGCGCGACGGCGACCGTGTGGGGCCTATTTGACCTTAAGAGCATGTGGCCCTTCCAGTACCGCCACGGCGCGATGCTAACTGATGAAATGGCCCGTGCCATGGATGGCGAGAAAGACCACGGCCTGCGTCACATATATAGCAAAGAATAGACGAGCCGCTGCGATGGATGAGGTCATTCCAGCTATCACCAAGGCCGGTTTTTTCTATATCCGAAATTATTTAGGCTACCATTCATAGATCTTTCCCCTTTACCAGTCTTCTTCGCCTTCAAAGATTAAATGATTTCTGACCTCAATGACCCATCCAATCCTATTTCAAAATAAACTTCTGCTTTACAAAGGCCGGGTTATAGGATAATCATTAAAGAAAAGGAGGGAAGAATATGGATTTGATGGATGCTATTAAAGGGAGACGGAGCATTCGAAAATACAAGCCTGATCCTGTTCCTGAAGACGCACTTCAAAAAATCATGGAGGCGGTGAGATGGGCTCCCTCTTGGGCCAATACGCAGTGTTGGGAAGTGATCGTCGTAAAAGACCCCAATATAAAATCTGAATTGGCCACAGCCCTTACAAAGACGAATCCAGCCCTTTCTTCGTTGGCTGATGCACCGATTGTAATTGTCCTGTGTGGAAAGAAAGGAGTCTCTGGTTTTAAGAAAGCCGAGGCAGCTACGGTGAAGGGGGATTGGTTGATGTTCGATACGGGGATTGCCATGCAGACTCTCTGTTTGACTGCCTATTCTCTGGGTTTGGGCACGGTGGTCGTGGGGATGTTCGATCACAAAAAGGCAGAGGAGATTTTAGGACTTCCTCAGAACGCAGAAGTGGTGGCCATGACTCCTCTGGGATATCCAGCCACAGAAGGGGTTACTCCGAAGAGGAAAGAACTCGCCGAATTTGTGTTTTATGATAAATACCCTGGAAAGTAATAAGTCGAAGCACTAAAGCCTTCTCCCCGTGAGAGCGTGAGGCGCAAGTCGTAAGGGTTTATTGTGCTGCTGTTATGCCGTGTTGCCGTTAACTCCAAAACCGCAGCACTGCAACACAGCAATACAAAGAATGACCCCTTACCCCTTCAGCCGTACACTTTACGTATCAGGATTTCGATATTCGCCTGCCTGCCGGTAGGCAGGAATTTCGGATTTTTACATAAGGAGGTGATAAAAGGCATGACCAAAGAGGAAGTTCTTCAATCCCTTGTGATTCAAACGGAATCGAAGTTGGTGATGGTGGTCATTGATGGGATCGGTGGATTGCCCGTCCGAGGGAAGACAGAATTGGAAGCAGCGAAGACTCCGAATCTTGATCGGTTCACTTCAAAAGGTGTCTGTGGATTGATCGACCCTGTCTCCTATGGAATCACTCCAGGAAGCGGTCCCTCCCATTTAGCCCTTTTCGGTTATGACCCGTTTCGATATGAGATTGGGAGAGGGGTGATGGAGGCTTTAGGGACCGATATTCCACTGACCAAAGACGATTTGGCAGCCCGAGGCAATTTTGCAACCATCGATGAAAAGGGAATCATTGTCGATCGAAGAGCCGGAAGAATTCCGACCGAGAAGAATAGAGAGATGTGTGAGTTTCTCGGAAATGAAATAAAAGAGGTCGAAGGGGTTCGTATTTCTACCTATCCCGGGAAAGAACATCGATTCGTCGTCGTTTTTAGAGGAGAAGGATTGAAGGACGATCTGACCGATGCCGATCCCCAGAAGGACGGGTACAAAGCAAAAGGCACAGAAGGGCTTTCACAGGAGGCTCGAGGGACGGCCACCCTCATCAATCTTTTTTTGAAGAAGGCCAATGAAGTCCTCAAACCATTTCATCCTGCCAATACAGTCTTGCTCAGAGGGTTTTCAAAGATTCCGGATATTCCAACCCTGTCAGAGAGATTTAAACTACGGCCTGCCGCCATTGCGACTTATCCCATGTACCGAGGTCTTTCGAGGTTGGTGGGGATGGAGATTTTAAAGACAGGGGAAACCGTTCAGGAAGAAGTGGAGACCCTGAAGAAATATTTTAACCGATATGATTTCTTCTATATCCATTTTAAGAAAACCGATTCAGCAGGAGAAGACGGAAATTTTAAAATGAAGGTTAAGGCGATTGAGGAGATAGACCGAATCCTACCCTCCATTTTCAAACTGTACCCTGATGTGTTGGTCATCACAGGAGACCATTCCACTCCCACTCCCTTAAAATCTCACAGTTGGCATCCCAACCCCATCTTTCTGTTTTCAAAATATGTCCGGCCAGATGGCATCCGGCGGTTTACCGAGAGACTTTGTCAGAAAGGACAACTGGGCAGGTTCCCAGCCATGGATATTTTGCCATTGATGTTGGCGAACGGATTGAAGTTAAAGAAATTTGGTGCATGAAATATTGCAAAGCGCCTGCCTTCGCCGGAGCGGCTACGCGCAGGCAGGCATAGGGCATGGCGCATAGCGATGGAAGATGAATTCTTTTCGTTATCTCTACGGTCCCGTTCCTTCGAGGCGATTGGGAAGGTCACTCGGGATTGACCTTGTCCCTCACAAAATCTGCACTTACGACTGCATCTATTGCCAGATCGGAAACACAACCGAAAAGACGGTTGTCAGAAAAGAATATGTTCCGGTGGGAGAAATTTTAGAAGAAGTGGGGCGCTTTCTTAAAGAAGGAACTTCCTCCATTGATCATCTCTCTCTCGCTGGTTCAGGAGAACCTACCCTCCATTCCAAAATTCGTTCGATCATCGAAGGCCTTAAGAAGATCACCTTGATTCCAGTGGCAGTGATCACTAATGGTTTCTTGCTCTGGGAGCCAGAGGTGAGGGAAGATCTCCTTCAGGCAGATATTGTCCTTCCTTCGTTGGACGCTGTATCGCAAGAAGTATTTGTGAGAATCAATCGTCCTCGCCCGGGTTTTTCAATTGAAAAGGTGATTAAAGGAATGGTTGAATTTAGAAAATTGTACAAAGGCCAAATTTGGTTGGAGATATTATTCTGTAAAGATGTCAATGATAGCAAAGAAGAACTTCTGAGGATGAAGAAGGTGGTCGATCGAATTCAGCCCGACCGTATTCATCTCAACACAGTCGTTCGACCGCCTTCTGAGAAATGGGCAACTCCTTTGAATCAAAAGGAGATGGAAGAAATCCAAGTCTTCTTTGGCGAAAAGGCTTCCATCATCTCGGAATTTGATCGCCATCCCTCATCCCTTTCGGAGAAAGATATGAAAGAAGAGATTTTAAAGATTCTGAAACGAAGACCCCTTTCTCGCTCTGATCTTTCAAAAGGGATGGGAATTCCACAGAACGAACTGGATAAATTCATCAAATCGTTGGTGCAAGAAAGGAAGATTCAAGCCAGAAGTTTTGACGGTTCGGTTTACTATGAAATAGGCGAAAATCAAAGAGAGTAAACCCCGTTAGAAATTCCAGTCGTTGCGACTCGAAACCGAGCGAGGCATTAAATCCCGCCCTCCGGGGTGGAACCCCCTACGGGGCGGAACCCGGAATTAATCTGAAATGTAACCCCCCTGCAGCCGCCGGCCCAGCCTCCGGCTCAGAAGAGCCTCTGGCTCGGAGAGAGGGCCTCCCTCCGGGGCATGAGCCCTTTCGGGGCGGAGCCTGGCCCGGAGGGAGCAGCGGGGCATTATTTCTAACGGGGTAAATATTTCTGAGTGTTGAATTAATGCCAATGGTCCCTTAACGTCCCCCCCCCCGAAGAATCCTTGTACTGTGCTTGTGATTTCCCAATCTCAACTGATGATGCAATATTTCAAGCCGGACTTAATCTTTTCAGTGGCCGACTCTCATGTTCTAAGCAATTCGCTATCTCCTTGACGAATGCACCACTTTTTGATATAGAGCTTACTCAAAAATGACTCATTTGATAAAGCTAAAAGTTACGTGAGGGGGATGACGCTAAAAAAATGAAGGATCAAAATCAGAAAGAGATGCAACTTATAAATGAATTGGGGGAATTGCGCAAGAGAATTGCTGATTTGAAAACATTGGAAAATGAGCGAAAGCAGGCAGAGGAGGCGCTTCGAAAGAGCGAAGAGAGATATCGCACCCTTTTTGAGGAATCCAGAGACGCGATCTATACTACTTCTCAAGAGGGGATAATTCTTGATGCTAACCGATCTATGTTTAATCTATTCGGTTACAGCAGAGAAGAGATGATCGGTCTTAAAGCCAGGGAGACATACGTTCTTTCCGAGGATCGGTTGGAGTTTCAGCAGAAGATAGAGCGTGAGGGGTTTGTTAGAGACTATGAGATAAAATTACGCAAGAAAGATGGAACAGAGATGGACTGCCTGCTTACTGCGACGGTGAGAAGGACTGCTGACGGAAATATTTTAGGATACCAAGGCATCATCCGTGATATCACCGAGCGCAAGCGGGCGGAAGAGGAGTACAGGACAATTCTTAGAACCACCATGGATGGTTTTTGGAGTGCAGATATTCAAGGGCGGTTTTTGGACGTAAACGATGCCTATTGTCATTTGATAGGTTATAGCCGGGACGAACTGCTGACTATGAAAATCTCAGCCGTGGAGGCCATAGAGAGACCAGAAGAAACTGCTCAACGTATCAAGCGGATAATGGAGACTGGAGGGGGCCGTTTTGAGACCCGTCATAGGCGTAAAGATGGGGGAATTATTGATATGGAGGTCAGTGTCAATTATACGAAGATTGGTGGCGGGCGATTGTTTGTATTTCTTCGCGACATCACTGAGCGCAAGCGGATAGAGGAGGAACGGGAGAAACTGATTCATGAACTTCAAGATGCTCTTGCCAATATAAAGACGTTGCGTGGCTTATTACCCATTTGCTCCTATTGCAAAAAGATTCGAGATGATAAAGGTTACTGGAATCGAATTGAATCCTATATTGAAGATCATTCCGGTGCAGAATTTACTCATGGTATGTGTCCTGAATGTTTGAAAAAGCATTACCCTGATTTAGTGGATTGAGTGAAAAAGGATTAAAGCAGGGTTTAAAACCTATATCTTCCAGAATTGTAATACCAGGGAATTCTTTAGTTTATACATTATACTTTATTTCATCCCGCTAATCCTCAACTTTTAAACTTTATAACCCCCAATCTTTGTAAGTGTTATTCTCACCCCCTATTTCCT
>CAWFSX010000084.1:0-116815 GCA_963818595.1 uncultured delta proteobacterium
GCAAAGGGAAAGCGTCCCCTTTAACTGCCAAGGTAAAATGTCCCCTATGGAAGGGGACAAGATACTGATGAGTCAGAGGCAGCTACAGAGGTGGCACATGATGGGTTTGGTGGAGGGAGGAAAGATCACCTTAAAGGAGGCAACAGAGAAGATCGGTGTGTCCTACCGGCAGGCCAAACGGATTCGGAGAGCTGTGAAGCAGAAAGGGGCAAAAGGGTTGATTCACGGCAATACGTAGGCCGTCCTCCTCCGAATCGGATTTCGGAGCGAGTGAGACACAGGTATTGAAATTATCTCGGAAGGTCTACGAGAAGTTTAATGATACGCATTTTACAGAGATGCTTGCTGAGCGGGAGGAGATGGTCCTGAGCCGGGAGACGGTGAGGAAGTGGCGTCGGGGGCCGGGATCGAACCGAAGCGCCAGAGAAGAGCTCCGAAGCATCGCAAGCGTCGGGAGCGAATGGCCCAGGAAGGGGCGATGGTGCTCTGGGATGGGAGTCCTCATCAATGGTTTGGTCCGAAGTATCCTCCTTGTTGTTTGATGGCCGCGATGGATGATGCGAGAGGAAAGCTTCTGGCTGCCCGATTCTTTCCCTTTGAGGGCAGTGTGGGATATCTGTGGCTCTTGGAGCAGATGGTGCTCGCTACGGGATTCCTGGGACGATTTATCAGGATCGGCATGGGGCGTTGCATCGTAATGATTCCCATTGGAACTTAGAGGAGCAGTTGGCGGGGCGTCAGGAGCCGACTCAGGTGGGTCTAGCGCTCGAGGCCTTAGGGATTCGGCCCCTCTTTGCTCTTTCCCCTCAGGCCAAGGGGCGGGTGGAAAGACTGTTTGGGACCTTCCAGGATCGGTTCGGGGCAGAACTTGGCTTGGAGGGATTCCGACCCTTGAAGAGGCGAATCGGTTCTTGAAGCGATTTGTCCCGAGTTCAATCGTCGGTTTGCTCTGCGCCCCGAGAATGGAGAAAGCCTGGCGAAGGTCCCCCCAGAATCTGGATCGCATCATCAGCTTTCGATATCACTCCACCGTGGGCAACGACAATACGGTTCGCCTGGGAGGGTTGGTTATGGATATCCTCCCGGTCCCGGGCAACGATCCTACGCCAAGGCCAAGGTCGAAGTGAGGCAATTGCTGAAGGGGTCTTGGCAGGTCTACTACCAGGATCCAGTTATTGCCAAACATCCTTCGACGGAACTCCGAGATCCGGTTCGGGCGCTTAAACATAATCGGCCCATGGGGTTTCTTCTGATCAATGGGTCTACTTGCTTCGGCTCCTCCCCAAGTTCTCGGCGCAGGGGTCATAGCAAGATCGATCTGGGATCTTCGGGGGGATATCACCCTATGGGGAACAAGACGATCATCTCTTTCTAGGCATCCTGGCAATTCGTTGGACCGATTTCGTACCAAACGATCGGAAAACTCGCCAATAACCCTCATCAAAATGAAACACAACTGAAGGGGACATTTTCGCGTTGCAGTTAAGGGGACATATTGCCTTTGCTTAAACAGGTTCGGGGTCATTATTGGGTGGGATCATTATTTCCCTATTGCTTTTTTCTACAACAAATTTATAATGTTAGTGTTCATTTCTTATCTTTTTTATAAGTCATCCAAACGTCATCAATCCTTTTAAAGGCAGGATTTAAAAAAAATGAGAATATTAGTCATCGAAGACGAGAAAAAAGTTGCCAATTTCATTAAAAAAGGGTTGGAAGAGGAGCATTATGCAGTAGACAATGCCTATGACGGGGAATCAGGCCTTTACATGACTGAAGTGAATGAATACGATTTGATCATTCTTGATCTGATGATCCCAAAGATCGATGGATTAGAGGTCTTAAAAAGAATCCGAATAAATAGAAACAATGTACCGGTATTGGTTTTAACTGCCAAGGATACCGTGGGAGATATCGTGAGAGGTTTGGATGCCGGATGTGATGATTATTTAACAAAACCCTTTGAATTCTTGGAATTTTTAGCTAGAATCCGTGCTCTTTTGCGCCGGGAAAAAATAGATAAAGAACCTATTCTAAAAATAGCTGATTTGACCTTATCTCTGGTCACCCATAAAGTCATGAGAAGGGGAAAAGAGATAGAACTCACCGGTAAGGAATATGCCCTCTTGGAATATTTTATGAGGAATCCAGACAAAGTCCTCACCCGGACGATGATTTCTGAACATGTCTGGGATTACCATTTCGACTCGATGACCAATGTGGTGGATGTTTATGTGAATTATATTCGAAAAAAAATTGACAGGGGTTTTGAACCCAAACTGATCCATACGATTCGAGGGGTCGGTTATATCATGAAAAAGGCCTAAATGTATCTCAGAAGCCTTCGGTTTAAACTCACCCTATGGTACGTATTGATATTAGGAATTTTATTAATTTCCTTTAGCAGTTTTCTATATTTTACTCTCTCTAAAAGCCTTCACCGTGATGTGGATAATAAATTGAGTTCCCTCGCTAAACTCATTGCCTCAGAATCTACATCTCCTTTGTCGAAATTTGGCTTCGGAAATATAGACCAAACCCTTGAAACTTCAATGAATCTTAAACCGATAGGGAAATTCATTCAGGTCTTAGATGAATCAGGCAATATTGGGCGTAAATCCGAAAACTTGAAAAATGTTCAACTTCCTATCAGTTTACATGCTCTGAAGAACGCTTCAAAAGGTCTGGTCACCTTTGAAACCAATCGTTCTTTTGAGAATACCCCCTTGAGAATCATCACCTTTCCCCTCGTTGAAAATAATCATGTCACGAAAATTGTTCAAGTCGCTTCTTCCTTAGAAGAAGTGGAGGAAGCCCTCAACACCTTGTTTATCATCCTCGTGATCACTGTCCCCCTGGCTCTTATGGTGGCTAGCCTGGGTGGACAATTCCTTGCTCACAAAGCTCTGAAACCTGTGGATCATATCACCCAAACAGCAAGGATGATCACCTCGCAAAATCTAAACCAACGAATTATTCCCCCCAAAGTGAAAGATGAAATATCCAGATTGATCGAGACCTTCAATGAGATGATCTCACGACTTGATCAATCTTTTCGGCAAATCAAACAGTTCAGCTCGGACGCTTCCCATGAATTAAAAACACCCCTGACCATTCTCAAAGGAGAAGTAGAAGTCATGCTTCGAAAGGAAAGGACTCCCCAAGAATATCAACAAACTCTGAAAAGTAATTTGGAAGAAATTAATCGAATGTCACAAATTGTTGAAGATCTTTTAATTCTTTCAAAAGCGGATACCGGTGACATACGGTTGAATAAAGAAGATATTAGTTTAGCGGAGATTCTCAACGAAGTGGTGGCTCAAATGGATATGTTAGCGAAATCCAAAAGACTCCATCTCTCCACCTCGAACCACCATCAGGATATCCATATTTTTGGTGATGCGTTGCGCATCAGAGAACTATTTATCAATTTGATTGAAAATGGGATTAAATATACTGAAGAGGGTGGTTCTATCCATATCGCCCTCCAAAAAGAAAACGAGCTCTTAGTGGGCAATCCGTCAGACAGGATGAAGAGAGAGAAAGAGGAATTTGCCAAAATCATTGTATCCGATACAGGAATTGGAATCGCTAAAGAGGATCAAGAAAAAATATTTGATCGTTTTTTTCGAGTGGATAAAGCGCGATCAAGAGAGCAAGGAGGAAGTGGCCTCGGCCTGAGCATTTGCAAGTGGATCGTTGAAGCTCATCAAGGTGAAATTAAAGTAGAGAGTGAATTAGGAAAAGGAAGTTCCTTCATCATTATATTGCCCCTTTTTCCCCCTCATATAATGGATTGAAACCTGCCCCTAAATCGAAACATTCATACGTTAAAATTGGCTAATAATTAACCAGTTGCACCATTATTGAGGACCATTTTGTAATGATAAGGATGAGTCAAAGAAAAAAGTATATTAAATTCAAATAATTAAAAATAGACAAAAATTGGCACTTATTTTGCTTATGCTATCTTTAATCCTGACAAAAATTTATCTTTTTTAATATTTTAAATTATTACAAAAGCTTAAGAGAGAGCAAAAATTGACAGAGCGTTTAGGCGAACTCCTTATAAAGAGAAATTATATTACCCCCGACCAGCTTAAAAAGGCCTTAGATGAGCAGAAAATGAAAGGGGGTCGTTTAGAATCAAACCTTGTCAGGTTAGGTTATATTAAAGAAGATGAATTACTATCCTTTCTCAGTGCCCAATATAGGGTCCCTTCTGTCAAAATATCCAAAATGGAAATAAATCCAAATGTAATCAAATTAGTTCCCTCCAGTGTTTCAAAAAAGTATTTTATCATACCCATCAATCGAGTTGGTCCTAAATTGACACTCGCCATGGCCGATCCCAGCAATATTGTTGTGATTGATGAAATTAAATTTATGACTGGTTTTAACGTCGAACCCGTCGTCGCTTCAGAGACAGAGATTATTGATGCGATCAAGAAATATTATGGGGGAGGAGGGAATGTCGCAGGGTTGGGAACGGTATCATTCCAAGCGAGCGATTTTGATCTGGAAGATGGAAATATGATGCTCGCCAATGATGGCATCATGCTTGAAGATGATGTGGTCGATGTAGAAGATTTTAACAAATTGGTTCATGGAGCCGTGGATAATGTCGAAGTTGTCGAAGGTCAACCCACGTCATTGGAAGAAACTTTGGATATGGAAGGTCCCATCATCAAGATCGTCAATGGCATTTTAATCAAGGCCATCAAATTGGGAGCCAGCGATATCCATTTTGAACCCTACGAGAGGACTTTTCGAGTGAGATATCGAATTGATGGTGTGCTGAGACGGGATATGTCGCTTCCCATTCAAATCAAAAACGCGATGACCTCACGCTTAAAAATTATGGCCAGATTGGATATTGCTGAAAAACGACTCCCCCAGGATGGAAGGATCAAGTTGCGACTTGGCAAAGGACGGGAAATGGACTTCCGGGTCTCAACGATCCCCATTCTTTTTGGTGAAAAAGTCGTTCTCCGTCTCTTAGATAAATCTGCTTTGCAATTGGATATGACAAAATTGGGGTTTGAGGAATCGTCATTGGCTGATTTAAAGGCGGCAGTCCACAAACCTGTTGGAATGATCCTGGTGACCGGGCCTACGGGAAGTGGAAAAACCACCACTCTTTATTCTGCCTTATCCGAATTGAACAAAGAAACCGAGAATATTATTACAGCAGAAGATCCTATTGAGTATAATTTTATGGGAATCAATCAGGTCCAGATGCATGAAGAAATTGGACTCACCTTCGCTTCCTCCCTTCGTTCCTTCCTCCGGCAAGACCCTGATATCATCATGGTGGGTGAGATTCGTGACTTTGAAACGGCTCAGATCGCGGTTCAAGCAGCCTTAACCGGACATCTTGTTCTGAGCACTGTTCACACCAATGATGCTCCTGGAACGATTACAAGATTAATTGACATGGGGATTGAACCTTTTCTAATCTCCTCTGCCGTCATACTCATCCTGGCCCAACGATTGATCCGTAAAATCTGTATGGATTGCAGAGAACCCATTAAAGTCCATCCTCAGCTTTTAATTGATTTAGGGATCCCACCGGATGAGGTTAAATCCTGCCCTGTCTATAAGGGGAAGGGATGTTCCATTTGTAATAATACCGGCTATAAAGGCAGAATTGGACTTTATGAAGTGATGCCCATGAAAGAAGAGGTCAAAGAGCTCATCCTATCACGAGCCTCCACCTCTGAAATTAAAAAGGAAGCCATTCGATTGGGGATGAAGACATTGAGACAAAGTGGAATTATGAAGATTAAGGATGGGGTCACGACCATAGAAGAAGTCCTTCGTTCCACCATTGAGGATCGGTGATCCTTTAAAGAAACCTATGGAGGGAAAGGAGTATGATTGAATTACAAAAATTGCTTGAAATCGTTATTGAGAAAAAGGCGTCCGATTTGCATATCACCACCGGGTCTCCTCCTCAATTTCGAATTGACGGAAAGTTGATGAGCGTGGATAACACCGTCTTGGGACCCCCCGATACAAAAAGGCTCTGCTATAGTGTTTTAACGGACGCCCAAAGACATAAATTTGAAGAAGACTGGGAACTGGACTTCTCATTTGGAATTAAAGGTTTAAGTCGTTTCAGAGGAAATATTTATATGCAACGTGGGGCCGTGGCGGGTGCATTTCGAGCCATCTCTTTCGATATTCTCAATTTTTCTGAATTGGGAATTCCTCCCGTGGCCAGTGAATTGCTTAAGAAACCCAAGGGTCTCGTTCTCGTAACGGGTCCAACCGGAACCGGAAAATCGACGACCTTAGCGGCGATGATTGATAAGATCAACAATGAAAAAAGTGCCCATATCATTACCATCGAAGATCCGATCGAATACCTTCATCGTCACAAAACTTGTCTCGTCAATCAAAGAGAGGTCAATTCGGATACAAAAGGATTCTCCGCTGCCCTTCGACATATCCTTCGGCAAGACCCAGACATTATTCTCATTGGTGAGATGAGAGATCTGGAAACGATCGAAGCGGCCCTCATCTGCGCTGAAACAGGCCATTTGACCTTTGCGACCTTGCACACCAACTCCTGTGTCGAAACGATCAACCGAATCATTGATGTCTTTCCCCCTAACCAACAAACCCAAATACGGACACAACTCTCTTTCGTCTTGGAGGGTGTCTTAGCCCAACAACTGATCCCGAAGGTGGGGGGTAAAGGACGTGCCCTGGCCATGGAGGTGATGATTCCGAACCCTGCCATTCGAAACCTTATCCGAGAGGATAAAATCCAACAGATTTATTCACTGATGCAGGTTGGACAGGCAAAATTTGGGATGCAAACCATGAACCAGTCTCTTCTTTCACTGGTGGAGCGTCATTTCATCTCTTTAGATGATGCCATGGAACGAAGCCATAATCTGGACGAGTTTCGCCAAATGCTCTCCACGTCCAATATCTCCTCTGTGAAGAGGGAAAGGCCTGTGAGAACAGCCTAATCCATTTTAGAAGGGAAAGAACTATGCCAATCTATACATGGGAAGGAAAAACCGTTAAGGGAGCCATGAAAAAGGGGGAGATGGAAGCGCCCAACGAGGCAGCCATCCGGGTCCACCTCCGACAACAGAATATCATCCCGACCAAAGTTGTTTCAAAGGGAAAACAAATTCACATTTCTTTACCTTTCAAACAAAAGGTGAAACAGCGATCGGTGGCTATTTTTACACGACAGCTGGCCACCATGATCGATGCGGGATTACCCTTAGTTCAATCATTGGAAATTCTATCCCAACAACAAGAAAATAAAACCTTCAAAAATATTATTCGGGAAATCAGGGAGGATGTGGAAAGTGGTTCGACCTTTGCGGCGGCCCTTAATAAACATCCTGTAACCTTCAATGAGTTGTATACGAACCTCGTCGTTGCGGGTGAGGAAGGTGGAATCTTAGATAGTATTTTAACCCGTCTGGCGAATTATATTGAGAAGTCAGAAGCGTTGAAGAAGAAAGTGAAATCAGCCCTGATCTATCCTTCCACCATTGTGGGAGTGGCTGTCATCGTCGTGGCGATCTTGATGATCTTCGTCATTCCTGTTTTTGAAAACCTGTTTAAATCATCGGGGCAAAATTTACCCCTCCCTACTTTGATCGTTGTCACGCTCAGCAAGATGATCAAGAAATATATCATCATTTTTATCCCTGCGGCCATCCTGTTATTTTTTCTACTTAGAAAATATTATCAAACCTCGGGCGGAAGGGCCGTCATTGACCGTCTCCTTTTGAAATTGCCTGTGTTTGGGCTGCTATTTAAAAAGATTGCTGTGGCTCGGTTCTCGCGGACATTAGGGACTCTCGTCAGCAGTGGAGTTCCCATCCTTGATGGATTAAGTATTGTTTCAAGAACCTCAGGGAACAAAACCATTGAAACGGCCATTCTCAATGCAAGGGCGAGCATTCGGGAAGGTGAAACCATTGCGGACCCCTTGAATCGAAGTGGTCTCTTCCCTCCTATGGTCATCCAAATGATCTCGGTAGGGGAATCCACTGGAGCACTGGATTCCATGCTGTCAAAGATTGCAGATTTTTATGAAGAAGAAGTAGACATCGCTGTGACCAATTTGACCTCACTTCTCGAACCATTTCTCATGGTCTTTTTAGGAGTCGTGATCGGAGGTGTGGTCATCTCCATGTATCTCCCCATTTTCAATATGGCATCGGCCATAGGTTAAGATTCCCCACCTCTCAATGAGGTTCAATGGTGGAAACTCATGGACATGAATTCGACCCTTTCACTTGATACGCACCAAAAAATGCTTAAAAATGTTAAAGGATTGATGTTGGGTCGAATGATCATCCTCACCCTTCTCCTTACCATTACCTTCCTTTTTCAAATTTCTGAAAAGAAATATTTTTTCGTTCCCATGACCAACCACTTCTATTATTTTATAGGCCTCTTTTATTTGGTCACGATCGTTTATGCGATTTTTTTTAAAAAAGTGAGGGATCTCAATCGATATGCCTCCTTCCAAATTACCATCGATCATCTTTTTATAACGGCTTTAATCTATTTCACCGGTGGGAAAGAAAGCTTTTTCCCTATCACCTACATCTTCACCATTATTGGAAGTAGCATGATTTTCTATAAGCGAGGAGCTCTTCTCTCGGCTTCTTTTTCCTCCCTGCTTTACGGGCTTCTGTTATTACTTCAGCTTCATCATTGGATTAACCCCTTAGGTCAACCCTCCTCCTACGACACCAGCCAAATCTTCTATTCCTTGATCATCTATATGGCTACTTTTTATATTGTCGCTTTTTTAAGTGGCGTCGTTTCTGAGGAATTGAAGAAAAAGAAAAAGGAGTTGATCCAGAAACAAGTGGATTACAACCAATTAGAAACATTCAACCGAAATATTATTCAGAGTCTGGACAGCGGACTTCTGACGATCGATCTCTCGGGGAAAATCAATTTTTTAAACCGGACCGCTGAGAAGATCTTGAATCGGAATGGGGAAGAATTGAAACATACTTCTATTTTTGATCTGTTCCCAAATATCCATGATGTTCTTGAACAAGTCAAAAAGAAGATATCAAAGCCCTCCTCAGACTATCAACGTTATGAAACAATTCTGACCAATCACCACGAGAAAAAAATTTATCTTGGATTTTCCATCTCTCCTCTCACCAATCCAGAGGGATCTTTGATCGGTCATACCCTTATTTTCCAGGACATTACAAAATTTAAAGAGATGGAAGAACAGATGAAACGAGTAGATAAAATGGCTGCCGTCGGCGTTCTGGCGGCTGGGATGGCACATGAAATTAGAAACCCTTTGGCTTCCTTAAGCGGGTCGATTCAAATGTTGAAATCCGAACTTTCCCTGGATCATCATCAGCAGCACCTCATGGAAATTACGTTAAGAGAATCGGAGAGACTCAATGCCCTGATCACAGACTTTCTGCTTTTTGCACAACCCCCTCAAACCCATAAAATCCTCTATCCCATAGGAAGAATCATTGATGAAACCATTGACCTGTTCTTTCAATCCCCATCCTTCCATGACGGGGTCCGTATCCTTCGACCGACCCGAAATGAGGAGATCCTGACCTCCATAGACCCTGACCAAATGAAACAGGTTTTTTGGAACCTCTTCATTAATGCTGCCCAGGCGATGGCCCATGGAGGAGAGATCCAAGTTCAATTGGGGAAAGGGAATGCCTGGGGGATCGCCAGCCTTCCGGCTTCGTTACAGTTAAAAGGAAAGGAATGGGTAAAGATTTCCATCGCCGATTCCGGATATGGAATTGCCCCAGAAGAGAAAGAAAAAATATTTGAACCCTTTTTCACAACAAAAGAAAATGGAACGGGATTAGGCCTTTCGATCGTTCACAAAATCATTGAAAACCATAATGGTTTGATTAAAGTGGAAAGTGACCTGGGCAGGGGGTCTACCTTTACCCTCTTTCTCCCTGCCAATTAAAAAGGAACCCATAATGCTCAAAGACAAAATATTAGTAGCCGACGATGAACAAAGCATGAGGGAATTTTTAGACATCATGCTGAAAAAGGAGGGTTACAAGGTTTCACTGGCCTCGAACGGAGAGGAAGTTGTCAAGCTCATCGACAATGATCTTTTTGATCTGGTCCTCCTGGATATTCGGATGCCTAAGTTGGATGGCATCTCTGCATTGAAAAGGATTAAAGCCATTGCACCGGAAACGACTGTCATCATGATCACAGCCTATGCCTCTGCGGATACAGCGATCAAAGCCATGAAAGAAGGGGCCTATGACTACATTACGAAACCCTTCAAGGTAGAAGAAATCAAGTTGATCATAAAAAACGCACTAGAAAAGAAGAACCTTCAAAAAGAGAACATTCTCTTAAAGCAGGTGGTGAAAGATCGTTATCATTTTGGGAACATCATCGGCCAAAGTCCTAAAATGGTGGCCCTGTATGATCTTTTGGAAAAAGTCTCTCCCACTAAAACAAACATTTTAATTACTGGAGAAAGCGGGACAGGCAAAGAACTGGTGGCAAAAGCGATCCATTATAATAGCCCTCGGAAAGAGAAACCTTTCGTGACATTAAATTGTGGCGCCATCCCCGAACCCCTTATCGAAAGTGAACTCTTCGGACACATGAAAGGAGCCTTCACCGATGCCATTGCCACCAAAAAGGGATTATTTGAAGTGGCCGATGAAGGGACCATTTTTTTAGACGAGATCAGCGAATTACCCCTCCTCATGCAGGTGAAATTACTTCGTGTGTTGCAGGATAAAGAATTTAAGAGAGTGGGGGGGACAGAAGATATCCGAGTGGATGTCCGCATTATCTCCGCCACCAATAAAGACCTCGAAGAGGCGGTGAGAGAAAAACATTTTCGTGAAGATTTATTTTATCGTCTTAATGTCATCCAGATTAAACTCCCCCCTCTCAGGGAGCGAAAAGAAGACATCCCGATTCTGGCCAGCCATTTCTTAAAAAAATACTCGGAAGAATTAAATAAAAATATTATAAAAATCTCTCCCGAGACGCTCCAGATCCTTCTCCATTATGAGTATCCTGGGAATGTGAGGGAACTTCAAAATATTATCGAAAGGGCAGTGGCCTTAGAGGGGAGTCAAGAACTGACTGCCACCAATTTAAATTCTTACCTGAGTGAGCAGCCCCTTCTTAAAAAAGGGTCAATGGATATCGAAATTCCAAACGAGGGAATTGACCTGGAAAAAATGGTGGAAGATCTTGAAAGAACTCTCTTACTAAAGGCCTTGGATAAAACGAAAGGGATAAAAAAGAAAGCGGCAGAGCTCTTACATATTAATTTCCGCTCCATGCGTTACCGGTTAGAAAAATACGGATTAAATCATGGGGAGGACTCCCAACTTGACTGAATCAAAAAGAAGCCATGATTTTAAATTTGGGTTCTGAATTCCAAATGATCCTCTGACCCTTCCTGCTACGACATAGATTCTGATCATTTCCTCTTAAACTG
Organism: uncultured delta proteobacterium; assembly: GCA_963818595.1. Lineage (GTDB taxonomy): Bacteria > Desulfobacterota > BSN033 > BSN033 > UBA1163 > UBA1163. The sequence goes on from CAWFSX010000084.1 coordinate 11,477, forward strand.
TTTCTTTAATTCATCCAAAGGGAGAAGAAAAAAGATGGGTCGACCATGGGGACAGGTGGTGGACGGATGGAAGGGAGTGAGAAGCTCTATCAATTTATCCATTTCTTCTTTCTTCAATATAAAGTTCCCTCTGATGGCAGAATGACAAGCCAACGTGATTAAAATGGTATGAAGGGTCTCTGTCCCTTTCCCCGCCTTTTCCAAAAAGGAAAGGTCATCCAATATCCCTCTGACGATATCTTGAGGATCTTCTGAATCGATAAAAGAAGGTATGGATCGAATGGCGAATAGCTTTTCGCCAACAGGTTCGATTTCAAACCCCATCGACTTCAATGCCTCTCCTGCCGATTCGAGGAGGTAGGATTCTTCGGCAGATAACTCCAACAAGATAGGAATAAGTAATTTTTCTGAAACAACAGATTTGGATTCATATTCTTTTTTAAATTTCTCAAAAAGAATTCTCTCATGAGCGGCATGTTGATCAATAAAGATTAAATCCCCTTCCCTTTCACAAAGAATATAGGTTCCTCGAATCTGGCCAAGAACGGAATAAGGCGATTTCTTCTCCACGTTCCATGGAAGTCTCTCCCCCTCTTGAACCATCAGAATCCCTTCCTCTTTTTCATTTGCCAGAAAGGAAGAGGAAGATGAAGTATCTTGAACGAAAAAAGAAGGCAAAGCCCCCTTTTGAAAAACTCCTTCCTTTCCTCATCCCAGGATCTCCCTCCTTCTGACTGGAAGGAACCTTCCCCGACCACCAATCGGAGATTTGCCGAAACCGTCTGGTAGATTTTTTCCGGATCCCTAAATTTTACCTCGGCCTTGGTCGGATGGACATTCACGTCGACGGTAGAGGGAGGGAGGGTAATAAAAAGGATGACAATAGGAAATTGGTGGCTCGGGAGGATATGGCGATAGGCATCCAACACGGCTTTATAAATCGTCCGATCTTTTATAAATCGTTGATTGACATAGAAATAAATTCCTTCTGCATTTCTCTTTGAAAAGGAGGGGAGGCTCGCATACCCTGCGATCTTGATCTCCCTATCTTCGAATTCGATGGGGCGGAGATGGGAGTAAATTTCTTTTCCAAAAATAGCTTCGATTCGAACCAAGGAGGATTCTGTTTTGGGGTGATCATGGAGGGATCGGCCATCGTGAATGAATTTAAATGAAATGGAAGGGTGAGAAAGGCTCAATCGGAGAAAATGATGGAGGGCGTATCGAAGTTCTGAGCGGATCGATTTCAGAAATTTACGTTTCACTGGAATATTGTAAAAGATATTTTTGACTTCAACCTCCGTCCCAATGGGACAGCCTATCTCCGAAATTCTCTTTACCTCTCCTCCTTCACAGATCACTCGCGTTCCGCTGAGGGAATGGTGAGCTCTCGTCTGGAGGGTTACTTGAGAAACCTGGGAAATACTGGGGAGGGCTTCTCCCCTAAATCCTAATGTATGAATGGCATAAAGATCCTCTGCTTTTCTAATTTTGCTGGTAGCGTATCTTTGGAAAGCCACGGGGACATCTTCTTGGTCCATCCCCTCCCCGTTATCTATCACACGAATCAACTGGAGTCCTCCTGCCTTTAGCTCAACGATGATCTCTGAACCTCCCGCATCAATTGCGTTCTCCATCAACTCTTTCACGACCGAAGCAGGTCTCTCCACCACCTCCCCTGCGGCGATGATCTGTGAAATGGATTTCGGTAAGACTTCAATTTTTCTTACCATCTTATGATCGATCTACCCTCTCCCGTCATCGATAAAGGTTCCCATCCTTCTAAACTTTTCATATCGGAGGATTAACAAATCCTCCACATTCATTTTTTCCAATTCTCTCAAGTGCCGCTCCATCACCTCTTTCAAGATTTCTGTCATTCCTCTTGGGTCACGATGGGCTCCCCCTAAAGGTTCTTTGACAATCTCATCGATCACTCCCAGCCGATATAAATCAGGGGCTGTCAATTTCAACGACTCCGCAGCAACCTCTTTCCCCTTCTCGCCATCTTTCCAGAGAATCGCGGCACATCCCTCCGGTGAGATCACGGAATAAATCGAATGTTCTAACATCAAAATTCGATCTCCCACCCCAATGGCCAAAGCCCCTCCACTTCCCCCTTCTCCAATCACGATGGTGAGGATCGGTGTTCGCAGCATAATCATCATTTTAAGATTTCTGGCAATCGCTTCCGCCTGACCTCTTTCTTCAGCACCTACTCCTGGAAATGCGCCCGGCGTATCAATCATCGTCAGGATGGGTTTTTTGAAAACCTCTGCCATTTTCATTAACCTCAAGGCCTTTCGATATCCCTCTGGGTGAGGCATCCCAAAGTTCCGATAGGCCATCTCCTTTGCATCCGCTCCCTTCTGATGGGCGATGACGATCACCGACCTTCCATTAAACTTAGCCATTCCTCCAAGAATGGCGGGATCATCCCCATAGTTTCGATCCCCATGAAGTTCAATAAAATTTTCAAACATCCACTGGATATAATGAGAGGCCTTGGGGCGATCGATATGTCTCGCCAGTTGGGTAATTTGCCAACCTGTTAGGTTAGAAAATATTTCTTTTTGTAACCGATGCAGCTTCTCTTCCAAATTTTTTAATTGATCGTTGAAACGGATTTGTTTCCCCTTGGAAAACCTTTTCAGATTTTCGATCTCTCTTTCGAGTTCAATCAGTGGTTTTTCAAATTCTAAATAATGCTTGACCATCGCCATCCCTGTTTATTCAAAAGAGATATGAGAGAGATTTGAAAAGATTTTGAACAGTGTTTTTAAAATTTGGAGAGGGATCAACCGTGTATCGGTCGGGGAGAGCTACAATGGTTTCTCGATGCTCCCCACCCATCAAATGAAGAAGAACCTTAGAGGATCCTCTATTGGCTTCGATAATCTCTTTTAAGTGAGCGAGCTGGGAGGAAGTTAAATCAGAGAGTGGAATTTTTAAATGGAGAGGTTTCACTGGAGAGGATGGCAACTCTGGAAGAGAATGAACCTCCATGGCTTTTATCTTGATGTTTTCCTCAGATATATCAAGCGTCCCCTTGACGAGAAGTGGATCCCCTCCTCTCAAGTGAGGCAAGGCGGCTTTAAACACCTCAGGGAAAAGGATGACTTCGACAAATCCTTTCATGTCCTCTAAGGTTAAAAAAGCCATTCGATCCCCTTTTTTGGTAACGATCTCCTTCAATCCGCTGACGAGACCACAGATTTTAACCTCAGCTCCATTCTGAAGTTTTGGGAGAGTGGAAGTATCCAAGTCTGGTATATTTTTTAATCTCTTCCTGATAACGTGACAAGGGATGCCGGGAGATGTAGAATCCGATCGTCTCCTTCTCAAAGGCGATCAACTGATTTTCTGGAAACTCATCGATCTCTGGATATTCTTCTTTAACTTCTCTGGAGTGATGGATTAACATGCTCAGTTGAGGTTCCCCTTTCTTCCTTCTGTGCCGATTGGGATTGTTCGAGGAGTTCCCCGAGAACGGTCAACATTTGAGATCGGTAAGCTTTCGAAAAGTCAAAAGCCCCACATTTAATCAGACTCTCAATCACTCGTCGATTCACCTTTCTTAAATCGACTCGATGACAAAAATCGTACAAGGATTTAAACTTCCCATTGCCTTCTCGCTCCGTCAGGATGATGTCAATGGCCGCATCCCCAACGTTTTTCACGGCCGTCAAACCAAATCGAATCTGATTCCCCCATACCGCAAAATGTTTAAAACTTTCATTGATATCCGGGGGCAAGATCTCGATCTTCATCTCCCGACATTCAGAAATATACTTGACGATCTTTTCCGCATTCTGCGCCTCACTGGTGAGCAAGGCCGCCATGAATTCAATGGGATAATGGGTCTTCAGATAGGCCGTCTGGTAAGCAAGAAGGGCATAGGCGGCGCTGTGGGATTTGTTGAAACCATATCGACCGAAGGTTTCCATCTGTTCAAAAATCTTTTCCGCTTTCTTGGCAGGAATTCTGTTCTTTTTGGCCCCTTCAAGAAACTTCTCTTTCTGCCTCTCCATCTCAAGGGCGTCTTTCTTAGACATGGCCCTGCGCAGATTATCTGCATCTTCGAGACTAAAATGGGCCAGTGCGCTGGCAATGCGCATCACCTGCTCCTGATAGACGATCACTCCATAGGTATCCTTGAGGATCTCTTCTAAGGCCGGGAGTTCATATCGTATCGACTCCTGGCCATGCCTTCGTTTGATAAACTCACCCACCATCCCACTGTCCAGGGGGCCTGGCCGATAGAGGGCAACCAGGGCAATGATGTCTTTAAAACTCTGCGGCTTGAGTTTGATTAAGAGGTCCCGCATCCCTGAACTTTCCAATTGGAAGATGCCCAGGTTTGAGCCGGCTCCTAAAAGAGCATAAACCTCTGGATCATCCAATGGGATCTCTGAAAGTTCCACTTTAATGCCTCGGTTCTTTTCAATCAGTTGAATCGTCTGGTCCACCACGGTGAGGGTCTTGAGCCCCAGAAAATCGAATTTGACCAAACCGATGGCTTCAACCTGTTTCATGGCATACTGGGTCATGACTTCACTGTTCTGGCCCCGTTGGAGGGGAAGATATTCCATGAGAGGCTTATTTGCGATCACGACTCCAGCCGCATGGGTAGAGGCATGACGTGCCAAACCCTCTAAAGATTTTGCAATATCAAACAGGGAAGCGATTCGGGTATCTTTTGCAATCATCTCTCTCAGGGCCGCCTCTTGTTGTAAGGCTTGATCAAGGGTAATATCAAGTTTGTTTGGGATGAGTTTTGCAATTCGGTCTACTTCTGCATAGGGAATCCCAAGGACACGGCCGACATCCCGGACGACTGCTTTCGCTTGCATCTTTCCGAAGGTGATGATCTGAGCGACATTCTCTTTGCCATACTTTCTCGGAGACATATTGAATGACCTCGTCTCTTCCTTCCATGCAAAAATCGACATCCACATCGGGCATGCTGCTCTTTCGGCCAGGATTTAAAAAACGTTCAAAGATCAAATCATATTCAATTGGATCCAGGTCGGTGATATTTAGGGCATAGGCCACCAGACTTCCGGCCGCTGATCCCCTCCCAGGGCCAACGGGAATATGATGGCTCTTGGCATAGTGGATAAAATCATGAACGATGAGAAAGTAACCCGGGTAGCCCATCGATTTGATGATCTTGAGCTCTCTCCTCCAGTCGCCTCTTATAAAGCGCACAATAATCCTTGAAATTCTTCTCTCCCTGATATCGGGAAAGTCTCTGTTCTAAACCTTTCCGGGCCAGTTTTTCCAAGTAACTTTCAGTCGTTTCCCCAGCCGGAACAGCGATTCTTGGGATATGCTTCTCGTCGAAACGCATTTCAAGGTTGCATTGTTCGGCAATTTCACTGGTGTGGAAGATAGCCTCTGGAGTGCTTTGGAAAAGATCTGCCATTTCCTGAGGCGACTTAAAATAAAATTCATCCGATGAAAATTTCATCCGGTCACTATCCTGAAGCGTCTTCCCTGTCTGAATGCAGAGGAGTACCTCATGAGCCTTCGCATCCTTGCGTTGGAGATAATGGCAGTCGTTGGTGGCGACAGCGGGAAGGGAGAGCTGGTGCCCGATCTCTAAAAGTCGCTCATTCACGTGCAATTGTTTCTCCACTCCATTATTCTGAATCTCAATATAAAATCGGCGGTCATTAAAAATCTTCCTGTATTCCTCCGCTGTTTGAAGTGCCTTCTTCATCTCTCCCCGTCCCACCAGAACAGCGATCTCTCCCTTCAGGCAACCGCTCAGGGCAATCAACCCCTCGTCATATTTGCTCAGAAGTTCCTTGTCGACCCTCGGTTTGTAATAAAACCCTTCGAGATGGGCGAGGCTCACCAATTTCAGGAGGTTGAAATAACCGGTCTCATTCTTCACCAAAAGGGTAAGATGGTAGTTCCCTTCTTCCCCTCCTCCGATTTTTTTCTCAAATCGGCTTCCTGGGGCGACGTAAATCTCACATCCAATAATTGGCTTAATGCCATGCTTGATGGCCATCTGATAGAATTCGATCGCCCCAAACATATTTCCATGGTCGGTCAGGGCCAGAGCACTCATTCGATATTTTTTGGCCAAATCGAAGGCCTCATCAAATCGAATGGCTCCGTCTAATAAGCTATACTGGCTATGAACATGTAGATGGATAAAATTGGAATGTTCCATGTATTTTTAAAATTCCGAATATCGAAATCTTTATTCGTAAGGAGTAAGGCGTCATTCTTTGTGTTGCGATGTTGCAGTGTTGCGGGTTTGAAGTTAACGGCAACACACCAAAACAGCATAACTGCAGCACAACAATAAACCCGCTTGCGACTTGCGCCTCACGCTCTCACAGTGCTTCGTATTTCGATTTTATTCTTTATTTATTCCCACTCGATCGTGCTGGGTGGCTTGGAACTAATATCATAGACGACCCGGTTGACCCCTTTCACCTCGTTGATAATTCGATTGGAGAGATGCTCTAAAATTTTATAAGGCAGCCTGACCCAATCCGCTGTCATGCCATCCTGGCTCCCCACCACCCTTAAGGCAATCACATTTTCATAGGTCCTCTCGTCTCCCATCACACCCACGGTCTTCACAGGAAGTAAAACCGCAAAGGATTGCCAAACCCGTTTTAAAAAGTGTCTCTTCCCCATCTCTTCCATGACAATCTCATCGGCATCTCTTAAGATGTCCAACCTCTCTCTGTTCACTTCTCCAATAATCCGGATGGCCAGGCCGGGTCCTGGAAAGGGTTGGCGTTTTATAATTTCATCGGGCAGTCCTAAAACCTTTCCCAATTGTCTCACTTCGTCTTTAAATAACTCTCGTAGGGGTTCTACTAACTTTAATTTCATCTTCTCAGGTAACCCCCCCACATTGTGGTGGCTTTTGATCGTCGCTGAAGGGCCTTTTGAGGAAACGCTTTCGATGACATCAGGATAGAGGGTCCCTTGGGCTAAATATTTCACCCTTCCAATCTTCTTGGCTTCTTTTTCAAAGACGGAAATAAATTCCTTTCCAATCCTCTTTCTCTTATCTTCGGGGTCGATCACCCCTTCCAATATTTTGAGGAAGGAATTTTCTGCATTCACATAGTTTAATGGTATTTTAAAATGATACCGAAACAAATTCACCACCTGAGAAACTTCATTCTTCCTCAAAAAGCCATTATTCACAAAGATACATTGCAGACGATCACCGATCACCCTGTGGAGAAGCAGAGCCACCACTGTGGAATCGACCCCACCGCTTAAAGCACAGATGACCTTTCCCGTTTCGATCCTCTTCTTCAGATCATGGCTGGTTTGCTCTAAAAAGGAGTCCAGGGTCCAAAGACGAGAACATTTACAAACATGAAAAAGAAAATTTCTGATGAGGTCGAGCCCCTTTTGTGTATGAACCACCTCCGGATGGAACTGAAGTCCATAAATTCTTTTTTGAGATTCTTCAATCGCTGCGAACGGAGTGTTCCTCGAATGGGCGATGGTATGAAATCCTGGAGGCAATGTCTTGACGGTGATCCCCGTGGCTCATCCAGACCACCAGTTGGTCCCCCTTTCTTCCCAAGCCTTTGAAAAGTTTTCCATTCCGATCCAGAGATAATTTAGCTTTTCCGTACTCCCTTTTCTCTGAATGGGTAACTTCCCCGCCCAATAATTGGGCGATCAATTGCATGCCATAACAAATGCCTAAAATGGGAATGCCCATTCTGAGGATGGAAGGATGACAAAGGGGGGCATCTTTTTCATAGACACTTGCTGGACCTCCAGAAAGAATGATTCCCTGGGGAGACAAAGATTTCACTCTGTCTACTGGAATATCATAGGGATGAATTTCGCTGTAGATCTGACATTCCCTTACCCTTCTGGCAATCAGTTGGGTATACTGGGAGCCGAAATCGAGGATGAGAATCTTATCAAAAGGAGTCTGTCTCTCCATTTTTTCTATTTCCAGGTCAGTGAGTGATTGGGGGAAAAGGTAAAGGAATTGGTATACGTCTCAATGTTTTAAAAAATATTTTCCATCTTTTAATTCATATTGATAGGGAACCCCTTTGCGATAAAAGAGGTCACCCTTTTTTAGAAGCTTTGCTGGTATCAAATCTCCAAGTTGGGAAGGATATTGCCCCTTTTCCAGATGATAAATTTCTAAAGCATTTTTAATTCGCTCCAACTGTGTTTTATGGACCAAATGAGTGGGGATTTCAATATCCACTCGTTCAATCTTTGAATCCCAAAAATGATTCAAAAAATTGGGTTTGAAATAAATGAGAAGGACAAAGATAAAAACTAAAAAGGCCCCATAGTAAACAAAAACTAAGGCTTCTTTGAAATTGACCATGCTGACCTTCTTGATGAGGCTGGGGGTCCGAACCCCAGCCATTTCGATCAGCCTCATCTCAGAGAGATCCACCAAAATTTCACTGGCATTAAATTTTCCAAGCAGGCTTCGGTCAATAATCTCCTGAACGGTTCGGGTTCCATCCACCAAATTGTAAATCAATTCTTGTTCAGAGGTCAGTTTCTCTTTTAAGTAACTTTGAGGCGAGAGTCCCTCGACAGACTTTTCTTCAAATCCAATAATCTTTTTAAATACCAGGTGAGTTGAGAAGATCTTTTTTTCAATCTCGGACCATTCATCGACCATGCGAAGGATATTCAATAACACTTGCTCTGTGCTCAAGGCGAAGGGGATCTTTTTGTAACTTTCTACCAGTTTTAAATCAAAGTTGAAGTTACCATCCTCCCACCAAAAAAGATCATAAATGGTCTCGTAGATCTGTGTCGAAATAACCTTGAGCACATCCTCCTTGGTCAGGAGTTGAAGCTCTACCAGGATCTCCCCCAAATATTTGAGTGTCTCCTTTTGGATTTTTAAAACCCGGTCCAATTGTTCTTCAGAGATCAATTGGGCCTTCACCAATATCTCACCGATGAGGTCCTTCTTCCCTCGATAATTTGAATAAATATGGACAATCATTCCATCGACAAAATGGATCTCGACGAGATCTTTCCCTCGCCTAATCTTCAAAACACCTGTTTTGAGTTGTTGTCCGATGAGCTGGATAATCTCGGTAATGCTGAAGTCTTTTAACGTCCCCTGCAAGGCCATGGTCGCTTCCTTTTACGTTTCACTTCTGGTCATGGAGTAGGTTCCATCCACCAGTTCAGAAAGTTCTTAACGGCCTCCCGATCGTTCACCTTCTGTTTCGAATTTTGGTTTAAGCCGATAGAGGTGTCGAACGGAAAGGATGTAGAAAAGGAGGAAGAGCCCTCCCCAGAAGATCCATCTCCAAAAGGTTGAAACCAGTTGAGGGATTGGAGAAGGCATCACTCCATTCCAATAGAAAAATCTCAAAATGAAAATAAAAAAGGTAAAGAGGAAAAAGAATCCCTTATAAGTTTGCTCCCTCCATAGATAACCGAAGCCGACGAGAAAGAATGAGAGAAATCTGCTGATGAAGTGATTCTGTTTTTGAAATTGGTCAACCTGGTGGGATTTTTTTTCGACAATCTTAGGATGGAGTTTTTCCTTTTGAATGAAAATACGATAACAATTAAAACAAATAAACTCTTGCTCGGAGGTTCCTAAATAAAATCGATAAGTCGGACTTCCGCACATCGGGCAACGAGTCAAAAACCGCTTCGCCCGACTATACCGAGAGATCCCGATTAAAAACCCTAAAAATAGGATGGGGGCCAAAAAGGGAATTCTTGATGGAATTTTTTCAAACCAAGCTTTAAACAGCCGGAATAGAAACCCCTCTTTTCCGATGAACTGTTCCAAGAATCTCTTCCAGAGCCTTTGCGGGGTTAAGATCTCATCGATGACGAGCCGATTGAGATTGGGAGGTCGGTTCGGTGTATCAATGTCCGTATAGTAATCCACTAATTTAGGGTCCAACTGCCTGGCCTTCTGAAAGGTCTTATCCGTCTTTCCGGAAAGAAAAGTTTCTTGGGCATAAGCTCGGTAAAGGTTGTAATAATAAGCTCCTCGATCGGGATGGATATCGGTGGCTTGTTGATAGGAGGCAATGGCCGAGGAGGTTTGTTTTCGGGCCAGATAGACATTCCCCAAATTGGAAAAGGCTTCGCTGAATCTGGGGTCCTGTTGGATCGCTTTCCGATAATATTCTTCCGCCTCGAGATAATGGCCTTGCCTCTTCTCTCCCAATCCGAGGGAAAAAAGAACTTCGGAGTCACCAGGATGGGTCATCAACCAGGCCCGTAATTTTTCTTCCTCTCTTTTTCCCCAGTCTTCGTGGTTCATCTGGCTCATTTCCAAAATGATGTCCGAAGACGCTCCATCTAAAAAAGAGGAGGAGGAACGAAGGAAAAAAGGAAGGTAAACTAAAGCAATAAGAAAGACCAGAATGAACTGTTTTTCTCTCTTCGTCACATATCCCCACAATAAAACGGACCAATAGAAAAAAGCCCAGAGGATGTCCAGACGAAGGAAAAAGGGAATTAAAAGAACAAAAATCTTGAAACTATTGATGAGGAGCCTTGAAATCTCTTGAGTTAAATTTTTTCGAATATCGTAAAAGTAGAGGGGAAAATATTTGACCATGACGACGATTCCGAAAATAATAAACGTCAGGAGGATGGCATTGGAAAGGATATAGAACATATTATAAAAAAGTTTAAGAGAACTGGGATAATGATAAAATTGGGTGATTTCTCCCTTGAACACCTCAGGAAGGATTTTTTGAAGCTGAAATGGATTTTGACTCCAAAGGGCCCGTGCTAATTCAAAATAGGGTTGAGGTAGATCGGACGAAAATTTTACCGAATAGATCGCCATCCGAACGGCCCGGTCAGCATCCCCATTTCTTCTCGACTGTTCGGATTCTCGTATTAATAAGAGAGAGAGGATTGGGACGTTTCGAATCCCTTTATCCAACTTCAACTGGTAGAGTTGATCTAATTCTTTGGGTTCCAAAGAGGTGCTCTTTTGAAAATCCCAAACTCGATCGGCGGAAACAGGGCTTTCAATAGAAAAGAATTCTTTAGAAAAAGGAAGCGTTTCCTTTTTCGTAAAGATCCCTATGTAATAGAGAAGGAAAAAAATTGAAAGGATTAATATAAAAATTGCTTTTTTCATAAAACAACCATTCTCATGAGAGCTGGCTTATTCCAATCGGTAGTTTGGGGCTTCTTTAGTAATGATGACATCATGGACATGGCTCTCTTTTAATCCCGACGAGGTGATCCGAATGAACCTTGCCTTTTTCTGCAATTCTTGTATCCCTCTCGCCCCCAAATACCCCATTCCAGCCTTCACCCCTCCAATGATTTGTTGGATACCATAGGAAAGCGCTCCCCGGTATGGAACCCTTCCTTCAATTCCCTCTGGAACCAACTTGGTTTCACTTTCAACATCCTCCTGAAAGTATCGATCCTTGCTCCCCTCTTTCATGGCCTCTATGGATCCCATCCCTCGATAGACCTTATAACTCCTCCCTTGGTAAAGCACGATCTCTCCTGGACTTTCATCGGTTCCGGCAAATAAATTACCAATCATGACCGATTGTGCTCCGGCAGCGATTGCTTTCGTAATATCTCCAGAGAATTTAATTCCACCGTCTGCGACGATAGGTATTCCGTACCGTTCCGAGACTTCAGATGTCTCCAAGATGGCAGAGAGTTGTGGAATCCCCACTCCAGCAATCACCCGCGTGGTACAGATCGATCCAGGCCCTACGCCCACTTTCACCGCATCGACCCCTGCCTTAATGAGGTCGAGAGCCCCTTCCTGGGTCGCCACATTGCCTCCGATGAGTTGACAATCCGGAAAATTTTCCTTGGTATCCCGGATAGCCTCCAACACATCCTTGGAATGACCATGAGCCGTATCAATCACTAAGACATCGACTCCCGCCTTGATCAAGGCCTCCGTTCTCGCCTCCCTATCTTTTCCCGGGCCGATGGCAGCCCCCACCCTAAGACGGCCAAGAGGGTCTTTGCAGGAGTTCGGATACTTTCTGATTTTCTCGATGTCTTTGATGGTGATGAGCCCCTTTAAATTATTTTGTTCATCCACCACCAGTAATTTTTCTATTCTATTTTTATGAAGGATCTCCTTGGAGGCCTCCAAGGTGGTCCCGACCGGAACCGTAATGAGATGATCCTTGGTCATGACGGCAGAGATCTTCTCTTCCAATCGCTTCTCGAACCTTAAATCCCGATTCGTCAGGATCCCAACCAGCTTTCCATTTTTCGTAATGGGAACCCCCGATATTCGATATTTTTTCATGACCTCCAGGGCTTCATGAATTTTTTGCTCAGGATCCATGGTGATGGGATTGAGAATCATTCCGCTTTCAGATTTTTTCACTTTATCCACTTCGGTGGCTTGATCGGATACAGACATATTCCGATGAACAATTCCGATTCCTCCCTCTTGGGCCATGCAGATCGCTGTCCTGGATTCCGTGACCGTATCCATGGCTGCGCTCACCAATGGAATATTTAATCGAATCGTCCGGGTCAATGGTGTGCTGACATCCACCTCCTTGGGTAAGACCTCAGAAAAAGCTGGGACGAGCAATACATCATCAAACGTCAGATATTCCCCGATCTCTTTAGGATGGCTTCCTATCATTTTCCCTCACTTCCATCGTCCAATTCTGATTTGATATATCAAACGAATCTTCATTTGTCAACCTAACATTATCGATCCCCTCCATGGAATGGCTTTCTTCCCATAATTTTCGATCGATCGCCTGGAAAAATTTCTCGAGACTTTCAGGATAAAGGGCAGAAATGGAGACGCCATCATATTTTTTACAGATACCCTTTCCTTCTTCTCGATCCAATTTATCCTCTTTATTAAAGACCCTTAATCTCGGAATGGATTCCATATTTAATTCAAAAAGGATTTTTTCAACGGCCTCGATCTGCTCTGGAAAATGGGGATGGCTGATGTCGATTAGATGAATTAACAAATCTGATTCTTTCAACTCATCAAAGGTCGGTTGAAAGGCCCCCATCAGTTCTTTTGGCAAATCTTTGATGAATCCAACCGTATCGGTGATCACCACTTTATGGGTGGCAGGAAACCTTAATCTTCGGGTGGCCGTATCGAGGGTGGAAAAGAGTTTATCCTCAACTTGAAAATGACTTTGGGTGAGAAGGTTAAAGAGAGTCGATTTTCCGGCATTGGTATAGCCGATGATGGAAAGAATAGGAATTCCTGTTTTGGCCCTTCGGGATCTTCTCTGTTCCCTTCTCCTGCACAATTTTTCTAACTCTTTCTCCAAGAGGTGGATTCGATCCCTGACTCGACGCCGGTCAATCTCTAATTTCGTCTCTCCTGGTCCGCGCCCTCCGATTCCCCCTGTCAGTCGCGAGAGGGCCAATGTCTTCTTGGCCAACCGAGGTAGTAAATATTTTAATTGGGCCAGTTCGACCTGAATCTTACCATCGAGGGTATGCGCCCGTTGGGCAAAAATGTCCAAAATGAGTTGAGTTCGGTCAAGGACTCTCAGTTCGGTCAGATCAGAAATCGTAGCTATCTGACCTGGAGTTAAATTTTGATCAAAAATAATCAAATCGACTCCCAATTGCATACACTTGACCAATAACTCTTTCAACTTCCCCTCTCCCATCAGGGTTGTGGGGGAAATATTTTGGGGCCGTTGGATGATGGAATCGACGACAAAGACCCCACTCGACTCTGCCAATTCTTTCAATTCTTCCATTGAATTTTCTAAACTTTCACGGCTTTCCTTGCTGACACTGATGAGGATGGCCTTCTCTTTGACCCCCTTCAGTGGAATGGACCTCTGCCCTCTCTGAAATTCATCTTCAAGGGATTGGATCCAATTTAAAAAGTCCACATCAAATTGGCTAACGGAAGATGGAGGATCAATTTCCCAGACCTTTTTATCCGGGTTATCAGGAAGAAGGTGTGCGGAATAGATGGATCCCGAACCATCGGTACCATTGGTATTGAGGGCCACCATCATATCCAGTCTCAGGAGAGCAAGATCCGTCAGATCCTCTCCTGTCAGAGGTTCTCCTTGCAAGTGAGTGTGGATAAGACGGAGACCTCTCAACCTGAGGATTCCAGATCGAAATCGGGAGAGATCTGGGATTGTAAGCCCCTTCTGATCTCCTACGATGACAAATTCAATAGATCCCCGACGGCCTACCAGTATGCCGATCTGGCGACGAATTTCATTTGAAAGTTCACTCAAGAGGCGGGCTAATTCAGGCGTAACGACCTTTTGAGGAGGGATTTTCCTTCTGTAGATATGCTCAATTCTTCTGATTTGATTCGGTTTTAGACCGAAAATGTTTCCGTAAACTCTGTTAATTTATTCCTCCTTTTTCCTCCAATTTTAATATGCTGCGTGAATGAAGTCAACCCTTCCGGTTTTTCCTATCTCCCCCTGTTTCTCAACCTGGACTTGCAAGAAATGGCCAATGACCCATAGATTTGTAAGAAGATGATCTGTCATTTGTGTGGTTGTAAACGAAGAATTTCTTTTTGTTAGGGCCATGAAAGGTACAAGTTGGTCTGCTAAGTGTGGGTCGATACACCCCTCGGAACTTAAATAATCTTTCAAGTCATCTACGGCTTCGTCAGCAATTTTTTCGGCCGGCTTTCCTTTCTTGCCCAATGACGAAAACCCGGCGATCGTCTTTTCATACTCAGCTAATAAAAGCAAGAAAGAACCTGGTCCATTCGAAGGAGTATCATAGAGGATATTTATCTCGGCTTCCATATTTAGTTCTTTTTGGATCCTTTTGAGAGCTTGATCTTTCTGCCTTTCTGCCACATGTCTGGGAAGATTGGACAGAGTGGAGAGTCCACGAATCTTTTTCAGTGATCCTCGGTCAGTCAAATTGATCGGCTTTAATGCATGAGCAGGCTTGATGTTTAATTGAATCCTCCCTCCTCCTTGAGGATAAAAACCCCACTTTTCAATGGTGGCGTCAACAGAAATTCCCATCGGTTCAAGAGTGGGTAATAGGACCTCGGAGAAATAATGAAAAGGCGGACTCCATGGGACATGAGTCCCACCGACCAGGGTCACCTTGGAAGATCCCTGGGCCAAACAAAGAGGAAGGAAAATCGCTTGAAGAAGGAGAATGATTGAGCCTGCGGTCTTCACTTCGAATTGATAATCTCCAGAGAAAATCTTCTGAGGGAAGAACGTAATTTTTTGCGAACCAAATTTAACCCCTTCTGTCTGAGCCTTTGTAATTTTAGCTAACGCCTCTACGGCTTCCAGATGTTGGGCTTGGAGACCAGGGTTTTTTCGCTTTGATCGGATGTGGTGGATGGTGAAAGGTTTCCCCAGAATGGCAGAGAGGGCAAGAGCTGTCCTTAAGATCTGCCCTCCCCCTTCCCCATACGATCCATCAATGTCGATCAGCCTCTCTTCCGGAATATCCATTTCTCATAAGCTATTAAAAAGGAAACGGAATGTCAATCCATATCGATAGTAGTTTTAAAATGGAAAAGAGGGTTACAATTTATCTATTTCATGGTAGTCTTTACAATTATTTATCGATAAGGTGGAAAAAGTATTGGCTGAATTGATCATCATAGGGTCCGGAACAGGAATTCCTTCTTTAAGGAGGGGATCTCCCAGGCCTTCTTGTTCATCTCAGACAGCACAAAATTATTGATTGATAGCGGTCTCGGGAACATTGAGGAAGATGTTGGAGGTTGGGATTACTTATCGAGACATTGATCTTATCCTCTATACACACATCCATCCGGACCATATCTGCGGACCTCGTTCCAATTCTTTTTGCTTCCAAGTATGCAGACCTCCCCGGAGAAAAGGATCTTATTATGCATCGGAGGACCTGGATTTAAATCCTATTTCGAAAAACTGAAAACAGTCTATGGCGCTTGGATTGATCCCCAATCTTACCAATTGACTCATTAAAGAGATTTCTCAAAGAAGCCCTCCTCTATCGTGAACCTTAAGAGTTTTATCAAAGCCCATGGCTCATATCTCTGGAAGCGTTGGGTATCGGATCGAGTTTAAGGATGGAAAATCTATTGCGATTTCCGGAGATACGGATTATTGCCAAAATATTATTGATCTTGGCTTTGAAGGTGGACCTGCTTGTTACTCGAGTGTTCCTTCCCCGATGAAAAAAAGGTGGAAGGACACCTCACCCCCTCCCTGGCAGGAAGAATTGCATTAGAATCACATTGTCAAAAGCTTTTGCTCACCCATCTTTATCCGATATGTGACCAATTTGATATTCTGAATCAATGCAGACAGGTTTATCAAGGAGAGGTCCTATTGGGAGAGGATCTGATGAAGGTTAATAATTTGACAATCACCCATTCTTTTGGGATATTTTATTTAAAAGGAGAAAAATTTTGAAAAGATACAAGACCTTAATATTCTTTTCCATCATTATCTTAATCTCTTTATCTTCTCGGAATTCCAGGACAAACGCAAGACAAAGCCCCTATCTTTACCATTGAAGTCGATGGAATCATCAACCCTGCCACAGCTAAGTTCATCATCGATTCAATTGACCAAGCCACTCAGCAGGGTGCTCAATGTCTGATCATTCAGTTGGATACTCCTGGAGGTTTGATGGAGTCGATGAGGATTATCGTCAAAAAGATTCTCACTGCCAATATCCCCATCATCGTCTATGTGGCTCCAAGTGGGGCGCGGGCGGCCTCTGCAGGAGTGTTTATTACGATGTCCGCTCACATTGCCGTGATGGCCCCGAGCACGCACATCGGGGCGGCCCATCCCGTCTCATTGGGTGAAGGAAAAGAAAGTAAAACGATGAGCGAGAAGATTGTGAACGATACGGTTTCCTATATCAAAACGACGGCAAAGGCGAGGGGAAGAAATGTCGATTGGGCTGAACAGGCGGTTAGAAAAAGCGTTTCCATTACTGAAGAAGAAGCGGTCAAACTCAATGTCGTCGATTTTATAAGCCCAAATCTTCAAGACCTGCTAACCAAAATTGACGGAAAGGTTTTAAAATTTGATGGAATCACCCGAACCCTCCTGACCAAGGGAGTTCAGCCTCGATCTATACAGATGAGCTGGCGTTACCGGTTTCTGGATATCATCTCAAATCCTATCCATTGCCTATATCCTCCTGATGTTAGGGATTTACGGTATCTTCTTTGAACTTTCAAGCCCCTGGAGCCATTCTTCCCGGGGTGGTGGGCGGAATCTTCCTGATTCTTGCCTTTTATGCCTTACAGATGCTTCCGGTCAATTATGCCGGTTTGGCGCTGATCCTCTTTGCCATCATCCTATTCATAGCAGAAATCAAAGTGGTGAGCCACGGATTGTTAGCCGTTGGAGGGTGTCATCTCCCTTTTATTAGGTTCCCTGATGCTGATCGAAAGTCCAGCCGAATATATGAGAATCTCTTTGAGCTGTGATCATCCCTGCTGTTCTGGTCAGCGCAGCCTTCTTCATCTTTGCCGTGACCATGGCGATCCGGGCACGCCTGACAAAACCAACGACAGGGATGGAAGGACTTGATAGGAGAAATAGGAACAGCTGCTACGACCTATCTGCTCCAGAAGGAAAGGTCTCCATTCATGGAGAGTTCTGGAATGTCATCAGTGATCAAAACATAGAGAAGGGGGAAAAGGTTCAAGTCGTCGGTGTGATGAATCTAAAACTAAAAGTTAAAAAAATTGAATAAGGAGGGAATAATATGGGTATGACAGGTCTTCCATCAGGTTTATTTTTTGTCATCGTCTTTATATTGATCGTAGCTGCCTCAGCCATCAAGATCCTCAGGGAATATGAACGGGGGGTTATCTTCCGACTGGGAAGGCTCATCGGTGCCAAAGGGCCAGGTATAATTTTTATTATCCCCGGAGTTGACAAGCTAATGAGGATCAGTCTGAGATTGGTCACGCTGGACATCCCGCCCCAGGATGTCATCACCCGTGACAATATCTCCATTAAAGTGAATGCCGTCGTCTATTTTCGCGTCATGGATCCAAATAAGGCGGTCGTCGAAGTGGAGAATTATCTTTATGCCACCTCCCAATTGGCCCAAACCACACTCCGAAGCGTAGTGGGACAGGCGGATTTGGATGAATTGCTCTCCCAGAGAGACAAGATCAACCTGAAACTCCAAGATATCCTGGATAAACACACAGAACCATGGGGAATCAAGGTCTCTCTGGTGGAAACCAAACAGGTAGATCTGCCGGAGAATATGCAGAGGGCCATTGCAAAACAGGCAGAAGCAGAAAGGGAGAAGAGAGCCAAAATCATCCATGCCGAGGGTGAATTCCAGGCTGCAGAAAAATTGACTCAGGCTGCAAATGTGATCAGTGTCAATCCCACAGCCCTCCAGCTAAGATTCCTTCAGACCTTAGCGGAGATTGCCGTGGAGAAGAACTCAACCACCATCTTCCCCGTGCCGATTGACATCATCAGCGCTTTTGTGAAAAAGTAGTGGGAACGATCTCCTACGTTTCCTTTCAAAACCCTTCTCCAGGATGATCCGGGGAAGGGTTTTTATTTCGCCTTTTTCACTACTCTTAAATACCAATCTATTTGGCTCCATATGCCCTGGAGGATACTGACTTCTCTCTCATCCAATTCACTTCTTCCAAATAACCGCCTGAGTCCCCTCATGATCCTTTTGGGATTATTGGAATCCAGAAATCCAATGTGGAAGAGTGTTTTTTCCATATGTTCAAACATCCTCTCCAACTGCTCGGCCTGAGCCAATTGAATAGGCTTTTTGTGAATCTCAATCGAGCCTTGAAATAACTCGTAGCAAACGACCATCACGGCCTGCGCAAGATTGAGGGATGGGAAGGACTCCATGGAGGGGATCCTGACATAAAGATGACAAAGAGACAACTCCTCATTGGTCAGCCCTTCTCTTTCTGAACCAAAGGCCAAGGCAATCGAATTCTTCAAAGAAAAGGGGATAAGTTTCCTCGCTAAGGATTCTGGGGTGAAAAGGGGACTCCTCTCCTTTCCCCCTCGTGAAGTCATCCCGACTACGCACCCCATTTCAGAAATAGCCTCTCTCAATGCGGGAAACTCCTCTGCTCTTTCCAAAATATCTTCCGCCCCTGAGGCTAATTTGTAAGCGTCGGCATGAAGGGGAGAACATCCATTGACGATGATCAACCGACTCAATCCCATATTCTTCATTGCCCTGGCCACCGAACCAATATTTTCATGGAATTTTGGCCTGACCAACACGATTGAAATCGAATCGAGATTTATCTTCTCTTTCATGAATTCTATTATAGCGGCGAAAAATTACCTTGACTATCATTTTTTTTTATCTTAATTAAAGCTTTGTATATTTTTCATTCCAAGAAGAGACCACTGATGAAGACGAAAGTCCCATTTTTTGATTTAACCGCTCAGTTTAAATCTATCGAAGAAGAGATTAAATCTGCCTTGGATGAGGTGTTCAAGACCCAGCAATTCATCTTGGGTTCTCACGTACAGGCTCTGGAGGAAAAGATTGCCCAATATTGTCGTACCCGATATGCCATGGGGGTGGCTTCGGGTTCGGATGCCCTGCTTTTATCCTTGATAGCCTTAGGAATCGGAACTGGAGATGAAGTCCTGATTCCGCCTTTTACTTTCTTTGCCACGGCAGGTTCCGTCTCCCGTCTCGGGGCCATCCCTGTTTTTGTGGACATCGATCCAGAGACTTACAATATCGACCCTTCCAAAATCGAGGAAAAAATTACGGCAAGAACAAAGGCCATCATCCCAGTCCATCTCTTCGGGCAATGTTCAGATATGGATCCCCTTCTTCAAATCGCCAAGGCAAAAAAACTTTTTGTCATCGAAGATGCGGCGCAGGCATTGGGAGCAGAATATAGACCCGAAGCTGGATCGGAGGGACGACGGGCTGGACAGATAGGAGATCTTGGGTGTTTTTCTTTCTACCCTACAAAAAATCTGGGTGCCTTTGGAGATGCAGGAATGGTGGTGACTGACCACCCTGATTTTGCAGAAAAAGTTCGACTCCTGAGGGTCCATGGAAGTCAACCCAAATACTTCCATAAATGGATCGGAATAAACAGTCGGCTCGATACGATGCAAGCCGCTATCCTTTTAGTGAAGTTCAAGTATTTAGAAACATGGACATTAGAGAGGCAAAAGAAGGCCGAGCGTTATCAGTTGCTATTCCGAGATGTTCTCTCTTCTGCCTATGGACTAAAACTCCCAACCATTCAATATCAAAATCGCCATATCTTCCATCAATATGTGATCCGTGTTCCAGAAAGGGACCAGTTGAAAAAATTCCTGACGGAGGGAGGAATTGGAACAGACATTTATTATCCCCTCCCTCTCCATTTACAGGAATGTTTTTCCTTTTTAAAATACAAACGGGGAGATCTTCCAAATTCTGAAAGAGCTTCTGAGGAGGTGTTAGCCTTACCGATCTATCCCGAGTTGACGGAAGATCAACAGGTCGCGGTCGTGGAACGAATTAAAGCCTTTTACAAAAAATAAGGGCCAAGGGGTCTAGGGTTCAAGGATCAAAGGAATATATCATTAATAATCTTGAAGAATCAGCGTGAACCCCTGAACCCTCACTCGAGAATACTCGGAGCCATTTCAAAGAATGTAATGAAGCAACACAAGATAGCAAATCAACTCATCCAAAAGATCCTTAAGAAAAAGGCCATGATCGGTATCATCGGTTTGGGATACGTTGGTCTTCCTTTGGTTTTAAGGTTTTGTGAAGAAGATTTTAGAATTTTAGGATTTGATGTTGATTCTAAAAAAGTGTCTACATTGAAGAAAGGAAAAAGCTATTTAAAATCTATCTCATCCTCGCGGATTTCCCAAATCATTAAAAGTGGCCACTTAGATGTGACGGATGACTTCTCCCGCCTCGGCGAACCTGATTGCATCTTGATTTGTGTCCCCACTCCTCTGACAGAAAAAATGGAACCAGATCTTCAGTACATAGAGAAAACAACCGATTCCATTCGAGAACATCTTAGGAAAGGTCAATGTATCGTTTTGGAAAGCACGACTTACCCTGGAACGACCGAAGAATTGATTTCCCCCAAATTGGAATCCACTGGCTTGAAGGTAGGGAGAGATTTCTTTCTGGCCTTTTCCCCAGAAAGGGAAGATCCGGGCAATAAACGATTCACGACCCAACAAATTCCAAAGGTGGTGGCTGGGGTGACTTCATCCTGCCAGAAAATTGTTACAACCCTATACAGTCAGATCATCCGGAAGGTCGTGCCCGTTTCAACTCCTCGGGTTGCGGAATTGACCAAACTCCTCGAAAATATCTATCGCAGTGTAAATATTGCCCTCGTGAATGAATTGAAAATGTTAACAGATCGCATGGGGATTGATATCTGGGAGGTCATCGAAGCCGCCAGCACTAAACCCTTTGGATTTTCCCCATTCCTCCCGGGTCCTGGATTGGGGGGTCATTGTATTCCTATCGACCCTTACTATCTTTCCTGGAAAGCTCGAGAATATGATTTTACAACAAGATTTATTTTTTTAGCAGGGGAAATTAATGTCCATGTCCCTTATTATGTGGTCGCCAAGACTCAGGACGCCCTCAATGCAAAGGGAAAAAGTATTAAGGGTGCAAAAATATTAATTCTGGGGGTAGCCTATAAAAGAGATGTGGACGATGCGAGAGAATCCCCTGCCCTGGCCATTATGGACCTTCTTCAAAAAAAGGGGGCAGCCATTCTCTATCACGATCCCTATATTCCCGCTCTTCCACATTTTAGAAAATATTATTTCAAGTTGAAATCTTCCCCTCTCACCAAAGGGCTGCTTCAGAAAATAGATGCTGTCGTGGTGGTCACAGACCACAGTTGTATTGATTATTCATGGGTCGTGAAGCATGCTCCCCTTGTCATCGATACTCGAAATGTGACGAAGAATATGAAACAATGGAAGAAGAAGATTGTGAAGGCCTAGCCTAAAAAAATCCGAAATCCCTGCCTGCCGGTAGGCAGGTGCTTCGAATTTAACGTTGGTTAAAATGGATGGTGTCTCCAGAAATGATAAAGATAGAGCTGCGCATAGCCTGCATAAGGGCCAAAATGGTTGGATACAAATTCCTCCATGGTCTTCTCTCCCACTTTTTTCCCCTTAAAATAAATTATTTTTAATCCCTTTTTAATCCAAGTATCCATCGGAAAGGCTTCAAGAAAATCTAAGGAGTAGAGGAGCGTGCAATCGGCCACCTTCTTCCCTACGCCGGAAAGGCTCATCAATTGTCCCCTCGCCTCTCTATAAGGTAACCCTTTCAGCGAGAGGAGTTGACCCCGATCTATACAGCGGCTGGCATTGATCAAATAATTTGTTCTGAACCCTGCTTTGACCGATTCCAATTGAAGAGGAGTTTCAATACAATGGGGTTCTGGAAAACCATAACCCATGATAGTTTCCCAAAAAGACCTTCTTCCCACAAGATTTGCAGAGGACTTCGATCATGGAGCGTATATGGGAAATGGCTTTGGCAGAGGAACACAAGAAAGAGAGTCAGACATTCCCATGGATCTTGTCGAATCAGTCTCATCCCCCGATATTTTTTGATCGCCTGATGAATGATCGGATCCTGATCGATCTCTTTATAAATAAAATCTAAATCTTCATCCAGTCTGAAAAATTGGATCAGGAAAGGTTCTTCGACTCCCTCATAGAAAAGGGATTCCCCTCTTTGTGAGATGGAGAAAATCCTATTTGAGGATTGAACGATGTAGGTATTGAGGACTTTGGTAAATCGAAAAAATTGTCCGCATTCCAGGGTATGCTCAAGCGAAAAATAAGGGACTCGTAGTCGCTCGGTCATTCTTTTTTATCAGATGGAGGCCTAATGATAGCGATCGCATAAGCCTCTAAATTGAAATATTCTTTGGCCACTCGGTTGACATCCTCTTTCGTTACCTTTTGAATCTCCTGAGGATATCTTTGATAATGATCAAATCCCAACCCATAAAGTTCATCGAGTGACATTTGATTGGCTTGCGCTCCGTTGGTTTGGAGCCCGATCTCAAAATTACCAATGAGGTACTTCTTCGCTCTGTCCACCTCCTCTACGGTCAGTCCTTCCTCTCTCACTTTTTTCAACTCTCTCAGAACGGCTTCAATGGCTGTCTCCAATTTATTGGGGTGAGTTCCCATGTAGATTCCAATAAATCCTGGATCTAAATTCGGGTGAGCCATAAAATCCAATGCATAGGCTAAACTTTCTTTATCTCTCAATTCACGGAATAACCTCCCTCCTTGGCCGGATAGGGCAGCATCTAAAACCGTTAAGGCATAGCTATCCGGATGGTGAAATGAGATTCCTAAGAATCCCAGGACAAAATGGGCTTGCTCCTTCATCTTAACCATCTCAGCTCGTCTCATTTTCTGAAGGGGAGGTTCCTGTAAAACATAAGGGACATGAAGGGATTCTTTCTTGAGGTCTCCAAATCCTTTCTTCACGGCTGAAACAACTTGCTTTTGATCTACATCTCCCACCACGGTGAGTACCATGTTTTCTGGAATGACGGTACGCTGATAATATTCTCTTAAATCTTCTTGAGTCAATCTCTGTATGGAATCAAGCAGTTCCTAAGGTATCCATCCGATAAGGATGTTTTTCATAAAGAGTTTTTCGAAAAAGTTTAAATACGAGATGGCCTAGCTCGTCCTCCTGCCGTTGAATGGAAGCCAGGATCAAACGTCTTCTCTTCTCCATCTCCTCTTTGTCAAAGGAGGGTTGCCGAATCACCTCCGTCAATAAGCGAAAGGCCTCCTCAAAATGCTGACTTAAAAAAGTAAAGGTCAGACCGAAGCTATTATTGCCAGAAAAGCCATTGAGAGAACCTGCCATTCTCTCCACCTTCTTTGCAATCTCAAGGTTACTCTGGCTTTTTGTCCCTTTGGTCACCATGACAGCCATGAAATGGTTGATCCCATTTTGGATTTCCTCTTCAAACCGAACCCCGCCCAAAAAAGAGACTTGAATCGATGACAATAGAAATGGATGGGTTCTCCTTCACAATGAGTCGAATCCCGTTATCCAAAATGATTTTAAAAACTGGGGATTTCCTCTCAACGTCGGACCCATCAAGCCCGACTTTCTCCACTACGGGTTTTAAAGATAGGTTCTTTAAAAAATCTTTCTTTTCATCGGGCGCCAGAATACTGATGCCCAATAAGTGACTTTTAAAATATTTCCTTAACACTTTTTGAATATCCTCGTTTTGAAGAAGGGCAATCCTTCTCATATACTCTTTTTCGAATTGAACATCGCCTGCCGTCACCTCATAAGATCCTATTTTCCCAGCCTGACCTTGAACTGTCTGGCGACCGTAAATGAGATCGCTTTCAATATTGACCTTGACACGATGGAGTTCCTCTGTGGTCACCCCTTCTGCCCTCAAACGAATGACTTCTCCCAGAATGACTTCAATGGCTCTTTCTACATTCTCAGCAGGAAGGGTCGCTCCGATGATAAAGAGTCCCGGGTCTTTGGGGGTATAGGAGGAAGCATAAATGGAGTGGACCAACGCCTTCTCCAGTTTGACCTTCTGAACCAATCGTGAAGACTCTCCTCCCCCTAAGATCTGAGAGAGAGCATCGAGGGCTGGGGTATCTTCGTCTTTGGCTGAAGAAATAGGAAGGGCGATCTGTAGGTAGGTTTCCTTAAAATTACCATGGGAGATGACTGTTCGGCTCCCTCTCTGTTCAGATTCCTGAATCCTATGAAAAACCTTTTCAGGAGAGGGTTTAAACTCCTTGAAGGTACTTCTCACCTTTCCTTCCATTTCATCATTGTTAAAATTCCCCACAGCAATGAAGACCATATGATTCGGTGCATACCATTTCTTAAAAAATGAGACCATCTCGTCTCTTTGGATGGAACGTATGACCTTCTCATATCCTATGACGGGTCTCCGGTAGGGATGCTGGCGATAGAGGGTGGCCATCGTCTGCCTGAAAAGCCTCTTGGAAGGAGTATCTTCCCCCATGCGTATCTCTTCCAAGATCACCTCCCTTTCCCTTTCCAACTCTATAGGATCAAAGATGGAGTGTTGAATGGCATCGCTTAGAATATCCAGCCCGATTTCAGCATAACGACTTGCCAGTGTAATATGGTAGACGGTTTGATCATAAGAAGTGTAAGCGTTGATGGTCCCGCCCAATGACTCGACCTCCCTGGCTGCTTCTCGGACTTTCCTCTTCTCAGTCCCTTTAAAGAGCATATGTTCGATGAAATGGCACATCCCTGCCTCTTCATCGTTCTCGTCTGCACTGCCGACCTTTACCCAGATTTGGAGGGCCACAACAGGCGCATTTTTATTCTCCTCAAGGATCACCCTTAATCCATTGTCCATCGTAAATTGACGAAATCGATCGCCGGAGTATGAAAATTCAACCCTCCCCAATAAAATTAAGACGACCAAGGGGATGATTCCTAAAAGAGATCGTCGGCTTTTCATCTTCTTCTTTCCTCCATCCATTTAAAAAAATTATAAAAGAAAAACGCCCAAAAACAAAGGGCGAACCACGCATTGGATGGGGTTCGCCCTTTAATAAAAAGTTCTTAACACAATTCCATTACGATTGCGAGATTTGGTCCCTTCCCTCGGAAAAAGCTTTTTTGTTCAGTTCGTGGACTTTCGGAGGAAGGTAATTTAGAATCGTTTTTAGCCAAAGATCTTCATTCACATCAAATAATTTTGAGACGGCGCCCAGAAGCACCACATTTGCGGCACGGGCATCACCCAACTCGAGTGCTATCTCAGTTCCTTTAACTAAATAGAAATCTTTAAATTTGGATTTGATCTTTTCAGGAATGGCTTTGGGATATTCCATCTCTCCTAAATTGACCGCTGGGGGGTTAATTTTATGATCGTTCATCACGATTTTGCCATTGGCCCTTAAATGATCGACCCATCGGAGTCCTTCCAGTTGTTCAAAGGCAAAGAGGATATCCACTTCTCCTTGTTTGATAAGAGGGGAATAAACCTTTTTGCCAAAACGAAAGTGAGAAGTAACGATCCCTCCCCTCATCGCCATGCCGTGAACCTCGCTCTTTTTCACATCATAGCCCGCTTCCATAAAAACTTCGGACATGATGTCACTTGCTAAAATAACCCCTTGTCCTCCAACCCCAGCAACCAGTATATTGGTGGTTATTTGATCCATGGTCTCCCCCTATAAAAAGATCAGGAATAATGGAATATTGGGTGAATGGAATGATGGGTTAATTTGGTTTTCCAATATTCCATTGTTCCATTATTCCAGTATTCCATTTGGTTTATCCATTGGTTTACATGGTTTCGAACCCGAAGATGGGTTTTTCTTCCTGGCTCTTAATGGCTTCGAATTTACACACCTGATAGCAGAGATGGCATCCAGGACAGAGACTCGCTTCAATATGAGAAATCCCTTTCCGCTTCTTTCCATCCACTGTCATCGCCATCTCCCCTTCTACGGGGTGATAAGAGATAGCTGGACAACCTAGATTGATACAAGCTTTACATCCTATACATTTGGTGGAATCCACTTGTAGAGGTTTGTTATATTTCTTAAAGGCCCTTCGGAGAAGCGCACAGGGTCCTTCACTGATGACCAGAGAAGGCTCGTCCGTATCGAGTTCCTCCTTAATGACCCTTTCTGTCTCCTCCAAATTCCATGGGTTCAGCTTCCTCGGGTTTTCAATCCCTAAGGCCCTTCCCAATTCAACGAAATCAATCCGATGTGTTTTTTCCCCCCTGATCGTGTATCCTGTCGCTGGATGTTCTTGTTGACCTGTCATCCCAGTTGTTCGATTATCCAAAATGATAATGGTTGCGTAACTTCGGTTGTAACCCATGTCCATCAAGGGATGGACCCCCGCATGGAGAAAAGTGGAATCCCCAATCACACCCACGATCTTCCCTTTTCCTTTATCTCCTAATGCCTTTGCCATGCCATGGGCGCCGCCAATACTCGATCCCATGCAGATATTACTGTTGATGACATTCAAGGGAGGATAAGCGCCCAAAGTATAACACCCAATGTCCCCCGAGGTGAAGACTTTTAATTTCCTTAAGGCTACAAAGACTCCCCGGTGAGGGCATCCAGGACATAAATTGGGTGGCCTGGGTGGAAGGGGTTCTTTAAAGACAGGTTTAGGGGCTTTTAATTTCTTTCCTACCATTCCTTTCTCCACGAGAAAGGGGTTGAGTTCTCCACACATAGAGAATAGGTTTTTCCCTCCTTTAGGTTTGAATCCCATGGTTCTGATATTTTCTTCAAGGAACGGATCCAGCTCTTCGACAACATAAACCTTTTTGACTCTGTTAAAGAATTCCCCAATCAGATTTTTGGGGAGAGGCCAAACCATCCCGAGCTTAAGGTAAGAATAGTTTGGAAAAACTTCCTTAGCATATTGAAAAGAAATCCCAGCGGTGATGATTCCAATCGTTGGGTCATTGATCTCCATTCGATTTCCTGAAAATTGTTCAGCAAATTCTTTCAACTTAAGAAGACGCTCTTCAATAAAGGCGTGCCGAATTCGTGCAAAGGAGGGTAACATCGTATATTTTGCTGTATCCTTTTTAATCTCAATAGGCACGGGAGGAACAACAGGGTCCCCCAGTTCTACAATGCCTTTCGCATGGGAAATTCGAGTGACGCCTCTCACCATCACAGGGGTATCAAATTTTTCACTCACCTCAAAACCCATCTTTATAAAATCCTTTGCTTCCTGGCTGTCACTCGGTTCAAACATGGGCACTTTTGCAAATTTAGCATAATTTCGATTATCTTGTTCGTTCTGGGAGCTATAAAGCTCTGGATCATCGCAGGTAACAAGGACTAACCCGCCATTGACTCCCACATAGGAGAGGGTCATAAAAGGATCTGCCGCCACATTGACTCCCACATGTTTCATGCATGCGATGGACCTTGCACCTGCCATAGAGGCCCCATAAGTAACTTCCAGTGCTACTTTTTCGTTGGGTGACCATTCCGCATAAATATCCTTATACTCTTGTGCAATGGTCTCTAATATTTCTGTACTGGGTGTACCAGGATAGGCAGCGGCTACTTTTACCCCAGCTTCAAACGCTCCCCTTGCAATTGCCTCATTTCCACTTAATATTTTCCTCATAGATCACCTCATAGATTAAAAATGAGTTTGTACTAAATATCACAAATATATTTTTTGTGATTGTTTTGTCAAGTGAAATATTTAACTTATTTATGCCCTATTTTTCAAGATTGGAGATTTTTCTCAATACAGTGTTTGCCATCATAGATTTCTGAGAAACTTTTAAGAAAGACTTGTAATTTTCTAATGCTTCTTTATTTTCTCCCAACTTTTCAAAGCACCGCCCCATACCCAAATAGGCGTTGCTCATTTGAAAATTTTCTCCTGTTCGGAGAATTTTTTGATATGCATTGATTGCTTTTTTATAATCCTTTTTCCCTTCAAAAGAATAACCGAGGCCCTCCAAGGCAAAGGAATTGTACAGTTTTTCTTTCCCTGCTTTTTTGAGAAAGCTCTCATAGGATTGGATGGCTTCTTCAAATTCTCCTAACCGAAGATGGAGGTTTCCCTTATATAATACGGAAAGCTTCCCGACCGAAGTTTTTGGAAATTTTTCGATGACCTCCTTAAATTTTTCTAAAACATTATTATATTCTTGGATTGATCCCTCTCGGTAGGGCGTGCTAACGGTCTGGTAGATTTCCACGGCTAAGGTAAACAACTGAGATGCATTCCCCTCATTTTTCTTTTCCCATCTTTGATAAAAGAAAATAGATAGGATGAGTATCAATACAATGATCCCTCCCACAGCAATAGACTTGGAGTGATGGGTGATAAAAATAAAGGCTTTTTCGGTAAAACTAATAAACTCATCAGGCTCCTTTAACTTCTTTTTTATAATCTTTTTTGTTTTGGTCATCTCAAATCACCTTTCCTTTGATAGGATTATGCCTTTTTCCCCTGACTTTGAGAGGTACCTCTTAGCACCCTCTTATCTCCTAATCGAAGTGTCAATTTAATCTGGTCAAAGTACTCAATCAATGGAATGGCATACTTTCTCGAGGCCTTAGTCATCTCCTTAAATTGGGGGGTCGTAATCTCTTGATGGGTCTTCAAGTAACTGACCAATTCCTCCTTCAGATTTTCAAAGGGTCCCCGATGGAAATAGTATTCACTTTTAATCTTGATCAAAACTCCCTCGTGGGCCAGATGGTCAAAAATAGCCCGTACCTCTTCTTCCAACGCAGCCCATTCCTCTGATAATTCTTTGGGAGAAGGAGGTTGAAGTCCCCCTTTCAAAACGGCTGCCTCCACTTTCTTGACCAAACCCTTCTCATCAGTCGTTGAGATTTGATGACTTGGGAGCCTCAATTTATCTTTTTCCAAAACCACCTCTTTTGATTGGATGAGCTCATGGATGAGGATTTGGAAGAGTTTTACATCCACTTCCGGAGGGAGTTTGGTCCTTAGCTCTTCTTTAGATAGCCCAGATCTCATTGGAAATCGTTGATGAAATTCTCCCAATTGAGCCAACGCCAGTTTCCCCAACCCATGATAGTGTTCCTTCTCAATGATTTTTATCTTTTCAGGATCAATCAACAAAAGATCACCTTTTTCGGCCATCTTTCTGACAAACGACTGGACGTCACTAGGGGGCATCTCAATCCGATTCAATAGTTCTTCTAAGGAGATACCGGCCATTCCTGAATGATGAATATGCTGGCGAAGGGCCTGTTCACTCGTCCCGTCTTTAAGGAGACTAAGGTCAGATACCACAGAAGAAGAATACCTTTTATGTTTCTCAGGGTGACTGTCCAGGATCACCCCTCCTCCTATGGTTTGAATCACTGAAGAACCGCGGATGACAAAACGATCCCGAGGTAAGGCCACTACCGATCTTTCCAATCTTAATTGGACAAACCCTCCATCTCCAGGAACTAACTCTTCTTGCTCAAGGAGGAAGATGGAAGCATGGGTGAGGGTAGTTCCAATATGAAATCTCTGCTTGCTCCGGTGCTTTAAGGGACGCGGGGCGTTGGGTAAATACTCAAAATAAGCATCAATGAGGGTTGTTGGTTTAAGGGTATTCGGTCTGATGAGAACGTCTCCTCTCTCGATAGCTGAAGCTTCTATCCCTTGGAGGTTAATCGCTGCCCTCTCTCCTGCAACCGTTTTTTCGACACTTTGATTATAGACCTGAAGATTCCTGACCTTCCCTTCTAAACCGGAAGGGAGGACTTGCACCGTCTCCCCTAAAGAAAGGTTTCCAGATATCATGGTTCCTGTCACGACTGTTCCAAAACCTTTCATGACAAAGACACGGTCAACCGGCAGACGAAAAAGGCCATCGGAAGACCTCCCCTCAATTTCCTTCGATAGAAGATCGAGGGTGGAAAGGAGTTGAGGGATCCCTTCCCCCGTCATAGAGGAAACGGCGAGAATCGGTGCACCTTTTAAAAATGTATCTTGGACAATTTCAACCACTTCTTCTTTGACCATCTCTAATAATTCACGATCAACCAAGTCAATTTTGGTCAGAACGATCAATCCTTTTTGGACTTTCAAAAGTTTACAAATATCTAAATGCTCTCTTGTCTGGGGCATGACCCCCTCATCTGCAGCAATGACCAAGGCGACCAAGTCAATTCCCCAAACACCTGCCACCATATGTTTAACAAACTTTTCATGGCCTGGTACATCAATGATTCCCAATTTTGTTCCGCTGGGAAGGTCCAAGAAGGTAAATCCCAGTTCAATCGTGATCCCTCTCTCTTTTTCCTCTTTTAATCGATCGGTATCCACACCGGTGAGGGTTCTCACGAGTGAGGTCTTTCCATGGTCAATGTGACCAGCGGTTCCAAGAATGACATGTTTCATCATTTTACCTTGTGATTAATCCCTGCCGTTCGTTTCTAAAAGATAACAAAAAACCCTTCATCTTTCAAATATAATCCTTTCTCCCTTTCTTCGTTAGCGAATTTATGATTCGTAGGACATAGATAAAGATCAAGGGTAAGGTCGTTTCCATAAACCCCACAACCATTGTATAAAATCAATATGTTCTTCTCCATCATTGAGTTTTTCTATGATTCCCATGTTGGCTTCAATCTTTTGTCGATTCCACCGTTGTCTCCACATGATGACTGGAGGAATTGATCTAAGATCAAGTGAAAGAGGGCGATGCCATCCCCGAATGCATAGAAATCAATACTTAGAAGTCAATCTCATCTAAATGTTTAAAACCTGTGGAAAAAAATGGTTTAAGGCATCACACGTACTTAATTCTCTTATATAAATATAATTAATGGATGGCACGCTTAAAAAAAACATTGAAATATCAAGGGGTTACATTTTTGTGTTTTCTGACTATCCGAACACAATATGTTGTGGTTTTGGCGGGT
Source organism: uncultured delta proteobacterium (assembly GCA_963818595.1). Taxonomy (GTDB): domain Bacteria; phylum Desulfobacterota; class BSN033; order BSN033; family UBA1163; genus UBA1163. The sequence continues at coordinate 42,862 of CAWFSX010000084.1, forward strand.
GTTTTTAAAACTTAAATGTTCATAACCTGTTAATAGACTCTCTCACAGATACCTTTTTATCAACCGCTTCTGGTGATAAAAAGAGGGGAGGTTTTTCTTCCTCCCCTCTTTATCCAACCCTATAAAACAGGATTTAGTTTATTAAGGATTACTTTACTGCACTCTTTAGCAGATTGCCTGCTTTAAATTTTGCCACATACTTGGCAGGAATCTTAATCTCCTTTCCGGTTTGAGGATTTCTCCCTTTTCGCGCCCCCTCTTCGCCGCAGAGAAAGTTCCAAATCCGGTCAGGGTCAACTTATCCCTCTTCTTTAATGCCTTCGTCACAGCGCTGGTGAAAGCATTGATGACTTTCTCAGCTGACGCTTTTGAAATTTTGGCCTCCTTCCCTACGGTAGCGATCAACTCCGCCTTCGTCATTTAAATCACCTCCTTTTCTTTGGAAAATTTTTTCTAAGATAAAAGGTTATTGAGTTTATTAAAATGATGCCCATCATAAAACAACAATATTTTAAAAGTCAAGTCTTTTATTTAAAAAGTTTTTATTTATTTTCTCGAATCCCATCATATAAATGATTCCATTAAATCGGAGAGAACCTTCTCAAAACCTCCCGGCCTCTCTGTCTCTATCTGCAGAAGAACCCTTTCCACCTGGTTTCTGAGCTCTGGTTTGTAAAAATCTTCCACTGAGTGATACAGCCCTGCCCTTCTCCCTAATCGAAAGTTATCCTTTTCCTTTTTGGAGAGAGCCAGATAACGGTCAATGCATTTTAGCATCTTTTCTTTCTCTTCCGGAAGCTTCCCTTCCACCTCTTCGAGGAGGTTTAAGACGTGGTCACTGAAGAAAGTACTTGTCATTCCCTCCAAATGACTGATTAAAAGTCTTTCCTCTTCCACGATCTCATCATCGTTCAACAACATAAATTCTTTTTTTTCAATTTTCTGATAAAGGGGCATCGTCTTTAAAACCTTCAATGTTCGAACCCGGATGAAGTCCGAGTCAATCTGGTTAAGAACTTTTGCGGTATCCAGAGCGTGCTCACGCCACATCCCTTTTCCTCCCAACCCGAGAACGACATATTCCGAGAGGGAGATCCCAGATTCTTTCACCCTTCTGCCCGCTTCAATATGTTCCTGGGCCGTCACCCCTTTTTGGATATATTGAAGGAGAGGATCATATCCCGTTTCCAGGCCAATATGAATTCTGGATAGACCAGCCCGATAGAGGTCCTGAAGTTCTTCGACCTTCTTTTTTGAAACCGTTTTGGCCCGAGCGTAGGTGGTAATCCTTTCGATGAAAGGAAAGGTCTCTTTCAAATATCTTAATATCTCGACCAATGGAGTGGTTTTGAGGATCAGATTGTCTCCATCCTGAAGAAAGACATTTCTTCCCCCCTCATACATCCATAAAGCGACGTTCCGAAACCCTTCTGAAAAATGCTGGGGATCTTGTAAAATGAGATTAACAAGGGGGACAGTGATCTCCCCTCCGAATCCATATCTCCACGATAAGTTTTTGATCTCTGAAACGATCTCTTGAACGATATCAATATCTTTCTTTATTTCCTCCACACTCCTCAGGCTAAACTTCTCCTGTTTATAGGTATGACAAAATTCACACCGGTTCCAAGGGCAGTTCCTGGTCACCCTCAGGAGGAGGCTGTACGCTTCACTGGGCGGACGAATGGGACCTTGCTCAAAATAAAATTTTGTCATCCGATGAAACCTACAAAATAAAAGCGATCTTTTTAAATTTTACCTTACAGTGCATAAAAATTATATAAAAAGGGAGGTGGGTGTGCTGAGCCGGCAAAAAATAGGAATAAAATATTTACAGCTCCGGGCGATTTATCGCCAAACCTTTACACCTGCCTGCGCGTACCGCTCCGGCGAAGGCAGGGCGGCACCTTTAAACGTTTTGCTACCAAGTTTTCAAGCCTATGACAAAGGTCGCCTCATGTGACATCGAATGTGACCCATAAACCATAGAAAAAATCCGCAATTGTAAAGGATTGGAAGCACACTCGCCTCCCTTTTTAATACGCCCTTAAAACGTTAAGGTTTATTCTTTTACCCTCACGAGGGCGAGGAATCCTAATTTCCATCTTTCTCTAAAGATGCAAAAGGTCATTAGGGTCGATCTGTAAAATAACACAAATTTTATTTTCAATGCCGTAGATCTCCCTCTCCATTCGATCCAAATAATCAATAGCCCTCTGATCCCTTCCATATCGATCCTTAAGATCATTAAACCTTTCTTCTAATGAAACGATACGATCGTGCATCACACGTTTATCTGCATAATTGACGATTTCCTCTTCAGAGATGGACAAAGGGTCACCCTCTCCCCCTAACCAAATATGTTGCCCCACAACCTCCCCTACCCTTTCATATCCCATTCCCTTTAAAAGCTGCGAACCTGTCCTGGCATGGTCTTCCTTTGTCTTGAGACACTCCGTTTTCGTCAGGTCATGCAATAAAGAGGCCGCTTCCACTAAATCGAGAGAAATCCTCTGACCTCTTTTGTTCAACTCGGTAGAGATGAAAAGGGCTACTTTCGCCACCTCAAGGCTATGGGCGATAATGTTTTCTAACATTCCATATTCACCCATCAACCTCAAGCATTCTTCCCGGGTAGGGATCATCTTCTTCTCCAGCTACTTTCTCAAGAAAACTTTTTTCTTCAAATTCTCATTTCTCATCTTTCGACTCAATCTTTTTATCCAGTAAGGGCAAGGAAGGTTGGCTTTCGATCTGTTCTAATTTTAAACTGAATTTATCGAGCCGTCTCCTGGCATCCTCAAATTTATTCGTGGCATTTGCAATATGTTTCCCTATTAACTGGAAATCCCCTTGGAAGTTTTCAAATTCTTTATTCAGACCTGCCAGTGAATCCAGTATCCTCTGAGCATCTTTTTCGATTTTCAACCCCCTTAAGCCGAGGACGATCACCTGAAGGTAGGCGAAGAAAGAATTGGGGGAAACCGGAATCACCTTTTTCTTGAGCGCATAATTCAGGATCCCCTTCTCTTCTCCAGAGGCCTCGTCTTTGGTGATGGTCTCGTAATAGACATTTTCAGCAGGTATATATAAAAGGGCAAAGTCGTAAGTCCCTTCTTGAGGCAAGATATATTTGTTGGCGATGTCATCAATATGTTTCTTAACATCTCTGTAAAAGGCTTTCTGATAAGCTTTTCTCTCTTCCTCACTTTTGCATTCGATGATCCTTTTGAAATTATCGAGTGGGAATTTGGAATCGATGGGAACAAGCCTCTCCCCCAGTCTCACCACTGCATCCACTCTTTCTCCGCTGGAAAATGAATATTGAAGAGTGAAGAATTCAATTGGAAGAATCTGGGATAACAATTCTCCCAGAAATTGTTCTCCCATCCCTCCTCTCAATTTTGGCGGCTGAAGAATTTCCTGAAGGGAGGAAATGTCTTTTCCGACTTCAAAAATTCGCTTGCTGGCCTCCGAAAGCTCCCCGATGTTTTTCTGGACATCTCCGATCACCCTGGCTGCGTTGTCCAACCGTTTGCTGATCTCTCCGCTGGAACTCTGAAGCTGTCGATTGACTTGGTCCGTAATCCCCCTCAACTGCGTGTTGATGGCATCTTGTTGCTGGGTGAGTTGGGAAATATTTCTGGCAAGCCCATCGCTCACTTGCTCTCTCAACTTTTCTATCTGCTGCTGCATTAAGGACCACACCATTGGGGACGATAGACCCGTTTTGATCTCTTCGAGCCTCTTGCTCCACCTCTGTTCCATCAAGAAGAAGAGAACGACGACCACAGCAACGACCAGACCTAAAAACCAATAGATGTTTTGCATTCTTACTCCTTCAGGGTGGCCTCTCCATCATGGATGTTGGATGATGAGGTATCCTTCCACCTTCTTATCGACGAGGTTGGTAAGTAAAATACTCCATACACTCTCTTTCTGAACTTCTTCAAAAACGATGGGAAATTCTACTTTGAGAGGGCTTTTCCCTGATAGGGTTGGAATCCCCTTTGTGGACCCTTGTTTTTTAAATGAAAGCATGAGGGTGGAACCCATCCCTTCCCATCTCGCCTCTGCCTTCATCTTTTCTATTTGACCTTCACTTTGAGGCCGTGGAGGGAAAAGAAAAAGAGAATTCTTCTCTTCCCTGGGGTCCGAGCTTAAACGGAAAGATAATGAATGTCCTTTCGAGGACATTGTTTTCTAAACGAATGTCATCGGATGATATTTTGGGAGAGATAGAAACCCTCACTTTGGAGATTCCGATAATTCCCACCCGATAAGGGGGGGTAATAAAATAACGATTTCCAAAATTGGCCTTCATCGCCTCAGAAATGAAATGGTCAAAATCCGAAATTTTTCGTTCGTTCACATGAATTCGAATTCGAAAGGTGACGCCCTTTCGGAGATCTATTTCACTGGCATTGGAGAGGATGATCATCAGTTCTAAATCTTCTGTCAAATCTAAATCCTTCACGACAATATCCGGTCCAACTGGCAGACCCTCCAATATTTTCTCTAGGTTGTTGTTCTCTTCATTCGATTCCTTCACCCCTTGGAGAAAGTCGACATGGGCATCAATTTCATGCCGACCGACAAGAACCAAAGGGGTCATCAAGGTGATACTTCCTTTCACAGGAAGAAGAGATTGATGAGTAAGGCTTCCTAATGTATAAATCCCTTTTAGGGATCCATCGACCATGACCTTCAGGTTTCCTCCTCCCAAGGGAAGTGGGGCGTCACCGATATTGGTAATCGTTACAACCAATTTTCTCTGGGGGTTGAGAAAAAGATCGGTAATGATAAGGTCAGGAAGAAGAGCAGGTGGAGGGGGTGGAGGAGGAGGTTGAGGGGTGACTGGCGCTGTATAACTGATGAGAAAGATAGAAAAGGCGAAGATCGTAATCGCCCCTTTAAACATGAATGAAATTCGGCCTCCTTGGGAATCAAAATAACGCATCACATATCGAAATGCAAGAGATTTTTCCTTTCTAAACCTTGACACCCTTTGTTTAAAATTGTATTTTGGGTGAGTTCGGTAGGATCTCAATGGGGACAGATAAACCTCTGTCCCCAAACTTTCAGTGAATCATATTGGGAGGGAACATGAAGGAATTTATTGATCTCAGAAGCGATACAGTGACCCGGCCTACGCCTGCCATGAGAAAAGTCATGGCAGAAGCTGAGGTGGGCGATGATGTCTTTGGGGAAGACCCCACTGTAAACACCTTGCAGGAAAAAGTGGCTAGTCTTCTCGGAAAAGAAGCTGCCCTCTTCGTTCCCTCAGGGACCATGGCTAATCAGTTATCCATCAAATCCCACACCCAACCAGGTGATGAGGTAATCATTGAGTCATCTTCTCATCCCTATAATTTCGAGGGGGGAGCTGGAGCTGCTCTTTCAGGCATTCAATTTCACTGTTTGAAAGGTGTTCGGGGTATTCTTGACGCCTCTCAGATCGAAGAAGCCATCAGACCTGCTGACCACCACTTCCCTGTCACAAAATTGGTCTGCCTTGAAAACACCCACAACCGAGGCGGTGGGACCATCTACCCTCTTGAAAAAATGGCAGAGATCTATCGATTGGCCCAATCCAAGGGACTCCTGGTCCATCTGGATGGTGCCAGGCTCTGGAACGCCTCAGTGGCTGCGAGAACCAAACCACGTGAATATGCACAATGGGCAGACTCCGTGTCGGTCTGCCTCTCTAAAGGATTGGGAGCGCCCATCGGTTCCCTCGTCGCAGGCACTAAACTATTCATCGAATGCGTTCATCGATTTCGAAAAATGTTTGGAGGGGGAATGCGCCAGGTAGGAATCATTGCCGCGGCTGGGATTTATGCTTTAGACCATCACCTCGAACGTTTGAAAGAAGACCATCAGAATGCAAAGCGCCTGGCGGTGGGTTTGAAAGAATGTAAGGGGGTTTCCATTGATCCTAAGCATGTGGAAACAAATATTGTCATTTTTGATATAGCCGACACTGGGATGACAGGATCCCTAGTCGCTGAAGCAATGAAGAAGGACGGGGTCCTCATCCACGCTTTTGGCAAGACCCAAATCCGCCTGGTCACCCATTTGGATGTGAGCAGTGAGGATATTGAAACAGCATTGAAAATCTTTGCAAAAGTTCTAAGTAGAAAATAATATAGGAATAACCAAATTCCAAGCACCAATAATGACCCAATTTTCCAATGACCAACATTCTAAGTTTAGGTCATTCAAATATTGGGCATTGGGATTTGTGATTTGGTTATTGGGATTTCAATGTTAGAATCCATCGTTGTCCTGGTGACGTGCGGTTCAGAAGAAGAGGCGCTAAAGATCGCCCATGCCCTGGTGGAAGATCATTTGGCGGCTTGTGTGAACCTCGTCTCTCCCATCCGTTCTATCTATCGATGGGAAGGAAAAATTTGTGATGAAAAAGAATGGCTGATCATCATCAAGACACAAGCGAAAAGATTTGATAAATTGGAAAAAAGAGTAAAGTCCCTTCACTCTTATGCTGTCCCTGAAATCATTAGCCTTCCTATCATCGAAGGTTCTTCACCCTACCTCAACTGGATTGGAAGAACATGATAACAAATGAATCAATTCGGAGCCAAGGTTCGGAATACAGTAATCTGCGGAATTTAAAAAGACCATGAAACCGGAAGCCTGGAACCTCGCTTATCAGGCCTTTAGAGCTTGGGTTTCTGAAGATGAAAGTCCGTATTTTGTTCGAAGGTGTAGGCGACCCTTAAAAGCATCCCTTCGTCGAAGTGTTTCCCCATGATCTGAAGCCCAATCGGAAGCCCCTCATGGCTGAATCCACAGGGGATAGAGATTGCAGGAATTCCAGCCAAGTTCACTGGGATGGTATGGATATCGGATAAGTACATCTGGAGAGGGTCTTCTGTCTTTTCACCAATTCGAAAGGCAGGTGTGGGTGCGGTGGGCGCCAGAACGACATCCACCTTCTGAAAGGCCTCCTCAAAATCCTTTCTCATCAAGGTTCTCACCTGTGAGGCCTTTCGGTAGTAAGCCTCATAATATCCAGCGGACAGGACATAAGTCCCAAGGATGATCCTCCGTTTGACTTCCCCCCCAAATCCTTTTGCACGGGTCTGGGTATACATCTCCATCAGATCTCGATACCCCTTCGAACGGAGGCCGTATTTCACTCCATCATATCGAGCCAGATTGGAACTGGCTTCAGCGGTCGCAAGGATATAATAGATGGCCACTGCATATTCCGTATGGGGTAAGGAGATTCTCTGAATTTCTGCCCCCCATTTCCTAAAGGAATCAACCGCTTCTTTAATGGACCGCTCGACCTCTGGATCCATTCCCTCTATGAAATATTCATCCGGAATCCCGATTCGAACCCCTTTGACGTCCCTTTTCAGCAACTGTTTATAATCCGGAACGGCCACATCGACAGAAGTCGAATCATGAGGATCATAACCACTGATCGCATTCATCATGATAGCACAGTCCTCCACGTCTTTTGTGATCGGACCGATTTGATCCAGAGAGGAGGCAAAGGCAACAAGTCCATATCTGGATACTCTGCCATAAGTGGGTTTCAATCCGACCACTCCACAACAGGCGGCCGGCTGCCGAATTGAGCCTCCTGTATCCGTTCCCAGAGCGGCAATACATTCGTCTGCCGCAACAGCGGCTGCTGAGCCACCACTAGAGCCCCCTGGAATCCGTTCAAGGTCCCAAGGATTATGGGTGACTTGAAATCCTGAGTTTTCTGTGGAGGACCCCATGGCAAACTCGTCCATATTGAGCTTCCCCAAAAAAACAGCCTCTCTCTCTTTAAGCTTTTTAATCACTGTCCCATCGTAAAAGGGGATATAGTTTTCTAAAATCTTAGAGGCACAAGTTGTCCGAATATCTTTGGTGCAAAGGATATCCTTCAGCCCAATGGGAATTCCCGCTAGATCTCCAATTCTTTCTCCCTTAGCAATCTTACGATCTACTTGATCGGCCTGCCGAAAGGCCTCTCCTTCTGTTAACAGGAGATAGGCCTTGACTTTCCCATCCATCTCATGAATCCGATGGTAGAAGGCCTCTGTCGCCTCTCGAGAGGTGACCTCCTTTTTGACTAAAAGGTCATGCAATTGGTGAATGGTCAATGAGTGGAGTTCCATATTCTTCAACCGGAATATTGGAATGCTGGAATGTTGGAATAATGATTAAACGTTTCGTCCAAGGGTTACGTCATTCGCCTTTATAACCGTAACCTTTTTGCCATAAACGATACGAGCTTCGTAACCCATTAAGTAAGACGATTTCACCCTTTTGTTTACTCAATGATCTTGGGTACTTTAAAATGGCCATCCTCTTCATCGGGAGCAATCGCCAAGACCTCTTCTTGCGGGAAAGAAGGTTTGACCTCGTCTTCTTTAAAAACATTAAAGATGGGGATGGCATGAGAAGTGGGTTCCACTCCGGTCGTATCGAGTCGGTTCAATTGTTCCATATAGTTGAGAACTTGTTCCAATTGGTTCCCGAAAGTGACCTTCTCCTCTTCAGACAACTCCAAGCGAGCCAATCTTGCAACCTTTTCAATATCCATCTTCATAGGGATGTTTCCTTAAGGAAGTTAACCCAACATCTCTTTTATTTTATTCAAACTCTCTTCTAACTTCTCACGTTGTCTATGAAACTCCAACGCTTTCTCTCTTACTTCCTGAACGATCAATGGAGGAGCTTTAGAAAGAAACTGTTCATTGGAGAGTTTCTTCATGACGAAGGCACTCTCCTTTTCAATTCTCCCTATCTCCTTTTGAAGCCTTTTCGCCTCTTCTTCCATTTTCGACCGATCCATCGGAACGAATATTTCAACATCCCGAACGACAGCAAAAGCACTGTAGAGTGGTTTTTCGAGATCCCTACCGAAACTAAACTTTTTGACCAAAGCAAGGAGCTGGATGAACGATTGGTTTTCTCGTAGCCGCTTCTCCACCTCTTCGCTCCCAGTTCGGAAGAGAGCCATGATCTGCTCTCCTGGGGGAAGGTTCATCTCTCCTCTAAGATTCCGGAGGGCATTGACCACTTCAATGACCAGTGCCATCTGGTCTGCCACCGTTTCATCATCATACCGTTCGTCAGGTTTTGGAAATTCAGCAATCATAATTGATTTATTTTCTTTTCGTTGCGGAAGTTGCTGCCAGATCTCTTCCGTGATAAATGGCATGAAGGGATGAAGCAATTTGAGAATGGCATCGAGGACTTCTAAAAGTGTTCGCTGGGTGAGGGTCCTTCCCCTCTTTTCCCCTTCCTGGTAGAGGGAGAGTTTCGCCAGCTCCAGGTACCAGTCACAGAATTCATGCCAAATGAATTGGTAAAGGACATACGAAGCCTCGTTGAATTTATACTCTTCCAGTGCATTCTGGACATCCCGTATCGTCTGGTTCAATCTTCCTCGGATCCACCGATCTGGAAGGCTGAACTCCTTTGGGGTCACCCTTTGGGTCATCTCGTCCATATTGAATTTCTCAAGATTCATCAGGGCAAAGCGAGAGGCATTCCAGATCTTATTGGCAAAGTGCCGGTAACCTTCTGTTCTAGACTCCGAAAGTTTTAAATCACTTCCAGGCATGGTCAATGCGGCGAGGGTGAAACGGAGGGCATCCGCACCGTAACGGTCGATGAGGTCAAGAGGGTCCACCACATTTCCTCGGGTCTTCGAATATTTCTCACCTTTCTCATCCCTCACCAGCCCATGGATATAAACATCCCTGAAGGGAACATCGCCCATAAACTTCAAACCCATCATCATCATCCTAGCCACCCAGAAGAAGAGGATATCGAAGCCGGTGACCAGAACAGAGGTGGGGTAGAATTGCTTCAATTCCTTCGTCTCTTTTGGCCATCCCATGGTAGAGAATGGCCAGAGGGCAGAACTGAACCAGGTATCTAAGACATCCGTTTCAGGAGTCAAGAGATCAAAACCACATTTTGGGCAGAAGGTCGGTGTTTCTTTAGATACGATCACCTCTCCACATTGCCCACAATACCAGGCAGGGATGCGATGGCCCCACCAGATTTGTCGAGAGATGCACCAATCCTTGATATTCTCCATCCATTCGAAATAGGTTTTCTCCCACATGACAGGGATGATGTGAGTACGGCCATCTCGAACGGACTCGATGGCTGTTTTGGCCAAAGGTTTGGTTTTGACAAACCACTGTAGAGAAAGGTTGGGTTCGACGATGTTCTTACAACGATAACAATGACCCACCATGTGGTGGTAGTCCTCGATCTTTATCAGCACCCCGTCCCGCTCAAAATCTTCAATGACCTGATTTCGACACTCGAAACGATCCAGCCCTTGATAAGGACCTGCGTTTTGGTTCATCCGACCTGCTTCATCGATCACCTTGACCTGTTCAAGACGGTGATTCAATCCGATTTCGAAATCATTAAAATCATGGGCAGGGGTGATCTTCAGACAACCTGTTCCGAATTCGATATCCACATAACGGTCTGCAATGACAGGAATCTCCCGGTGAATAACAGGAAGAATGATCTTCTTCCCAATCACGGATTGGTAGCGTCCATCTTCAGGGTTGACCGCTACCGCGGTGTCCCCGAACATGGTCTCCGGCCGAGTCGTCGCCACAATGACAGAATGGTCGCTATCCTTGAAGGGATATTTCAGATGGTAAAGTTTCCCCAAGACTTCTTGATGTTCTACTTCGAGATCGGACAAAGCGGTTTGACATCGGGGGCACCAGTTGATGATATAATGGCTGCGGTAAATCAGACCTTCCTGATAAAGACGGATAAATACTTCTTTCACCGCCTCAGAGAGGCCTTCATCCATCGTAAATCGTTCGCGGCTCCAATCACAAGAAGCTCCCAGTTTCTTCAACTGATTGATGATGGTTCCTCCGGATTGCTCTTTCCACTTCCAAACCCTCTCGATAAATTTTTCTCTTCCGAGGCTATGTCGATCAACGCCTTCCTCTGAAAGCTGTTTCTCTACGACGTTCTGAGTGGCAATGCCTGCATGGTCCGTCCCTGGCATCCAAAGGGCATTGTAGCCCTTCATCCTTTTAAATCGAATCAGAATGTCTTGGAGGGTGTTGTTCAGTGCGTGTCCAATATGAAGGACACCGGTTACATTTGGAGGGGGGATGACGATAGAATAAGCTTTCTGTTCTGAATTTTCATCGGCCTTGAAATAGCCAAGTTCCTCCCAATAGCGATACCACTTTTCCTCCACCTGGTGGGGGTCATAAGATTTGTCCAACACTTTTGAGGCCATTGATGCACCCTTTGTCCTCCTTAACAGGCTTCTGAAAAACGCCCATCTGCTGCGTTTCTCTCACCCTTCGTCGTTGCGGCGTACATCCAAGTACGCCTCACTCCTCAGAATTTCGAGAGCCTTGCATAGGGGCATTTTTGAGCCGCCTGAAAGAATCACTTTTCCAACAACGTATTATTCCTTCTCTCCCTTCTCAAGCCGTTTGATTTCTTCTTGAATCGCCTTCTCTGCCAAATCCGGAACCACTTCTCTCACCATCTTCTCAATGCGCTCAATGGTCAGTCCGACAACATTTTGGGTCATCTCGGGAACGAGTTTTTTGACGATCTCCTCCATCATCTCCTGAACCTTTTGAGAGATGACCTTTTGCATCTCTTTATTTACGGTCCCCACCAGAGGTCGAACCTCTTCCTCAACCAATTTGGGAGCTTTGATCTCTTCTTTTTCATCCTTTCTTATCGCTTCGGCCCTGACCTCCTTCGGTCCCTCCAGGGCACTGATTTCTTCCTCTCCCAAGATCTCTTCCAAAAATTCATCCGGAAATTCCTCTTCTGAAAGTTCCTTCAGTTCTTCCTCTTCCACAGATTCCACTACGGAGAGGATTTCTTCTGAGATCTCTCCCTTTGGTTCTTCAATCAGAAGGGGTTCGAGTTCTGCCTCCGGGAGATCGGGTTTCACTTCCTTCTGGAGGGCCGCTTCGAATTCTTCAAGGTTGAAAGGTTTCTCTTCAAACTCCTCCATCTTGAATGGCTCTTCTTCAGCAACCCCTGCCTCGCTTTGAGAGGGCCATTCTCTTTCTAAAGAGGGCTTGAGTTGTTCCACCTTTTCGAGAATTTCCTCCAAATCGATCTTCCGAAAAAGTTCCTCTTCGGGTGCGGGTTCTTTCGGGAGTCCTTCCTTTTTCAATGCGAGGTCGATATCTACCATTTTCCTCTCGGGATGAAGCATCCATTCTTTTCCCGCTGGTTTTTCGTCAAGCTCAAGCTTCTCCCAGGACTCCAACGGAGTGATTTCCCCCAAAGGATTCTTCTTTTTCTGTTTTTTCTGTAGTGACAAAATCATGGATGCTCATTTTCGTTTCGGGTTCTTCTACGACATCTATCAATTCAATGATCTCTTCTTCTTCGCCCTCGCCTATCTCATCCAACAAAAACTCCTCCATCTTTCCTTCTTTCTTCCCGAATGTCACTTCCATTAGATGGTCCACCAAATTGAGAACCTCATCTTCATCGAGAGGTTTTGAGATCACTCCGTCTGCCCGGGCATGTTGACGATCCTTTTCTGAAATCTCAGTAAAAATATCTGAAATGAGAAGGAAAGGGATATGCTTAAACTCCGGATCCCCCTTGAGGACTCCGCATAATTCCAAACCGCCCATCTCACGAAGACCTGTTCCTGAAGCAATGATCATATCCGGTTTGAAAAGTTTTATCCGGAGAAGGGCTTCCTCTCCACTTTCAGAAAAGATGAGGTGATAATCAGTGGTTTCAAAAATCCTTTGAAACTCTTCCTGATCGGCCTTATCCGCATCAGCGATTAGAATTTCATTTGCCATTCTCCGGTCTCCTTTAGTGATGGGAGAAAACTGATCATCCTTTTATAATTTGTATTTTTCTATCACAAGGAATTAGGAATGTCAAGAAAATCAAAGTATTTTCGTCAATGGGATCGCCTCTTCACCCTCCTTTCACAGGGCTGCCTTTCATGAGAAGAAAGGATGATTCTTCGCTCTTCTCTTCACAGAACAACCCACGGAAGGGGAAGGAAAAGTTTTTCATAAAGATTGAAGGCATAACGGTCTGTCATGCCAGCTAAAAAATCGCATACACATCGCTCTGAGGAGTCATAAAGTGATTCCATCTTGATCAGTGACAAAAAATAATCTGGATGATCGACCAGGTATTGATAAAGTTCTCTCAAAATCTTTGTCGCTTTATGGAAATCGGCATGAACGATCTCGCTCTCGTAGACGCGCTCCCAGAGGAATTCCCGGAGGTCCCAAATCGCTGAAAGAACCTTTTTTGAAATAGAAAGTCTTCCTTCACCGGCTCGGAGGGTTTCTTGGATGATATCATTGACCATGGTATTGATTCGATTTGAATGGGTATCGCCCAAACATCTCAGACAATCATCGGGGATGTCCTCTTGGGAAATTACCCCTCCCCGAATCGCATCATCGATGTCATGGTTGATGTAAGCAATGATATCCGCAATCCGAACCACCTGACCCTCTAATGTAAAAGCCATCGCCTCCGGGTTCTCACAAAGGATCTCCCCCTTCCCTTTGGTGTGTTTTAAAATACCATCTCTGACTTCAAAGGTGAGATTTAATCCCTTTCCATCCTTCTCCAACAGGTCAACAACTCTGAGGCTTTGATCGGCATGGTTAAATCCACCTGAAACGATTTCATTCAGGGTATCCTCCCCTGCATGGCCAAAAGGGGTATGACCTAAATCGTGCCCCAAGGAGATGGCCTCTGTTAAATCTTCATTGAGGCGAAGGGCTTTGGCAATGGTCCGACCGATTTGAGAAACTTCAAGGGCATGGGTCAATCGGGTCCGATAATGATCGCCCATGGGAATGAGAAAGACTTGTGTTTTATGTTTCAATCTCCTAAACGACTTGGAATGAACGATCCGATCTCGGTCATGTTGGAAAGCTGGCCGAAGCGGACATTCCTCCTCTGCGATTTGGCGGCCTCTGGTCTTTGAACTCAACGTTGCAAAAGGAGAGAAAATCTCTTTTTCCCGCTCCTCTAATTCCTCCCGAATCGTCTTTGCCAATTGACAAGCCTCCATTGAATCGAATATGCTTTAAGTATCTTAAGTTATCATAAAATAAAGACTTTATCAAACTGAGCATAAAATGGATCTAAACCAAGTGAGAAAAAAAAATCCACCAGGATCCGATTCTCTCCAAACTGGCGAAACTGGCCAGAGAGAAGAAGATCCCCCTTTTTTTGGTGGGGGGTTATATCCGAGACCTTTTCATTGGAACACCGGGGAAGGATTATGACTTCACCTTGTCGAAGGAAGCCTCTTTCTGCATCGCTGCCATTGAAGAAGCCCTTCATCTCCACTTCTTTAAAGTGGGGAAAGAAGAAATGAATACGACCACTTACCGAACCATGAAAGAAAATATGTCTATAGATCTCACTTTTTTACAAGGGGACACGATTGAAGATGACCTGATAAGAAGAGACTTTACTATCAATGCCATGGCCTTCTCTCTCCAAAATGAAACCTTCCACGGGGTTGAAAAAAGTTTGGAGGATATTGAAAAAAAGTTAATCCGACCCGTCTCAAGCCATTCCATTGATCAAGACCCATTAAGGATGTTACGAGCGATTCGTTACCGATGCACCCTTGATGGCTTTGACATGGATAAGGGATTGAAGGAGGAGATTTTATTTAAAAAAGAAAAGATCCTCCGCATCCCGGGTGAACGGATAAAAACTGAATTGGATCAAATCCTTCTTTCCTCTTGTCCTGCCATGGGTGTGAAATCCCTTTACGAATCTGACTTATTCCTCACCCTCTTTCCGGAGTTGAAGGGATTAGAGAACCTCGGCCAAAATGAGCATCACCATCTGGACGTCCTTTCCCATACCCTTCTCATCATTGAAAAAATGTCATGGGCTTTTGAATGGGTCGCACGGAATCATCGAAATATTTTCCTAACTCAAGAAGATTGGCTCTCTTTACTTTATGCCGGCCTCTTCCATGATATCGGCAAGCAAGACACCTATTCCAAGGATGAGAAAGAGAGAGTTCATTTTTATTACCACGAATCTTTCTCTGTTCAGGCAGCGGAGAGGATCATGGAAAGACTCCGCTTCTCCAATCTGACGAAAAATAAAATTCTCCACCTCATCCGGAATCACATGAGAATCCTCAATCTATCCTGGGAGACAAAAGAGACTGCGTTGAAGAGATTGGTGAATCAAATAGGGGAGGAAATCCCCTTGCTTGTCCTCCTCACGCTTGCGGATAAGGAGGCCAGTCGAGGAATCTTATCTATCCAGATTGATGAGGTGGTGGAAAAACACTGTCTTCGGATCTTGGAACTATTTAAAGAAAAAGAGATTGTTCATCCACCCCCCTTGATCACCGGATACGATGTGATGGCATTAGGATATTCTTCTGGGCCGAGGGTTGGACAAATTCTGGACTTCATTCGCCAGAAACAGGTGGAAGGTGAGATCAAAAATAGAGAGGAGGCATTAAGGGTATTGAGAGGAAAATTTGAAATTTAAAAGAAGGGGCTAAAAAATCTTATTGATTATATTGGAATATGGAGTAGAATATTTTAAGGGGAATATTCTTGAAATATAACCTTTTACCTTGGGGGAAGGCCAATGGTTAAAACATTAAAGGAGATTTACGAAAACAAGCTCAAACCTCGCTGGAAGAAGATTTTATATGGCCTGATCATCCTCTTTGCTATTTTTACCCTCGTCGGCTTTTTTGTTTTACCTCCTATTTTAAAATCAATATTGATAAAGCAACTTTCTCAGAACCTTCATCGTGAGGTGACGATCAAACAGATCAAGATCAATCCTTACGCCCTTTCAGCGACAGTAAGAGGTTTGATGGTGAAGGATAAGGCAAGCTCGGAAGCGTTTGTATCTTGTGACGAGATATTCGTGAATCTCCAGACCCTCTCTGCTCTCAGAATGGCTCTGATTCTTAAGGAGATTAGGTTGACGAAGCCTTTTATCAGAGTCGTTCACCATCCGGACATGTCTTATAATTTTTCTGATTTAATTGAAAAGAAAGAAGTGCCCCCCCCAGAGAAAGAGAAGCCAAAACCTTTAAGGTTTTCATTAAATAATATAAAAATAGAAGACGGAAGCATCGATTTCATAGACGAACCTGTAAAGACCAAACACACTGTCAGAGAATTAAATATTGGCATCCCCTTCCTATCGAATATTCCTTCCTATATTCAAACATACGTCCAGCCCGCATTTTCAGCCAAGATCAATGACACTCCCTATTCTATTCAGGGTCAGACAAAACCTTTTCACGATAGCCTCGAAACCTCTTTTGATATCAATATTAACGATCTTGACATTCCCTATTACATTGCCTACATCCCCACAAAAATGAATATGAAGATACGATCAGCCTATTTGGATACCCAGGCTAAAATTTCGTTTCTTCAACCCAAAGATAAGAAACCTTCCGTGACCGTCACTGGAAATATCTCTTTAAAAAAAATAGTGGTGGAGGACGGGCAGAATAAACCCTTATTAAAGCTTCCCTTGTTCGATATCTCCATCGCTCCATCAGAACCGCTCTCAAAAATCATTCATCTATCAAAAGTAACTATTCAGTCCCCTGAATTAGAGATAAGGCGTAATGATAAAGGGGCTCTCAATGTCCAATCTCTCTTTCCTGAAACAAAAGAGACTAAACCTGCCCCTAAAAAAGAAGAACCATCAACGCCTTTCTCCATGGACATCGATGAGGTACAGCTCATCAGTGGAAAAATCTCTTTCTCGGACCTCTCCGGAAGCAAACCCTTTAAGACGATCTTAAATCCAATAGAACTGAAGGTGGACCATTTCAGTAATGGCAAAGACAAGAAATCAGCCTATGCTTTGTCCTTCCTGAGCGAAGTCAAAGAAGCCATCAAGGTGGAGGGCGATTTTTCCATGGATCCTCTCGGGGCAGAAGGGACCTTGGAGATCAAATCTGTCCCTTTAAAGAAATATTCGCCTTACTACCAGGATAACATTCTATTTGACATCGAGGATGGACGTCTTGAACTTTCAACCCGCTACAAATATGCCAAAGGGGAAAAAGAACCAGATGGTCTCTCTCTCCGGAATCTCTCTCCTTCTTAGCGCTCTTCGGCTCAAAAGACCGGAGGAGAATGCTGAATTCCTTAAGATCCCAAATCTTTCAATCAAAGAAACAGAATTGGACCTTACAAAAAAGGAAATTAAAGTGGGTCTCTTTTCTACCCAGAAAGGTGAACGTGTTCATCAAACGCTTAAAGAACGGCGAGATCGATGTCCTCAAACTCACCCCTCCTCCGCCTGCCTCAAACGAACCACGTAAAGAAACAAAATCCAGTGAGAAACACAAAGAACCGGAAAAACCTTGGCTTATCTTCCTCAAACAAATGTCTGTTGATAATTATAAGATAAAAGTGGAAGACCAGACTCCGACTGAACCAGTCACTCTGATTGCTCAGGATCTAAAGTTAAGAGGGGAGGCCATTTCAACGGCCAAGAATAGTAAGGGGAAACTCACCCTTTCTCTCCTTTTGAACGAAAAGGGAACGGTTTCCACCACAGGGACCATTGGCATCGATCCATTGGTTGCAGATTTAAAGTTAGAGCTGAAGGGGATTGAGATTGCCGCACTTCAACCCTATTTTGCGGACAAGGTGAACATTAATGTCACCGAAGGAGCCCTTTCCACGACGGGAAACCTTTCCCTTGATGGGACTGATAAAAAAGAGTTTAAAACCACTTATAAGGGAGAAGCCTCTCTGACCAATTTATCTTCCCTGGACAAAGGGAATGCGGAGGACTTCCTAAAATGGGAATCCCTTTCATTTAGTGATCTCAATGTCGGGGTTACCCCTCTCTCTATTGATATCAAAGGGATCTCTTTAACCAACTTCTACGCTCGCGTAATAGTCAACTCCGAAGGAAAGCTCAATCTTCAGGAAATTATGAAAACTGAAGAACCAAAGACACCGGCTACTCCCCCTCCCCCTCCACAAGAGAAAGGAGGGGTTGCTTCGAAGGAAAAAGAGCCTTCAAAGAATATCAAGATTGGTGAGATCACTCTTCAGGGGGGGAAAATAGCCCTTTCTGACAAATCGGTCAAACCCGAATTCTCAATGAACCTGACCGAGATGGGGGGAAGGATATCTGGACTCTCGGCGGAAGAGAATACGACAGCGGATGTTGATCTCCGTGCAAAGCTTAATGATTATGCCCCCCTTGAGATCACTGGCAAAATTAATCCTCTGCGTGAAGACCTCTATGTGGATCTAAAGGCCAGAATTAAAGATTTAGATCTAAGTCCAGCCACACCTTACTCTGGGAAATTTGTCGGCTATACGATCGAGAAAGGTAAACTCTCTTTCGATTTGAAATACTTAATTGTGAAGAGGAAGCTTGAATCTCAAAATCAAATCTTTTTCGACCAATTCACCTTCGGGGACAAAGTTGAAAGCCCTCAGGCAACGAAGTTACCTGTCAAGCTTGCCGTGGCCCTTCTCAAGGACAGGAAGGGGGAGATCAAATTAGACCTTCCCGTAACGGGAAGCCTCGACGACCCTAAATTCAGTGTTTGGGGAGTTATTCTAAAGATCCTTCTCAATTTGATCTCGAAGGCCGCTACCTCCCCCTTCTCACTCCTCGGAGCGGTGTTTGGGGGTGGGGAAGAACTAAGTTTCGTAGAGTTTGATTACGGAAGTACCACGATTGCAGAACCCAATGTGAAAAAACTTGAGACCATTTCTAAGGCTCTCCAGGATAGACCTTCACTCAAAATGGATATTGAAGGCCATGTGGATATGGAGAAAGACAGGGAAGGATTAAAACAGTATCTGTTCAATAAGAAATTAAAATCCCAAAAACTCAATGAGATGGTGAAAAAAGGACAGCCAGCCATGCCAGTAGATGATGTAAAAATTGAACCTGCTGAATATGGAAAATATCTGAAAATGGCTTACAAAGAAGAAAAATTCCCCAAGCCCAAAAACGTGATTGGCATGGCCAAGGATATCCCGAACTCGGAAATGGAAAAATTGATGTTGACCCATATCGAGGTCAAGGAGGGTGACCTGAGGACTCTCGCCTCTCAACGATCCATGAAAGTAAAAGATGCGATCCTGAAATCTAAGCAGGTCGAACCAGAGAGGGTATTTATCTTGGAACCAAAATCTCTTGCACCGGAAAAAAAGGAAAAGGTCAAAGAGAGTCGAGTCGATTTTAAACTCAAATAAGAATCTCATTCATAAAGGAGGGACCACCGATGCTAAAGGAATTTAGAGAATTTGCAATGCGGGGAAATGTCATTGATATGGCCGTTGGAATCATTATTGGAGCAGCCTTCGGTACCATCGTGAATTCACTTGTTCAAGATGTGATTATGCCACCGATCGGCCTGCTTCTCGGGAATGTCGATTTTTCCAATATCTTTGCTGTCATTAAGGAAGGAAAGGTCCCAGGTCCCTACGCCTCTATTGCAGCGGCCAAGGCAGCCGGTGCCGTGACCATCAACTTTGGTGTCTTTGTGAATACCCTCATCAGCTTTATCCTGATTGCCTTCGCCGTATTTCTTCTCGTTCGAACGATTAATAAACTGAGACGTCAGGAAGAAGCTCCACCTCCAGTGCCAACAACAAAAGAGTGTTTGTACTGTCTTTCGTCTATTCCGATTAAAGCCACACGTTGTCCAAACTGTACTTCTGAATTGAAGGCAGGATAAAGAAAGATATAAACGACCTCATCATTAGGCTCATTTCAACCTTTCGGTCATATCAAAACAGAAAGGGAGGGGTGCAATGATTTCTCAAATTGTCCAATTCTTCAATACGGGAATCTGGGAAATCCGTTTAAAAAACCTTCATCCTATTAAAGCCCTTGGCATTCGATATCTTCGAGTGATTCTTTTAGCCTCCCGAGGATTTTTGAAGGATCATTGTCAAAAGACGGCTTCAGTATTGACCTATTATTCTTTACTCAATGTTGTCCCAGTGGTCGCTGTGGCCTTTGCCATCGCCAAAGGTTTCGGCCTTGAAAAGCTCATCGAGAAACAGATCCTCGAAATGGCAGAGAAGGCAAATTGGCAAGCGGATATCACCACGCAGATCATTTCCTTTTCTCATAACCTTCTCAATCAGGCGAAGGGAGGTTTAATTGCTGGTGTAGGAATAGTGTTGCTGCTCTGGACGGTCATATCCATCATGGGAAAAATCGAAGAGTCTCTTAACGAAATTTGGGAAATAAAGAAACCAAGGACGCTGATAAGAAAATTTAGCGATTATATGGCAATGATGATCCTTGGCCCTGTTCTTCTTATCATCTCCAGCAGTGCGACCATCCTGGTGGCAAGTCAAGTGAAAGTGATCGTTAATAAAATTGCCGTCCTGGGGGTTTTCAGCAAGGTCATTTTTCTCCTATTGAATCTACTGCCCTATGCATCCATTTGGGTTCTCTTCACGATGCTCTATCTGATCATGCCAAACACCAAAATTCCGATTAGGTCGGCCATTTTGGGAGGCGTCGCTGCCGGGACGATTGCCCAAATTGTTCAATGGATATATATTAAATTCCAGATAGGGGCAGCAAGTTATGGTGCCATTTACGGGAGTTTCGCCGCCCTGCCCCTTTTCTTGGGGATGCTTCAAATGAGTTGGATGATTGTTCTTTTCGGTGCAGAAATGGCCTATGCCAATGAACACTATGAAACATTCGGCTTTCATCCGGATTATCCCCAGATCAGTGTCTCTTCAAAAAAACTTCTCATGCTCAGAATCTTTCACCTTCTTACAAAGAAATTCTCTCTTGGAGAAAAACCACTCACCGCTCACCAGATTGGCCATACCTTGGAAATTCCGGTTCGTCTTGTGGGGCAATTTCTCCATGAATTAGCCGATGTGGGGTTAGTGGTTGAAACAGCAAAGGGAGTCAAGGGCGAAGTTGCCTTTCAACCAGGGCGGACGATTGAAAACATTACAGTGAAATTTGCTCTAGATGAATATGAGAAATACGGGATGACACACATTCCCGATAATCAATCGGATGAAGCAGAGAAAATTTCTAAATATCTAAAAGATATTTCAGAGAGCATCGAGAAATTGCCTTCAAATGTTCGCTTGAAAGAAATATGAGATTCCTGAAAAAATCCAGGGATCTCTGATTACGCCGATTAGGAAACGATTACACAGATTAGAAACGTATTGGATATAAAGCAAAATCTGTGTAATCATTTTTTTGATCTGTGTAATCAAGAGAGCGTAAAGTTGTTTTTGGCTCTCGACTTGTTTTATTGACAAATCTGTTTAAAATCCCTTATAAAATATTAGATGTCAACTATTCTTGTCACAGGTGGAGCTGGATACATTGGTAGTCATGTTGTTAAGGAACTTCTCCGCCAGCAATATCAACCCATCATCTACGATAACCTCCAAACGGGTCATCAAAAAACCACAAAAAATACGCTCTTCATAGAAGGAGACCTCTCTGACTCTAAAAAACTTAAAGAGACTTTTCAAACCTACACCATTGATGCAGTCATGCATTTTGCAGCGGATAGCTTGGTGGGGGAATCAGTTCAGAATCCCCTTAAATATTTCAACAATAATGTTAAAAACAGCATTGAACTAATTGAAATAATAGAAAAATTTAAAATAAAAAAATTTGTATTTTCTTCATCCGCTTCAGTCTATGGAGAACCTAAAAAGATACCTATTACCGAAGAACACCCCTGCTGTCCTACAAATCCTTATGGGGAAACGAAATGGATCTTTGAAAAGTTTCTAAAGGCATATCATGATGCCGGAAAATTAAACGCCATTTCTCTCAGGTACTTTAATGCAGCGGGAGCCGATCCAGAAGGAGAACTGGGGGAGGATCACTCTCCAGAGACCCATTTGATCCCTTTAGTGATCAAAGCAGCATTGGATGGGACCTCT
Source organism: uncultured delta proteobacterium (assembly GCA_963818595.1). GTDB lineage: Bacteria > Desulfobacterota > BSN033 > BSN033 > UBA1163 > UBA1163. Next base: position 64,797 of record CAWFSX010000084.1, read on the forward strand.
GTCCCTGTTTATGGGTCGGATTATAATACGCCCGATGGAACTTGTATTCGTGACTATATCCACGTCACCGATCTTGCCAATGCCCATATTTTAGCCCTCAGGAAATTAGAACAAGGAAATTTTTCTCGAGTTTATAATCTAGGAAACGGTAATGGATATTCCGTGAAAGAAGTGATTGAAACAGTAAAAAAAGTAACGGCGAGAAAGGTTCTTGCGGTGGATTCACCGAGGAGGCCAGGCGATCCCGCCCGGCTGGTGGCTAGTTCTGAAAAGATAAAAGAAGAGTTAGGATGGATTCCCAAATACCCTGATTTGAAAACAATTGTTGAAACCGCTTATCAATGGCACAGAAACCACCCTAAGGGTTATAACGATTAAGACTTGGGAGGGCTCTAGTGGTCCAGGATTCAAGGGGTCAAGTTTAAAACCTTAAAACCCTTTGCTTAAAATAAAACTTAAAAAAACCCTAGTACCCTTGAACCCTCGAATCCTTGAACCCTTTTATAAGGAGAAACCATGTGTGGCATCTTTGGTATTTATAATCATACAGAAGCTTCTAACCTCGCTTACTTAGGTCTCTATGCCCTTCAACATCGTGGTCAGGAGAGTGCTGGGATTGTCTCTTCCGACCATAGACAACTTCATCATTACCGCCAAATGGGTCTGGTCTCCGAAGTATTCACCAAAGAGATTCTGAAGAAACTCTCTGGAAGAAGTGCCATCGGCCATGTCCGTTATTCCACGGCTGGTTCGAGTGAGCTCAAAAATGCCCAGCCCTTTGTTGTGGATTACCATCGGGGAAGTCTCGCCATCGCCCATAATGGGAATCTCACCAATGCTTCCTTCATTAAAAGTGAACTTGAATCCAGGGGATCCATTTTCCAATCGAACATGGATACCGAGGTGATCGTTCACCTCATTGCCCGCTTCAAAGAAAAAACGATTGTCGAGCGGACGGTTCACGCCCTGAAACAGGTCGAAGGGGCTTACTCCCTGCTCATCTTGACCGAAAAGGAAATGGTCGTAGCCAGAGACCCTTTTGGCTTCAGGCCTCTGGCTCTCGGTCAGCTGAAGGATGCGCCTGTCGTTGCCTCCGAGACCTGCGCGTTTGACCTCATCGGTGCCAAGTTCGTAAGGGAGATCGAACCCGGAGAAATTATCCTCATCAATGAAGAGGGAATCAAATCTTTCAAACCTTTCTCTCAGAAACAACCTCATCAATGCATCTTTGAGTTCATCTATTTTGCCCGACCAGATAGTTTTCTCTTCAACCGAAATGTCTATGAAGTCAGAAAATCATTGGGAGCTCAACTCGCCCAAGAAGCGCCTGTAGAGGTGGATATGGTTGTCCCTATTCCAGATTCTGGATTCCCAGCCACCTTAGGTTATGCGGCTGAATCGAAAATCCCCCTGGAGCTCGGGATGATAAGAAATCACTACATAGGACGAACGTTCATCGAACCCGAGCAGCGAATTCGCCATTTCGGTGTTAAGATCAAGTTGAATCCAGTAAAAGAACTGCTCAAAGGCAAGCGAATTGTCACCGTGGATGATTCCATCGTTCGGGCAACCACCAGCCGAAAAATTAACAAGATGTTCCGAAATGCAGGCACCAAGGAGATTCATGTGAGGATCAGTTCTCCGCCGATCACCAACCCTTGTTTCTTCGGCATCGATACTCCCAAAAGGTCAGAGTTGATCGCCTCCTCCCATAACGTTAAAGGAGATTCAGAAGTTTATTAATGCAAGCTCCTTACATTATTTAACTTTAGAGGGTTTGAAAAAATGTATGAGGGAGGATGCTGAATCTTTTTGTTACGCCTGTTTTACAGGGGATTACCCCATCCCTTTCCAGATGGAATTAGAGTAGGGTTGGTTCTCCTATGAACACTTTGATTTGATCTTCTTTAAACTTTTTCCTTGTTTTCTCTTCGGCTTCCTTGCTGTTACTTTTTTCAATTCCGCCACACCCGTTATTAATTTTTGCCATTCAGATTTGATCTGCTCCCTTTCCTTCTCAACCTTTAAAATTTGGCGATAGAGAGAAAGGACTCGCAAGGCAATCTTGGCTCGGTTGTCATCTTCTTGTTTTCCATCACAATAATCCCTAAGATACTTCTCCGAGGTGTCCACTAATGGCTTAAATAGCTCCGAGTCTTTTCTCTTCATTTTTTTCCGTCCTTTCTTGTTTCATTACCTACTCATGTAACGAAAAGATCATTTTGGTTCAACCGGAAAATCTACCTGATACCATTCGTCCCAGCCACCCTTTACTTTTTTGGAAATCTCGGATTGGTCACCCCTTCCGTAGGTTTACCGAAGGAGGCCGTATCCAGACCCGAGAGAGGATGATTCTTTTCATACATCGGCTTGAGTCTTTTCGCTCTCACCCCTTCCGGATAGAACTTTGCAATAGCCGCCTGGCTCCGATCCAGAGGAACATTTTCAATGACATAGTCAACCGTGCCTAAACCATTCTCCACTCCTCCATAGACCTGTTGTTCAATGTCTTTACCTTTGATGAGGTTTAACTTTTTCGAACCTGGAGCAAGAGCATTAAATTCTTCGGCTTCAGAGTTTAATAATCCAGGGGCCTCATTCATCAAGTCGATACATGCCTTATCCACAGATACTGGATCCAGAGAGGCAAGAACTCCTATCCCATTCACAAAAGGCGTATCCGTCCATCCATAACAGTCACAAGCAGGAGTGATATCCATGGCGTAGTTGATGAAGAACACCCTCCCTGGTTCCTTTGTCATCATTGTTGCTAAAGCTGAGTCAGCAATCCGTCTACCCAGAGCTGGCAGATAATCGAACCGCTGAATACCATTGACGCCTGCCATATTCACACATAAGTTAGCACAAGCAAAACAATAGACGCATGAATCCAAATCAATCTCTAATCCTTTTTCTGTAACCTTGATCGACCCTTCCGGACAACACTCCTCACAGGTTTGCCACCACTCGCACTTTTGGCCAGGACATAGTTCGGCCTTAATGACCGGCTTATCACCCGCCAGAGCACCGTGAAGATTCATCTTGCCCCGTTTGCTCGCACAGCCAACCCCTATATTTTTGATTGCAGCTCCATAACCTCCAGCAGGATGTCCCTTGAAATGAGCGAGGGATAGTAATGCATCGGCATCCGCAATGGCTCGAGCGACGAACTGTTTGTTCAAATAGTTCCCTCTCCCTTTAAGATCAACAATGATATCGTCTGTCCCTAACCAACCATCCGCGATGATGATCGGGCAGCCCATCGAGGCATGGTTAAAGCCGTTGCGGTTAGCCGTCTCCAAGTGATCCACAGCAAGGGTTCTACTGATCCATGGGTGGTAGGGCATCGTTGTTGTGTCCGTGACAAAAGGCTTGCATCCTCGTTCTTTTAATGCATCCACAAATGTCCGAACAATGATCGGCCTGAGGTAACCGACATTGTAGGCCTCCCCCATGTGAGTCTTAACAGCGACGATATCACCAGACTTCAGGTTGTCCATCCAACCCGAATGCTCAAGAATCTGGAGACCTTTAATGGCAGTGGATTCTAAAAACCTCCTTGATCGAGCATCCATAAACCAAATGGTCGCTTTGCTCATGCTTCTTCCTCCTATTATCCTCATTGTCAATTGGAATTTCGTTGGTGACACTGATTCAATTTCTCATACAAAATTAGTATGGTGTAAATTCTATATCGTGTCAAGTTAAGCTATGGTGGAATGTTTCAAAAAAAGGTTGACTCTCTTCATAATATTTTTTATAAAAGACCCGTGAGAAAGAGACATTTTTCACAAACTTTGATTGTAGGCCTTTTCTTTATAATGGTAGGGTCTACTCAGGCATCAGGAACGGAACCCCTCTCAAAACGTTCCTGGTTTATTGACATGGGGAAATTCTTATCCTCTTCTCATGGACGTCTCTCCTGTTCCGAGTGCCACTCAGACATTGAAGAAAAAGGGGTAAAGCATCCTGACCCAAAACTCTTAGGAAGGTCCTCGACCCTTCTCTACGATTACAAAAAATGTGAAAGGTGTCATCCTCAAGAATATCAGCGCTATCTCAAAGGGGCTCATGCTAAGGCGCTGGTGCAAAGGAAGAAAGATGCTCCCACCTGCGGAGATTGCCACGTCACCCATTACGTTTTCTCAAATCAGTCTCGCCTTGAACTCGGGAGATGGATGACGGAAAGGTGTGGCATCTGTCATCCCGTCGCTAAAAAGACGTATCTCGAAAATTATCACGGAAAAACGGCCGCCTCTCTGGGATATGAGGCTTCAGCCTATTGCACGGATTGCCATGGTGCGCATACCTGTGTCTCTCTTAAAGAAAAAAGAAGAGGCTCTTGAGGTATGTCAAAAATGCCATCCTAATGCTCAGATTCGGTTTGCGGATTTCGTGATTCACGCCTCAGAAGAAGGGGTGAAGAAAGAGGATGTGGAGAAACTAAAAAAGGTGAAAGTCATCCGATGGATTGAGATCGGTTTCGGAATTCTCGTCTTTGTGGTCTTGGCCTTCTTCTATTCTCATACGCTGGTCTGGACCCTTAGGAAGATTCATGAATGGTTGAAAAAGGATTGATGGAATGCCGTTGAAGGAAAATCACAGTGAGGTTTATTGGAGGTTTAACGTCTTCCACCGTTTCATCCACCTCGTGATGATAATCACTTTTATCGGCCTCGCTTTGACCGGACTTCCTCTCAAATATCCTGGCGCCTTCTGGGCAAAAGGGTTGATGTTTTTCTGGGGAGGAGTAAAGGGGGCTGGAATCATTCATCGGTGGTGTGCCGGGTTTACCTTCGGCTATTTTGCTCTTCATCTCCTCTGGGTCCTTTATTACCTTTTCATCATGAAAGGGAAATTATTGGGACCCCATTCCCTCGTTCCCTCCTGGAAAGATTTCCAGGATCTTGTCCAGCACATCCGTTACTTTTTAGGGAAAGGTCCGCCCCCCCCATTCGGTCGATTTACCTACTGGGAAAAATTTGATTATTGGGCTGTCTTCTGGGGAATTGCCTTTATTGGGGGATCAGGCCTTTTACTTTGGTTTCCCGAATTCTTCTCTCGCTATATGCCAGGTTTCCTTTTCAACATTGCTTATACGATCCATAGTGACGAGGCTCTGTTAGCCTCGGGATTCATTTTTATTGTCCACCTCTACAATGCTCATCTTCGTGCCCATATCTTTCCGATGGACAAATCCATCTTTACCGGAAAGATGGAAGAGAAGGAAATCATCGAACATCATCCTTTGGAGTGGGAGTATTTAAATCAACATCCTGAGAGGAAAGAGAAGCGAAAGGTGAGAAGAGATCTTCTCGTTCTTTTCTTCGTGGTATCCCTTTGTGGACTTCTCCCCACTTTCTCTCTTGCCCGAGGATTGACCGATGAAGAAATCATGGAGGCGGAGAAGAAGTTGTGCTGGCGTTGCCATCGTCAGCCCAATCTCAACAGCAATGAGGGGATCACCGCTTCCATTCTTCTTTGCATGGATTGCCATGGAAAAAAGGACGTCGAAAAGAAGGTCAATGGAAAATCGGTTTCTCTTTCTATTGATCAGAAGGAATATGGGAAGGCCATCCATCGAAGGATCGCCTGTGTCCGATGCCATGACGGGATCGCCTCCTCCCCCCATCGAGCTTTACGGATCGAGTGCGCCTCCTGTCATGGGTACCATGGTGAGGGAAAGGCCCACGACCCACATCGAATGGTTCACTGCGAGGCCTGCCACCACGAGTCAAAAGAGGTGATGAAGGATCCTAAAACCGGAAAGATCGTTTTAATGAAAGTGAAGGATGGGGTTCCTCTCAAGATGACCTCTCATCGCCTTGCCGATTTCAAAAATCATAAGGCCTGTGAGAAATGTCATTTCACCGAAAATAAATTGGGGGCTCCCATCCGTGTTCTTCCAGCAAAAAGCCTGATCTGCATCGAATGCCATAGCGCTTCGATCACTCTTAACGATCCCATCTCCATCATCACGTTTATCCTCTTTCTGGGAGGGCTGACCATCAACCTCTCCCTCTGGTTTAGGGGAACCATCGGTGATCCGTCTTTTTCTGCTCATGAAAAGCTTTCCTACCTCGCTGAAAAGATTTGGCAAGTGGTCTTCTCCAAAAAAATCCTCACCCTTCTCAAGGTACTGGTCATCGATGTGCTTCTCTTAAGAAGGGTTCTCAAAGAAAGTTTAAGCCGATGGACCATCCATACCTTCATCTACCTCCCATTTTTTCTCCGTTTCTTTATCGGATTGATCCTCCTCATCCTTTCCTGGTGCTTTCCAATGAGTCCAGGGATCGCACTATGGCTTGACAAAAATTATCCTCCCATCGCCTTCACTTATGATCTCCTGGGCCTATGTGTTATAATTGGTATAGGGGGAGCCACCATGAGACGACTTCAAAAGACATTCCAGAACCGTCCCTCTGCAGGTCAAGATATGATTGTTTTGGCCCTGCTTGGAGCCATCTTGATCACAGGCTTTATCGTCGAGGGACTGAGAATTCTTCTGACCGCCCTTCCACCTTCCATCGCCCTTCCCTCTTTCGTTGGATATCCTATCTCTTTACTTTTGGGCCTCTTCCCCATCCGATGGGAATGGGTTTATCCCTATGGTTGGTACGTTCATGCCATTCTGACGGGGTTGTTCATTATTTATCTTCCCTTCAGTAAAATGTTTCATATCCTGGTCAGTCCCATGGTTTTGTTGATTCAATCCGTGACGAAGGAAAAATGAAAGATTTAGAACTCTCCCTTAAACAACTGATCGAAATTGATGGCTGCACCCGTTGCGGTGAATGCATTCAAAAGTGCCCAGTCTTTATGGTGACCAATGATCAGCGGGTCACTGCATTCAATGCTTTGCAGACCACCAAAGATTGGTCTATCTGTAATTCCTGGTTCAGAAAGTTTTTCCTGAAGCGAAGGCAGATGGACCCCGAGCGGATGAAAGATTTTTCTCAGGAGGTCTATCAATGTACGCTCTGCGGCCATTGTGAGGTGGTTTGTCCAGTCAATATCCATTCCAAGGAGATCAGAATCTCATTGAGAAAAAATATGGTGAAGGCGAGTCTGGAGCTTCCCCCTTCCGGTCCCATCCTTGAGAATCTCCAGAAAGGACGAAATATCACCTACCCCACCAACAACGATCGATTGCTATGGTTACAGAATATGCCCAAAATCTTCCGTCATAGTAGCCGGAAAACGAACGCCGAGGTTGTCTATTTTGTGGGATGTGTCGCCTCCTTCTTCCCAGCCACCTATTCCATTCCCCAGGCGATGCTCTATCTTCTTGAAAAAGCAAAGGTGGACTTCGGGCTTCTTGGCCCAGAGGAATGGTGTTGTGGTTGGCCTCTCATCGGAATGGGACAGGAGGAGATGGTCTATGAATTGATGAAACATAATATTGAATCGGTGAAAGCCATGGGAGCAAAAACTCTCGTCTGTGGCTGCCCATCTTGTTATCATGTATGGGAGAACTTATACCCCCAGCTTTCATCTGAGAAGAAACTCCCATTTGAGGTCATCCATAGCACAGACTATTTTTTGAGGTTATTGAAGGAAGAAAGGATCCCCCTTCACTCCCTGGAAGCCAGGGTCACTTACCACGATCCCTGTGACCTGGGGAGGGCATCGGGCATTTACGAGTCCCCTCGGGAAATCATTCAAATGGTCTCCGGAATAAGTTTTGTAGAGATGCGAAACCATAGGCAGCATGCCACTTGCTGCGGAGGGGGGGGCGATCTGGAGATGTTTTTCCCGAAAATTTCAAAGGATATTGTGGACCTCAAGATCAAAGAGATTGAAGAAACTGGAGCAGAGGTGGTTCTTTCTGCCTGCCAACAGTGCAAACGGACGATCTCTCTCAATGCCAAAAAGATGAAAAAGAAGTTTAGAGTCTTAGACCTCGTAGAATTAATCTTAATCCTCTCTGATCCGATGAGGGCCTTGACATTTGAAAATCTTCTTCAAAAATCCTCTTCCACTGAGCCGAGCTCATAAGAACCAATTTTTCTGTCGATAGAGCCTGTAATCTTATTCTTGTCAGATTTTCTATTCCATGTTATTTTTTGATTGAGAGAGACAAACAAAAAATGAACTTATCTATTCTGAGAGCCATTTTTGACTCCATGGAACAGGGGATTGCTTTTATCGACGATCAAAACCGGATCGCTTATGGCAATCCGACTTTAGAAAAGATTCGAGATGTTAAACTAACCGAGATATTAGGTAAATCTATCTTAGACTGCCATCCCAAAAAAGCTCATCGAAAAGTGCTCAAAATTATTGAAGATTTAAGGTCTGGTCAAGTAACAGGGCACCACCGGATGAACATCCTCATGCTGGGAGGTAAATTCTACGACAATACCTATTCTGCCGTGTGGGGGCCCAAAAACAAATACTTAGGTGTCGTCGTGGTCAGCCAAGAAGTGACTAAAAGAAAACAGGCAGAGGATGAACTCAAAGAGGCATTGATAAAATTGGAGATTGCGAACGAAGAATTAAGGCGGATTGACCAAATGAAGGATGATTTTTTCTCCAACGTCAGCCATGAACTAAAAACCCCGATGATCTCAGTGATGGGCTACATCGGAATGATGCTAAAGGAGAAGTTTGGCTCATTGACCGATCAACAGAGAAAATTCTTAGAGATATCCTATCGAAACCTCCTGAAACTTGGAAAGAACATTGATGAGCTTTTGGATTTGGCCGAGCTGGGGATTCAAAAAGAGTCCTTGAGATTTGAACCCATTGATCTCGTCAAGGTGATTGAATTTTCATGCGCCACCGTCGAACCCCTGGCTAAAGAACATCAAATCCAACTGGAGGCTCAAATCCCTTCGGAACCCATAAAGATCTCTGGAGCCGAGGAAAAGCTCAACCAGCTCTTCGATAATCTGCTTACCAATGCCATCAAATATAACCGTCAGGGAGGAAAGATTGGTGTCGTCCTTGATCAAGATGCTAAATTTGCCTTCACCCGCATCACCGACACAGGGGTTGGGATTTCCCATCAATCTCTGAAAGATGTTTTCACGCGCCATTTCCAAGTAAAAACAAAACCCCTTGGAAATGCCAAGGGGTTAGGAATTGGTCTCTCCCTCGTTCAAGAAATTGTAAAACTCCACCAGGGAGACATTCAGATCGAAAGCGAGTTGGGCAAAGGAACCACCTTTACGGTGATGTTCCCGAAAGTATAGTTTGGAGAACTGAGTTCGTAGTTCGGAGACAATATTACTCCGAACTTATAACTCCGAACTCCCAACTATTGTTTTTTCGCTCCCCCTCCCATTTTCCCTATATCGATAAAGGGCACTGCTCCTCCTGAAACTTGGGGTAAGATTCCATTCCACTTCTCAATCCCTTTATATTCGACCAAGATGGGACTGATTGAACGCGAAAGGACCTCATTGGCCTTCGCCTGCCCTTGAGCTACGACCAGAATCGATTCAGCTTCTCCTTTGGCAGTGGCAACCTTTTGATGTGCCTCGATCTCCCTCTGGGCTAACACCTGTCTCTGGGTTTCCACCTGTTGTTGGGCAACTTGTTTAGCTTCAACCGCCTTCTCATATTCCGGAGAGAAGCGGATGTTGGCAAAGTAGATATCATCGACAATGATATGATACCTGGACAGATTATCCCCTAATTTTGTCATGGCTCTCTTCCGGATATCCTCTCTTTTAGGTAGGATCTCAGTGATCTGATAGATTGGGACGACTTCCTTGACAAAGTCATTAAAGGCTGGATCAATGACTTTGTTGGCAAAATCAAGGCCTACCTTTTGATAGAGATCGTTAACATAAGAGGGGTCAATATGAAAGTTCATCATTCCGGTCAATTTCACCATTTGATATTCCTTTGAAGCGGCATCAATCTCCTTGAAGGGATGGGGTTGAACCTTGACATCGACCCGGATCACCCTTTCTGCAATGGGCACTTTAAAATTGAGCCCTTCCCCCATGACTCTCTTTTCGACGCTTCCCCACCAGAGGACGACCCCTCTATGGCCTGCAGGAACGATGGCAAAGGAACCCCAGAGAAAGATGAAAATGATGAGAAGAATAACAAGGACTCCAATCGTTCGGGGTTTCGGTCCTTTGAATTCAAAACTTTCTAAGTTTCTTTCTGGCATAAATTACCTCCTCTATATGATTTCGGATTGCGGAATGTGGATTGCGGAGTAAAACTCCGAAATCCACAATTCGCATTCCGCCATCGCTCAGGGTCTCAATGACCAACCAAAGGGCTTCGCACAAAACTCCCTTGCGGCATCCACTCGATGGGGTGTCCTTTCTACATCTACGATGACAGTAAAACAGTGGTCAAATCGTTGGAATTGATACCGAGTGTAGGGGAATTGAAACTCAGAATGACCACGGGGGAGGAAGACATCATTCAATTGAATCACAACTTGGTCACGGTCCTGAATTCGAATATCGGCCCGGATAGGCCCCCCATCATTTCTTAACCTCGCTCTGAACCGGACTTCCTGCCCTGGACTAACAGGATCGGGATGCATATCGAGATCTTCGACAAACAATGGACCCACGCGAAGGGATGCCATGGTCCATCCCCGTTGCGTTTTTCGAACGCAAAATTCCTTGGCCACATCCATCGGCCTTTTCGTCCGCTCAATATCCACCTCTACGGTGAAACAATATTCATTTCGGGAGAATCGATAATTGCTTTGTGGAAAATCGATCCGATTATCTCCTGGTTTAATCCTAATATCATAAACGGCAGCAACCACCTCGTCTTTATCTTTTATAAAGAGGCTGACTTTTCCGGGATGACGGGAGAGGTTCGAGACAATCGCCTCGAAACTCACTTGTTGGCCCTCCCGAACAGGATCCGGGCTCATCTCTAACTGAACCACCTTCAGATCACCGGCTTGGAGTCTCGGACCAAATGGTAATTGGGCGAATGAGGGAGAACAGAACAAAAAAACGAGCAATGGGATAACGAAAATCTTTTTCATATTTTTCCTCCTCTATAAATTTTTAAATGAGCTTTTTCTCCATCAGAAAATTCATCGCTGTCTGGCAAGACGTGGTGGCCAGAGAGATGGCTTCAGAAAAAGACCACTGGACCTCCTGAAGTTGAAACATGTGAATTCTTCCGATCACCTCCATCACTTTTCTTTCTAAATCAGCATAATGGCCCAGTCCCAACACATTCTCAGCAATTCGAATCTCTCGAAGCAACCCTTCCAAATACCATACCAACACCTTTTTCCCTCCGGACAGCTCTTCCTCATTTTTTAGAGACAACAGTTGATCCAGAAGGTTTGTTCCAATAATCAATCCCGATTTCATCTTCTCGGAATATTGAAAATCTAATATCGCCTTTCTCGTTTCCATTCTCCCTCCTTTTCCAAGGTATTATATCATTATCTCCCTTGTTATTCCACGCGTTCAATATATGTGTTGTGGGCACACCTACCACCACCTCCATTCTGATAAAATGAACAAAATAAAACGTATTGGATGGTTGGAGAATTATCAGAAAAACAAATAAAAATCAAGGCACTTTCCGAACTTCACCTCCCCCATTTTTTCCCTCTCTTCGCCAATGGCCTGGGCAAACCCCTCTCCATGGCTTCATCAGGCCAGGCTTCAGATGGATAACGGTACCAACCCTCCCCAGTCCAGGACCTCCTTTCTCTCATGGTAATGAATCTGCCCAACCCAAAAACGGTATTGGCCAATGAAGCCTTTCCGAAGGGTTCGCCAGGCCTGACTTTTTCAGCACCCTGAATAAACCCAGACACAGGCAGGCAGGTTGTAAAAACTTTAGAGCGGAAACCTTTGATGCCGAATTAAGCTCATGATTCCCAAGCCCTTTTTCAGGTTTGATTTCCGATGCCAGTGAGGGTCACCCATAACATTCAATACGACCGCGTTCTAAAGTTTTGGAAACTTGCCTGCCTGTGTCGTTCCCACTTTTTCATCCCTCGATGAGTTAAAAAAACTGGGGAGGACAAGGACTTTCCGAAAGGCTATAGGGTCTTGACATTTTCGATAAGGACAGTTAATTTTGTTCTTCATCTCATAACCAAAAGAACACGGAAGGAGAAGTAAAGATGTCTTTTTTTGAAGACCTAATAGAAAGCGTGATACAAGGGGACGAGGCTAACGTAAAAGAGCTCATCCACCAAGCCCTGAAAAACAATCTCCCTGTAAAAGAGATTCTCAATGAAGGATTGATCAAGGCGATGGACATCGTGGGAGATAAATTTAAGAGATGTGAATTTTATGTGCCCGATGTCTTATGGGCTGGCCAGGCCATGAAGGCTGGAATTGAGTTGATCCGGCCATTCTTCCAGCAGGTTGAGGTCTCCCCTCTAGCCAAGGTAGTGATTGGAACCGTCGAAGGAGACATCCACGAAATCGGTAAGAACCTCGTGGCGATGATGGTCGAAGCAAATGGGTTCGATGTGGTTAACCTGGGCGTGGATGTTCCACCCGAAAAATTTGTAGAAAACGTTAAAAAAACCGGAGCAAAGATCTGCATGATGTCCGCCCTTCTCACCACCACCATGCCAGCTATGAAGAGGACGATTGAGGCTCTGAGAGAAGGGGGTTTGGGAGAAAAAGTGAAGACCATGGTAGGAGGAGCACCGGTGACGATGAAGTTTGCAAAGGAGATCGGCGCAGATGGTTATAGCCCGGATGCCATAGGAGCCGTGGATTTAGCGAAAAAACTAATCGAAACATATGGGGAAGGAGCAAAAAAATGAACACGGGTTTTAGGTCTCAGTGTGTTCCCAACTATCGGGTCTTAACAGAATATCATATCAAAGAAATTCATGCGGCAACGCTGGAAGTCCTTGGGACAGTTGGAGTCCGGGTGCTGGATGAAGAAGGTCTTCAGGTTTTGAAAAAGGCAGGATGCCAGGTTGAAAAAGAGAATATCGTTCATATCCATAAAGATCTCGTTGAAGAGACTATTCATAACGTTCCCTCCCATATCACACTCTATAACCGAAAGGGGAAAGAGGTGATGCATTTGGGAGGAAAGGAATTCTATTTTGGAATGGGGACAGATCTCATCAACACCATTGATCTAAAAACAAACGAGCTCAGAACATCCAATCTTCAGGACGTCATCAACGCAGCCCGAGTTGGGGACTATTTAGAAGAAATTGATTTTATCGCCTCCTTTGCCCTCCCCCAGGAGGTTCAGACCAATTTAATGTATATTGAATGCTTCAAGGCCATGCTTGAAAATTCTATCAAGCCGATCTTCTTCACCGCGGCTGGAAAAGAGGATTTGGAGTTCATTATCGAAATGGCTGCTACCGTGGCCGGGGGAAATAACCGTTTGAAAGAGAAACCTTTTCTGATCCATTATTCCGAACCCACAAGCCCCCTTTCTCACTCCAGGAGCGCTGTAAGAAAACTTTTCCTCTGTGCGGATCATGGAATTCCTATTAACTATACACCTGCATTGCTTGCTGGCGCCACGGGTCCGGTGACTCTTGCGGGTGTCATTACCGTTGCCAATGCAGAGGCCTTGAGCGGAATTGTCCTCCATCAACTGAGAGCCAAAGGGGCTCCGATTATCTCCGGCTTTGTTGCCACCACCATGGATATGTTGACCTCCAGCGTTGTCTATGGAGGGCCTGAATTGAGATTGACCCATTCTGCCTGTTCAGACCTCTATCATTACTATGGCATCCCCGTGTGGGGAACAGCTGGCGCGAGCGATGCCCATTGTTTTGATCAACAGTCAGCCATGGAATCGGCCATTTCCATTCTCATGGCTGCTCTGGAGGGAGCCAATCTGATTCATGACGTTGGCTACCTGGGACAGGGATTGACCGGCTCTCCAGCCACCCTTGTCATGGGCAGCGAGATCATTGGTTATGTGAAGCGAATCCTCAGGGGATTTGATATCAGCCGGGAGCGTATCGGTATGGAGGTCATCCAGCAGGTGGGGCCGGGGGGTAATTTTCTATTAACCGAGCAAACCCGGAGGCTTCATCGCCAGGAACACTGGCAACCGAAATTGATGAATCGTGACAATCCTGACATGTGGAAGGAAAGGGGAAATAAAACCTATGGAGAAAGAGTGACTCAGAAGGCCATTGAGATCCTTGAAACCCATAGGCCTGAGCCTTTGTCCGAATCTAATCGCCGCACTCTTGAGGAAATTATTAAAAAGGCAGAAAAATCTCTTGCTGGAATCAGATTTGGGGTTTAACCAGAAATAAATCCGTCTGAATCTTTCCCCTCCCTCGGAGACCTGTGTCACAATGGGCGGAAGCGGGAGAACGGAACAGACCAACGGGTTCCAAAGCTTTAGAACGCGGGGCGTTCTTGAAGGGAATGGGCAAGTGTCCATGGTGATTGAAATCGGATGTTTTCATGGCATTGGGGCCTTTAAATTTTACCGTTTAAAGGTTTCCGCTCTAAAGCTTTATCATCCGCCTGTCTGTTCCGTTTTGAGATTGTTCGGCGCCTTTTGCCAAATTCCGACACAGCCTCCAGGTCAGAGGGGGATGATGGAGACAGGGAGGTGAATGGGTTTTAACGATAGGGTTTGAGCTTTTCTAAGAGTTTAGGATCAACCACAATCCCCAATTTTCCAGCCTGATCGCAATGGTCAATGGCTGATTTAAATTCCTTTTTCTCATAATAAATGACCGCCAGAGCATAGTGAGCTTCTGCATATTTGGGATTGATCTCCAATGCTTTTTCAAAGGAAGCCATCGCCTCTTCTATTTTGTTATTCTCCCGAAGGACGCTTCCCATATTATAATAACCCTTGGCATAGTCCGGTTTAATCTCGATCGTCTTCTGATATTCAGCGAGGGCCTCACTCAGCATCCCTTTTCTGAAATAAAGAATTCCCAGATTGTTATGGGCTTCCACGTAATTGGGATGAATCTGGAGGGCCTTCAGATATGAAGTCATTGCTTCTTTGAGGTCTCCTCTCCCCTGGTAGGCAACTCCAAGATTAAAATGGGCTTCGGCGAATTGTGGATCAATATGGATTGCTTTCTCATACTCTGAAATCTCTTTTTTCCACTTCCCCTGTCTTCCGTAGACGATGCCAAGATTGAGGTGGGCTTTTGCATTCTTAGAATCCGCCTTCAACACTTTTTGATATTCAGAAACAGCCTCCTCCAAGTTCCTTCTCTCTGCAGCACTATAAGCTAACTGAAAATGTTCCTCAACGGTCACGGCTTTATCTTTTTTCTCAGTCTTGCTTCCCCCTGCACAGGAGATCAGAAGAAATACCACGGTGAAAATAAAAAAATATTTTCCAATCGTTTTCAAAGGCCTCCTCCTATGTTATAAACTTTTTTGAAATGCTTAACAAAAAATGAAAAGTAAATCAAGAAATATTATTTTTTGTCATTTAATTTTATGATGGAACGGAGACCCCCTATTCCTGGGAGACATTTTTATTATGGTTGGGTGATGGTTGGCCTCTCCATGATCTCCATGGCCTTCTGGTTTGGCACTCGTACGACTTTCTCTGTCTTTTTTGTAGCTCTCATTGATCATTTCCACTGGGGAAGAGCAGAGGCGGCTGGAGCTCAGTCCATAGCCATGATGGTCTATATGATCATGGCTCCGATCATCGGAACGTTAGTCGACCGAATTGGGCCTCGCAAAGTGATCGTGCCAGGAATCTTTTTGACTGGAATAGGATTTCTTCTTTGTACTCAAATCCGGACCCTTTTCCAATTTTATCTCTACTTCGGCATCATCGTTGGAATGGGAGTGACCTGTTTAAGCATTGCACCTTTCACCGTGATCCTTGCTCATTGGTTTGAAAGAAAAAGGGGCACAGCCAATGGTCTGGCTGGAGTAGGAATTGGGCTTGGAATTTTTATCCTGGTCCCGCTGATCCAATATCTGATATCTTCCCAAGGGTGGCAATTTGCTTTTTTTATCTTTTCCCTTCTCATCTTTGCCATCCCTCTTCCTCTCAATGCGATCTTTCTGAAACATCGACCTCAAGAAATGGGCCTTCTCACAGATGGTGATTCGCTGACCCCTTCCGATAAAGGGGGTCCAAAAGATCCCGAAGGCAAAAACGGTTCGAGCCCTCACCTCATTCGTAGAGAGAAGGAATTAGGTGAGATATTCAAAACATCCCAATTCTGGTATGCCATTCTCTATCCCTCCCTCACCACCCTGGGAGTCTATATCATCATCGTCCATCATGTAAGATATCTTGTCGATCTCGGTGTGGATAAAATATGGGCCGCCTCTCTTTTCGCTGCAGTAGGGGCCATATCTGCAGGCTTCCGACTCTTCTGGGGATGGTTTTCTGATCGCATGGGTAGGGAGATTACCTTTACGATGGGAGGGATCTGCTTTTCCTCAGGGATCCTCTTTCTCCTCCTCTTCCAATATGCTCACTCTTTTACACTGCTTTACCTATTTGCTATTTTCTTCGGAGCTGGATGGGGGGTCACGGCCCCGATGTTCATGTCCATCACAGCAGATCTCTACAAAGGTAAACATTTTGGACTCATCTATGGTATGCTGGAAGGAGTGATTGGATTAGGGTCTGCGTTTGGGGCTTGGATAGCGGGATATATTTTTGATCAAACCAAGAACTATTTCTGGGCCTTTATGATCGCCATGATTCTCAATCTCATCTCTATCCTCCTCGTATGGCTTGCCGCCCCTCGCAAATCCCGAAGATCCCATCTCTCTCTTTAATTCATTTCTTTGCCATTTAGCTCAGCCCTGTGGTAAAATCCGTCCGTAGCCACCGGAATACTGGAATAGTGCCTGTCTGTCGGTAGAAAAGTGGCAATCTTGAACGGAACATGAGGGATGCCAAAATCACTCAGATTTATGAGGGAACGAACCAGGTGCAGCGGTTTGTGGTCGCGGAGCAACTGATCAAAGAATTCTTAGAAAAATATGGAATGGGAAAGGACGGGTCCGAATTTCTTTAAACTCAATGGACCCCGCGGGTAAGTCGAGAGTACCTTTAAGGCGCTTAGTATGAGATACGATACTGATCCAGAAATCTTAAAGAAACAGGTCACCCTTGAAACCTACCGATCCAGGGGGCCGGGCGGTCAGAGGAAGAATAAGGTTGAAACCGCTGTCCGCTTAAGGCATCTCCCTTCCGGGATCACGGTGATCGCTACGGAACATCGTTCCCAGGCCGAAAATCGCAAGCTCGCCTTTGAAAGGCTTCGTGAGCGCCTGATAAAATTAAATCAGCCGCGAAGACGCCGGATCCCGACTTCGGTCTCATTGAAAGCGATTGAGAGAAGGAGGGAGGAAAAAAAGGCCCGCTCCAAAAAGAAACGATTGAGGCAAGACTCATCAAAAGAACTGGAGGAGTGGAAGTAATGAAGGCAGAGTCCAATTTGACCCTGCCTTCATTCTTTACCCCGTTAGAAATAATGCCCTGCTGCTCCCTCCGGGCCAGGCTCCGCCCCGGAAGGGCTCGTGCCCCGGAGGGAGGCCCTCTCTCCGAGCCAGAGGCTCTTCTGAGCCGGAGGCTGGGCCGGCGGCTGCAACGGGGTTAGATTTTAGAATAATTCCGGGTTCCGACCCGTAGGGGGTTCCACCCCGGAGGGCGGGGTTTAATGCCCCGCTCGGCGCGACTGGAATTTCTAACGGGGTTTACCTGATAAGGCAAACGTAATCCTGAGACTTTATTTTTTTAATTCAAAAGAGGTTAATTCCCAATCATATGCTGCATCCCAATAACGGGATTTTTCATATTGGCATTTAATCATATATTTCGCATCGGGCGAATACCAATACCATAACTTACCTTCTTTCGCTGGTTCATCAGCATTGGATTGTTTATACTCTATTTTAACGGTTTTAAATTTTCCAGCTTGGACCACGATGTCCTCCCACCCCAAGACAGTGAACGTCTCAAGATAGGTATATTCCTTTATGGCCCCTTTACTTATAAATTTGTCTTTCCAACTCTTGCCGATTTCTAATGGAAAATTGAAAAGCCTTTTGTTCCTCCCTTCATACGGTATCCGTTTATCTTTGTCCATAATATAGAGCCTATTCAGAGAGGATTTTTCAAAAATTAAAATCGATTCTCCTCCGCCAGTTAAATATTTCACCGCATAGCTACTCTCATCCGCATTCGCAACGAGGATCGTGACATCTTCTGTTAATTTCCACTTATCTCCTATATTCCAAATAGGGACTCCAATCTTATCCTGACCATAACCAACGCCTGTCATCAATAAGATTAAAAAGCTTAATAAGATCATCTTTTTCATATCATTTCCCTCCTTTTATAATAGGTGTTATTGTTTTGAACAATATTATTCTCTCATTGAAAAGTCAACAGATTTTATCTTCAAGGGTATAAATTTAAAGGCTACTGGACGGATTCTAATCGAATGAGTTTTGTTTGTGGCCCTCTCTTTGGACAAGGCTGTGCTTAAACGCCGAAGTGGGTTACAGCACACAGGTGTGGTCTCCTGCTGTAATGGGATGAAAGCATGATTTATAAATTTCAATATTTAATATAGAAATCAAAAAGTTATATTCCTAATCCTTTACAATACAAATTCCTTAAGCTTTATGGTAAAGATAAATTTCACAATCTCTTCTTTATCATTGACAAATTATGTTTTCGTGATATTCTAACTTCGCATATTTTTTCATGAAAAGAATCGCAGAGGTTGTTAAGCCTCCTTTTGGAGGGGAGGGAGGTGATCAACGACAATCATTTAGTACACTTTTGAACTTTGCCAATTTAAACTAACTCACACAAGGAGGAATGATAATGAGACGTCTATCGATGCTTGTCTTCTTCTTAGCCATTTTCATGCTATGGACACCCCCTGTGGTGGTCGCTCAATTCTCAGAGGCAGGAGTACAAAAACTCAGGGTTGCCGTGGATGCCCCTGATTTTACACTAAAGGAGATCGGTGGGGGAAAAATTTCTCTCAAAGAGCTACGAGGGAAGATCATTTTGTTGAACTTTTTCGCCACGTGGTGACCGAATTGCCAGAGGGAGTCTCCTTCTTTGGCTAAACTTAGTGAAGAGCTCAAGAACCAGGATTTTGCCCTGCTCAAGGTGGCGTCGAAAGAGAAAGAGAAGGATATAATAAAATATAAAAAAGAACATAATTTTTCTTCCCCGATCCTCTATGAGGATGATGCAGC
The DNA here is from genome assembly GCA_963818595.1 of uncultured delta proteobacterium. Lineage (GTDB taxonomy): Bacteria > Desulfobacterota > BSN033 > BSN033 > UBA1163 > UBA1163. The sequence goes on from CAWFSX010000084.1 coordinate 83,924, forward strand.
CGTTGCCAGTGCTTATGGAGTCGCGAGTCGCCCTCAGACTTTTTTCATCAATCGCGAAGGCAAGATCGTTGGCAGAGTACTTAAGGAAATGGATTTCACATCGAAGAACATGAAAGATCTTATTGAATATCTTTTGAAGGAGAAAAAATGAATCGAATTAATTTAAAGAAGATATCGTATTTGGTTTTTATCCTGGTCTTTGGATTTTTGGTAATCCGATGTGCCACTGACACTCACAAGGAAGAACTTAAGACGTATCCAAAGGATTATGTTCATCCTTTGGCAGAGATTAATCTTGAGAAAGTGTTCAGCGAGAACCGGGGCTTAAAAGTTCTGGAAGAGAATGCGACCACAGTCCATGACTTCTACCGCGGAGGCGTTCAGGAGAAGGAAGAAGGGGAAAAACTGATGAAAGAAAGCAGATGGGAGGAGGCAAGGATCCATCTTGAAAAATCAAATCGACTCTTGCGGGTCGTCCTGAAGTACCTTCGCGAAGATGAGGCCAATCGTAATGTCTATGGTGAACAAGTGATCATTTTTTTGCCCAACCTCTTGATCGCTGACAATAACCTGAAATTGATCACCGTTTATAAGAATCTGAAAAATGATAATAAAGCTGCTGAGGCGAAAGCAGAGGGACAGCAGTATCTCGCCGAATCTCTAAAGAGCGTAAAAACGGAGTGGGCAAATCAAATCAAGAAAGGGTTTGAGGATGCATTGCCAAAAAAATGAGGGTGCCATGAAAAAGAATTGGATCTGGATTTTTTGTCTCATTTCGGTTCTCCTAATACCTGCTACCACTCAAGTCAGCTTCTCAAAAGAACCCGTAAGGCTATATTTTTTCTATTCTGAAGAGAGTGGAGGGCAGAAGGTCAAAGAAGAATTTATTGCCCCTCTTGCAAAGAAGTATCCTATTGAGATTCAGTTTTTTTCTTTGAATAAATTGGAGAATTATGACCTTCTTGGTAAATTCGAAAAAGAATTGAAGCAGGAGGATAACGAACCTCCTGTTGTTATTATTGGGAATAATATCTTAGGGGGAGAGGCTAAGATTCGAAAAGATCTGGAGGGATTGGTGAAGTCTTATGCTGAGAAGGGAGGAGTCCCTTGGCCTTCCCTTCAAGCAGCGAAGACGGAGCAGTGGATCCCTCGTGCCCCGACAGAGGAGGAGAAGAAATCTGAGAAAATTATCTATGGTGCGTTTCTCTATACCCATGGTTGTATTCACTGTGAAGGGGTAAAGAAAAAGTTAGGGGAGTGGGTGACTAAGTTTCCTGATTTGAGAATAGGAACCTTCGACATGACGAAGGACGAGAATGAAAGGATAGGTGAGGCTCTTCTTGAAATCTATCGGGTTTCGGAGTACAAGCGGCCGGCGATTGTTAAACTCTATATCGGTGAAGACTACCTTGCCGGAGAGGAATTTCGTTATGAGGATTTTGAAAAGCTGGTCTCAAAATATCAGGGGAAGGGGGCTTCTCCGCCCTGGGAGAAAGTGACCCAGGAGGCTTTGATGAAGGGCGAACAAACAATCATCGACAGGTTCAAGAAATTTAGCCTCGGGGGTGTGTTGATTGCAGGCCTGATCGATGGTCTTAACCCCTGCGCCTTTGCCACGATCGTCTTTCTGGTTTCCTACCTTTCTTTTTTAGGCAAAAAAAGCAAAGAGATCCTAACCTACGGCATCATTTTCACTTTTGGTGTCTTTATTGCTTACATCATAGCTGGGGTGGGGCTCATGGCTGGTTTCCGCCAACTCAGCGGTTTTCCTATGGTCACTAAAGGCATCTATCTCGCCATCGGTACGTTTGCAATCGTACTCGGGATAATAAGCTTTTATGATTATATTCTATTTCGTCGAGGTGAAATTTCAAAAATGAAGCTTCAGCTTCCCATGGCCCTGAAGAAAAAGATCCATGGAATTATCAGAGTACAGACCCGCTCTCCGAAAGCGGGTTTCTTGGGTACCTTCGCGCTTGGATTCGTCATTGCTGCCACAGAGGTGGTTTGCACCGGCCAGGTGTATCTTCCCACGATCGGATATATCATGACCGTCCCCAAATTGAGGGCTTATGCCTTTTTGAATCTCATTTTCTACAACATCATGTTCATTATACCCTTGGTGGGCGTTTTTGTGGCGGCCTATTTGGGCATCTCTTCTGAGAGGATGGCCATGGCAACCAAAACACATACAGGGAAGGTCAAGCTTTTAACATCGATCCTGTTCATTGGTTTGGGAGTATTTCTTTTCCTTTTTCGTTAAAAAACCATAGAAGAGGGCTTTTGAAAAAGGATTTTGGTTGGGCCGTTCTCCTTTGTTGATCTGCAGTGTCGCGATTCCAAAGGGTGCATATTCCATAGAGAACGAAAAAGATGATTCCACAAATTAAGACGATTCTTTTTGCCACCGATCTCAGCAAGAATTCTGCTTATGCTTTCTATTATGCGGTCCATATGGCCAAGAGAGATGAAGCAAAGATTGTCATCATGCATGCGGTAGAATCTCATCCTCGAATGTTGGTTAGCTTCGAAGACTTCGAGCATAAGGTGGCGAAGGATCGCTGGGAGGAGACGGTTAAAAAATTTAAGGAGCAAATACAGGATATTTCCATAAAAGTAGATGCCCGAATGGGTATTGTCTTCGGTTGACCTTGTCTCCAAAATTCTTATTCGACTGGGTCGCCCTGCCGAAGAAATTTTAAAGGTGGTGGACGAAGAGGGTTGCGACGTGATCGTTCTGGGAACTCACAGCAAAGGATTTTTGGAGCAGACCTTTCTTGGAAGTGTTTCCAAATCCGTTTTACAGCGAACCCAAAAACCAGTTTTTATTGTACCGTTGCCGTCCGGAGATACCAAAACTCAACTGGATCTGAACGGTATTGAAATTAAAAAAACTTAGAGAAGGGGGAATGGATCATGAAAAAATTTTTAGTGATGATTATCCTTTTGGGTTTTCTTTTTGGGTGTGCATGGATTCCTGCCCGGCCAGCACTTCAAGAGAATATCAGTGCTCCTGCTGGCAAGGTTGAAGGCAATCAGTTCACTGGGATTCGATATTCCTTCAAAGTCTCGGCTCCTCCCCATTGGAAGGTCACGACAGAATTCCCTGATTTCATGGAAAAGCTGGGTTATGACAAACCTTTTTCAACCGATAAGGAGCAGACAGAACTCTATGCGTATAATCCCCAAACGAGATCAACTATTACTTTTGATTTCACGCCGACAGGTCGGTATGCAAGATTCAACCAGAAAAAAATCGAACTTCTCACTTCTATGGCAACCGAAAGTTTGAGAGAAGAATTGGATAAAGAGTTTGGGAAAGGTGTTATTAAACCGGATGTGTTTCCCGCAGAGCCGATCTCCTTAAAAGGTGTTCAATACGCTGCAAAAAAATATGCAACCTATACGGCAAGAGGTATGAAGCAGGAACAGGGATGGATTTATGGATTTACCGAACCCTATCAAATTTTTATTATTTATTCATTATTTGAAATAAAGGGGACTAACGACCGGGAGGATTTGAAGAAGATTCTTGATTCTTTTGAGTTCATACCGAAGAAATAAACTTACTCAATCCGTCGGCTTTGAGATATTAACCAAGTAGCACACCTCGAACAATCAAGAAGGGGCAAAAGCCTAGGGACTTTTGCCCTGAGTTTATTGAGTCATTCACGGACTCCAGGAATCCAGTCTTTTCAAGATTCCATTGAGGGAATGAGAACTCTTAGATTATTGTAAAGAAGTGTTGGAGACACCACACTAGCAACAAACCCTCAAACATTCAAAAATGGAACAAAAGCCCATAAGGGCTTTTGTTCTTAAGATTCTCGGCTTATCAGGTAGCGCCTCCAGCAAATAATTCTTGTTGAAGTTTCCATCCATAATTAGTAGACTCTTAACAAACCATAGGGGTTTAAACCAACCTCCCGACTAACCTTTGGAGGATTCCATGACCACACAAGAAGTTAAACGCAAACTCACTGCCATCCTCAGTGCGGATGTGAAAGGTTACAGCCGCCTCATGGGGGAAGATGAGGAGTGGACCCTTCGGACCCTGAACACGTACAAGGAGGTGATGAGGAGCCTCATCGGGCAATACCGGGGTCGGGTGGTGGATGCTCCCGGGGACAATGTTCTGGCCGAGTTCGCCAGCGTGGTGGATGCGGTGCAGTGTGCGGTGGAGATCCAGCAGGTGCTGAGGGCGAAGAACGCCGTGCTGCCTGAGACCCGCCGGATGGAGTTTCGGATTGGGATTAACCTCGGGGATGTGATCGAGGAGGGGGATTCGATTTACGGAGATGGGGTGAACATTGCGGCCCGGCTGGAAGGGTTGGCCGAAGCGGGTGGGATCTGTATCTCGGGGAGCGCGTACGAGCAGATCGAGAACAAGCTGCCGTTGAAGTATGACTACCTGGGGGAGCACGCGGTCAAGAACATAGCTAAGCCGGTGCGGGTTTACCGGGCGAAGATAGAGCCGGAGGAACCCTCTGAGGCTAAGGTCAAGGATAAGGTTGAGGGTAAGAACTGGAAATATCTAACCATTGCGGCAACGGTGGTCGTGATCATCGCAGCCGCGGCTCTCTGGCAGTTTGTCTGGCGTCCTTCTCATCCGAAAATTGAGGTGGCATCCAAAGATAAGATGGCTTTCCCGTTGCCGGACAAACCTTCCATCGCTGTGCTTCCCTTTGCCAACATGAGCGACGACCCGAAACAGGAGTTCTTCAGCGATGGGATCACCGAGGAAATCATCACCGCCCTTTCTAAGGTCCCACGCCTGTTTGTGATTGCGCGCAACTCAACATTCACCTATAAGGGAAAGCCGGTGAAGGTCAAGCAGGTGAGCGAAGAGCTGGGCGTGAGGTATGTTCTGGAGGGAAGCGTCCGCAAAACTGGCGACAAGGTAAGAATTACCGCCCAGCTCATTGATGCCATTACGGGAAATCATCTCTGGGCGGATCGGTATGATCGCGATCTAAAGGATATCTTTGCCCTGCAGGATGAGATCACCCTTAAGATCATTCAGGCTCTGCAATTAAAGCTGACAGCGATCGAACAAGCCCGTGTGACTGGAAAGGGTACAGAAAACCTCAACGCTTACCTTAAGGCCTTACAGGCGTACGAGCAATTCGGCCGTATGAACAAACAGGGCTCTATCATGGCCAAGCAACTGGCCAAAGAAGCTATTGCCTTAGACCCCAAATACGCGCTTCCTTACACGGTCATGGCCTATAGCCATATGTTGGACCTGTGGTTTAGATTCAGCGAATCGCCGGAAGAATCCATGAAACTGGCGGTTGATGCAGCACAAAAAGCCCTGACCCTTGACGACTCAGACCCTCTCATTCACACTTGCTTTTCAAGCTTGTATATTATGCAGAGGAAACATGATAAGGCTATCGCCTCGGCAGAACGGGCATTAGAGTTAAGCCCAAGCGGAGCGCGAGCTCACGGCAGTTTGGGCTCGGCCTTGTCGTTTGCGTGCAGGTTCAGCGAAGCCGTTCAGTATTTGGAGCAGGCGATCCGACTCGATCCTTTCCCCTCTAGTATTGGCTTTCGTAATTTAGGAGGCGCTTACCGCTCTGTAGGCCGATATGAGGAGTCTGTCAAACAATTAAAAAAGGCCCTCGAACTCTCTCCCAATGATCTTTTCGCCCATTTATCCCTATCCATCACATACATTAAATTGGGTCGAGACGAGGAGGCCAAGGCCGAGGCCACAGAAGTTCTGAGGATACACCCCAAGTTTTCTCTGGAGCATTATGCCAAAACTCTACCCTTTAAGGATCAGTCCGTCGTGGATGACCATATAGCATGCCTTCGCAAGGCGGGATTAAAGTAAGAGGCCGATTTTATGACCACCCAAGAAGTTAAACGTAAACTCACTGCCATCCTCAGTGCGGATGTGAAAGGTTACAGCCGCCTCATGGGGGAAGATGAGAAAGGGACCGTTCGCACCTTGAATGCCTACAAAGAGGTCATCACTGGTCTCGTTCAGCAGCATCGTGGGCGGGTAGTGGATTCTCCTGGAGACAATGTCCTGGCTGAGTTTAGCAGTGTAGTAGATGCGGTTGAGTGTGCGGTCGAAATTCAGAAGGAACTGAAAACCCGAAATGCTGAGCTTCCAGAAAATCGCAGGATGGAGTTTCGAATTGGTGTCAACCTTGGGGATGTGATTGAGGATGGAGAGCAGATCTTGGGAGATGGAGTCAATATTGCTGCACGGTTGGAGAGTCTTTCCGATGCAGGAGGTATCTGTATCTCTGGGACGGCCTTTGATCAAGTTAGGAACAAGCTGGAGCTTGGATATGAATATCTTGGCGAGCAAACCGTTAAGAATATCGCATTGCCAGTCCGTGTGTATAAAGTCATGATGGAGCCTGAGGCAGCAGGCAAGGTCATCGGCGAGAAAAAGGCTAAACCAAAACAATGGCAGAAGGCTGCTATAGGTTTGGTGGTCGCTGTGATTGTGGTAGTCGCTGCTGTTATGATCTGGAAATTTTATATCTCCCCTGCTACTCAACCAGAGGTTGCCTCCAAGGAGAAGATTACAACTCCCCTGCCTGAGAAGCCATCAGCAACCACGCCTCCTTCAACAGAAGTCACTCCTAAAGAAAAGGTAACACCCTCACCACCCGAAAAGCCGTCAAAGGTGGCGACCGCTACTCCTCCCGTGGAAAAGGCCGACCCAAAGAAGATGGCCTTCCCTCTGCCGGACAAACCCTCCATCGCCGTCTTGCCCTTTGCCAACATGACCGGGGATGCCAGTCAGGAGTTCCTGGTGGACGGCCTCACCGAAAACCTCATCACGACCCTGGCCAGGGTGCCCCAGTTGTTCGTGATCGCTCGGAATTCTACATTCGTTTACAAGGGAAAAGGGGTGAAGGTTCAACAGGTCGCCGAGGAGTTGGGGGTCCAGTACGTCCTGGAGGGAAGCGTCCAGCGTTCAGGCGACAAGGTGCGGATCACCGCTCAGTTCATCGACGCGCTCAACGGGCGCCACCTGTGGGCGGCGCATTACGACCGCGACATGAAGGATCTCTTTCAGCTCACGGATGAAGTCACGCGCAAGGTCCTCAACGCCGTCTACATTAAGCTAACCGGCCGCGATGAGGCCCAACTGCGCCGTAGAAAGGACCCGAAGAATACCGAAACCCTTTTGAGAACTTTCGAAGTGGTTGCTGCCATGAGGGGCCTGAATCCGAAGGATAACGCCCAGGCCAAGCGCCTCGCAGAGGAGCTCACCGCCATGGATCCAGACTGGTCGGTGGGCTTTACCCTTCTCGCCAGGGCCCACTACATGGACGTAGTACTCGGCGTCAGCACCTCGCCCAAGGAATCCCTGGCAAAGGCATTGGAACTGGCTGAGAAGGCCGTGGCCATGGATGAATTTAGCCCCACCAACTACGACACCCTGGGCTATGTCTTCTCCTTGATGGGGGAGCACGAGCGGGCCCTGGCAGAATTCGAGAAGGCTTCGACGCTCTGTCCCAGCTGCTCCGACCCTTACATGTATATCGGCTACATCCAGTATTGCATGGACGAGACGGACAAGGCCATCGCATCGTTGCAAACCGCCCTGCGTCTGAACCCCTATCCCCCACCTTACTATTATGGACACTTAGGGAACGCTTATCGCCATGTGGGGAGATACGAAGAGGCCATCTCAGGGTATAAGAAGGCTATCCAAATCTCACCGAACTTTCAGGCGGCCTACATCGGCCTGGTGTCCTCCTACAGCCTGCTGGGCCGCGAAGAGGAAGCACGGTCGGCGGCCCAGGAAGTGCTCCGCGTGAACCCCAAGTTCGCGGTGGAGATCTTGGGCAAAAACAATGCCGTATAGGAACCGGGAGAAACTGGCTCGCTTTGCGGATGCCCTGCGCAAAGCGGGCCTGAAGTGAAGAATTGAGGGAGAATCATGAAAATCAAAGTCTGGGGTTGCCGCGGCTCGATCACTACGCCGGGGCCGACCACCCTGCGCTACGGCGGAAACTCCACATGTCTGGAGATCAGGACAAAGACAGGACAGGTCATTATTATCGATGCCGGTTCGGGAATTCGAAATCTCGGCAAGGCTCTGTCTCAGGAAAAAGAGGTTACCCAGATTCGGTTTTTCTTCACTCATTCTCACTGGGACCACCTGATTGGGTTTCCTTTTTTTCAGCCAGCCTATTCTGACACCTTTTCCGTCACCTTCTGTAGCGGTTTACATGCTCAAGATTCCATAAGAAAATATCTCACCCACCAAATGGAGGCGCCGTATTTCCCCGTGGACTTTAAACTCCTGAAGGCCAAATTCGATTTTAGCTGTCAACGTCCACACAAGGAACCCGGCAATTGCCACTTGGACGAATTAGAGGTCTGCCCGGTACCGCTCAATCACCCCAATGGCGGCTATGGCTACAAATTCATAGAGCGGGGCAAGACCTTTGTATTTCTCACTGATAATGAACTGGGTTTCCAACACAAGGGAGGGCTGAGCCGAGCGCAATACATAGAATTCTGCCGGGGTGCAGACTTGCTGGTCCATGACGCCCAATACACGGAGGAAGAATACAAATTCACTCGTGGCTGGGGCCACTCCACCTTTGGCGACGCAATGGACCTGGCCATCGAAGCGGGTGTCAAATGTCTTGGTCTCTTTCATCACGACCCGGATCGTACCGACGACGATTTGGGCCGGCAGGTTGAATTCTGCCAGGAGCGAATCCACCAGAAGGGCAGAAAGACCGAATGTTTCGCGACTGCTGAAGGAAGGTGGAGAGTTGACCTTTAGCTGCAACACAGAAGAGTAATCGTAGCCCCTTAGTTTCGGGTGTTTATCCCCCTTTGGCAAAGGGAAGGTGTGAAAAAATTATGAAATAGTTAAAAAAAGATTGACATAGCCATATAACTATGATATCCTCCTTTCAGTATTTTTGAAAGGAGGCGCTTTCCATGGGATACCTGACCAAAGTCCAGGTGATCGAACGGGCCAAGGGGCAGCGACAGTTCTACTTGATTTGCCCGGCTCCCCTGGCCCAGGCTTTAGAAATGGAGAAAGGTGAAACCATTGAGTGGGTTGTCGAAGATAAGTGGACCCTGAGGGTAAGGCGGGTCGAGGCCAGAAGAGCCCAGGCACAGCGGAGGTCCCATGGGAAAGGATAAATCTTGGACATCTCCTCCGAGAGAGGAAGTACAGCGTGCGGCGGTACGACTCAAGCAGATCAATCGGCAGCAGATGCTGCTGCGTCCTGTCGAGGTGGAGAAACTGGTTGAAGAGGATCATCCCGTCCGGGCGATCTGGGAATTGGTGGGGCGGTTGAATCTGGAACCCTTCTATGCCGAGCATTGAGGCGGTCGAGGGAGTGGCAGGCCGACCGGTGTGGGACCCGCAGTTGCTGATCAGTTTGTGGATCTATGCCTATAAGGATGGGGTGAGTTCGGCGCGGGAGATTGCGCGGTTGTGTGAATATCACCCGGCCTATCAGTGGCTGACTGGGCTGGAGGTGGTGAACTATCATACGCTGGCCGATTTTCGGATTCGCCATAAAGAGGCGTTGGATCAGTTGTTTATTGAGGTTTTGGGAGTGCTCAGTCATGAGGGACTGATTACGTTGGAACGGGTGATGCACGATGGGACGAAGGTGAAGGCTTGTGCCTCGGATAAGAGTTTTCGGCGTAAAAAGACGCTTCAGGATCATCTGCGGTTGGCTCGTGAGCAGGTGGAGCAGATGGGAGATCCGGAATCGGAAGAGTTGAGCCAGCGGGTGGCGAAGGCGCGGCAGCGAGCGTTGCGGGAGAAGCAACAGCGTCTGGAAGAGGCCTTGAAGGCGTTGGAACAGATCGAAGCCTCTCGGTCCAAGGCTTCGGATAAAACGAAGCTGCGGGTCAGCACGACGGACCCGGAAGCCCGAGTCATGTTGCACGCCAAGGGTGCTTATGGTCCTGGCTATAACGTGCAGATTTCGACCGATGCGCAAGCCAAGATCATTGTGGGGGTGGGGGTAACTCAAGCGCCCACGGATGCGGCGGAATTGGAGCCGGCGGTGGATCGAGTCGAGGCCAACTTGGACCAGAGACCTAAGCAGATGGTGGTGGATGCCGGCTTTACGAATCAGGCGACGATGGAGGCGATGACCGAGAAGCAGGTCGATTTGATTGGGGCCTTGCCGGAGCGAAACGGAGTTGCAGCGAATCGGTTGCAGCAGCGTGGAGTGAGTCCGGACTTTTACCCGCAGGCCTTTGAGTATGATGCGAGCGCTGACTGTTATCGATGTCCCGCGGGCAAGGTGCTGCTTTATGAAACTCAGGAACGGCAGGGAGCTTCGTTGCGACGCCGCTACCGAGCGAGGGCTTCGGAGTGTCGGGTTTGTGCGTTTCAGGCCCAGTGTTGCCCTGGGACGAAAAGAGGGCGATCGTTGGTCCGGAGCGAACAGACCCCGGAACTGGCAGCATTTCAAGCCAAGATGGAGACGCCGGAAGCTCAGGCCATCTATAAGCAACGGGCCGGCGTGGCGGAGTTTCCCAACGCGTGGATTAAGGACAAAATTGGGTTGCGTCAATTTCGGTTGCGTGGGTTGGTTAAGGTAACGTTGGAAGCCTTGTGGGCCTGTCTGACCTATAATATCTGCCAATGGATTCGTCTTTGCTGGAAGCCCCAAAGACTGGCCCAAGCCTGAGGCTGAACCAATAGAGTAACCTCTCCGTTTAAGACCGGGAGGGTAAGAGGGATGAATTGGGGTTGATCGATGGTTTTAAGTTTTCCATGATTGATACTTAATTATCCAGTCCAAAAAATGAAATTTCAAAAACCCAAACCCCATTATAGCTGAATTTTTTCACAGCTTAAGGGGGATAAAGGGGGATTCTCAAAGACCTCATCTTTGACTATGGCAATTTCTCTGATTCGTTCATATGCCTCTTTCAGGTCTCTAATGAATAGTAATCTTTCCCTTCTTTTTCTTTGACCTTCACAATCCCTTTATCCTTCAAAATATCTAAATGGCCGACGGCCTCGGAGATTCCTAAAAAGATTTCAAAGGGGGGAACCCCGGGGAATAAATCCATGGCGATTTCAAAAGGAGTCTTTTCCCCTTTAGATAAGGAAAAGAGGACATGGTCCATTCGTTCTTTGTGATGGGCGAAGATTTTTTGGATCAGACCTTTTGCATCATGGATCTCTTCCCCGTGGGCAGGAAGAAGAAGGGAGATGTCAAACTTCTCAATCTTTTCCAGAGAGGTCAAATATTCTTTAAGGCTTGGGTAGCGGAAAGGCGGTTTACTTTCGTTAACGTTTAAGATGGGATTAGGGGTGATCTCTTTTAAGAGGTGATCTGCGGTAAACAAAATTTTCTTCTCTGGCCAATGAAAGCAGATTAAACCAGGACTGTGACCAGGACAATGGATGGTTTTCCATGTCATCGATTTGAAAAGGATTGAATCTCCGTCGTCCAGGAAAAAGGCTTCGTCCAAAGAATCAGCCATGATCTGAGCAGATTCCATATATTGAATGGCTTCATGGACCAAGGCCTCTGGTGCACCATTTCTCAACAAAATCGATTTTATGAAACCGAGCGAATGGATGAAGGAGCGAATCCTTCCATATTCTTTTGAATGAATATAAATGGGAGCACCGGAGAGGTGCGACAACCTTTTGGCTTGACCATAGTGATCGATATGGCCATGGGTGATGAGAATTCGTTCAATAGCCTTTAGGCTATAACCGATGGTTTCTAACCCTTTTGTTAATGTTTCGAATGAGGCCTCCGTCTTTATCCCTGCGTCGATAAGGGTTCTTGGAGAATCATCAATAAAGTAGACATTCACTGTCTTGAGGGGAAACGGAATGGGAAGTTCAATTTTAAAAATTCTTTTGATGATCTGTTGGATCACCCTTTTTCCTCTTATGCTTTCAGTAGATATCGGTGGCTAAGAGAGAGACCCATTTTCAAGCGATTCGAGGCTAACATAGAATCAACTGTTTTTCAAAAGAATTATTGGTAACGTCGATTACTATGGGCCTTTAAAATAGTTTAAAAATATCGCCTTCCATCTTAGAAGAGGAATTAGGAAATTTCCAAAATTCTTCTAAAATTCCTCTTGACAACACAAAATATTGTGGTAAGGTTTTCTTTGTTGCATATATTTTGTGGAGGAGAGGAAAAGATGGAGTTGGCCCAACTGACGCAAAATGCCATGATCGTACTGAAGAAGCGTTACCTCAGAAAAGACACAGAGGGAAACGTGGCGGAAACACCTGAAGAACTTTTTAGGCGTGTGTCAAAGAATATTGCTCAAGCAGATCGGCTCTATCATCCCGAGATCGATCTTCTTCCTGTTGAAGACGAATTTTATTCTTTGATGGCATCCCTGGACTTCCTTCCTAATTCTCCCACGTTGATGAATGCGGGGAGAGAACTTCAGCAACTCTCAGCTTGCTTCGTCCTCCCTGTGGGAGATTCCATGGATGAAATCTTCGACGCTGTGAAACAGATGGCCTTGATTCAAAAAAGCGGTGGCGGGACAGGTTTTTCTTTTTCCCGGCTCAGAATGAAAAATGATGTGGTGGGTTCCACGCAGGGGGTTTCGAGCGGTCCGGTCTCTTTCATGAGTGTTTTTGATACAGCAACGGAGACGATCAAGCAGGGAGGAACACGAAGGGGAGCGAATATGGGCATCCTCCGCGTGGACCATCCTGACATTCTCGATTTCATCCGATGCAAAGAGGGCGATCATCACTTCAACAATTTTAATATATCGGTGGCGGCCACGAATGAATTCATGGAGGCCGTGGAAAAAGATGAAGAGTATGCCCTTCGTAATCCAAGGACGAAAGAGGTCTTTCGTACTCTCAATGCCCGTCAGGTCTTTGAGAAGATAGTCTATTATGCTTGGAAGAACGGGGATCCGGGAATCATCTTCATCGATCGGATCAACCAAGACAATCCCACTCCTCAAGTCGGACAGATCGAGAGCACTAACCCTTGCGGAGAACAACCTCTCCTCCCCTATGAGTCCTGCAATCTGGGTTCCATCAATCTTTCCAACATGGTCAGGAGCGGAACCATCAATTGGGAAAGGTTGGGTTCGGTCACTGAGAAAGCAGTCCATTTTTTGGATAATGTGATTGACATGAATCGCTACACCCTTCCTCAGATTGAAGCGATGACTAGGACGAATCGGAAGATCGGCCTGGGGGTGATGGGATTTGCGGATCTTCTCATCCTGTTGGGAATTCCCTACAACAGCCCCAAGGCCTTGGAGATCGGGGAAAAGGTGATGTCTTTCATTCAGAAGAGGGCGAGAGAGGCCTCCAGAGAATTGGCCATGGAGAGGGGACCTTTTCCTAATTTCGATGGGAGTCCTCTCAAGGGCCGCTGGGATGCGATGAGAAATGCGACACTGACGACCATTGCCCCCGCTGGAACCATTTCCATTATTGCAGGAACCTCGTCAGGCATTGAACCCATCTTCGCCTTGGCTTTCATGCGTCATGTTTTAGAAGGAAAAGAACTTCTGGAAGTCAATCCCTATTTTGAGGCATTGTCCAAACAGGAAGGATTCCATTCGGAAGAGTTGATGAGGAAGATCGCCCACAGCGGGAATATCCAAAACCTTAAAGAAGTTCCAGAGAACATCCGGAAGCTCTTTGTGACCGCTCATGATATCACTCCCGAGGACCATATCCGGATGCAGGCGGCTTTTCAGAAATATACAGATAACGCTGTTTCCAAAACCGTCAATTTCCCTCACGAGGCGACTGTCGATGATGTAGCGAAGGTCTACAAGTTGGCCTACGAGTTGGGTTGTAAGGGGGTGACCATCTACCGGGATAGAAGTCGAACAAAGCAGGTCCTTTATAAGGGAGTGGTTTCCCCGAGCAAGGACCCATTAAAGGAAGAAGAGGTGTTTCGCGAGGGGGAGAGGAAGCCGAAGGCTCGTCATGATGTGATCCATGGCTCCACCCGAAAGGTCCACACGGGTTGTGGAAACCTCTATGTGACGGTGAATGAAGATGGGGAGGGTAACCTTTTTGAGATCTTCAACCAGATAGGAAAGGCTGGGGGTTGTGCAGCTTCTCAATCCGAAGCCATCGGTCGTCTGGTCTCTCTGGCTTTTCGATCCGGGATTGAACCCGAAGACATCGTTCGGCAGCTCAAAGGGATTAGTTGCCATACCCCTGTCTGGTACCGAGAGGGAAAGATCCTCTCCTGCTCAGATGCAGTGGCCAAAGCCATTGAATGGCACCTTCAAGAAAAGGAGAGAAGACCAAAGACCGAGAGCGGAAATAAGAATCTCCATTCCAAAACATCCTCCAAAAGAGGAAGGGAGTTATTCTCAACAAAGTTTAAGCCTTATCTTTCAGAGGGGGGCGTGCCCCGAGTGCGGAGGACCTCTCATCTTTGAAGAAGGTTGTGCAAAGTGCTTCTGCGGTTATTCAGACTGCGGATGATAAAGCAAAGGGCAAGGGGCATAGAGCATAGCCGATCACTTAATGAGATCTCTGAAAAACTTTTTTGAAGTTCCCGGAAGATAGACAGGCCAGTTGAAAAAGCTTTAGAGCGGCAACCTTTCGATGCCTGGCTGATCAGTTTAAAGACCCTGAGAAGAGACACCTTCTAATACCACAAAGGTTACCCATACCCTCTCTAATGTCCGCATTCTAAAGCTTTTGAAGACTGGCCTGTCTGTCTATCCGTCACTTTTTCAGAGATCTCTTAATCACCCAATAACTCATTAACCTAATTCTTGAAGACTCGATCTCTCAAGGCGGGAAATTCCGCTCGAGCTCTCAGGACGATATCTCGATCCAACTCTGCCCAGACCACACACTCTTTATCGTTACCTCCGGCTATGATTTGACCCATTGGATCAACGACAAGGCTGTTGCCGACAAACTGTGTTCCCCGGTTGATTCCTACACAATTGGATGAAATGAGACAGGAGAGATTCTCCAGGGCTCTTGTTCGATTGAGGAGGAGCCAGTGTTCCAGACGGGGATAGGGCCAGGCAGAAGAGATAAGAAAAAATTCAGCCCCTTGATCAAGCATCTTCCTGAACAATTCTGGAAACCTCAAGTCATAGCAGGTAGCGAGACCAAAATGCCCGAACTCGGTAGCAATCACCGCGACGGATGTGCCGGGAGTTAAAATCTCTGCCTCCTGAGATTGGTAGGTAAAGAGGTGGATCTTTTTGTAATTTTCAAGGATCTCCCCTTTTGGGTTCAAAAGGAAACTGGAGTTGTAAAATCGATTCCCTCTTCTCTCCACAAAACTTCCAGTATGAAGATGGCAGGATAGCTCTTTGGCTAATGTGCGGAGAAGGGTCAAGGTCGGACCCTCTTGCGTTTCGGCTTCCTCTTGATATCGATCAAAACTCATAAATCCGATATTCCAGAGTTCTGGCAAGAGGATGAGATCTGCACCCTGACATTTTCGAATCATCCAGGAGGCATGATGCAAGGCTTTTTCTTTGGATTTCTCAATCACTTTCAACTGAACGGACGCAACCCTCATTGTTTTTCCCATCGATGTTTTTAGATTTGTTTCAATGGGTAGCATATATAAATTTCACCTGTCAAGGTGACTCAGAAAAAATAGTTGCTTCCAAAAGGAAAGATGGTTTAATATAATTTTAATGTTTATCGGTGGGCCTCAGAGATGAAAAAGGGTGGTTGGAAGTTAAGAATTGGAATTCTTCTTTTGACTGGAGGTCTTATAGGATGGGGACCCGTCGCCTATCCTAATGGGCAGAGACAAATTCCCGAATTAAGGCCTGGGTCGGGAAGGATTTTTTTGTATACGGCAAAAAAGCTTGGCGTTCCGATTCTTAAGGCTTCCATTAAAATAGAAAATGGGTCTTCTGAACAGGGAAAGTCTCTATACCAGATTCATGCCTCCGTGGACTCCCTCCAATACTTTGGGTGGTTATTCCGTATGAACAACCGATTTGTTTCAACCATGGAAGCAGAGACTTGCTCTCCAATTCGATATGTGAAGGAAATTGACCAGGAAGGACTTTTTGGCGAAAGAAAAAATTATCTTCAGACCCTTACATTCGATTATCCGAATAAGAAGATCATAGCGGAAAAAACAGAGAAAAAGGAGAGGCAGGAGTTTCCCCTTTTGTCTGAGACGTTTGACCCTCTTTCGATGTTTGCCAAATATTATTTGAAAGAAGAAATTCATCCAGGACAGAATATTCCAATGTCTATCTTCGATGGGGTGAAGTTGCGCCAAATGGTTTTTTATTCCAAAATGGGAAAGGTGAAGTCAAAAATGTATGGAGAGGTAGAGGCGGTGTGTCTCGAGTCCAGCACCTCTTTTTCAACCTTAGAGGATAGAGAGGGAAAAATCCGAATCTGGTATATCGCCAATGGGGAAAAAACTCCGATTTTGATTGAGCTGGAACTTCCAATTGGACATATCAAATTTGAATTGGAGTCCATAGGAGGGAGCTAAACATGCCTGAAAAGGAGGGGATGAGGAAGGCTCTCGAAGAGGCCATCCGATTTGAAATGGATGGTCGGGAATTCTTTCTCAAGATGGCTGAAAAGTCAAAAAGTTATTTTGCAAAGTTGATTTTTGAAACGATTGCAGAGGAGGAGTTGGGTCATATCAAACGGGTCAGAGATATTTACAATCGATCGGCGACTTCGGAGAGCCAAACCTCCTCCCCTTGGGTTTCCCAGAGAAGCAATCTTGAGAATGTTTTTCAACAGGCGAAGAAAAAGATTGACCAAAACCTCATTACGAATGCAGATGAGGTGGAGGCTATTCGATTGGGCATTCAGCTCGAGATCAAAGGGCACGAATTCTATAAACGTTTGGCTGAAGAGGCCGCCAGTGAATTTGAGAAGGCTTTTTACCATCAACTTGCCCAAGAGGAATCACATCATTTTTCGATTTTACATCAAGTGGAAGAGACAATGGTGAAGTCTGCGAGCTTCGGATGAGAGAGAGAATGATGAAATAACGATTCCATACTCGATCTATCCATGATCGAGCCTATGGCAAAAGGAGGAAACCATGGCCGTAAAGAAGTCAGTAAAAAAAGTGGCAAAAAAGGGTGTGAAGAAGGGAGATGCTTATAAGTGTGGTGTTTGCGGTCTGGCTGTCACCGTGGATGAGGTTTGCGGGTGCATCGATACTTGTGACATCATCTGCTGTGAAAAACCAATGAAGCCCAAGAAATGATCCTAAAAAATTAAAAAGTTCAACACCCTTCCAGCGGCCGAACACCCAGTCAAATTCATTCGCTCCTTTAAGGAGATGAAGGAGCAAGAATGGATAAGTCCATACAGAAATGGTTTTACACAATGGAGGAGAGATGAAGGCACCCTATCGTGTCGAGGTAAAGGTCATTGACCAGAAAGGTCAGTGTGATTTCGGACATCAAGTGGGAGATAAGCGAATATTCGATGGCGAATGGCTGGAGGGGAAGATTTGCTGGCATTCCCTTTGCAGCATGATGGTACAAGGTCCATGGGTTCCTCTACGGGGCCGACTATCCATGGCTGGAAGATAAGGATGTAGCGAAACATCCATGCCCGGATTTCCTGAATCCTGTCATTTATGAACTCCGGCGGTTTAAAACCGAATGATCCTTATGGAAGAAATCACTACCGACGTCCTTGTGATTGGAAGTGGTTTGGCGGGCCTTCTTTCTGCATTGGAAGCAGAAAGAGAAGGTCTTCGTGTTCTCATTATAGGAAAATTTGCGATCGGAATGGGGACCAATACCTCATTAGCCAATGGCGCCTTCACCGCTTCGAACTCCCGTTTTTCCAAAGAAGATCATCTTCAAGCGACCTTGGAATCTGGGAAAGGATTGAACCAGGACAGATTAGTGAACACCCTTGTTGAGAAAGGTCCTGAGGCCATAAAAAGATTGAGAGATTATGGAGTCCCTTTCCTTGAAAGAGGGATGGGATATGTTGTGGATCGACCAGAGGGTTCCTCCCAACTCCCTGGGATCCTCTTGATCAAACCGCTGGTAGAAAGATTGAAGAACAGTTCCATCAATCTTTTACCAGGATTAGTCATTTTCGACTTAGTCGTTGAGGGAGGCGAGGTTCGAGGGGCATTTGGATTTTTAAAAGATGGAAAACCCTGTTTGATTCAGTCAAGAGCGGTCGTACTCGCAACGGGAGGGGCAGGCGCGATTTATCGTAGAAATGACAATCAGAGAAGCATCCTCGGAGATGGATATATATTAGCCCTTCGGGCAGGCCTTCCCCTTTTCGACTTAGAATTTGTTCAATTTTATCCATTTGTTTTAGGAGAGCCGAGTCTCTCCTCCTTTCTCCTTTACCCTCCCTATCCAAAAGAAGTCAGGATGTTTAATGAGAGAGGGGAGGATCTTTTGGAGAGGTTTCACCTCCAAGGAGATTTAAATCGAGCTATCATTGTCCAAAGGGATCGTCTCTCCATTGCCTTATACAATGCCTCCCTGGATGGGGATGTCTTTTTTGATCTGACCCAAGTCCCACAGGAAAAGTGGGAGCGTTATCCCCTCAACTTTATTAAAAAATCGAAATTCCATTTTCGTGAACGACCCTTTTTAGTCTCTCCAGCAGTCCATTTCTTTATGGGAGGAGTGGAGATCGATGAAAAGGGGGCGACGTCTCTCCCAGGCCTCTTTGCTGCAGGAGAGGTGACCTGGGGAATTCATGGTGCGAATCGCCTTGGAGGAAATGCGTTGACGGAATGTGCTGTATTTGGAATCATGGGCGGTCAGTCAGCAGTTGAATATGTCCGCCAAAAGGAAAGGGAACAGAGACCCTTTCATCTTTTTTCTGAAGACTTTTTGAAAAAATGGGAGAGGAAAGTCCGAGCCTATCTCAGGAAGAAAAGAGGGACCTTTGATCAACCCATGGATTTACTTAAGGACTTAAAGGATTTGGCATGGAGAGACGCCAGTCCCGTTCGAGAGGAAGAGACATTGAAAAAAGGTCTGAACCGGTTGGCTTCCATTGAAGAAAGAATTGAGAAGGTTTATCCCGCCACCTTGAAAGACCTTTTCAAAAAGAGAGATTTGGAAAATGTTGCCCTCCTCCTCAAGGCCATTTTAAAGGGGAGTTTGCTTCGAAGGGAGAGCAGAGGTTCCTTCTTTAGGAAAGATTTTCCAGATCAGGATGACACGAATTGGTTGAAAAATACCTGTTATCGTTTGGAAAAAGGAGAACTTCAGATCACCCATCGACCCATACAAAACTAAAATTTAGGACTTAACACTCAACACTTATAACACTTATCACTAAGAATTATGCCCATCAGCACGAAAAAAGGGGATAAAGGTTTCACTGGACTCTTGGGAGGGAGGCGTGTGCCCAAATACCATCTCAAACCCGAAACCTATGGCACATTGGATGAATTGAACTCTTTCTTAGGGATGGCGAGGGCGACTTCCAAAGATCGAAAGGTGAGAAAAATTCTATTTCACATTCAGAATCACTTATTCATCATTGGCTCAGAACTCGCTTTGTCGGGAAGGGTTCGAAATCTCTTGAAAGGGGACATAACCCAAAAGGAGGTGGATTGGTTAAGTCGCCTTTCCACCGATATGGAGACCTCGCTCAAACTGAAACCTGGATTCATCATTTATGGTGAGACTCAAGTGTCCAGTATTTTGGATGTGACTCGCGCTGTTTCGAGGAGAGTGGAACGATTAGCCGCCAAGATGAAATCGAAGAAAATGCTCCACAACCTGAAGATACTGGAATACCTCAACCGCCTCTCCGATGTCCTTTACCTCCTCGCGCGGTATGAAGAGAAAAAGGCCCATGTGAAACCGAAGCATCCCTTTTATAAGGCCATTCTCTAAAACTTCTTATTGACAACTCCAATCAGGTTTAATATAAGTTTGAAATATTCATCATTTTGAAAGGAGGTTTTTCAATGAAACGATCTAATAGTCTTGGGGATGATTTTGTTATTTGTTTTTAGCTTCTCTTCAGCCTGGGCTCAGAAGACAGTTCGGCTATCCATTGCCACAGGAGGGACAGGAGGGGTTTATTATCCGTTGGGTGGGGGTATGGCCAATATCATATCCAAATACATTCCCTATACCGAGGCCACGGCAGAAGTGACGACTGCCTCTGTGGATAATTGCCGACTTGTCGGTGCTGGGAAAGCAGAATTAGCCCTGATCATGGCAGATACAGGATGGGATGCCTATCAGGGGAGAGCACAATTTAAGGAGAAGGTTCCACTGAGGACAGTAGCGGTTCTCTATCCAAATAATATGCATGTCGTAACTCTTGAGGGTAAAGGTATTGAGAAGGTGACCGATTTGAAAGGGAAGAGGGTTTCGACCGGCGCTCCCGGGAGCGGAACAGAGGTGATGGCCCTAAGAGTCATCGAGGCTTATGGATTGGATCCAACGAAGGACATGACTAGGGATAAATTGGGTGTTTCTGAATCAGCCGGTGCATTGAAGGATAGGAAGATTGATGCCTTCTTCTGGGTTGGAGGCCTTCCCACCGCATGCGGTAACAGATTTAGGAGCGACTCCTGGAATAAAGATGAAACTCATTGGTCATGTGGATGCGGTTCCGAAGATGAGGGAAACGTATGGGCCCATCTATGTGAAAGGGGTCATTCCTGCAAAAACCTATCCGGGACAGGATGTGGATGTTCCGATTACAGTGGTTTGGAATCTCTTGGTCTGCCATGAAAACATGAAGGGGGATGTTGTCTACGATATCGTCAAGACCCTTTTTGATCATAAACCGGAGTTAATAACCGTCCATCGAGAGGCAAGGTACTTATCCATGGAACCTCAGGCCACCGGAGGGTCTCCGATTCCATTTCATCCAGGTGCCATTCGATATTTCACAGAGAAAGGACTTAAGATTAAATAATTGAAACGAAAGCACTGGCCCCTCCTGACATTGATATGGTTTACTGATCGTGGCAGGAGGGGTTTTTCTTTTCAAGAAAGTGCACCCTCCTTCATATTGAGAATATGGATCGGTCCACGGACGATTCATATACGGATCAGTCCCTCTGAAGCCGTTTTCCATGTTCTATATTCATTCGATTTATCAAGAACCTGTCGTTGAAGAATTCCAGGTAGAAAAGGAGGCGATTATTCTAAAGGGGGTCAGGACGAAAAGCCCTGCCGTCATGGAATATTATGGTTTTGAGGATATGAAAGAATTTCATTCATTGGATCTGAAATTGGGAGCGGTCTTTCTTATCAGGAGAGGGATGGGGGAAGGACAAGGATTGATTGTGCGAGACAGAAAAATCTATTTGAGTGAGATCGGAGAAAAAGGGGATCGGATTCAATTGAGGGTCGAATCGATGTCTCTGGGGAAATATCTTCTTTCGATGTAGTTTTGAATATTATCGAATTATGAAGCGCAACCATTGTAAGTCAGATGGCTTCGGAAGGTCTGCAATTTTGTCAGAACCTGGATTCTATTTCACGCCGGCGCTCAAGCGCAGGCACGCTGACACGGGCTCAGCAATGACAGAATGAAGACGAGGACGGTCCGATGGAAGAGGAGAAGAGAGAGACAAAATCAGGAAGTCGTTATATCAGAAGAGGCTCTGAAAGAGGCCGAAAAGTATATCGAAGAGGAAGAAGGCCCTTCTCGCCGGCTCACAGGGAAAATGGATGTGTTCATCACCGTAGTGGCTGTGGTGATGTCACTCTTCCATCTCTATGCAGCCTCCCCGTTCGGGGTGATCATGACCCAGGTCCTGAGGGGAATCCATGTCATGCTCGTTCTCTTTCTCTCTTTCTTGGTCTTCCCATCCTTCAAACGATTTAAAAATCGGATTATCTGGTATGACTATATTCTTGCCCTTCTCGGCATTGCCGTCATCGTCTATATGCTGGTCGACTTTGACCAATTCATCTACCGCTCTGTGATACCGAATTTCTGGGATAAACTCTTTGGAATTATATTGATTCTGCTGATCTTAGAAGCCACCCGAAGAACAACCGGGCTAATCATGGTTGGAGTCGTTCTCGCATTTCTCGTCTATGCATTTTATGGACACCTGCTTCCAAATCCCTGGACACACCGGGGATATGATATTGATCGCATTGTGGGCCATATGTATATGACCCTTGAAGGAATCTTTGGAGTCCCGATCGATGTCTCTTCGACCTTCATCATCCTCTTCACCATTTGGGGTGCCTTTTTAGAATTCTCAGGTGCTGGTAAATTCTTTATTGACTTTTCTTTTGCAGCGATGGGTGGAAAACCTACCAGTGCAGGCCGAACTGTGACTCTGGCCTCTTTCCTCCTTGGTGGACCCTCCGGAAGTGGTGTGGCAACAACGGTCACATTGGGAGCGGTAGCCTACCCCATGCTGGCCAAGGCAGGCTATAGTAAGGATGCTGCAGGTGGGCTTCTTTCAGCAGGAGGGATCGGCGCGATCCTTTCACCTCCTGTCCTGGGAGCAGCCGCCTTTCTCATCGCAGAATTCTTAAAGATCTCCTACTTAGATGTGATCACCATGGCCTGCATTCCTACTTGCCTTTATTATTGGTCCATCTTTTTAATGGTGGAACTGGATGCCAAAAAGTTTGGCGTTAAAGAGATCGCCTTTGATAAAACCTATAGTCTGGGCCAGCTCACCTACCTCTACGGGTTTCATTTCATCTCACTCATCGCCATTGTGGTGATCATGATCATAGGCTTTACGCCCATCATGGCAGTCTTCTGGTCAACCGTGATCACCTTTGCAGTCAGTTTTATCAGGAAAGATACCGCTCTTACTCCCAAGAAATTAGTGAAGGCATTGAGAGGAGGTTCGATCGGGGTATTGAGCGTTGCCTCGACCTGTGCAGCCGCTGGAATCATTGTGGGAGTGGTCACCCTGACAGGCCTGGGGTTAAAGTTCAGTTCCATCATTATCGCCTATGCCGGAGGAAGTGTTTTCTTAACAGCCGTCTATACAGCCCTCATTGTCTGGGTGATTGGGCTGGCTGTTCCGGTGACAGCTTCCTATATCATTGCAGTAGTCATTTGCGCACCGGCATTGATCCAGCTGGGGATACCGGATTTTGCTGCCCACATGTTTGTCTTTTACTATGCGATCCTTTCCGAGGTCTCTCCGCCCACGGCCCTCTCTTGTTTTGCGGCGGCAGCCCTGACCAAAGGGAACCCTTATAAAACGACCATGTATGCCTGGAAATATACCCTGCCCGCCTTTATCGTGCCCTTCATGTTCACGCTCGATCCCAAAGGCGTTGGGATTCTTCTGAAAGGACCGGTAATGGATGTCATCTGGACAACGATCACCGCCTTTCTCGGGATCGCCGCCCTGGCGGGCGGCGTGGAGAACTGGTTCTTTAAGAAGACGACCCTTTACGAACGGGTCATGTTACTCATCGGCAGGATTACTGCTGGTCTACCCCATTCCACTCTATGATATCATCGGATTCGGTTTGATGGCCCTGGTTGTTTTTTTACAGAAATTGAGAAGAGATGCTGAAACGATACTGAAATAAACTCAGCACAAGGTTCAGCATGACAATAAAAGCGGTTTTGCAATGTCACCCTTCCATTTCTTGAGAGGTGTAGACCCTTTCATGAAAACCCACCTCCTATCGAACTCGATTCTTCTCCAAATATTCCTTCAATTTCTTTAAAGTGGTCATGGGAAGAACCCCCTTTCCTAAACTTAGATACTTTTAAATTGTCATTGCGAGCGACCAAAGGGAGCGTGGCAATCTCACCGAGTAATCAGCGAGATTGCCACGCCCTTCGCCCTGAACACCATGCGGTGCAGGGCTTCGGGCTCGCAATGACAACTTTTTGTGATCCTGAGTGTAAACTATTTCATGCTCTCAGTAATAAGAGGGAGGGGAAAGGGACAGAGGCGTTTGATTCCCAATAAAGAATATTGTAAGAAAGATTGACCATGAAAACCATGAGACTTTTTTTATTGCTCACATTCTTGCTCTTTTCTTTGACCGGCTGTGGGAACCTTCTCTATCTCTCCAAACTGGGATGGCATCAATCTTCGATTACTTTTCATAGTGTTCCGGTTCAAGAGGTTTTGGAGAACGAAAGGGTGGACCCTGAGACCAAGGAGAAAATCCGTCTTGTCCAGGAGGTGAAGCGTTACGGCGAAAAAGAGTTAGGTCTTACGAGAACGGAAAGTTATTCGAAATATTTTGAAGTGAAAGGGCCTGTTCTCCATGTCATCACAGCCTCCGAGAAGGATTGCCTTCGGCTTTATCATTGGAACTTCCCTATCACTGGAAAGGTTACCTATAAAAGTTTTTTTACGAAAGAGGGTGTTCTCAAGGAAAAGCGAATTTTTGAAGAAAGGGGTTACGATACCTTTGTCCAGCAGGCCGGTGCCTACAGCACGCTCGGATGGCTGAGAGATCCCATCTTTTCATCCATGCTTTCTTGGGATGAGGCCACCCTTGCCAATCTCATACTCCATGAGATGACCCACGCCAGCATCTATTTTAAAAGCCAGACCGATTTGAATGAGCAGATAGCCACTTTTGTCGGGAATCAGGGAGCCGTCAATTTCTTAATAGAGAAGTATGGGAAGGGGTCCGAGCAGGTGGTCGAGGCGATCCATAATCAAGAAGACGACATCCTTTTTTCTCAGTGGATCGATCAGACCTGCCAGCGGCTAACCCAATTCTATGCCAGAGAGATTTCAAGGGATGAGAAATTGAAGGGGAGGGGAGAAATATTTCGATCCATAAAAGAAGAATTCAGGGAGTTAAGAGGTCGTCTCAAAACAGATTGTTACAAAGGTTTCGAAAAAGTAAATATCAATAATGCAGTGCTATTGGCTTACCGCCGATATATCCATCGCCTTGAAGATTTTCATGCCCTCTATGAATATTTCGAAAATGATTTGAGAAGGATGATTGATTTTTTTAAGGAGATTCGAATCTCGGGAGAAGAACCTTCCTCTTATTTAGAGCGATGGATGAGAGAGAGAGGAATTAGCGTTCCCGCTTCCCTTCAATGAATTCCTCCACCATGAATTTGGCCTCGTTATCAGGGATTTGGACTATGGGATGTTTCATCGCGTAGGCGGAGATAGAGAGGAGAGGCCCTCCAATTCCTCGTATACGAGCAAGTTGACAACAACGAATGGCATCAATCGTCATCCCACCACTATTGGGTGAGTCTTCAACAGAAAGTCTCAACTCCAGATTGAGCGAAACTTCTCCAAATCCCCTCCCTTCCATTCGTAGAAAACAGACCTTGTTGTCATTCTGCCACGGGACATAATCGGAAGGGCCGATGTGAATATTTTCTGGCTCTAACGGGACGCCGAGCTGGGATTGAATGGCTTCGGTTTTGGAGATCCGTTTATTCTTCAAACGATGTCGATTGAGCATATTGAGAAAGTCGGTATTTCCCCCGGTGTTAATTTGATAGGTTCGGTCCAAACGCACCCCTCGATCTTCGAAGAGTTTGGCTAACACCCGATGGATGATGGTGGCCCCCATCTGGGACTTCACATCATCTCCCACAATGGGAATGCCTTTCTGTTCAAACCGTTTCACCCACCGAGGATCGGAGGCGATGAAACTGGGCATGCAGTTGATCAAACTCACCCCGGCTTTTAAACAGGCCTCCGCATAGAACTGGGTGGCCTGATCCGAACCCACAGGAAGGTAGTTCAGAAGAATCTCCGCTCCAGAATCCTTGAGCACCTTTTCCACATTGCAAGGTTTTTCATTGGCGACAAGGAAGATGCGATCTTCAGGGTAATCCTTCATATGTTCGGAAACTCCATCGAGGACTTCCCCCATGGATACCGTCACCGCAGAATCATTGAGGTTCGGACAGATCATTTTAGTGCAATTGGGCTTCGCGAAGAGGGCTTCTTTAAGGAGTTTTCCCACCTTTCTTCGATCAATATCGAAAGCCGCTCCCACCTCAACATCC
Source organism: uncultured delta proteobacterium (assembly GCA_963818595.1). GTDB lineage: Bacteria > Desulfobacterota > BSN033 > BSN033 > UBA1163 > UBA1163. The sequence goes on from CAWFSX010000084.1 coordinate 109,797, forward strand.
CATGGTTTGTAGCCTCCGATATCAAGGTGCATTAGGCCAAGGGGTTCAGATTTCGGATTTTTTTTGCTGTTTGCCCGGTAAAATTCAATCCCCTGGATGAGGGAACTGGCACAATTTCCAACGCCCACAATGGCAATTCGGATTGGCTTTTTCTCCATAAGAGCTCAACCTTTCGCCAAGATATCCTTAACATTTCTCAAGATGATCTAATTATCTTATTTCATTCTAAATGTCAAGCAATTTGGGTACAATTTGGGTACAAGATGAATCATAGATGAATCATTTTCCTTGACTTCTCTGTTTTTATTTGATAATTTCCGCACGAATTCATTTTCCGGATAAAAAAGATGAGAAAAAGGGAATCAAAGTTTCTTCAGCAACCTGTTCAGCATATAGATCTCAAAGGGATCAAAAACCTTCTCGATCTGGTCCAAGCCTTCCAACACACCTCCTTTCAAAGCCGGAATATTTTTAAATGTTTCGAAGTTTTTCGAAAGATGCTCGTTGATCCAGCCTGTATCATCTTTCTGGGGTTGTCTGGGGCGATGATCCCGGGCGGGATGCGCAGGGTGATCCGCGATATGATTGAGATGAAATTGGTTGATGTGATCGTCTCCACCGGCGCCAATATGTTTCACGACCTCTTCGAGAACTTTGGATATCGGCATTATGTTGGGTCCGAGGATGGAAATGATGATGCCCTGAGGAGACATCGCATCGTACGAGTTTATGATGCCTTGATGGATGACCATGAAATCAATCAGGTGATCCATCTTCTCTCAAAGGTTCCAGAAGGGTTAGATGAGAAGGTTGTTTCCTCAAGGCGATATTTGGAGGTTTTGGGGAGCCACCTTAAGGATGAGGGATCCATTCTCAAAACGGCCTCCCGATACGGGGTTCCCATCTTTGTCCCTGCCCTGAGCGACAGCTCCATTGGGATTGGTCTCACCTTTCTACACCTTCGAGAGAAGGTTCCTTCGGAAAGACTCATCATCGATCAGATTCAGGATAGTTTCGAGATCGCTCAATTGAAAAAGATGGCGTCCGTCACCGGGGCGATCTACATTGGAGGAGGCGTCCCTAAAAATTATATTCAACAACTGGGGCCTGTAAGCGAACTCCTCTTCCAAAAAGAGAGCGGTCATCGATATGCCTTTCAGATCACCACGGATGATCCAAAATGGGGAGGCCTCTCCGGCTGCACCTTTGAAGAAGCGAAGTCCTGGGGGAAAATTGAGAAGGGATCAAGCTATACAGCCGTTTACATCGATGCGACCGTCGTTCTTCCCTTACTGGTCGGTGCTGTCCTTCAGGAGGGGCAGGTCTATCGGAAAAGAAAAAGACGTCACTTTCGTTGGGAAGGAGATAGACTGAAGTCCGTCCGGTTCGTTTAACCCCCTTCTCCTCTTTTCATTCCGTTCCTGATGAAGCAGGATCTCCGGTCATGGAAGCGTCTCCAATTCTGTGAAATGAGCAAGAAGACAGACCAGTCTTCGAAAGTTTAAGAATTGCGGTCGTTTTCATTGGTAAGGGTAACCATCGTATTTATTATAAATAAAGGTTTTTATAGATTTTTCGACGTTTGAATCAGATTTATTAGAGGTTCCGCTCTTAAACTTTCTCAGCGGGCCTGTCTTCTTGCTATACCCTGATATATTCATAATCTGTATCACGGAAAAAGAGATACTTACCCCAGTCATCCATGAGTTGAAAAAAACTGGGAGAATGGTTATATTAAAGTGTAAATAATTGTAAAAAAAGGAGTTTGATCTCAATGAAAGATTCTGATTCAAAGGTTCCAGATCAGAAAGAATTAGAGAAGGAGCTGAATGAATACTTAGGTAAAAAGTATGGAGACCGAATCCGATTGGTCGTCCCGATGCTCTTCCCAAAACCTCAGACAGAAGAGGTTTCAAAAGAGGAAAAAGAATTGGGCGAGGGAAAGAAGAAGATTCATTTCGACTTAAAACCAGAGGAGTTGGAGGCCTTTCTAAATGATTACATCATTCGACAGGATGATGCTAAAGAGATTTTGGCCACCAAAGTATGTACCCACTTCAATCGGATCAAGTTCACTGAAATGACCAAGGGGCGCAATCGATATGAAGGGGTAGGCCACATCAAGAATAATATCCTGATGATCGGGCCCACCGGCGTGGGGAAAACCTACCTGATCAAATTGATTGCCAAGAAGATCGGAGTCCCTTTTGTGAAGGGAGATGCGACAAAGTTCAGTGAAACCGGTTATGTCGGAGGAGATGTCGAGGACCTCGTACGGGATCTCGTTTACGAAGCCAATGGAGACATGGAAATGGCTCAGTATGGAATCATCTACGTTGATGAGATCGATAAGATTGCCTCATCGAATAACCTCATTGGCCCCGATGTGTCAAGGACAGGGGTTCAGCGGGCACTGCTCAAACCCATGGAGGAGACAGAGGTGGACCTTAAAGTCCCCCATGACCCGATCTCTCAATTGGAAGCGATTGAACATTACCGGAAGACCGGGAAGAGGGAGAAACGAACGATCAATACAAAAAATATCCTTTTTATTATGAGTGGCGCGTTTAATGGTCTGGAGGAATTGACCAAGAAACGTTTGAACCAAGAGGGGATTGGTTTCGGCGCTGAGATCCGTTCGAAGGATGAGCGGGCGGAGTACCTCAAACAGGTGAAGGCGGAGGATCTCATCTCCTTTGGGTTCGAATCGGAGTTCATCGGGCGGTTGCCGGTGACTACCGTTTTTGAAAAATTGGAGGTCGACGACCTCTATGCGATACTGAAAAATCCCAGCAATCCCATCATCCTTGGAAAGAAGAAGGATTTCAAATCCTATGGGATTGACATTCAGTTCGAAGACGAAGCCCTTTACGAATTGGCTGTGAAGGCCTATGAAGAAAAGATCGGTGCGAGAGGATTGGTCAGTGCCGTCGAGAGAGTTCTCATCAAATTTGAAAAGCGACTGCCCTCCACTGATATTCGGAAATTTGTCGTCACACGGTCCGTGGTGGAAGATCCAGGGCAAGAGTTGATACGCTTACTTCAGGACCCCTGCCATCCAGAAATACTGGGAAAATTTGAAGCGCTCCTTTCCCACGAGAAGATGACTTTGAAACAGTCCATTCTGGACAGAGAGACAGAATTTAAAAAACGTTACGGAATTGTTTTTCGAGAGGGGAGAATTGATCTCATCGTCAATCGAATGATTGAAAAGGGATATGATGTCAACACCGTTTCTGAAGAGATGGTAGAGATTCAGCAACAGGTGGAGGAATTCGAAAGAGATTTTCAAAGACGAACTGGAATTGACCTCCAATTTAGCGAGGAGGCCATTAACCGGATTACAGAGATCCTCTTGAATGAAGATGGGAAAGGGATGGGACTCTTCTCGCGACTTTCAAAGGATTATGAGTATGGGTTTGAATTGATTCGCGATAAGACGGGCCAAAGGGAGTTCATCGTTACCCGAGAGACGGTTGATGATCCAGAGGGATACCTCAACCGGATGATCCGTGAGATCTATAAAAGGCAATCAGACGAGAGGCTTGAGGATAAAGAATAATGGCAGCCAAAAATTATTACACTATTTTGGGCGTGAATAAGAATGCCAGTGGTGAAGAGATCAAACGGGCCTATCGGAAGCTGGCGATGAAATATCATCCTGACCGGAATCCCAATAAAAAAGAGGCCGAAGAACGATTCAAAGAGATCAACGAGGCCTACGCGGTCCTGAGCGACAAGGAGAAGCGAAAACAATACGATACCTTTGGTGCCGAAGGATTCCAACAACGATTTACTCAAGAAGATATCTTCCGAGGATTCGATTTTGACGAGATTTTATCGGGCCTTTTCGGGGGGAGGGGGAGACGAGAATTCAGATTTGGAGGTCGAAGCGGTTCTGATTTTGGAGACCTTTTTGGCAGGCAAGCAGGGTATCAAGATATGAGTCGAATGTCCCAGAAGGGAGAAGACGCCACCTATGAGATCACCATTTCTCTAGAAGAAGCCGCATGGGGTGGGGAGAAGAGGATTAACTACCGGAAAAATGGAAGGGTCGAAGAAGTTTCTGTAAAAATTCCACGAGGCATTCCCTCAGGGAAAAAGCTCAGGCTCGCCGGGAAGGGTATGGAGGGGCGAAACGGGGGTCCCCCGGGAGATCTTTACCTCCAAGTTTCCGTTAAGGAGCATCCTGTCTTCAGCCGAGAAGGAGATGATCTCATTGTGGAGAAAGAAATTAATTTTTCGGAGGCTGTTCTGGGAACGACCATCGAAGTTCCAACCTTGGAGGGAATAAAGAAAGTGAAGATACCTCCTGGAACCCAGAGCCATACCAAGATGCGGTTAAAAGGCCTCGGCATCCCTCATTTTCAAGGGGAAGGGAAAGGGGATGAATATGTCAAAGTGATCGTCAATGTCCCCAAGAAAATGACAGAAAAAAGCAAGGGTTTAATCCAAGAACTCGCCAAAGAAGGCATCTAACTTCCAAATTTTCAATTTTCAATTTCCAATTTCCAATTCATAACTCTTAATTCTCACTTCTTACTTCTTCGTTTTCGTTGACATTTCCGATAATCTGTTATAAATAAAACCGAAAGAGTCCGTTATCTTATTAAGGGTCTTAGAATTGAATTGGCATTGATCACAAAATCTCCCCTCGCCCCTCTTTGCTAAAGATGGGTATTGTTCCTCCCTTTGGAAAAGGGAGGTGAGGAGGGATTTTATAAGACAATATCGTCATTATTATGAGACTGTTAATAACAGGAGGAAGGAGATTATGGCGAATAAGACCTTTGAAGAAGTTCCAATAGAAAAATTAAGATGGCGGTGTGACCCTGATGCATTGGCCTTTAAGACCACTGAGTCTATCCACCCCTGTGACGAGATCATTGGTCAGGATAGGGCCTTGGAGGCGATCCGATTGGGGTTGGATATCAACGGCATCGGATATAACATCTTTGTGACTGGGTTGGCGGGGACCGGGCGCTTTACCACCATCAAATGTGTGTTGGAAGAAATGGACGAAATGGTCATCAAAGGAAAGATCCCCAATGACCTCTGCTATGTCAATAACTTCAAGAATCCCGATATGCCCCATATGATCAGCTTTCCTGCCGGGCAAGGAAATGCGTTCAAAAAAGAGATGGAGAACTTGATCGAAACTCTGAAAAAGAAAATCCCTTTAATGTTTGAGAATGAGACCTATCTCAATAAAAAGAAAGAGGTGGTTGAGAAATTCCGAAATAAGCAGGCAGAGATGTTCCGGGAGTTTGAGAAGAAGGTGAATAAAGAGGGTTTTGCTCTCGTTCAAATCCAAATGGGGCCTTACTCACGTCCTGGCATTTTCCCCTTAGTTGAAGGGAACCCTGTGAACATTGACCAGTTGGAGACAATGGTGGAGGAGGGTAAGTTCTCTAAAGAGGAACTGGAAAAGATTAAGGAAAAGCAAGCCGGACTGATCAATGAATTGGAGGATATCTTTAAGGAGACCCGCAAAGCGGAGAAAGAGATCAAGGAAGAAATGACCTCCTTGGACAATCAGGTGATCTCTCCAGCGATTAAAGACTCCATTTCCGATATTAAGGAGAAGTTTAACTACGAGAAGGTTCAACAATATCTGGATGAAGTCCAGGAAGATATTTTAGCCAATCTCGGCCGTTTCAGAGAAAAGGAGGAGACTCCATCCCCACTCCCCGGCTTGGTGATGCCTCAAACGGCTGACCCATTCAGTGAATACCAAGTGAACGTACTGGTGGACAATTCGGACACGAAGGGAGCCCCCATCATCGTCGAGACGACCCCCAACTACCGAAATCTTTTTGGCACCATCGAGCGGGTGGTTGAGCGAACAGGAATTTGGAAGACTGACTTTCTCCATATCAAGGCAGGGTCCTTTTTAAGGGCCAATGGAGGTTATTTAATCTTCAATGCCCTGGATGCCCTCACGGAGGCGTGGGTTTGGCCAACTTTGAAAAGGACGTTGAAGAACCAAGTCATCGAAATTCAGACCTATGACCCCCTTTACTTCTTTTCCACTTCTGCCCTCAAACCAGAGCCCATTGAGTGCAATACAAAAGTCATCATGATTGGAGATACCCATATCTATTACCTTCTTTACAGCTTAGACGATGATTTCAAAAAGATTTTCAAAATCAAAGCAGACTTCGATTCCGTGATGAATAAGGACGATGAAAAGATCCAACAGTATGCCTCCTTTATTCGAAAAATCTGTGATGAGGATAAATTGAGGGTATTTGATAAGACGGGAATTGCGGCGGTGGTGGAGTATGGGGTGAGAATTACGGGAAGGCAGAAAAAACTCTCCACACGCTTTCACCTCATCGCCGACCTCTTGAGGGAAGCCAACTACTGGGCGGAGAAAGACAGAAGTGATGTGGTGACTGAGAAACATGTGGATAAGGCGAATGAGAAAAGGATTTACCGGGTGAACCTCATCGAAGAGAAGATTCAAGAGATGATCGATGATGGAACCATTCTGATTGACTCCGATGGGATGGTGGTGGGCCAGGTCAACGGCCTCTCCGTCTATAATCTGGGGGATTACATGTTTGGCAAACCCTCCCGGATTACCGTCAAAACCTCCATGGGAAAGGCAGGGATTATCAATATTGAAAGAGAAGCGGAGATGAGTGGCCCGACGCATAACAAAGGGGTCTATATCCTCGCCGGATATCTCAGGGGAAAATATGCCCAGGACAAACCCATCACCATGAGCGCCAGCATCTGTTTCGAGCAGTCTTACGGCGGGGTCGATGGAGATAGTGCCTCCTCCACAGAGATTTATGCCTTGCTTTCAAGCCTCTCAGTGCTTCCCCTACGGCAGGATATTGCTGTGACCGGGTCTGTCAATCAGAAAGGAGAGATCCAGCCTATCGGCGGGGTCAACGAGAAGATCGAAGGTTTCTTCGATGTCTGTAAGGTAAAGGGATTGACAGGGAGACAGGGGGTGATGATTCCCCATCTCAATATCGGTGACCTGATGTTGAGAAAGGATGTGTTGG
>CAWFSX010000085.1:0-20816 GCA_963818595.1 uncultured delta proteobacterium
AAGAAGAGTTTAAAGAGACCTTCCAACTGCCTATCCTCTACTTCACCCAGTTGATGGGATTAGCTTTCGGTTTAACGTCTGAAGGACTGGGTCTCGACAAACACTTCGTCGATCCCATGCCACTTCTACAAAGGGTTTAAGAAATTTTTTAATCTTTAATCCGTGAGGTAGGCCCCTTAATTCTTCCGCATCATCGTGGTCACCGCTTTCTCCAATCCATCCAGGGTCAGTTCATACATATGAAAGATCTCCTGGATATGATGGATGGAGCGGGTGTAGGGCCATTCTTCGGTGAGTTTCGGATTGATCCAGACAGCGTGTGGAAAAGTTTTAGCAATAAACTTGAGTCTCTCATAACTGGGTTTTCCGGATCTCTCTTCAACATAGATGGAGCCATCTGTGGCCATCAGTTCATAGGGAGCCATGCTTGCGTCCCCTACGATGACGAACCTGGTTTCCGGATCAAGGCGAACCAGTTCATCTATTGGAAATGGTTTGGAACGCCTTGGAGGATCCTCCCAGAGGTAGTCGTAAATGGTGTTATGGAAGAAGAATGTTTTGAGATCTTTGAACTGAGCCCGGGAATAATTGAAGAGCGTTTGGATCAACTCGATATAGGGCTCCATGGACCATCCGCCATTATCAATCGCCAGGATCACTTTTAATCGGTCCTTGAGACTCCGATCAAGGACGATCTCTATTTCACCTGCATTCTTCATCGTCTCGTAAATGGTTTTATCAATATTCACCCTATCCTTAGGACCAAAAGGGACCATATTTCTCAATCTTTTGAGAGCCTCTCCCATTTGGGAAGCAGTGATTGGGCCTTCTTGGGAGTAATCCCGATACCTTCGGTCCATGGCCACCTTAACCGCTGACTTATTTCTCGATACACCGCCCACCCTCATTCCACCGGGATGATATCCAGAATGTCCCACGGGAGAAGTTCCCCCTGTTCCAATCCACTTGCTCCCTCCGTGATGTGCCTCGGTCTGTTCTTTGAGCCGGTCAAGAAAGTATTTGATCAATTCATCCGGGCTCAGCTTTAACAAATCTTTTTCATCAACCCCAAGGGCCTCTGCGAGACCTTTTGGATCTTTCAACCATTCATCCAGCAGGGCACGGGCGATCTCAGACAATTCAAATTCTTCGGGTTCTTTAAACTCAGCGCCCTTAAACTGGTGTGCAAAAGCTTGGTCGTAAAGATCAAAATATTTTTCGCTCTTCACCAGAATCGCGCGGGCGCCCGTGTAAAAATCATCCAGAGAATTGATCAGCCCCATGCTTAAGGCTTTCTGTAGCCTCAAGAAAGAAGTGGGAGAAACTGGGATCCCTGCTTTTTTTAATAAGTAAAAGAAATCAACAAACATAATTCACCAATGGAATAATGGAATAGTGGAATATTGGAATATTGGGTTTTCGCTTTTCCTATAACAACCATTATTCCATCATTCCAACGTTCCATCTTTCCGCGATCCTTATGTTAAGCTCTCTGCGCTATGCGCATGCTTTTTTACACCCTGAACCTGGACACCGCATTCTGGGCCACCACATAATCCGGACTCTTTTTAAACAGAACGCCTAAGAAAGGAACTTCTCCTTTGATGAGATCCTTGACTCGGAAATCAGGATCCGCCTTTAAGGCTCTAATCCAATTGATCAACTCCCGGGTAGCTGGTTTTTTCTCAATGCCTCTGATTTCCCTGAGGCGGTAAAATGTTTTGACCGTGCTATCGAGTAATTCCTTATCGATTTCTGGGAAATGAACCTGAACAATCCTTCGCATCATGTCGGGCTCGGGAAAGGCGATGTGGTGAAAATTGCAGCGACCCAGAAATGGATCGGAGAGGTCTTTTTTAGCATTCGAAGTGATGATGATCACGGGCCGATGTTTTGCTTTGATGGTCTTATCGATCTCGATAATATCAAATTCCATCTGATCCAGCACATCCAGCATATCATCCTGGAAATCAGTATCCGCCTTGTCAATTTCGTCAATCAGAAGAACCACTCTCTCATCGGAACCAAAAGATTGTCCTATCTTTCCCATCCGAATATACTCTTCGATATTGCTGACATCCCTCTTCGAATCCCCAAAACGGCTATCGTTTAGACGCGTGAGCGTATCATACTGGTAAAGGGCATCGATCAGCTTCATGCTCGATTTGACATTCAGAACGATCAGTCTCATGCCAGAGGCTTCGGCAATGGCGTGGGCCAGCATGGTCTTTCCCGTTCCAGGCTCTCCCTTGAGCAGAAGAGGCATTTCCAGAGCCATCGAAATATTGACAATTCTCGCAAGCTCATCATCCAGTACATATTTTGAAGCACCCGTAAATCCCTTTGTTTGAGTTTCTTTGTGCATATCTCCGCTCCTTGATCCATCGTATGAGAATTTAGACAATAAATAATATCATAACCATTTTTGGGTTATGTTTCAACATGGATCAGACCCAAAAGAGGGGGATAAATAGATTTGTGTCCATTTAGCGGTTTGAAATAAACCTTTTAAAATCCCTCCCCACCTCCCTTTGCCTGCTTTCGGCAGGGAAAAGATACCAAGGGGAGGAGAAAGTTTCCCCCTTTTGACAAAGGGAAGGTGTGAAAAAATTGCTTCAAATAGAGAGGGTGGGCCAGGGTATCGAAAAAATTTTACAGCGTTACCTTATAGCGTTAACTGCCCACAATAATAAACTTTAATTATATTCATTATCTATAAAAGCCTTGTAACCTTTGCCCTCTAAAATACCGCAATTGTAAAATCTTGAAGATATTCTTGCCCACCCAATCATCCCAATTTTTTCACAGCTTCAGGGGGGTGAAGGGGGATTAGATGACCTTTTTAAAAGAGCTAAAATGATAGATAGATTTTTAAATTCTAATCTGGGATTTTCCAATCCGCAATTCACCATGCACCACGCCATGAACCACGTTGGGTTCATGATTAGTCCTGAACTCCACGTAGTTCAGGATAGGGTGCATGGCAGCCCTGAATCTTACATGGTTCAGGGCGAAATCTGCAATGGGCCAACTTCTTGTATAAATATCGAAAATCTGTTTAAATTTGAACAAGGAAATGGTTTGAAGAACAACATGAAGCATGCCTTGAAGAGGCATTGAGTCCAATGATCTTTCCTATAATGAACCGACGAAGATGGGTGGTACTCAATATTTCGATTGGTGTCTATATGTCCACCTTAGATGCCAGCATTGTGAACATCTCTCTTCCCACGATCACCCAATCTTTAAATACCCATTTGACAGGTGTGGCCTGGGTGGTGATGGGCTATTTAATTGTCATCACAGGATGTTTGCTTTTAATGGGAAGACTCTCCGATCTCTTTGGACAAAGAAGAATTTACCTCTTGGGGTTTTTAACCTTCACCGTGGGCTCGGCGCTTTGCGGTTTTTCACCTACCATCTATTTTCTCGTCGGCTCCAGGATGCTTCAAGGATTAGGGGCTTCTGCCTTGATGGCGAATGGTCCTGGAATATTGACATCTGCCTTTCCAGAAAAAGAGAGGGGCAAGGCATTGGGAATTACTGGTTCTATCGTCTCTGCAGGTTTTTTAACGGGGCCTATCCTCGGCGGATTTTTGGTTGAGCATCTTGGATGGAGATCGGTTTTTTTTATCAATCTCCCCGTCGGAGCCATGGGGATCTACCTCTCTTCGAAAGTCCTCGAACGGGTCGAATCCAGAGCGAAAGTGCAAGTGGATTTCTGGGGAGCCCTTCTGCTTTTTTTCTTTATCACCTCTCTGATTCTATTCATTAATCGAATGGGTCAGGGGGCGGCTTCTCTTCTATGGTTATGGCTCCTTTTTAGTCTCCTTTGTCTCAGTCTTTTTATCATGGTCGAACTCCGTTCTCCTTCCCCCTTGGTGGACCTCAACTTTTTCAAAAGAAGGCTCTTTATCTCCTCTCTTGGAGCAAGCTTCTTTTCCTTCTGGATGAGTGCTGCCCATATCTTCGTCATCCCTTTCTTCCTCCAGAATATCCTGGAATTTTCACCCTCCAAGATAGGGATGCTCGTCTTTCCTGTTGCCCTCACGGTGATGGTGATGGCCCCTTTGGGGGGAAGATTTTCCGATCGGGTTGGGGTCAGAATTCCTGCGACCGTGGGTTTGATCATCACTTCTTTAACCGTTTTCTCTTTTACTTTTTTAAAGCCGGGCGCAAATGACCTTGACATTTTATGGAGGCAGATTGTTCTCGGTATTGGAATCAGCCTTTTCAATCCCGCTAATAACAGCGCCATCATCGGCTCTTTGCCTCGGGAGAAAGTGGGCCTGGCTTCAAGCTTTTTAGCCCTTTCAAGAAATTTGGGTATGGTGATCGGAATCGCCTTTGCGGAAATGGTCATCGCTTTCAGGCTGCCTGTCGTCCCGTTGGGACAAGAAAAGGCAGGCCTTTCTCTGGAGAGCATTCAGAATGTTTGGAAGTTCCTTCTCATCATCGGGTTAGCAGCAATCCTTATCTCTTGGACAAGAGAGGGCAAACCCCGTTAGAAGAGGTTCATAGGTTACGGTTAAGGTTAGGAAGCCAGTTTGGTCAAAGGGTAAATGTTATGGCTAATGGCTTAAAACTCATTGCCCTAACCCAACTACGAAACTGGCATCTTTACCCTGACCTTAGCCCAGAGACTTTATTTTCTACCTAATCGAGGGATTGACTTTTTGGAAATTTATTGAAAAGATAAATTCGAAAGGAGGCTTTCGTGAAACGTTTGGATGGAAGAGGCCTGAAGGTTTTGAGACCGATAAAGATTACGAGAAATTACTTGAAACATGCCGAGGGATCCGTCCTGATCGAAATAGGGGATACCAAAGTCATTTGTTCGGCCAGCATCGAGGAGAGGGTTCCGCCGTTTTTAAGAAATACTGGGAAGGGTTGGGTTACCGCAGAATATTCCATGCTTCCCCGTTCAACGCATACTCGTACTTCCAGGGATAGAGGTGGGGGTAATGGCCGTGCTTTTGAAATCCAGAGGTTGATTGGACGTTCTTTGAGGTCTGTGACAGACCTCAACGCATTCGGAGAGAGGACCATCTGGATCGATTGCGATGTGATTCAAGCCGATGGAGGAACAAGGACAGCATCCATCACGGGGGCCTATGTCGCCTTGGTGGATGCTTTTCGAAAGATGGTTAAGAAAGGGTTAATCGAAAAAGTCCCGGTCAAAGATTCTGTCGCTGCCATCAGCGTAGGGAAAGTGGAAGGGGATGTCCTCTTGGACTTAAATTATGAAGAGGATTCCAAAGCCGAAGTGGATATGAATGTGGTGATGACCGGGGTGGAAAAGTTTGTAGAAATCCAAGGCACTGCAGAGGGAGGGGTTTTTACAAAAAAAGAGATGGACGAATTGATGAAAATCGCACAAAGGGGAATTCGTGTCCTCACGAGAATTCAGAAAAAATCTCTGGAAGGGAAGGGACAAGATTAATATTAGGAAAAGATTAGAATTGATTGTCGCCACTCGGAACAAAGGAAAGATTCGAGAAATTCGAGAGGCCTTGAAAGGATTGGGCCTTCGAATCTATGCATTAAGCGATTTTCCTGAGATCCCTGAAATTGAAGAAGATGGTAAGAGTTTCACTGAGAATGCTTTGAAAAAAGCTCGGTTTTATTCAAAATTTTTTGGGAAATTCACCCTTGCGGATGATTCTGGATTAGAAGTGGATAGCTTGAAAGGAATGCCAGGCATCTATTCTGCAAGGTATGCAGGAGAGAGGGCTTCGAGTCGAGAGAATAATCGAAAACTTCTCAAAGAGATGGAGGAAATTCCGCTTTCAAAAAGAGGAGCGAAGTTTAAATGTATCATGGCTTTGGTATCTCCTGATGGGAAAGAAGCCATCACAGAGGGGTCCTGTAAGGGAAGAATTGGAATGAGGGAAAAGGGGAGAAGAGGATTTGGATACGACCCCCTTTTCATCCTTCCAAAATATGGAAAGACGATGGCCGAGCTTTCCCTCAGAGAAAAAAATAAAATTAGCCATCGAGGAAAAGCCTTGAGGAAACTGAGAAAAACAATTTGTATTTTTATGAATCAGATGGTTGTCTGATGAATAGGGATGTGTTAAATAGTGAGTCAATAACTGAATACCAGGCACCAATACCCAAATAAATTCCAATTCCCAAGAACCAAAAAATTTGATAATTTAGTTATTGATTATTATTTTGAGTTTGGAATTTGTTGATTGGAGTTTGAAACAGCGGGGCGTAGCGCAGCCTGGTTAGCGCGCCTGCCTGTTTGGAGCAACCGGAGGGTAGCCGGGCGCGACGAATAAGGAGCGACTCTTGGCACGCCCGCGAGAAGGTGAGCGGCCGGCCGGCCGTTCAAATGGAAGTAAGATATATCCCCATTTTCAAATTGGAGTTAAACAGCGGGGCGTAGCGCAGCCTGGTTAGCGCGCCTGCCTTGGGAGCAGGAGGTCGGCCGTTCAAATCGGCTCGCCCCGACCAATTCTCACCATAATCATAATCAAAAAATTATCAGTGTGCACTCAATAGGCCGACCGACTGCGGGGAGAAGGAGGGTGACGTTGTGACGAATAAGTCACAACTATTTGTCACGCTGTCGAGTCGGTGAGACAGCCGGACGCCGTTGCGACGAATAAGGAGCAACTTTTGGCACGCCGCCGAGTCGGTGAGGCGGCCGGACCGGCCGTGAAGCCATCCGAATACAAATGGATGGCTTCGGGTAATGAAGTGTCTTTTTGATTGTGCCCCTTTCAGGGGCACTTGCCCGCCAAATCGGCTCGTCCCGACCAGTTTCTTCTCAGCTATCTTATCAATCAGTTGTGATCTAATAGCCGACCGACTGCGGGAGAGCCTTCCTCTAATCCTTTCTGGTTTTAGCAATCAATCCCGACAAATTGTCAAAAAATGAAAAAAATCGGTACTATTCCGCTAAAATGGAGAAAAGTCAGGTAAGAAGGGGATTTTTTATAAGCTAATAAATTCCTTATAGTTAGCGATCATTCAAAGTGCATCTTTTTGATAGTCTCTCATTGGTATGCTTTTTGCTAACTATTGAAAGTATTAAATAATCGAAATAAAATTAATTTTTGCTGATGGAAATGCAATTCAAAATGGATGACCAGGAAAAGAAAAGAATTATTTTAGCACTGAGGTGGACCGCCATCATTGTGACCTCTTACCTCATCCTGTTTGGAAGGGGCAGGGTGACGGACCTGCATCTCAGTCACATCCTTATTGCTGTCTATATCTTCTCCAATATTTTGCTCTACTTCTTTCCGAAAGCATGGTTTTCAAATTCAAAATTCTTTTACCCATTAGTCCTCTTCGACACGGGCATCGTTTCATTCGGAATGTATCTTTCAGAAAAGATGACCACAGATTTTTATATTGTTTTTTTCTTAATCATCATCTTTGCATCGATCAGTCGCAATTTTAAATTGTTGATGGCGATAGGAGGGATCACGGCACTTCTTTATGGAGTTCTCCTCTATTCATGGGGACTTTTGACAACGGAACATGGCAGCAGCTATACCCTCCGCATCCCTTTTATTTTCATCATGACCGCATTCTATGGGTATATTGTCCAGACCTTAACGAGAGAGAAACGCGAGGAACTCACCATCTCCGAAGACAAATATCGAGGTCTCTTCGAAAATGCCAACGATGGGATTATCCTCTTGAGAAATCCTCAATTGCAGATTGCAGATGTCAACAGAGAAGTAGAGAAGGTCACAGGATATCCCAAAAAAGAATTAATCCGGAAAGAGATCTTCGATTTATTTGCCCCTGAAGAGATAGAGAAGGCAAGGTCCTATTTCAAAGAAGTGGTCAAGAAAGGGGAAGGAAGGGCCGACTGTTTATCCCTGAAGAAGGAGGATGGGGTCTCACTGGAAGTGGACTTGTCTACCAAAAGAATCGATTTAGGGGATGAATCTTTTTATCAGATGATCTTTCGGGACTTGACAGAGCAGAGAAAGCTTGAAAAGAAAATCAGAGAAAGTAAGAGGAGCCTTGAGGCCATCTTCGATGGAATTCAGGATCATCTTTCCCTTCAGGCTCCCGATTATAAAATTCTCCGTGTCAATAGAACGGTTGCTGAAAATTACAAAACCTCATTTCAAGAATTGATCGGCCGGAAATGCCATGAGGTTTATTTTCAGAGAACCCTGCTTTGTGAAAAGTGTCCGGTTTCGGTGACCCTTGAAACCAAAAAACCCGCTTCATCCATCATGAAGCTCTCAGAGGATAACACAACCCTTAAGATCTTTTCTTACCCCGTTTTAGATGACAAAGGGGAGCTTGCTTCAGTCATTGAATATATGAAGGACATTACCGAAGAACAACGACTTCAGGAGCAACTCATC
This sequence comes from uncultured delta proteobacterium, assembly GCA_963818595.1. Taxonomy (GTDB): domain Bacteria; phylum Desulfobacterota; class BSN033; order BSN033; family UBA1163; genus UBA1163. The sequence goes on from CAWFSX010000085.1 coordinate 8,346, forward strand.
CAGTCAGAAAAGTTAGCAGGGATCGGGATATTGGCTTCGGGTGTCACCCATGAAATCAATAATCCCCTGAGTGGCATTATTGGGATGGCAGAGATTGCTCTGGAGGAAGATGACCCCTCAAAAAATAAAGATTATTTAAAGGATATTCTGACTTGTGCGCAGAGAATCAGTGAAATTGTAAAAGGTTTAAAATCCTACTCTCGAGCCGCGAAAAAGGAGGACCAAAGTCCAGTCGATCTCAACGAGGTGCTTGAAGAGTCTCTGAAGATGATCCATTTAGCCACTAAGACCATTTCGGTGGAAGTGATTAAGCAATTTCAACCCATCGAAAGAATAAAGGCTAACATGGGTGAGATTCAGCAGGTGTTCACCAATCTGATCACCAATGCATTCCAGGCAATGGATGGAAATGGAGGGAAACTGGTCCTTTCTACCCGATTGTTAAAAGATTCGGTCGAGGTGAAAATAACCGATAGTGGCATGGGAATCCCCCAAAAGTATCTCAACCAAATTTTCGATCCATTCTTTACAACCAAAAAGCTTGGAGAGGGAACAGGCCTTGGTCTAAATATCGTCTACCGCATTGTGACCAAGTATGAAGGAACGATTGATGTAGAGAGTAAAGAACAGATCGGAACAACTTTTACCATTAAATTTCCCACAAGGAGGGTTGAAGTATGAGCAAGAAGGTATTGATCGTGGATGATGAAGAGGTGATCCGTAAGTTTTTAAAAATCCATCTGACAAAATTGGGTTATGAGGTAACGGAAGCCGCCGATGGAGAGCAGGCCATCGAACAATTGGGAAAAGATGATTTTAACCTTATCATCTGTGACATCTTGATGCCCAAGAAGAATGGATGGGAGGTCATTAAAGAGGTCAAATCGAACCCAAAAATGAAGAATATCCCCTTCATTGTTCTGACAGCCAAGAATGAAGATTCCGATATGTTCAAAGGATATGATCTGGGTGCCAATTATTACATGACCAAACCCTTTACCAAGGCCCAACTCCTCTACGGATTGAGACTCATGCTTCATGAGGCTCCAGAAGAGATAAGAGTGTAAAGTTTCTGTGATTCAATTCCTTCCATCAATGAAAAAGATGGGGCCATTACCTCCTGCTCATTTCCCTGATCAAGTTTTCTTAGGCAACATGCCGAACTCTCCTGATGTTCAATAAAGTTATCTTTATGGATTCAAAAGAGAAAGCCCAACAAAGCAACCCTGATTGGGCTGTTGACAAAGATCTTGTTGAAATTAGTTAAAGAGAAACTTAGAAGTGTTGAATAATTGACCAGCTCTAGATCAAGTTCCAGCGGTTGAACTATTGAAATATATTGAAAAATATTAAAAAATGTTTTTTATTGACAAAATTTGTAAATTGTGTTCTATTTAGTCCAACCTTTAATAAAATCCAGCCTTTAATAAAAATCAGGAGGTGGGAGATGAAAAAAAGGATAATCTTTAAAACTTTCATCTATTTCCTTTCGATCTCTTTCTTGCTTCTCACAAATGGATTCTCAAGCATCGTGGTAGAGGCAAAGGAGAGAGGTATTCCTATTGGAGAGATGATTTCAAAAGGAGAGGTAAACTTTGAAGTCAGGGAAAATGTTTGGAAAAAAGTTGACTCTTCCCATTTTCCTGTCTTCCAGGGGGTTAAGATAAAAACCGAAAAGGGGCTAGCGGCCATTGCCTTGGGGAATAACAGCCATGTCGAGGTGGGTCAAAATAGTCTTCTCTCTTTTGATCAAAATGATCGCCTCCATCTTTTTCAAGGGCAAATTAATTTCAGAATTTCGTCAACGGCTGAGTTGAATTTCAAAATAGGGAAACTCACGGTAACCAAATCACATTCCCTTCAAGCTTCTAAAGGCCCAGGGGTGGCTTCTCCAAAGAATGAGGAGACCATAGGAGCTATCTCCATTCATTCCAATGGTTCGGTGACCATCAAAAGTATTCAGGGGGAGCTTTTCGTTCTGGATGAAGACCGTACTGTTTTGGCCAAGCTTCCATCCCAGGACTCAGTGACCATTCCTTCTGCCATGGTTAAAAGTCCATCTAAAACAATGGTCGCTCAAGCTGGGGAGACTGGTAAGAGTTCATCAGGGAAGGAAGAGAAGGAAAGGGGCTTTGTGCTGTGGGGGATGGATGGTGAAACATGGGGATGGATTGCTGGTGGGGTTTTGGGTCTTGGTGGAAGCATTACTTTAGTCAGTATAATAATATCATCGGAAAAAGATCCTGATCGTTTTTATTTGTCCACGATAAGTCTCAATAATAAATTTCTTCTCAATTTGACCCAGCTGTCCCAGGGGAATGTTCCGGCTGGGTTTTTTTTAAAAAAAAAGATGAATTTAAGGAGATTCATTTTATTTCTCGTTCTTCCTACTTTCGTCATCGTTGCCCTTTCGTGTGCCTCCAGTCCCCCTCCTAAAAAAGAGGTCGTTTCTCCAGAAACTGAGATCAGAGAGATAGAAACATCAAAACGGGTTAAAGAGATGAACGAGAAGATCCTGATGATCGCCCACTCGTCAAAAATGGACCTTTATCGCGATTATAAAATCGGGCCAGAAGATCTTCTCGAAATCTCTGTCTTTGAGGATGAGAAGCTAAATAAGACCGTAAGGGTCAGCTCCCAGGGGAATATCAGTCTTCCCCTCCTGGGGATATTAAAGGTGAAAAGCCTCACGTCCAATGAATTGGAGAAGGAGATTCGAGATCTGTTAGCTGAGAAATATTTTCAGGATCCCCATGTCAGTATCTTTATTAAAGAGTATCGGAATCAACGGATCTCCGTCATGGGGGCTGTGGAGAAACCAGGAGTCTATGATGTCACAGGTCAGAAGACAGTTCTCGACATATTGGCCATATCAGGAGGCCTGAAGGAGGATGCAGGGCAATTACTTTTTTTGATTCGGCCTCCCAGACCCGAAGAGGGGGTTCTTAAGGGGAAAAAAGATTCCGATGACCAGACTCCCAGAACCTTTATGGTCGACCTCGAAGAATTATTGGTCAAAGGTGACTTAATTCTAAATCTGCCTTTGCTCCATGGCGATGTCATTAACATTCCTGTGTCAGGCAAGATTTTTGTGGGCGGTGAAGTAAAGAGTCCAGGCGGGTTCCCTCTCAGAGGAAAAAAATTGACCGTCAGCCAGGCGATTCTCTGGCAGGAGGATTGGGTTCGAAAGCCGCCGGCTCTGAGACCAAGATCTTCCGTTATTCAGAAAAGGGAACAGGGAAAGAGATTCTTTCTGCCAATGTTTACGAGATTCAGAAGGGTAAGGAAGAAGACTTCTATCTTAAGGAAAACGACATCATCATCGTTCCCAAAAGTGGCACCAAAACAGTTCTGAATGAAATGTGGGATTTCATTAAAGGACGCATTGGATCCTTCAGCCTCGGAACTCTGTAGCATGAGGAGAGCCCTATGAATTATTTGCAACAAATACCTCCAGAAGGATATTATCAACTCCCTCCCCCCGGATATTCTACCCCTCCTCTCCAGGAAGAGAAGGAGGTCCATCTCAGGGATTACTGGAAGGTCATTTGGAAAAGACGATGGACAGTTCTCGCCCTCTTTTTGATTGTCCTGATCACCATGGCCGTGGTGACGTTCACGACAAAACCCATTTATCGGGGGACAACATCCATCCAGATCAACAAAGAGTACCCGCAGATGATGGATATCAAAGAGATCTTTTCATTCAATATGTGGGATTCGGATTACTATCAGACCCAATATAAAATCCTCGAGAGTCGAACCCTTGCAAAACGCGTCATCCAGGCTCTTAAACTCTCAGACCATCCCGAGTTTCAACCCCAGCCTTTAACACCTTTCCAACAATTGAAGGCAAATATCCTGAGGCCCCTCTTTGGTCTTTTTACTCCCTCAAAAAAAAATACAGCTCCTGAAAAAGGCCCCTCCGAGGGCAAAAAAGAGACTGGCCTCATTGATCAGTTTCTCGGCAAATTGAAGGTTGAGCCCATCCGGAACTCCCGCCTTGTCAAAGTTCACTTCGATTCAACCTATTCAGAGCTCTCGGCCCAGGTACCCAATACCTTAGCCGACCACTATATTCAGCAGAGCGTGGAGAACCGCTTTCTTGCCACAGAGCAGGTGAAAGAATGGTTGACCCAACAATTAGAAGATCTGAAGGCCAAAGTGGAAAGAGCAGAGGAAGCTCTCCAAGCCTTCGGTTTAAAGCATGATATCATTTCTCTTGATGAGAAAGAGAATGTCACCATGCAACGACTCACTGAACTCAATGAGGCTCTCACCAAAGCCGAATCAGAACGCATGTCTAAGGAGGTACTCTATAGGCAGACCAAAGATACACATTTCGATGCTATTCCATCCATTCTCGAAAACAGATTGGTTATGGATCTTAAGCAGGCTTACATTCAACTTGAAGCACAGTATATGAAGCTCTCTGAAACCTACAAGCCCGAATACCCAGAGATGGTCCGTCTCAAGAATCAGATGCAAACCCTTCAAAAACGCATGGATGCTGAAACCAACAAAGTGATTGCAGCCATTAAAACCGACTATGAATCGAGTCTCCGCAGGGAATCTTTAGTCCGGCAGGCCTTTCAACAGCAGAAGGCCAAGGTGATGGAGATGAAGGAGTGGGGGATTCAGTATAACATCCTCAAACGAGAGGCTGATACCAACAAAGAGCTCTACAAGGGCCTCCTCCAGAGGATGAAGGAGGCAGGCATTTCAGCCGGCCTCACGGCCAGTAATATTCAAGTGATGGACAAGGCTGAAATACCGATGGGGCCTTATAAACCCAATAAACAGCGTAACCTCCTTATCGCCGCCGTGGTGGGCCTTTTCCTTGGAATCGGGTTGGCATTTTTCTTCGAGTATCTCGATAACACGGTGAAGAACCCTGAAGATGTGGAACAACTCATTCGACTCCCCTCCTTCGGAATGGTCCCCGAGATTTCTTATGAAAGAAAAAAGCGATTGGAGAAAGCATCCTGTCCGGTCGAATTGGTCACCCATGGCCATCCCAAATCCATCCTTTCAGAAGCTTATCGGAACATCCGCACTTCTATCCTCCTCTCCTTCTCTGAAAAACCACCCAAGAAGATTGTCATCACCAGTCCCAACCCTTCTGAGGGAAAGACCACGACCGTCGTCAATACAGCGATTGCCTTATCCCAGACCGGGGCCCAGGTGCTCGTTATCGATGGGGATATGAGACACCCGAGGATTCATAAGATTTTTAGCGAGGAGAATGGCGCGGGGCTCTCAAATTTTCTCTCCGGCAATGCACCGATTGAATCCGTCATTAAGAAAACCGAAGTTCCAAATCTCTATTACATACCAGCCGGTCCGATCCCTCCGAACCCCTCGGAACTCATTGGCTCAAAACTCTTTAAGGTGATGATGGACTCCCTTGGAAAGAAGTTCGACCACATCATCCTCGATTCTCCCCCGCTCTCGGGTTTGCTGACTCGGTGATTCTTTCCACCGCTGTCGATGGAGTCGTCCTCGTCGTGTTGGGCGGAAAGACACCGAGAGAGACCCTCCAGCGCACCAAAGAGATTCTTCACCAGGTCAATGCCAAAATTCTCGGAGTCATAATCAATCGGGTCGATATCCATCGGAGTGACTATGGATATTACTACTACCGCTACCATTACTATTACGGAAAGGATGGGAAGAAGAAAGAAATTCCTTATTCATCGGAAGAAGAATCGGTTTCAACTTAAGGATGTTTGATACTTATGAAACGGCTTTTTTTCCCCATTCTGGTCCTGCTCATTTCATTGTTAGCGGGCTATCAGATCCTCTGCCTATGGAGAGGAACCTCTCTCTACCAGATAGACCTTTCAAAAGAAAATCTCCTTAAAGCCATTCAAATCAATCCATCCAATCCTGATCCCTTTTACAGATTGGGACTTTTTTACCAGTGGGATATTCGAAATATTGATTTAAAGGAATCGCTCAAATATTTCAGGAAAGCCATTGAGCGAGACCCTCTTGAGCAGGGCTACTGGCTCAATCTGGCAAAGATCTTTCAGAGGATGGGAGAAGGCAAGTCCTCTGAAAAAGCTTTAGAAAATGCGATCCTGCTCTTTCCTGCTGGCTATCAGGGGAGGTGGGTGGCTGGAAATCTTCTTCTTCAAATAGGAGAATTCGATAAGGCGCTTCAGCATTTCTCTTACCTTCTCGCTCACTATCCAAATCAGAGCCATTTAATCTATGATATTTTGACCAAAGCCGTAAACGACTCTGATTTTATCTTGGAGAAACTTGTACCCCAAAATCGTACTTCATTCCAGCAATATCTCTCCTATCTCTATGAGGCGGGTGATCATGAATCCGCTCAAAAGGCGTGGCAGAAGAAGGATTCCTTTGCCTATAAACCCGACCGAGCAGAGACGCTTCGACACATCGAATTCCTCATCTCTCGCGCTGAACTCAACGAGGCATTTCTCGTCTGGAAAAAAAGACTTCAAGAAGAGGGGCTTTCTATTTCATATGATGGAAACCTGGTGACCAATGGAGGGTTTGAAAAGGAAAAGCTCCTGGGTGGGGGGTTCGATTGGAAAATTGAGAAAGCCCCCGGAGCCGAAATCTCCTTAGATCCTTCGATGACTTTCGAAGGAAAGCGTTCTTTAAAGATTGTATTTAATGGAAAAGAGAATGTCGATTTTTATCAAGTCTATCAAATTGTACCATTAAAACCTAATACCGAATACGTGCTCAAAGCCAATATGAAGACGAAGGCGATCACGACCAAAAGCGGTCTGAAGATTGAAATTTCAGGTGTCGGTCCAGCCTTTCATAAGGAATCAGACCCCTTGATTGGGGACAATGAATGGAAGGAGTTGATGGTCCCCTTTCGGACTCCAGCCCAATCGCGGGGCGGACTGGTCAGAGTGAGAAGAAATAGGACCGATAAATTCGACCGCTTCATCTCCGGAACAGTTTGGATTGATAATTTTTCTCTTGCAGAAAAGAAGTAATCATTAAGTAATTTGGTAATTGATAACTTAATAACTCAGTAACTCAATAACCCAATGGCTCAACGGTTGGAGGCCCAGTTCGATGAAAGATTATTATAAGATTCTTGGCGTAAAAGAGACGGCCTCAGAGGAGGAAATTCGGGAACGATGGATCGAACTCACGAAGCAACATCATCCTGACCGAAGAAAGGACATAGCCTCCGATAAAAAGATCAGAGAGATCAACGAGGCCTATCAAGTGTTGAAACATTCCTCCACACGCGTGGAATACGACCTCAAGAGGACCTATGGTTACGAAAAAAGGGAGGAGAAGAGAAGATCTTATTCCAGGAGGGTTGGCATTTCTGCCAGCGTTTTAATCATTTTCATCATCCTTGGCGCCATCTATCTTAAAAATTATGAAACCCCTTCTTCTGTACTTACTGTTTCTAAACAAATAAACTCAACAAATTTATCCCGCTCGTCCCGTAGCGAAAGCGTACGGGGTGAAATGGGACCTGCCCCGTGGAATGAAAAAAAATATTCCATAGGGAGCCTATCTCACCGGGATTTACCCAGTGGAATGCAGAGCCTATTCCACCAGGGCCCAACAAACTCAACAAACCCAACAAACCCAATGAACCCAATAAACCCAATAAACCCAATGAACCCAATGAACCCAACAAACCCAAAAAATTTACTCATCCCAACTGCACAAGCGGCTGAAATTCAGAATCCACCCCTCCCGGTTACCATCGCCGCAACAACTCAAAAAGCACAGCTCCCCCCCCAACCCCAAAGTTCAATCACTCCATTACCAAATGGCTTAGCGACCCATACACTCAACCAACCAACCAACTCAACAAACTCAACAAACTCAGTAGACTCAATGAACCCAATAAACCCAATGAACCCAATAAACCCAATAAACCCAACAGACTCTGATGACCCTATGCTCCAACTCGCTCAGTTCAAACCGCCCTCACTCCTTGCAAGAGAAGATGAAGTAAAAAAGTTCTTTAACACTTATATTGAGCGTTATCATCGAATGGATATAGAGGGCTTTCTTTCTTTGTTCTCCCCAAAAGCCATCCAAAATAAGAAGGATGGACCCGAAGGGATTCGAAAGATTTATACAGACTTCTTCAACCAGGGCAAAGAAGTTCGCTATCGAATACAAGATATGAAAATCGAAATCTATCAGAATGTTGTTGAAGCCAGGGCCCATTATGAAATAGAGCAGATATTGAAAATGGGGGGAAAGAAGAAGGCCTGGAGAGGACAGATACAATGGATTTTGGGTAAAGAAAATGGAGTCCTAAAAATCATTTCCCTCGATTATCAACACCAGAAAACCTCTTGAGGGAGAAGGAGGAATCAATGAGGCTGCCAAAGATTAGTTGCATTTATTTCATTTTCTTCATTTTAATAATCCCTCTTTCCACAACAGCACAAGTTTCTACTCCACCCGAGGTCACGAGGGTCATCCCTGTGGAGGAAGTTCAAAAATTCATTGTCGAATATAAGGTTAGGTTTATGAAGATGGATCTCGATGGTTTCATGTCCCTCTTCTCAAAAGAGGCGACTGAAAACCGGATGATCCCTTACGACGATATCCGCGAAGCCTATCATAGAACGATTGCTTACAGCAAATCCATTGTTTACGACTTGGAAATTTACCAAATCCAGACCTATACACAACGTGCTTTCGTCACAGGTCACTTTAAAATTATTCAGGCCCTTAAATCTGGAGGTAAAAAAAGGGTTTTCCAAGGAGATATTCAATGGGAACTCGTTCAGGAAAATAGTTCCTTAAAAATCAGGGAAGTGAATTACGGTAAAAACCGTTGAAATGATCGATTTCCATACTCATATTCTCTGTGGACTGGATGATGGAGCAAAGACCATTGAAGAATCCATTGAAATGTGTCGAATGAGTTATCAAGATGGGATAAGAACCATCGTGGCAACCCCCCATATCCTCCCAGGAATTTACAAAAATGATCGCCCCACCATCCTCTCCAAAGTTCCAAGAACTTCAATCTGCTAATCTGCAAGTCTGGCAATCTGGTCAAGTGCGATTTAAGATTCCTAACTCCGAACTCCGAACTCCGAATACTGCTCATTTGAGAATCCTTCCCGGCGCCGATGTCCACTTCTCATCAGATATTCTTCAGCGTTATGAGAAGGGGAGAAATTGTGACGGTCAACGACCAGGGGCGATACCTCATGGTCGAGTTTGCTTCTCAAGGGATCCCTTATCAGGCAGAAGAGGTCCTTTTCAAACTGTTAACAAAGGGAATCATTCCTATCATCAGTCATCCAGAAAGAAATATGGAAATTGGGCAAAAACCCAAAAGATATTATGAAATAATCCGAATGGGTTGTCTGGGTCAGGTTACAGCCATGAGTTTGACCGGAGATTTTGGATCTGGAATTAAGCGAATCGCAGAAAAACTGCTTTCAAAACGGCTCATTCACATTATTGCTTCGGATACCCATTCCACCCATAGAAGACCCCCCATCCTTTCCGCTGGGGTGAAGGCAGCCGAAAAAATCGTGGGTAAAGAAGAAGCTCGAAAAATGGTGACGGAATACCCCGAAGCCATTCTTGAAGGAAGAAGACCAGATGTTCCAGAACCCTCTCTCCTGACGATTGATCAAGGAGAAGAATCATTAAGTTATTTAATTAATAATATCATGACTATGATCAATCATTTAATTAAATTTATTCTCATTCTCCTGATCATCTTTACCCCCATTGCCTTTGGCTCGATTGAACTCTGGGCCTTTTCTCTCATGGAACTCGGTATCCTCTTGATCATCATTCTCTGGGCCATTCAGAAGCATAATACTTCAAAACTCCAAACTCTTCACTCAGAGGACGGTTCCAAACCGTCAACTCCGAACTCACTCAATCTGCCATTCCTATTCTTCTTCTCTTCCCTCTTCCTCCTTCTCATTCTCTTCCAGCTCCTTCCCCTTCCATCAGGAATCTTAAAAACCCTCTCCCCCAAAACTTTCGAGTTACGGAATTCTCTTTCGAGTTTTGATTCTCAACTCTTAACTCTTAACTCTAAATTTCAAATTTCTTTCTTTCCCTTCGCCACACAGATCGAATTCTTTAAATGGCTCACTCTCATAGGTCTCTTTTTCTTTCTCCTTCATTCGAAGATCCTTGACGATAAATATCGGGTGATGAGGCAACTCATTATTGTCGTTATGTTGGTCGGTGTTGCAGAGTCTTTATACGGGATGTTCGAATTTTTCAGCGGTCATAAATATATTCTTCAGCGAAGCATGGAAGACAGGATGGCCTTTGTCACCGGGACCTTCATCAACCGCAACCATTTTGCAGGGTATCTCCTGATGGTTATCCCTTTAAGCGTGGGTTTCCTTTTTTCACGGGAAGCGATGCACATAGGTCGGTTCAAGGGATGGCGTGAACGTCTCTCTTCCCTCGATGGGAAGACGCTTCTCATTGGGTTTAGTGTGATCATGATGATCCTCGGGCTCATTTTCTCAGCCTCGAGAATGGGAATCTCAAGCCTACTCCTTTCATTCACCCTGCTCAGCCTTCTCTTTCGAAACCCTTCAAAGGAACATAAATTTTCCAGAACATCCATCCTGATTTTAGGTCTGGCCTTGCTCTGGGCTGCATGGATTGGACTTGATGCTGTCATCAGCCGTTTCCTCACCTCCTCAGAAGATTTCAAAGGAAGATGGGAATTTTGGGTGAACACGTTTCAGATCTTTAAAGACTTTCCAATCTTTGGCTCCGGCCTCGGGACCTTTGCCTGGGTTTTCCCGATGTATCGATCCTTCCACTTAATAGGGATTGCCACCCATGCAGAGAACGATTTTCTTCAATTGGCCTCAGAGGTCGGGATTGTCGGCATAGGATTGCTCTTGATTCTTTTCCTATTTCTCTTGTATAAAGCAATATCTGGAATTCGCCTTCTTTCTCACAGAGAATCAGGAAGATATATTGCAATAGGTGGCTTGGTGGGCATCCTGGCATTGATGTTTCATAGCATCGTCGAAAAAAACATCCAGGTCCCTTCCAACGCCTTTCTCTATACAATACTGTGGGCAATCGTCCTCAGAATGTCTATCGGAGGTGTAAATAGATCCAATAACTCGATAACTCATTAACTTATTAACCTGCAATAGGTGACCAATGGCTCAAGGACTGGATAATCAATGACCAATGAACCCAATAAATCTCCGATTGACCTGTAATGAAGCGTATGGGGTGAGACCTCACGATTTTGAAGTTACGATCATCACAGAACCCAATGAACCCAATGAACACACAGTGGTATGTCATCCACACCAACCCGGAAACGAACACCGCGTTGAAAGAACTTGTCCAACCAGGAAATAGAAGTTTTTCTTCCACTGCTCGAAACTTTCCAATACTTTCACGAGAAAATGGTTCAGAAGATTAAACCTCTTTTCCCTAACTATCTCTTTGCGAATCTTGACATCGATGTCCATTACTATAAGGTGAAGTGGACAAGAGGGGTGAATAAAATCCTGGGGGTCGGAAATGAACCCATCCCTATATCTGAAAAAGTGATCCAGACCATCAAAGCTCAGAGGGAGAGAACAACCTTGTAAAGCTGGACGATGGATTGGAAAAGGGGAACATCGTTCAATTCACATCAGGTCCTTTTAAAGACCTGATGGGAGTTTTTGATAAAAAAATGTCAGATGGGAATCGGGTCAGGGTACTCTTGAGCCTGATCGGTGTCGATGTTCCCGTCCAGGTATCAAGGTGGCAAATCAAAAAAGTCGCCTAATCGGGTTTATTGAGTTTCCTCAGTTTCTTGGGTTAATTGAGTTAAGTTAAGACCAAACTTGACAAACTCAATGAACACAATGAACTCAATGAACTCAATAAACACAATAAACACGATAATTTTGCCCAACGATTTGGCACAACTCAATAAGAAAAAATTACCGAATTTCCAAAATTCGCCTCGGCGGAAGCCTATGTTTGCGAGAACATTACCACGTATTTACCCCGTTGTTGCATTAAATTCGGCGCCTGGATTCATTAAACCCTTACCCAGAGAGGACGGCCGTGAAATCAATGTCATCCCTTGGATCAATCCAAGGGTGGATTTTAGAAAGTATCCTAAAAAGGTTGGAAACCGCCTTTTTATGGGAGCATACATTTAATTCGAACACATCTTTATGCAACAACGGGGTTTACTCATTAACATTTCACTCTTTACTATTCACGGGTTACTCATTTATACTTAAATTTATCCACGATCCTAACAATCTAAACAATCCTAACGAACTTAACGAATTTACACTTCACACCTAACGCCAGACTTAGTGACCCGAAAACACATGGACTTAGATTATAAAACCATTTTCAAAGGAGCTAAATAGACTTAAAATTGATTATCTGGTCGTGGGAGGATTAGCAGTCAATTTCCATGGTGTTCCGAGGATGACCTATGATATCGACCTCATGATGCTCTTGCAGTCAAAT
>CAWFSX010000086.1:0-4464 GCA_963818595.1 uncultured delta proteobacterium
AGATCCAGAGGGGGATCACTCTGAGAAGAATCAGGCCTTAGAAGGGCAGGTGGAGAAGGTATTGGTGGAGGGTCGGAGCAAGCAGAGCAATCAGGATGTGACCGGCAGAACCCGTTCGAATAAGATCGTCAATTTTCCAGGCGATGTGAATCTGGCAGGAAACTTATGTCTGTCCACATCACCAAAGCCTATCCCCATTCCCTTCGCGGCGAAGCAGTCCTTCCAAATGCGGATTACGGAACGCTGCTTTCGGAATCAAACATCTAAAACCTACAATCCCTGCCTGCCGGCCCCGGTCCCGACCGAGGGCGGGGCAGGCAGGTGCAATCTGAGATCTGCAAACCTCAATCTATCTTCTTGACCCTTCTCCCTCTATCTGGTAGGCTCTTATAAAACTCATACAATTCAGGAATTTAGGAATAGGGGAATTGAGAAGTTGAGGAATTAGGTCCTTGCGGCCGCCTAAAAATAAATGGAAGAGGTGATTAGAGATGAATGTTTTTGCACCGAAGTACCACTACCTAATTCATCCGGAGAAGGGGATCCAGGTCAAAATTGATGAGGATCTAAACCGGTTCAATGTCGATTTATTAAATATCGGAGACCTGAGAGCCCCTTCCAAAACGATTGAAGTCCTTTCCGTCAGTTTCGATCTTGAAGGGTTCACCACATTTACGAAACAGGTCGATCCCCACCTTACCATCCCTAATTTCATTTCCGACTTTTTTAACTGGTTGTTTAACAACATCCAATACTCGATGAGAGACCGGGAGCAAGAGAATGTCTTGTGGGCGGAATTGCCCTTTTTTTCAAAATTTATGGGAGATGGCGTGCTCTTTCTCTGGAAGATCGATCTGGACAGAATTGCTCAAATCGATAAGAACCTGGGTTCGGAACGACTTCAAAAACTTCTGCTCGAATTTTTATCGAATGTGATTACCAGTGTGTTTGATATCTGCAGGGGATATCAGCATTTTCTAAAATCGGTGAGGACCAATTATGTGGAGCCGCCTTCGAAGCTAAGATGCGGGATCGCCCGGGGGAGTGTCTTTCCCATTGGAAATGGGTTGGATTTTGTTGGGCCCTGTATCAATATTTCCACCCGGCTTCAAAAGATGAGTGATCTCTCCTTTGCCTTTTCGGCGAGGGGGGTGGATCTTAGCGTTTTTCACCCGAGTTATCATGAGGTGTTCGTCAAGAAACAGGTCGCCATCCGCGGTATTGGGGATAACGAATTGATCTATATTTCAAGAGAGGAATTTGACAAGTTACCGAAAGGCCTAAAGGAGAACTTCAGCGACCTATAATCCTTGATTTCACAGATTCTAAAGAGTGATTATGCAAATATGAAAGATTGATAATAAAGAAAGTCCGCGTAGTTCCTTACTGTTTGTCGTTTACTCAGCATTCCAAACTCCGCACTCCGCATTTGATTAGGTGTGCTTCATCACAATACTGGAGATGATGTTCGCGGCCTCATCTCCCCGGTCAGCGGCATTGCTCAGGTGTCGATAGATCTCTCGCATCTTGAGCATGTAGACCGTATCCGTCCCTTTGAACAGGTCCGCCAAAGCTACATGGTAGGCCTTTTCCATCTGATTCTCATAGGCTTTTGCCTTGACGGCATGCTCGGAGGAGATCTTCGGATAGTCCTTTAATATCTTGACAGCATCGTTCAATTCCCTGGCTGCCTTCCTGAGGATGTTGACCATATCTTTAATGTGTTCGTCTCCCTTGACCTCATAAATTTCCATTTCATCGACCGTTGTATTCGCATAGTCAACGACATCATCGATCGCCCGGGAGAGGGCATAGATGTCTTCCCTATCGAGAGGGGTGATGAACGTGCTATCCAATTCTTCGATCAAGATCCTTCTCAATTCGTCCGCCTCTCGTTCAATGTTTCGGACAAAATTGGCATTGTCTTTCGTCCCGCTCTCGGCGAAGTTCCAGAGGGCCTCCAGACCCTCAACAGTCTTTGCAGACTGGCGGGAGAGGATGTCGAAAAATCGGCCCTCATTACCAGAAAAAGGCTTTTTTCTTCCAAAGATACCCATGACCATTGTCTTTCTCCTCTTCCATCAAAATTTTGGATGAATCATACGAAGCAAAAAGAAACACATTCCTGCCATCACGGCTGAGGCAGGGATAGTAATGAACCAGGCGACCACGATATTCTTTGCTACACCCCAGCGGACAGCAGAAATCCTCTGTCCTGCTCCCACCCCCATAATGCTGGAAGAAACCACATGGGTCGTTGAGACTGGTCCTCCCAACAGAGCTGCCCCCAGGATGACCGCAGCAGAGGAAGTCTGTGCGCAGAAGGCATGAACCGACCGTAAGCGATAGATCCCTGACCCCACGGTCTTAATGATTCGCCATCCTCCGCTGGCTGTCCCCAGAGCAATGGCAGCCGCACAGCTGGCGATTACCCAGAATGGAATGTGAAATGTCGGGGAGAGGCCAAGAATCACTAAGGACATGGTGATGAGCCCCATCGATTTTTGGGCATCATTGGCTCCATGGCTGAGGGAGAGGGCAATGGAAGAGGGGACCTGCATGCGATTGAAAAAATATTTTATTTTGGGTGTGGCATTTCGAGAGAAGTAAAGAGTGGTCTTAAAAAAGAGATTCCCAAAGACTAAACCCAGGATGGGGGAGAAAATCAAAACGCCGATGACGTAGAGAAGGCCTTTCCATAGTATTTTATCGGGTCCATAGGCCACCAAGACAGCCCCCACCATTCCTCCCACCAGGGCATGAGAAGAACTGGACGGAAAGCCCCAGAACCAGGTAATGAGATTCCAGGCAATGGCACCGACGAGGGCAGCGACGATCAGGCTTGTCGAGAGCTCCGTCAGAGCCGTATTGAAAGTGGAGATATCGACGATATTTTTTCCGATGGTTTCGGCCACTGCTGTTCCGAAGAGAAAAGGGCCGATAAAATGACAGAGGGCCGCCAATCCTAAAGCGGTTCGGGGGCGCATAGCTCCTGTGGCAATGATGGTGGCAACGACATTGGAGGCATCATGGAATCCATTGGAGTAGTCGAAGAAGAGGGCTAAACCGACCACGATAATCGCAGAAAATAGGATCCAGTCGATGGGAGGCCTCCTTTGAGCTTACTACCTGTGTAGACAGGTTATAATGGAAAAAAGGGGGGTTGTCAATATAATTCTCAGGTTAGGGCCTGTAGGAGACCACGGGGGTTCTCGACGATGAGATCAGCACCTGCCTTGAGGAGAGAATCTTTCACGGTCTCTTTCTTTTGTTCCCCTGGAGGAAACCGATGGCGAGGATGTCTAGTCTTTTCTGGCGCTCTGCGCTGCCAGCATGTCATCGACCACATCGCCCACATACCCGCATCGGGGATTGGGAATGCCGATCTCTTGGACGACCCTTAAGAGAGAATAGGGATGGGGTTTGGTACATTTCACCCTCTTTCCGGTCGTACGAAGTATTCGGGTCTCCTCTTCTTGACATTCATCAAGGGTAACCACACTGTCAAAATAAGGAAGAAGGCGAAACCGCTTCAAAGCAAGTTCTGCTTCAAACCGCGGCCGACCGCTGGCAATCCCTAAACGGTATCGTTTCCGAAGGGAAGATAAAATCTCTTTGGGTAGATCAAGGTCCTCTCCTGGAGATAGAGTCCTTGTTTCTTATGAAAAAGGGGAGGGAGATGATAAAAGGAGTGAATTTTTTTCCGAGGTAAACCTCCTGAAAAATCCGTTTCACCACATTCTCCTGATTCAGATCTCCATCTCCATAAACCCATCCATCCAACGAACCCTTTAATGCCTTGCGGACTCCCTTTAAACCTCCACCTCCCGATTTTACCTTTCTGATAAAAGGAGGGAGGTTCTTCCTTTGGATAAGTTGGGTGATATTCCTATTAAGATTGGAGGATTGTGTCTTTAAATGAGAAACAACTCCATTGATAGACGAGAACTTTCTTTTTTTAGGAGAAAGTGGAAAACCAGGGATGGAGAGGAGATAGAGAAGGAGGCCTGAAGTCAGGTCCCAATCATTATTGAACCCGCCCGCTGATTTGAAAAGAGAAATGTCTTCCTTTGTGACCGGTCCTCTTTTCCCTTTCTCAAAGCCAAGGCAGGTTTCGAGGTAGATCTGAACGGTTCGCTGAATCGTCTCTCGATAAGACCTTGAGACATCGATCAAAACGCCGTCCATATCAAAAATAAGAATATCCATATGAATCCAGCAATTTCAAATGTCAAATGGAGTATCTAAATTTAAGCAGGTACAAGTGCTTCAGATGCTCTTGTATTGTCATTGCGAGCGATCCCGCCTTAGCGGGAGAGCGCGGCAATCTCATGCCGAAAATACGAGATTGCGGAGCTTGTTCCGAGCATAGCGAGGAATCTCCGGGTTTGCTTCGGCTGCGCCTCGCAACCGTTTCACTCCTCGCAATGACACTATGGTTATTGCGCTTGGTGCGTATGTTGT
>CAWFSX010000087.1:0-11886 GCA_963818595.1 uncultured delta proteobacterium
GGTTCGGTGATGGCTGCGGCCGTCATGCTCTCCATTCTTAAGGGTATGGGAATTATTTAATTATCAGGATAGAGTGAAGGAGGGTGAAACTCTCTCTTATGCTTCCCCAAAAACCCGGATTTCCAGCAGTTCCGGGTTTTTTTCTTGCGAATTTCCTATTGTTGGTTTATTGTAGAACACCAAAATCTTGGGTGAAAAGGAGGTGGAATGGGTATGTCTAATCCTCAAGCAAAGATAGCATGGCATTCGATAGAGGCCACCACAGGTTCTAAAGGAACTGGATACCGATTTGCATAAGGGTTTAACTGAAGACGATGTTAAAAAACGCCTTGAAAAATATGGCTATAATGAATTGAAAAAGGAAGAAAAGATTTCTCCCTTCATCCTCTTTATTAACCAGTTCAAAAATATTCTCATCATCATCCTCATTGTCGCTATTGTACTTTCAGCGCTCGTTGGGGAAGTAGTTGATGCTGTGATTATTGCGGTCATCGTTGTCTTCTGTGCGGTCCTGGGATTTGTTCAGGAGTATCGCGCGGAACGTGCGCTGGAGGCATTGAAGAAGATGCTTTCTCCAACGATCACCGCTCTTGAGGGGGGGCAAAGAAGAGGAGGTTCCCTCAAAGGAACTCGTTCCCGGTGATATCTTACTCCTCGAGGCAGGGGATAAGATACCTGCCGATGCGAGGTTGGTTGAAAACCACTCCTTGCGATGCGATGAAGCTCCTCTTACAGGAGAATCTGTTCCGGTAGGGAAAGATATCAAGCCATTGACAGAGAAGTGCGTGTCAGCGATCGAAGAAACATGGTTTTCACAGGCACAATCGTGACCTACGGCAGGGGGAAGGCAGCTGTCACATCCACAGGTATGAGGACAGAGTTTGGCAAGATTGCCGAGGAAGTGACCGCAGTCGAGACCGAGAAAACTCCCCTTGAGAAAAGGACAGAAGAAATAGGCAAATGGCTCGGTATCATCTCTCTCATTATCTGTTTCCTCGTTGCAGGGATAAGTGTCGTCAGGGAGATTATTACGGGAAAGATTGATTTCCCATTCATCGTCACCATGGTGATGTTTGCCGTCGCCCTTGCCGTGGCAGCCGTTCCTGAGGCATTGGCAGCCATTGTCACAGGGGCCCTTGCCATTGGTATGCATCAGATGGCGAAAAGCAATGCCTTGGTCAGAAAGATGCCTGCTGTGGAGACCTTAGGATGTACCACCGTCATCTGTTCAGATAAAACAGGGACACTGACGAAAGGGGAGATGACCGTAAGAAAAATATTTACAGGTGGTAAAGCGATAGAGGTTACAGGTGCTGGCTACGAACCCAAAGGGGAGTTTAAAGGGTCTGAGGTTGATATTAAGAATAGCAAATCCCTCCAGTTGCTTCTTCAGGGAGGACTCCTGTGCAGTGATGCTATTTTAGAAGAAAAAGAGGGTAAGTGGTTTGTTAAAGGCGACCCTACAGAAGGTGCCCTGGTTGTCGCTGCAGTGAAGGTAGGCCTACATGAAACGGAGATGAGGCTTGAAAATCCGAGAATAGAGGAGATTCCTTTCAGTTCCGAAAGAAAACGCATGACGACCATGCATCAAATGGCAGACGGTAAAAAAATGGCGTTTACCAAAGGGGCTCCAGAAGTGGTCTTACAGAGATGTTCTCATATCTTAGATGATGGTGGCATGAGGGAACTGAAAGAGACAGAGAGAGGTCAGATTTTAAAGGTAAATGAGGAGATGGCGCAGGCAGCATTAAGGGTTCTTGGATTTGCCTATCGAGATTGTCCTGATTCCATTTGCATGCACTGAAGAACACCTTGAACATGATCTGGTCTTCCTTGGTCTTGCAGGGATGATGGACCCACCCAGAGAGGAAGCCATTGAAGCAACGAAGGTTTGTAAACAAGTTGGCATCAAACCTATTATGATCACTGGAGACCATAAACTGACAGCTGTGGCCATCGCAAAAGAGATTGGTATTTATAAAGAGGGCGATCGAGTTTTAACAGGAGAAGAATTAGAAAAGATATCTGATGAGGAGTATGAGAAGATTGTTGACCAAGTTACTGTCTATGCCAGGGTTTCACCCATGGACAAGTTAAAGATCGTCAAGGCATGGAAGGCAAGAGGTGAAGTGGTTGCTATGACGGGTGACGGGGTGAATGATGCCCCTGCTCTAAAACAGGCTGATATTGGAGTGGCCATGGGCATCTCCGGTACCGATGTGGCAAAAGAGGCATCGGATATGGTTTTGAATGATGACAACTTTGCAACGATCGTAAAGGCAATTGAGCGTGGAAGATGGATCTACGACAATATCAAGAAATACCTCACCTATCTCCTCAGATGTAATATTACAGAGGTGGTGGTCATTGGTGGAGTAGTTCTAATTTCTGGTCCTGAGTACTTACCCCTTCTGCCAGCTGCCATATTGTATATGAATCTGGCGACGGATGGACTCCCTGCCCTTGCTTTAGGTGTTGCGCCTCCTGACCCGGATCTCATGCAGAGGCCGCCCAGGGACCCAAAAGAAAGTGTCTTTTCATGGGATGTGAGGGCATTTATTTTAATAGCACTTTTTATTGAGGTTCCCTTCTTCTTTTTCCTTTTCTACCACGAACTCTATGATATCACTCATGCCAGGACAGAGATCTTCTTCCTTTTTATCATCATTGAGCTGATCATTGCCCTGAATTTCCGTTCAATGAGGTATAGCATTTTAAAAGCACGTCCTCACAAATGGCTTCTCTTGGCCCTCTTATGGGAATTCGCATTGATTGCGTTTTTGGTCCAGTTCCCCTCTGTGCGCGATGCCTTCGGGATCATCAAACCTTCAGTCTCTGATCTCGGGATCATCATAGGCTTTGGCGTGATTGTTTTTATCTCGATGGAGGTGGTCAAGGCTGTTTTAAGGAAAAAGATGACTAAGGAGGCTACAAGGAGAAGGCTTTCTGTTTAGAGGAATTACGGTTTCATATTCTCCTGATTGAATTAAAATGGTCATTGTATCGAGCCCTCTCTATTTTTTAGAGAGGGCTTTTTATTCTCTTGTGAATTTCTCGCTAATTTTTTAAGATTATACAAATGTCAACCCTGAAGGGTTGAGTTACGGTATTATACCAAATCTGTAACTCAAGGCTTCAGCCTTGACTATGAAGGGGGATCTTATGAAAAAGCCTTTGGTTGGAATTCTGATGGGAAGCGACAGTGATTTACCGATTATGGAAAAGGCGGCAGAAGTTTTAAAAGAGATGGGGATCCCCTATGAATTGGAAATCAGCTCAGCCCATCGATTGCCCGAAAAGACAGCTAAGTACGCCAAGACCGCGAGAAAGCGCGGCATTGAAGTATTGATTGCAGGAGCGGGGATGGCTGCCCATCTTGCAGGGGCTTTAGCCAGCCACACCACTCTCCCTGTCATTGGGGTTCCAATCAAATCAGGGGCACTCAATGGTGCAGATGCCCTTTACTCCACTGTTCAAATGCCTCCTGGGGTTCCGGTTGCAACCGTAGGAATTGATGGAGCAAAGAATGCCGCTTATCTGGCCTGTGAAATCCTTTCAATCAAATATCCAGAGATTGCGAGAAAATTGGAGGGATTCAGATCCAGGATGAGGAAGACGCTGGAGGAAAAATCGAGGGAACTCAAACGGAAGAAATGCTGATCTCCTTTCCATTCGTGTCCTTGTCTTTCCTGCCCCGTATCCAGTACGGGGTAAACTCCAGGGGGAATCCAGATTCTTTAATATTTAACCTCCTGGATTCCCGTCTTCACGCCTGCGCGCTGTAGCGCTCTGGCGCGCAAGCACGGGAATGACAGAATTGATAGAGAATAAAAACTTAATTTTTTAACTAATGAGAGACAAAGAGTTAATCCATCACGCCGCAGAGATCATCAAACGGGGAGGGATCGTTGCTTTTCCAACAGAGACGGTTTATGGTTTGGGAGCAGATGCCTTCAATCCCCTTGCCGTGGCCCGAATCTTTGAGGTCAAGAGAAGGCCCTCTTTCGATCCGTTGATCGTCCATGTCGCCAATCCAGCCGATGTGAAGAAGTTGGTCAAAGAAATTCCATCCAATGCCAAAAAGTTGATAGAGAGATTCTGGCCTGGGCCGCTCACAGTAGTTCTTTTAAAGGAAGAAGATATTCCTGATATTGTCACCGCCGGTCTTCCCACGTTAGCCATTCGGATGCCCAGCCATCCTATGGCTCTCTCTTTGATCAAGGAATCCAATTCTCCCATTGCCGCACCCAGCGCCAATCCTTTTGGCTATTTGAGCCCGACCACGGCTGAACATGTTCGGGAACAACTGGGTGACCAGGTTGATCTCATTCTGGATGGAGGACCATGTCCTGTAGGAGTGGAATCTACGATCGTTTCTTTTTTAGAAGAAAGACCCAGGTTGTTAAGACCTGGTGGGGTGTCGCTCGAGGAGATCGAATCCATTATCGGGAAGGTGGAGATCGAGCCCAACGGAGAAGAGCAGACCCTCTGCCCCTGGAATGTTACCCAGGCACTATGCCCCACGAACGCCAATCGTACTTGATTGGGATGAAAAAAACCTCGATCTTCTATGAGGATAAGAAAATTGGATTACTGGCCTTTCAGGAACCAAGAATTATTTGAAATTCCAATCTGTTGAAGTTCTTTCAAAGAAGGGGGATATCAGAGAAGCAGCGGCCAATCTGTTTGCAGCCATCCGACGGTTGGATGCGTTAGACTTAGATCTCATTGTGGCTGAACCTATTCCAGAGGTTGGATTAGGTCGGGCCATCATGGATCGACTCCGCCGCGCCAGTACCAAAGGAGAAATAAATTAATGAAGAGAGCTATCCTGATCCTTTTCATTTTCCTTCTCCCTTTCACCCATTACCTTTTACCTTCTTTTGGACTGCCAGCAGAGGATGTTCAGTTGGTGATGGATGCCCAATACTTTCAAATTGCAAAGAAGATGATTCAGGAGGCGAAGTCTACCATTCAGGTGATGATGTTCGAAATGGGATATTATGAAAAATATCCCAGCACTCCTTCCAACCTTCTCATCAAAGAGCTGATCGATGCAAAGAAGAGAGGTGTCAAGGTTGAGGTCATTTTAGAGGTGAAAGAGGGAACGGATCGAACAACCGAAAGAAATCGGCATACTGGAAAGATTTTATCAGACGGAGGAGTGGAGGTGATTTATGATCCCCTCTTTAAAACCACTCACACTAAATTAATGGTAGTCGATGGGCATCTCACCCTTCTGGGTAGTACGAATTGGACCCACTATGCCTTGACCAATAATAACGAAGTCGCTGTTCTCATTCGATCGAAAGAAATCGCTAAAGAATTAATCGATTATTTTAATAAAGTGAAAGCCACGGGCAGCAAAAAATGAGAGGAAGGTCAAGGATATCAGAAGCTCAGGTTACCAGAGGGAACCATTAAAAGATCTTTTAGACCTGATATCCTGATGCACTGATATTCTGATACACTATTTCACATAGTCATGATGCTCATCGATTCCCATGCCCATTTAGAAATGCCGGAGTTTAAGAAAGATCTGGAGGCAGTAATTCAGAGGGCCAAAGAATCAGGGGTCGAATATATCTTCACAGTTGGAACAGAGAGAAAGGATTGGCCAAAAGCTCTTGAAATTGCTCACAACCACCCTCCGGTCTATGCCATCTTGGGGGTTCATCCACATAATGTAAAGGAGATTGATGGCCAGACCTATCCAATATTGAGGGAACTCTGTCGGGATGAAAAGGTGAAGGCCTATGGCGAAATTGGTTTGGACTTCTTCAGAAACCTCTCGCCACGAAACATCCAGTTAAAGAGATTTCGAGAACAAATCGGTTTAGCCAAAGAATTGGATCTTCCGATTGTGGTTCATGATCGAGAGGCTCATCAGGAAACACTGGAGATACTGAAATCTGAGAAAGCAGAAGAATGCGGAGGAATCATCCACTGTTTTTCTGGGGATTATGAGATGGCAATGGCCTGCATGGATATGGGGTTCTATATTTCTATTCCTGGAAGCATTACATTTAAGAATGCAGAGAGTTTTAGAGAGATTGTCAAAAGGATTCCCTTAGAATCGCTTCTTGTGGAGACCGATGCCCCCTTTTTAACTCCTGAACCTTTTCGGGGAAAGCGAAATGAGCCTAGTTACGTTCGATATACGGCACAAAAGGTGGCAGAGATCAAGAGGGTTTCTTTTGAAAAGGTAGCTGAGGTGACCACTGAGAATGCATTGAGGGTTTATAGGTTAAAATTGTAAAAGATAATCGTTCCTACCCTGTTTGTCATTCCTGCAAATGCAGGAATCCAGTTTCCTGTTTAGTACTTTGCTGTTTACGCTGGAACGGCGTCTGGATTCCCGTTACCACGGGAATGACAGGATGAAGCTTTTGACTAAATAGGAGCCTTCATGAAACCGGCAATCATTGTCGTCGACATGTTGAAAGATAATTTGAAGGAGAGCCCTCGAAACCCATACTTTCAAGAGGGAAGGGCCATTATTCCTAATCTTCAGAGGCTCTTAGAGGAGGGCAGAAAGAGGGGGTTTCCCATCATCTTTGCCTGTGATAGTTTTTTGAAGGGAGATTTTATTTTCAAAGGAAGGATGAAAGTTCATTCCCTTCGGGGGACTGAAGGTGCAGAGGTCGTGGATGATTTAAATCCAAAACCAACCGATATCATTTTGCCTAAAAGGCGCTTCAGCGCCTTCTTCAAAACTGACCTGGACCAAACTCTTCGGACCCTCGGTGTAGATACCATAGTCGCGACAGGTATGACCACTGAAGTCTGTGTATTGATGACAGTGATGGATGGACTGAGTCACGATTTTTCAGTCATTCTTTTAGAAGATTGCACAGCGAGCCGAAGCAAGGAATTTCATCAAGGATGTCTCAATCTCTATCGGGATTTTGCCCTCTATCCTTTGTTACGGATTATGACCATTGATGAATTTCTAAAAGAAGTATCGTCATAAAAAAGGCCTGCCTCCGGCAGGCAGGGGGTCCAGGATTCGAGTGGCCGAGGGAGGCATAAAAGATTTTAAGTTTATAGAATCTTAGAAAGGACTACAATATAATTAAATTTTTAGAGAAACTTGAACCCATGAACCCTTGAATCCTTGAACCCTTAATACGAAAATGAAGTATTGCGAAAAAGATTTTATTGATCAGATACAGAAACATACTCTCTTCAAGGCAGAGAAGGGTGATTGAACATCCACCTTTTTCCCATGCGGCAGTACTTGTCCCACTTTTTCAAAAAGAGGGGGATTGTCATCTCCTTTTCACCAAGAGATCTGAGCAGGTCAAATATCACAAAGGCGAGATCTCTTTCCCTGGAGGAGTGGTTGATGAAGAAGATAAGGAATTGATAAATACCGCACTCCGGGAGGCTGATGAGGAGATCGGGCTCAAGGAAAGTGATGTTCAGATCATCGGATTATTAGATGACATTGTGACCATTACCGAATTCATAGTTACCCCAATTGTTGGTCTCTTCACCTATCCATATTCCTTCAAGGTAAGCGAGGTCGAGATTGCAGAATTGATCGAGGTCCCCCTCGCCTCCTTGCTCGAGGAAGATTGTTTCAGCGAAAGAGAGATCTTCCGAGGGGGTCAGAATGAAATCGTGTATGCCTACCAATATGGAAAACATATTATCTGGGGTGCGACCGCCCGAATCCTTAAGCAGTTTTTGGACCTTATTTCCTCATCGAGAAAGACATGAAATTCTCTCCGAATTTGTTCTTGCCTGTCCAATCTAATAAGGTATTATAATTTTAGACAGGAGACCTTTCGATGAATCGGTTCAAAAAGTGGGCGCAACATGAATATAGCAAAAAACATCGGATGATTGCTGTGATTTTTGGAGGCTTTACTTTTTGGATCGTCATTCCATTCTTTATCCTCGTTGCATCATTCTATATTGACCAATGGCTTCACCTTCCAAAGTTTCGTTATGGGCTGGTAACTTCTGTTGCCGGCTTGATATTCATTGTTATCGGGTGGCTCTTTGCCAACTGGACTGTAAAAGCTCAGTTTTCATTTAGGGAAAGGAACTCCAATTCCACTCATGGCAACACAAAAACTGATTATTAAGGCACCTTACACTTACTGCGAAACCCAATGACTTTAGGAACAGACCTCTTTTACTTGGGGGTCGCCATCTGGCTGGGTTCCTTTTCTGCGATCGGGTTGAGTTTGGTCTATCCTGTAGGAATTTTAATCTATATTAAGCTGATCGAAGAAAAAGAATTAGAGGAGCGATTCGGTTCCGAATATCTGGAGTATAAGAAGAGAACTCCTTTTTTAATACCTGGCTTGAGAAAGAAGAATTGATGAAATGAAATTTCCTGATATTCTTAAACTGGTAGCAAGCGTTATTCTCTGTCAGATAGCAGGTCTTTTAGGGTCTCTTTTTACCACCCCGGCCATTCCGACCTGGTATAAAACATTAAATAAGCCTTTCTTCACTCCTCCCAATTGGATATTTAGTCCGGTTTGGATCAGTCTGTTTATCCTCATGGGAATCTCTCTCTTCTTTGTTTGGCGGAGGACAGATCATCCAAAGTTCAAAATTGCCTTCATTTTCTTCTTTGTTCAGTTAATTCTCAACATCCTTTGGTCAGTAGCTTTTTTTGGACTCAAATCACCCCTTCTTGGGCTCGTGGATATTGTTCTTCTCTGGATTGCCATCTTGTTGACGATTCAACATTTCTTTAAAGTTTCAAAATTTGCGGGAGCGCTCCTCCTCCCTTATCTCTTGTGGGTAACTTTTGCCGCCCTTTTAAATTTTTCTCTATGGTTTTTAAACCGCTAAATGAGATGATCCAAAAGGAAAGGATAAAATCATTAAATCAAAAAAGTATTAGGAAAGGGGCATACGTCCTCTACTGGATGCAGGCTTCTCAAAGGGCTGAATATAATCATGCCCTGGAATATGCCATATCCAAAGCTAATGAGCTACACCAGGCAGTCATTGTCTTTTTCGGAATCACAGACACTTTTCCTGAGGCCAATGAAAGACACTATGCTTTTATGCTAGAAGGGCTTCGAGAGGTGAAGCAGTCTCTTGAAAAGAGAGGAATCCAGATGGTCATCCTGCATAAATCCCCTGAAGTGGGTGCGGTACAATTGGCTAAAAAGGCTTCCTTGGCGGTAGTGGATCGGGGCTATCTGAAAATACAAAAACAATGGAGAAACGATGCAGCCAACCAAATGGATTGTCCGTTGATTCAGGTTGAAAGTGACGTCATCGTTCCGGTCGAAGAAGCCTCGCCCAAAGAAGAGTATGCGGCCGCCACAATAAGATCAAAGATTCATAAAAAGTTGAGCCATTTTCTTATCCCCTTGAAACAGAGCGATCCCACTGTCGATTCTTCTTCAATGGACTTTGATTTTTTTGATATTGATGATGTAGGCAAAGCGATTTCAAAACTTCACATTGACCAAAGTGTCCAAAAGGTAAGCTCTTTTCAGGGAGGAACGAAAGAAGCTCGAAAACATCTTGAGGTCTTTCTGGAAGGAAAGTTGGACCGGTTTCCAGAACTGAGAAATGATCCCACACTCGACTATCTTTCTCAAATGAGTCCCTATTTACACTTTGGGCAGATTTCTCCTCTTCTCATCGCTTTGAAGGTCAAAGGAACCAAGAGTCCTGGAGTAGAAGCCTTTCTCGAAGAACTCATCATCAGAAGAGAGCTGAGCATGAATTTTGTATTTTATAATGAAAAATATGATTCCTATGAAGCCATTCCTGAATGGGCGAAGAAGACATTGAAAGCTCATCAGAAAGATGAAACGTCTGTATCTCTATCACTCTCAAAGAAATGGAAGCAAGCGAAAACTCATGACCCTTACTGGAATGCCGCCCAGAGAGAGATGTTCGTAAAGGGTAAAATGCACGGGTATATGCGAATGTATTGGGGGAAGAAGATACTCGAGTGGAGCAAGACTCCTGAAGAGGCTTTTCGCGCAGCCCTTTATCTGAATAATAAATATGAGTTGGATGGTAGAGATCCAAATGGGTTTACTGGAGTGGCCTGGTGTTTTGGAAAACATGACCGCCCCTGGGGAGAGAGACCGATTTTTGGAAATGTGAGATACATGAATGATAAGGGTTTAAAAAGGAAGTTTGATGCAGATGAGTATGTGAAGATGATGAAACAACTGAGCGGAAAAAACTAAAGCGGTCTTTAAATTTGCATTATGATCAGGCTATTACTATATTTAAGGTAGGTTAAAATAAAATTCAGGAGGGAAAAGATGAAACTGAGCGAATATTTTGAAAAGACGAAAGGTCGAGGGATTATTGCTACATCCGATTCAAAAGGAAAAGTGGGTACGGCTGTCTATGGAAGGCCTCATTTCATTAATGAAAAAACCGTAGCCTTTATCATGGCAGATCGTTTGATGCATAAGAATCTTCAGTCAAATCCTTATGCCGCCTATCTATTTATGGAAGCAAAGGAAAGATATGTTGGCAAGAGGCTGTATCTGACAAAAATCAAGGAAGAAAAAGATAAGTCCCTTATTGATAAGATCCGGCGAAGAGAGAGTTGTCCTGCTTATACCGCATATAAAGATCAGATCAAATACCTCGTCTATTTTCGCATTGATAAGGTATTACCCCTGATCGGAGATAAAAAATAGAAACAAACTGAAATGAATCAAAAGGCTTTGGGTTTTGTAAAGCAGAAGGGATGGGTGACTGAATGAAAATCCTGATCACTGGTGGTACAGGCTTTGTGGGTACGCAACTGACCTCTCGTTTAATTAAGGATAACCATGAAGTGACCATCCTGACCCGTTCCTTGAAGGGGGCAAAGGGGGCCTCGCCAGGAATTTCCTACTTAGAAGGAGATCCGACCAAGAAGGGTTCTTGGCAGGAAGCAATTAAAAATCATGATGCTGTGATCAATCTCGCAGGAGCTTCCATTTTCAGTAAATGGACAGAGGAACATAAAAAAGCGATTCGAGAAAGTCGGGTCAGTACCACCCAAAATATCGTCGAAGGAATCCCATCGATTCATCCCGAAAGACCCTTTACTCTCTTGAGCACCTCGGCTGTTGGCTATTACGGTTTTCATGGAGATGAAGAACTGATTGAAGAATCTCCTCCAGGAAATGACTTTTTGGCCCGAATTGCTGTGGAATGGGAAGGGGAGGCTTTAAAAGCCAGAGAAAAAGGGGCCCGAGTGGTCATCACCCGATTTGGTATTGTTTTAGGTGAAAAAGGAGGAGCCCTTGGTCAGATGATTCCTCTTTTTAAGAAATATATTGGAGGTCCTATTGGAAGTGGTAAACAATGGTTCTCTTGGGTTCATATAAAAGACTTGGCAGAAGCTTTTGCATTCCTTTTGAAGCACCCCGAAATCTCAGGTCCTGTCAATGTATGTTCTCCAAATCCAGTGAGAAATAAAGATCTTGCAAAGGCACTTGGAAAAGCTCTACATAAACCTTCATTCCTTCCTGCCCCTGGATTCATGGTAAAATTGGTTTTAGGAGAATTTGGATCGGTCATCCTCGAAGGACAGAGAGTGATCCCGCGGAGGTTGCTGGAGAGCGGTTTTACTTTCCAATATCCGGATATCGATGCTGCCCTCCAAAAAATCATCGGACAATAAATCTGACCAGCGTTGAGGATGCGATATCCTTCGAATTCTCGTGGAGAGGCAACCAAACTTTATCAAAAAAGTCCACCCAAACTGCCAGCATATCCAGTGAGTTCAACATAACCCTCGGAGGTGATGGGTCTGCTGGCGGATGTCCCTTTTCCCGAAACCGCTCCTTCCCAATAAAACTTTGTAAATTACAATTATTAAATCATGGTTGAAATCTGGAGACCAAAGAATTTAGGAAGGATAGGTAAGGAGACGGGTTCCACGTT